>NZ_SBKP01000040.1 GCF_004122115.1 Sphingobium fluviale
ACCAACTGGACGCCTCGAAAAACTCTGGCCTTTGATGGGTGGATTTGATTCACTTCGCTCACGTTACGGCGGAGGCGATGATGGCAGGACAGCCCGGTTTCTTTGACCTATCTGACCGGTACGAGGCGTTGAGCGCAGCGGGCGATCCGCTGGAGCGCTTGGCTGCGGTTGTGGACTTCGAGGTTTTCCGCGGGCCGTTGGTTGCTGCGCTTCGGCGCAGCGTTCGCGGCAAGGGCGGTCGGCCGCCGTTCGACCCAGTCCTGATGTTCAAGATCCTGGTGCTTCAGGCGCTCTACTCTCTGTCGGACGAAGCCACCGAGTTCCAGATCAAGGACCGCCTGTCGTTCCAGCGGTTCCTGGGCCTCGGCCTCGACGGCACCGTGCCCGATGCGACGACGGTGTGGCTGTTCCGCGAGCGCCTGGTGCAGGCCAAAGCGATCGACAAACTCTTCGCCCGCTTCGACGCTGCGCTCAAGGATCGCGGCTATCTCGCGATGGGCGGGCAGATCATCGACGCCACGGTGGTGCCGGCGCCCAAGCAGCGCAACACCGAAGCCGAGAAGGCCGCGATCAAGGAAGGGCGCGTGCCCGAGGAGTGGAAGCCGGCGAAGGCGCGACAAAAGGACCGCGATGCGCGCTGGTCGATCAAGTACAGCAAGGCCAAGGTCCGCGAGGGCGCCGATCCGAAGGCAGCGAAGCCGGTTGATCTCGCCATCCCGATGTTCGGCTACAAGAACCATATCGGCATCGACCGGGCGCACGGGCTGATCCGCACTTGGGGTGCCAGCGCAGCAAACGCCCATGATGGGGCACGGCTGCCGGACCTGATCAGCAGGAGCAATACCGGCTCGGGCGTCTGGGCGGATACGGCCTACCGGTCGAAGAAGAACGAGGCGTTCCTCGCCGCCGGTATGTTCAAGAGCCATATCCACCAGAGGCGCAAGCCAAGGCAACCGCTGCCCGAGCGGATCGCCAAAGCCAACACCCGGCGATCCAAAATCCGCGCCCAGGTCGAGCATGTGTTCGCTGGCCAAAAGCATCGCATGGGACTCATCGTGCGCACCATTGGCATCGCCCGCGCCACAATCAAGATCGGCATGGCCAACCTGGCCTATAACTTCCAGCGCCTCGTCTGGCTCGAGGGCCGAACTGCGCCCGCTTGACATAAAAACCGGCGACTGCGGTCGGTCCCACCACGGAAATCAGCGGATCAGCCTCCGAAACCGGGGCTCACCATCCTCTCATGCGCCTTCACGTCGATATCATGCCAAAATCAGGCGGTTCTTCGAGGTGTCCA
>NZ_SBKP01000041.1 GCF_004122115.1 Sphingobium fluviale
CGCTTGTCTTATGACTTTGTGGTCCGTTCGGGTCAGGATGCGATGTCCGGTCCGGGGTGGCCACCCCGGACCGGACGGAAGGGGACGGATCGCAAAACCGCTGGTCGTGAAGGGACCGGGTTAGAGTAGGATCGCCCCTTTCTTTTTCATCAGGCCCGAACGGATACCGGGGCTTTTAAGGCCCGGATGACAAGCATGGGACAGCGAAAAAGATGAGCAACTCTCTACCACAAACCATCGGCATCGACATCTCCAAAGCGACGTTGGACTGCTATGTCCATCCCATCGGGATCGAGCGCCAGTTCCCCAACACCACCAAGGGCCACAAGACCCTGATCGCATGGGCCGGGCAATGGGAGGTCGAGCGGATCGCCTATGAGGCTACCGGCATCTACCACCGCGCGCTGGAGGTCGCGCTCGGCCATATGCCCTGCGTCAAGCTCAACCCGGAACGGGCAAGGCGCTTCGCTCAGGCGACAGGCACGCTCGCCAAGACCGATCGCATCGACGCCAGGCTGCTCGCACGGATGGCGGTGACGCTGAAACCCCCGGTCAGGCCCGCCCGAAGCCCGCAGCAGAACCAACTGGCCGAACTCGTCAACGCCCGCGATGGTCTGGTGCGTGATCGCACCGCGCTCAAAAACCGCGAAAAGAACCTCACCGTCACGCTGCTTAAGCGCCAGTGCAGCCAACGGCTCGAACAGATCGCTCGCCACATCGCTGCGCTCGACGCTGAAATCGCGGCCGTCATTGCCGCAGATGAAAAGCTCGTCCGGCGCCACCACATTCTCACCAGCATCGCTGGCCTCGGCACACTCACCGCCAACCAGATCATCGCCACCATGCCCGAACTCGGATCGCTCGATAACAAGCAGGCTGCCTCGCTCGCCGGACTTGCCCCGGTCGCGCGCCAGTCCGGCCAATGGAAAGGCAAAAGCTTCATCCGCGGCGGTAGGGCCAATGTCCGACAGGCTCTCTACATGCCTGCTCTGGTCGCCGCCCGATTCAATCCAAACCTCAAGGCCAAATACCAGCAGCTCATCGCTGCCGGAAAACCCGCCAAAATCGCCATCACAGCCATCATGCGAAAGCTCATCGTCACCGCAAATGCGCTACTCAGGGCAGATCGTCTCTGGACCACAGCATGCGCTTGACCATCACGGATACTCTAA
>NZ_SBKP01000042.1 GCF_004122115.1 Sphingobium fluviale
TCTCCCGATCGATCCATTCGGCGATGCCGTCCCGAGTTCCCATTGCCTTGACGATCGCCTGAGCCGCAGCGTCATCTACGGTGTCCGCGAAGTGAACACCGTTGCGGAGCACTTCCTTGCTGTTGGCGGTGTAGAGGTCAGCCACAGACCACCTCCGGGTATCCGTCATGAGTCACGCCGTCGAGATATCGCCCAGCGGCTTTCTTGCCCCATCGAACCATGGGAGCGGCGCCGTCAGGGATCACTCCGTACACATGACCATCAATTCCCAGCCAGAATACATGGCATTGAGGGCGCTCTGGGTCATAGGGCCCGTATTCGCCCCATTGCTTGAAAAGGAACGGCACATCCATTGCCGCGCATTGTGCGAGCAGGGTGCGGACCCAATCTGGGTGCATCGGTCGAGCACCAGAGCCGGATTCGCCACCCACGATTACCCAATTCAAGTGAACCAGCCACTCCGGTCGCAGCGTCACAGCGCCCAGCAACGGCTCCATGGAAAGGCCGATCCACGGTATGCAAAGGCGTCGCTTCAATTCGATCAGGCGCGGTATGTCGCGGTCGGCCTCCTCCTGATTGACGATGCTGATGATCAGGCCCGCATGACTCGGCCAGACGCGACCGTTCAGACGCTTCTCGATTAAAGATACCCGTTTGGTGACGATCTGGATGTCGAGACTCGTGCATGCGCTGGTAGCATCCCACGCCTCCGCGAACCATTCGTCCGGCACTTCCTTGTCAAACAGGTCCGACATGGATTGCACGAACACCCGGCGGCGGCTGTTTGGGTGGAGTTTGCCGATCTCGGCATCGGCGGCCCACCATGATGCACCGTTTTGAAGCCGATAAATGGTAGCAACGGCGCTCTTGATCTTGCGACGCGGGACGCTCGCGCCCCAGATGCTTTCACCAGTCCGCTTCGACCATGTTTCGGCATAGCAATGATCGCACCCCGGCCCGACCTTGGTACAACCCCACCAGAAATTGACGGTCGCATCAGTCCATTCAATAGTAGTGCGGTCAGCCATCGCTATC
>NZ_SBKP01000043.1 GCF_004122115.1 Sphingobium fluviale
CAATAACGCCATGTCCAACACTCCAATATCCCCTGATCACCAAAGACAGGGAAGCGTTCAAACATGGGTCACTTCTCAGTGGAAATTACTCCCCACACCGGGTCAACTCTCAATGAAAATCAACAGGCTTGGATCCGCGAGAATTTTGATTGTAGCACCAATTGGGCTGATTTGGCCTGGGTCCGGTCGATATGGCCAGGAAAGATCATCATCAAAGGCGTGCTCTGCTCTGAAGACGCTAAAGCCGCATTTGATGCAGGGGCAGACGGCATTATCGTCTCAAACCACGGCGGTCGGCAGCTTGACGGGGTGTCTTCGGGCATCGCCGCGCTATCTGGGGTGCTCGATGCGGTTGGCGGTCGCGGTTCTGTATGGGTCGATGGTGGTATTCGGTCCGGCCTCGATGTTCTCAAAGCGTTGGCGGCGGGAGCGGATGGTTGCCTCCTTGGGCGCGCGTGGGCGTTCGCGCTTGCGGCTGGAGGCGAGCAGCAGGTCGCCGCCATGCTGCGTACTCTGAAGGCTGAATTGCGGGTTGCGATGACGTTGACCGGATGCAAAGTGCTCCGCAATGCAGATCGTTCATTGCTGGATAAGGGGAGCGGATCACTCCCCCTGACCTCATTGGAAGGGTATGCGAGATGAAACTTCTTGTACCCGTGAAGCGGGTGATAGATTATAATGTGAAGCCGCGTGTGAAGGCGGACGGGACTGGTGTTGATCTTGCGAATGTGAAGATGAGCATGAACCCGTTTGACGAGATCGCGG
>NZ_SBKP01000044.1 GCF_004122115.1 Sphingobium fluviale
CTGTGGCTGAGCTTGAAGTGCGCCACCTGCAACTTGGTGCGCACCCCGTCGATGATCGCCCAGTCCTCGCTCCAGTCGAACTGGAACGCCTCTCCCGGCGCGAAGGAGAGCGGCACGAACGTCCCCCGGCCACTCAACTGCTGCTGTCGGCGATAATCGTCGCGCCAGGCTCGTGCAAAGGCCGCAACACGGCCATAGGAGCCATCATAGCCCAGGGCAACCAGATCGGCGTGCAACTGCCTGAGCGTCCGCTTCTGCTTGCGCGGGCGGCCCATCTCACGCCGCAGCCATGCCGACAATCGCTCGGCATAGGGATCGAGCCGGCTCGATCGTTCCGGCACCTTGAACTTCGGTTCCACCGCCCCGCTGCGCAAATATTTACGCACCGTGTTGCGCGACAGTCCCGTGCGCCGCGCAATCTCCCTGATCGATAAATGGTCGCGCAAATGCCAGCGACGAATAATACTCAATAACGCCATGTCCAACACTCCAATATCCCCTGATCACCAAAGACAGGGAAGCGTTCAAACATGGGTCACTTCTCAGTGGAAATTACTCCCCACACCGGGTCAACTCTCAATGAAAATCAACA
>NZ_SBKP01000045.1 GCF_004122115.1 Sphingobium fluviale
GGCATCGCCGCCAGCGAGCAGTTGGTCGAGTAAATCAGCCGGAATCAACGGCTCCTTGCGTCGGGACATAGTGGGTCTCCTTCTTCCCCATTATACCCGCCCACACACGGAAATCCTGACAGTCCCCTGTGGCTGAGCTTGAAGTGCGCCACCTGCAACTTGGTGCGCACCCCGTCGATGATCGCCCAGTCCTCGCTCCAGTCGAACTGGAACGCCTCTCCCGGCGCGAAGGAGAGCGGCACGAACGTCCCCC
>NZ_SBKP01000046.1 GCF_004122115.1 Sphingobium fluviale
CATATTATCGTAAATACCCCGGCGCGGTACACCTCCCAGCACACGGAACGCATGATTATGGGCGTCGAACAGCATCTCGTGCGTCTGCAACAGATAGGCCCGGACGATGAAGGCACGGCTGTGGCTGGGACTGTCAGGATTTCCGTGTGTGGGCGGGCGGTTGAACATTACGCCGCCATGGCTCTGATGAAGCGCTCGCCGAAGATCACGGCGAACTGAGCCTTGGCCATGGACCACTCACGCGGTGGCATTT
>NZ_SBKP01000047.1 GCF_004122115.1 Sphingobium fluviale
ATGACGGCGATCCCATAGACGACCTTCTCCCCGGCAACTGGCAAGATACCAATGCCGCCGAAACAAGGTTCGAAATGAGTTACATCCCGCAAGCCGCCTGATACGTGCCAGTGAAAATGCGCTTACGTTCATTTGGGGAGGTGTAATTAGCGATGGACGAGGAAGCTGCATTCGAAAGTGGATGCGAAGTTAGCGATGCTGTTCGGCCTGAGCCGATGGACGTCGTTCCGGAATCGGTGACGCGGCGGCGCT
>NZ_SBKP01000048.1 GCF_004122115.1 Sphingobium fluviale
CATATTATCGTAAATACCCCGGCGCGGTACACCTCCCAGCACACGGAACGCATGATTATGGGCGTCGAACAGCATCTCGTGCGTCTGCAACAGATAGGCCCGGACGATGAAGGCACGGCTGTGGCTGAGCTTGAAGTGCGCCACCTGCAACTTGGTGCGCACCCCGTCGATGATCGCCCAGTCCTCGCTCCAGTCGAACTGGAACGCCTCTCCCGGCGCGAAGGAGAGCGGCACGAACGTCCCCC
>NZ_SBKP01000004.1 GCF_004122115.1 Sphingobium fluviale
TGCCGGAAAACCCGCCAAAATCGCCATCACAGCCATCATGCGAAAGCTCATCGTCACCGCAAATGCGCTACTCAGGGCAGATCGTCTCTGGACCACAGCATGCGCTTGACCATCACGGATACTCTAACGGGAGCAGCACTCTATCTCTGATTGGTACATATCGGGGAGTGCATCAAGTATTTTGGGAAGAATGGAACCAGTATGAGCTTGGGCTTCCAGCTTTAAACCTCAGCGAAGCGGTCGCTGACCCAGTCCGCGATATAGCTTTTCACCGGCTCCATATTGTCCGCTGAGCAGTGTTCCACGCCGCCCTCGCGTTCGGTGAACAGCTTGAAGTCAAGGCGCGGGCTGTTCACCGCCTGATCTCGGCTTTGATACGCATATTCGCGCGGAATCTGCCGGTCGTTCGCGCCGTGGGTGATGAGGTAGGGCACGGTCATCTTGTCCATATGCCCGTTCAGCGTCACCTTGGGCATCAGCGCCATGAAAGCGTCCATATCTCTCTGGCCCCACACCCACATCACATGCTCCCAGTAATGCGGCACCGGGTTTTCGCCCTCGTTTTGCAGGCGGCGGGACTGAAGCTCGCCCCAATTGTGGTTGGCACCCCATGATACGCAGAGCTTGAAGCGCTTGTCATAGATTGCGGCGCGTGGCGCAAAATATCCGCCCAACGACCAGCCCATCATGCCGATACGGCCCTTGTCTACATCGGCGCGCTTTTCCAGCACATCGACGGCGGCCCCGGCCCAAGCCTCGGTATCGTATCGCGCGGGCAGGCCGTTGAGGCGCAGCGCCTCGCCCACGCCCGGCTGATCGATGGCCAGCACATTGATGCCACGCTTCGCAAAGGTGTCGCGGATGGAGAGTGCGATCATCTCCTTCACGCTGTCTAGCCCATTGCAGAACACCATGGTCGGCAGCGGCCCCTCGCCATCGCCGGGGATAAAGAGGCCGGGAAAGCTCGAACCCTCATAGGGAATCTCGACCCGCTCCCAACCAAGTTCGCCTGCCTCAATGCCGCGCATCATCGTATCGAGCATCGTGCGATACATCTGCTGGCGCGGGGCATAGTCGCGCGCCTGCATGCGCTCGGCGGTGATATAATAAGCCGTTGCTCTCAGATATTTCTCTGCCGCACTCAAGGCGTGCCCCTCAGCTTCGCACTCCTCGCCCAGCACAACGAGATCGTCCGCCATGCGGCCCCAGCTGTCGAAGAAGGCTGCTGTGCCCTTGTCCGCGCCCTCACGCGCGATCTCGCGCACTTCGTCATTCGCCTTGTCGATCTCACCCATCGACGCGCCCATGCACAGGCAGATGTTGACGCCGAGGTTCCAGACATAATTTCCAGGGAAAGGTTCGTACATATATACTCTCTTGCGGAGGGAGGTTAATCTGCGGACACGGATTCCTTCCAGTGGACCATCGGCAGACCGGCCACGGGGCTTGCGAAGGATGGGATATTGGAAGACCGCAGGCCGCCGAGATACACGGTGGAAAGGTCCGGCCCGCCAAAGGTGATGCTCGCCAGCCAGGGGCAGATGGTGCCGCCGCACGCCATCAGCGTATCGAAGCTGACCGGCTTGCCCGAGACGAACTCCGCCTCGAAACGGGCGGTGGCGGCAGGATCGCCGTCATTTAGCAATTCGATCAGGTCACCCTCTGGAGCAATCGCCACCAGCCGGTCGGCGAAGATCATGGTTGCCCAGAGATTGCCGAATGCATCGAAAGCGATGCCGTCGATCACGCCGTCACCAAGGCTGGACGGGCCATAGACTTCCCGGTCGGTCAATGACCCGTCCGGCTGGACCCGCAGGCGCGAGACTCGTTTGCCGGAGGTTTCCGCGACATAAAGCCACTCTTCCTTCGCATCGAGCCGGATTTCGTTGGTGAAATGAAAGCCGTCCGCAACGATGCGGGCACCGCGCTCGTCGATCAGACAGATATATCCGTCTGCCAGTGACGGTGTAATGGCATCGCTCCACGGATTGATCTGCGTCGAGATCGTCACCCACAGGCGGTCCTTGCTGTCACGCAGCACGAAATTGACCTTACCCATCGGCTTGCCGTCGATGCTGTCCGCGATCACGCGGGTCTGTCCCTCGCGCGTCATAATTTCCAGTCGGTCGGTTCCAAAGTTGGCGATCAGGATGTCGCCATTGCGGGCAAACGCCAGGCCGTTGGGCAGAGTGCCGGAGAGCAGGCTCCCCGCAGCATCCGTCTTGACGTCGAAATGCGGGTCGGCCTGCTGTACGACTAGCTGCTGCTTGCCGTCCGCCGCTATGCGCATTACCCCGCCGCGCGCATCGGCGCTCCAGAGCGTGCCATCGCGCTCCGCGAGGATACACTCTGGGCGTTGCAGATCCCTGCCAACCGTGCGGATAGCCAGCGGATCAACGCGCCAGTCGCGCAGCGGATTATATGGCCGCGCCATCCGGCTCCTCGATGATAGCGACGGCCCGCGTCCATCCGGCGGAGGCAGCGCGGATTTTCATGGGGAAGCAGGCGATGGTAAAGCCGGTGGCGGGTAGTACTTCCAGATTATGCAGCTTTTCGAGGTGGCAATAGCCGATATCGCGGCCGGCCTTGTGGCCTTCCCAGATCAGCCCGGCGTTGCCTGTCTCAAGATATTTCTCCTTGGTGTAGACGAACGGCGCGTCCCAGCTCCAGCCGTCGGTGCCGGTGAGGCGCACGCCGCGCTCCAGCAGATACATCGTCGCCTCATAGCCCATGCCGCAGCCGGCGGTGACATAATCGTCCTGCCCATAGCGCTGGCCCGCCGCCGTGTTGACGATGACAATTTCGAGCGGCGAGAGGGCATGGCCGATGCGAGAAAGTTCCGCCTCGACATCCTTCGCAGTGACGACATAGCCATCGTCGAAATGCCGGAAATCGAGCTTGACGCCGGGCTGGAAGCACCAGTCGAGCGGCACTTCGTCGATGGTGATTGCGCGCTCGCCCCCCTCTTTCATAGTGGCGTTCATCGTCGAGGCGAAATGATAGGGCGCGTCGAGATGAGTCCCGTTGTGCGTGATGAGCTCGATCCGCTCGATCGCCCAGGCCTCTTCATCGGGCAGATCTTCCGGCTTCAGACCTGGAAAGAAGCCTGCCAGTTCGGGGACGGACATCTTGTGGTCGATATAGTCGATTCTAGGCCGGAACGGCGGCGGATCGGAGATCACGTCGTTTTCCAGATAGATGGAGAGATCGATAATCTGCCGTGCCATGATTCAGAACTCGACCCTGTCGCCGCCTTTAAGGCCGAGGATGGCGCGGGCTTCCTCTGGTGTGGCGGGTTCGTGGCCCATTTCGGCGAGGATGCGCTTGATTTTCTCGACCTGTTGCGCGTTCGATGCGGCGAGTACGCCCCGCTCGATGAACAGGCTGTCTTCCAGCCCCACCCGCACATGCCCGCCCAATAGTGCCGCCTGGTTGAGAAACGGCATCTGGTGACGCCCGGCGGCGAGCACAGACCATTGATAGCTGTCCTTCCCGAACAGGCGGTCGCAGGTCTGCTTCATGAACATCAGATTGTCGAGATCGGCGCCGATGCCGCCCAATATACCGAACACCATCTGCACGAAGAAGCCGGGCTTGATGAGGCCACGGTCGAGGAAGTGGGCGAGGTTGTAGAGATGGCCGACATCATAGCATTCATGCTCGAAGCGCGTGCCCGCCTCCGAAAGTGTTTCGAGGATAGTGGCGATGTCGCGAAAGGTATTCTTGAAGATGAACTCGTCCGACCCTTCGACATAATCCTTCTCCCACGCGTGCTTCCAGCTCTTGATGCGCGCAGCCGCAGGGAAGAAGGCGAAATTGATCGATCCCATGTTGAGCGAGCACAGCTCCGGCTTGAAACGCACTGCGGCTGCCAGCCGCTCCTGCACGCTCATCGTCACCGCGCCGCCCGTGGTGATGTTGACCACAGCGTCTGTCGCCTGCTTGATGACGGGCAGGAAACGCGCGTAAACATCCGGGTCGCCGGTCGGCCGTCCATCCTCCGGCATCCGCGCATGCAGGTGCAATATCGCAGCCCCCGCGGCCGCCGCATCGATCGCCTGTGACGCTATCTCCTCTGGCGTTACCGGCAACGCATCCGACATGCTAGGAACATGCGCGCTGCCCGTAATCGCGCACGATATAATGATCTTGGCCATCGGCGTGTTCCTCTTAATAGCCTGCCATCAGGGCGGTGGTCGCGCGGTGCAGCAGCCCGCCTTGATCGGCATCGGGATTGTGGATGCCGCGCCACTCTTCCATTTCCCAGGTGGCAAGCTGGGTCGAGCAATCGACCACATACTTCACGCGGTCGAAACGCCGCTGCATGAACTCCTGCTGGGCGCTTTCCAGCGTGCCATGCGCACCCAGCAGTTCCGCGAGCAGCACCGCATCTTCCACCGCCATCGCTGCGCCCTGAGCGAGGTGGGGCGTGGTTGTATGCGCGGCGTCACCCGCCAGCATGATCCTTCCCTTGTACCATGGCTCACTGACCAGCATGTTCATCATCGGCCGGTACACAACGCCTGCCGGATCGACGATGTCCTGCTTCAGCCGCTCTACCAGCCCACCATAGCCCTTGAGGCGGGCCTGCATTTCCATGGCGATATCCGGGCCTTCATACCATGTGCCGTCCTTTTCAGCGGTGACGATGAACATGTACATCAGCGTGGGCGAGAGCGGCACAAGTCCCA
Organism: Sphingobium fluviale; assembly: GCF_004122115.1. Taxonomy (GTDB): domain Bacteria; phylum Pseudomonadota; class Alphaproteobacteria; order Sphingomonadales; family Sphingomonadaceae; genus Sphingobium; species Sphingobium fluviale. The sequence continues at coordinate 4,692 of NZ_SBKP01000004.1, forward strand.
CTTTGGTGTCAGGCCCGAAAAAGACCATACCATTGTCCATTTCCGCCGGTCGCGCGAAATTATAGCGCCAGACGCCCTGCCCGGTGAACTTGGGCACATAGGCGTCACCGAACAGCCGATGGCGCGTGGGCGAAAACACGCCCTCATAGCCGACAACCAGATCATAGCGACCCGTTGTGGCATCGCTGAAGCTGACATTTACGCCCGCCCCGTCGTCATGCATATCCGCCACGGTCGTGCCGAGGCGGATGGCGACGCCAACGTCCTGCGCGCCCTTGACGAGTACGTCATGCAGCTTGGGCCGGGTGATTCCGTTATTCGGGGGGAGATGCGGCGCCGCTGCCCGCGTTCCGGGTGGGTCGGCCAGCACATGTCCCTGCGCATCGTGGATGCGCCAGCTCTCAAATGCTCCGCCCAGATCCAGGCATGGCTGGGCCAGGCCGATCCTGTCCATTGCGCGTAGGAAATTATTGGGCTGGATGATGCCGACGCCATAGACCGTCCATCTCGGCTCTTTTTCTATCAGGTCGGCCTCAATCCCCTGCAGCCGGAGCGCCCGCGCCGCGACCAGTCCGCCGATCCCTCCACCAACGATCAGGACCTTCGAAACCGCAGCCATCAATGATCTCCCGTCGTGCTGTTGCCAGCGGTTTGGGTGATGTAGCGGAAGTTCCAATCCGGCTCCTGCGCCAGAAACGGCGGCAGATTATGTGTAAAGGTTGCGAACCCGAAGAGCGGATTGATCCAGTCGCGCGGAACCCAGTTATCATCGAGATAATCGGAATCCGTGCCATACTCCGCCTCTCCCCCGGCGGGGCAGGGCAGGTAATAGAACAGGGCGGAATCGATCCTGTGCCGCCCCAGACCAAGATGGGAAGGATCCCACCCCTTGCGGGTCATATAATTTGCGCCCGTCATCATCTCGTCGATATCCTCAACGCCGAAATTGGTGTGATGAAAGCGGAGCGTCCCATCCAAGCCGGGAAAGGGAGCGTTGGCGTTGATCAGGAAAAGATTGTGGTGATTGCAGGAGCCATCCGCCCTCAGATACATGCCGAAACCGCGCTGATGATCGGAGAGCCGGAAGTTCAGGGTATCCCGCATGAACTTGTAGCCCGCTTCATAGTCCGGGATCGCCCAGACGACATGATTGATGACCTTGGGGCGTGCGCGCTCGCGCCATTTGCGGTGCTGGTTCAGTCGGTTGACCAGGCCCGGCGCGTTGACAGGATCGGGAGCGTAAACCACCGGATGCCCCTGGAAGACCCGTAGGGCCATCGGGACGCCGAAGGGGGTCAGAAAGGAGACGGTGCCATCTCCGCCACGTGTGACATCGACGACATTTTTCAGTGCCTTCGCCATGGCATCAAGTGACCGCTCGCTATCCACGCCCCAGGTGACCTGACAAACGCCATCGCCAGACATATCGCTTTCCGGCAGCAAAGGATCGTCCCTGTGACGGATCATAAGCCTTGATCCCCCGGCGAGCTCGAACAGGCTCAACGTTCCCGTCTCTTCCTTTAGGGGCAGGCCGAAATCGGAAAAATAGCGCGTACAGAGATCAATATCTCCTACGCGATAGAGCAGCGATTCTATGCCTGTTATCGGCATTTTCAGTCTCCGTTATTTTCTTAGTCTTGGGGCGCCAGCTAAACCGGCGCCCCAACTTCAGAATTCAAAGCCGGCACGCACGCCATAGGTGCGCGGCGGCCGCAGGATATTGAAGACGGCCGGATAGACCGGGCGTAGGCTTGTGCCAGCATAGATCGTCTCATCCTCGATATTGTTGACGAAGCCGGTGACAGACCATTTGCCCTCCTTGCCCTTCAAAGTGAGGTAGAGGTCCGAAGTCATGTAGCTGCCCTGCCGCTCCTCCGGCAGATAGTCGATCGCGAGGAAACGGCTGGATTCGATCTTGGTGCGCGCACCCAGCACAAGATCCATCTCGCCAACCGGCACGACATGCTCATACCCCAAAGTGGCGCTCCATTTCGGCGTGTTGATCTGCGACTTTCCGGAGCAGTTGACGAGGAACGCCGACTGCCCTGGTGGGGCCGGAACCGCCGGGTTGACCGACGTAGCGCAGGTGGTGCGAGGAGCGGTGGCGCCGATCGCGGTGAAGCTGAAATTCGTGTACTTTGCGTTGAGATACTGCACATTCGCCATGAAAGTGCCTTGGCGGCTGAGCTGAACGCTGAGCTCGACTTCCGCCCCATAGATGCGCGATTTACCAGCATTAGTCGTTTTCAGGCCGGAGCCTGTCACAGGGTTGCCCTGCGCATTGAGATTACGCGTCGAGCCGATGAAGTTGATCTGCTGGTCGTTGTAATCCCAGTAGAAGCCCTCGAAATTGAGCTTCATCCGATTGCCGAAAAAGCTGTTCTTGCTGCCGAGTGTATAGGCAGTGATCTTTTCCGGCGAGAATGTGTTGTCCAGCGCCGCGATATAGAAACCGCCCGATTTGAAACCAGTCGCGACATTGGCATAAAGCAGGTTCCGCGGGGTGACATCCCATTCGATACCGCCCTTCCAGGTAACCTTCTCAAAGGTCTTGGCTGCGGGGGACACACGAACGGGCGCTACCGCGTTGTTGAACGGATCGACGGGTACTCCCGCAAAAATGCCGGTCTGGGTTAGGGCAATGGCGGTCTTTTTGCGTTCGTGGCTGTAGCGGACGCCAGCGAGCAGGCGGAAATCGGGGATCACCTCATAGGTCGCCTGACCGAAAAGCGCCGCGCTCCTGTTATCAAGGTCTACCGCGAACTTGGTGCTCAGCACCTGCCCCTGGACGAAGTGATTGAAGCTGCTCTGGTCTTCATCGAAATAATACCCGCCCACCACATATTTGAGCGGGCCGTCTCCATTTGAAGATAGCCGAACCTCAAGACTCTTCTGTTTAGCCGTTTCGGTGACACGGCCATAATATCCGCCATTATAGGTCAGATAATCAGGGCGGCTGTCGCGATAGGCGGGCACGACCGTGAGCGTGGCGAAGTCAAGGTCGACATCAATATTGGCTGAAATGCCCCAGACGTCGTTGTCGTTGAAACCATCGTTCCTTGCCAGCAGAATACCGTTGAGCGTGGGGCTGACGATTTTGACGGGCGGCGGCAGAAACGGGTTCGCCAAAATGGCGCCCAACAGCGCGGATGTGCTGCGCGGATCGGAATTGCCGATGCGGTCGTCAACGGGAGGCGCGGAAGGCGCAAACTGCGAAGGCACGAGAACGCCACCGGTGCCTTTGCCGCCCTGATGAAAATAGTCTGCCACCAGTGTTGCGCTGACCGCGCCCTGCTCTAGCCGGAACGACCCGCGCAGCGCTTGACCATTCTCATCGTCATAGCCATCGGAGAGATAACCATCCCGGTTTGCAACTTGGCCCGCAAGACGAAAGGCCGCATTTTCTCCCACAGGAAGATTGACTGCTGCCTGGGCGCGGATCGCGTTATAATTGCCATATTCGAGATTGATGGACCCGCCGAAATGACCAAGCTTTGGCTTGGTGGGAATGACGTTGATAGCGCCGCCGGTCGCGTTGCGCCCATATAAGGTGCCCTGAGGCCCCTTCAGCACCTCGACACGCTCCAGATCATAGAAGGAGCCCAGCAATGCGGCCGGGCGCGCGATATAGACCTGGTTGAAGTTGAAGGCGACCGGGTTTTCCGTGAACGCGTTGCCGACAAGGCTGCCAACGCCGCGCAGATAGAAGCCCACAGATGCGCCCGTTGCCGGTTGCACAATCAGCGACGGCACGAGTTTCGTGAGACCGGTGACATCGGCGACACCTGCCTTGCTCAGATCTTCTGCACTCACAGCGGCAACCGCCAGTGCTGTCCGTTGCAAACTCTCTTCGCGCCTTTGCGCTGTTACGATGATTTCTACGATTCCTCCGCTCTCAGCGGCTGGAGATTGGTTTTCTGACTGCGCATGCGCGATACCTACGCTCGTGCCAAGCGCACTGGCCAACAACAATTTGTGAAATAATGAATTCATGTTCCCCTCCGACACATTCTCGTGTTCTGTCGTGGAAGGTGACATGCCTCGTGCTAGTCGAAAAACACTATCGATAGATGCCTACTACAAACTCTATTTGTAGTTGGAGAGCCGATTGTTCTCCAGGTCAGATGCAACCTTACCTAGGGCTTCACGCAGAAAAATGCGTGCGGGATATTGTTCGCTGCGCTCATGCCAAAACAAAATTTCCTGGAGATGAGGCAGTTTCAGCGGACATTCTGCTACCGCCAGCCCAAGGCGAGGAGCCAGCGTGCGGGCCAACCGGCGCTGGGAAGTGGCAATAAGCGGGGTGCCGGGAAGCATGAAAATCTGCGCAGCGAAATTGGGTACCATCACGGCAATATCGAAATGCGTCTTGGTGGCGGCCCACGCGTTTTCGACAATTGTTCGAAGGCCCTCTCCAAAATTGACTGTGTTGTGCCGCGCCTTGCGATAGGTTTGCAAGGTTATACCGTTTGAAATATCGACATGTTGTGGATCGGCTACACAGACGAAGTCATCGTGAAACAAAGGCATTGAGCGGATATGCACGCTCGGCAAATGCGTTCCGTAAAGCCTCAAGTCGTGCGCCGTCAGGCAGAAATCTAACTCACCCATTTCCAGCCTGGCAAAACTGGCAGGAGACAAAGCTTCGACCTGAAATTGAATATGTGGCGCGGCGATGCTCAGCGAGCGCAAAAGATGCGGCAATATGACATGCAGGCAATAATCGCTCATGGCGATCCGGCAAAGATACTTAGCGGTATTGGGATCAAATCGCGGACGGGAATCGAGAGCGGACTGAACGGCAAGAAGCGCCTCACGAACAGGAACTATCAATGATTGTGCGAGCGGTGTCAGCTCCAGATTGCGACCGACACGGATCAACAACTCATCATCGAAATGTCGGCGCAGCCGCTGCAACGTGCTGCTCGCAGCTTGTTGAGTAACGCACAAACGCTCTGCAGCATGTGTCACATTACGTTCTGCCAGCAGGATATCCAGCGCACGCAAAAGATTGAGATCGAAATGGCTAAGTTCCACGGCTAACCTCTCTCGCGTACTCAAGCTTCATAGTGTTTCCGACCGAGCTTTGTACCACTTCATTCTGGGTGCCGCGGCCACAATCTACAAGGCTATTCGTGTGTTAATGGTTTAGCAATTCTCGCTCTCGCCAGTGGACAGGAAGCTGGTGCCGCACGACAGGTTTGTCCTGAGCTATGGCCCTGCAGGCCTATCGAGAAGAATTTTTCTCGCCTCCGTCGCGATCGTCTCGGCGATGGTCTGATAGCTATCCGCATATGCGGCGCCCTGCCGCCACACTGCCGCGAAGGAGCGGGAAGCGCTCCAGTCCGCCAGAGCAAGACGCGTAACCATATCCTCACCGCCGACTTCCGATCGCAAATACAGTTCCGGCAGGATAGCAAAGCCGAGGCCCGAACCGCACATCTGGCGCAGGCTGTCCAGGCTGGTTCCCTCATAATCCTCCAGCAAATCGGCGCCCAGATCTTCACAGATTTCACGTGCCTGACGGTGGGCATGGTGGCGCTTGTCCATGCTCAGGAAGCTGATACCGGCAAGATCTTGCCTGCGGATGAGCGTGGCCTGCGCGACAGGGTGCTCCGGCGGAGAGACGATATGCAGCGGCTCGCGAAAGAGCGGTTCAATATGCAGATCACTTCCTAAAACCGGCAGAGGCGAGAGCAGCATGTCCAACTCGCCGCGCCCCAGCTCTCGTGCCTGCTCGTCGGGGATGCCTTCACGAATATAGAGCCGCATGTCGGGGAAGCGCCGGTGTAGCGAAGCCACGATTCCGGGCATTAGATAAGGTCCTAGCGTTGGTGTGACGCCAAAACGGATGGTGCCGGCCATTCCCGCCTTCGCACGGCGGGCGATATCTTCGACATCCTTTACCTCCATCAGAATCTTGCGCGCCCGCGCCACCACGTCCCGTCCAATCGGGGTGAGCTGCACCGGGTTCACGTTGCGCTCAACCAGCGTCACGCCCAGATGGGCTTCCAGCGCCCGCAACTGCTGGCTGAGCGTCGGCTGCGAGATATGCGCGGCATCGGCTGCGCGCCGAAAATTCCGGCAATCGGCGAGGGCCACAAGATAGGTGAATTGCCGCAGCGTGCTCATGCGCCCTCCTGATAGCTACAGACTATCAATGTTGGCCTATAATTTCAATTTGAGCAATCACATGTTTTGGCCGATTTTGGTCTCTACACGGAGGACGACCATGAATCGCTATCTTGCACGTTTGCAACGGGAACATCGCCGCCTGAACCGGCTTATTGACAGTTGCCGCAACACCGCGCGGCAGAACGAGATGAAAACCCTCAAACGCCTGCGCCTGAAACTCAAGGACAGGATCGCACAATTGCAGCGCCAGGTCGGTCCAGCAACCCCCTGACCGTATGGCGCTCAAGGGCGGCGCGCACCCCCCATTTTGCGCGTCGCCCACTTTTTTATTTGCCCCAGACGGGGTTCAACAGGATTAATCAATGACACATCATGGTGAAATGGACTGCCCTACTTGCGGCGTAGCGCTCGTGATGAGCGATCGTCAGGGTATCGAGATAGACTATTGCCCGAAATGTAGGGGTGTATGGCTGGATCGTGGGGAGTTGGACAAGATCATCGAGCGATCAACCGCTGCCGTCCCGCCCCCGCCCCCGCCGCCCCCGCCAGTGGCCGCGCATCCCGCCCCCTTTGGGCATGCGCAGCCCTATTACGGCAAGCGGCGCAAATCCTTCCTGGAGGAGCTGTTCGATTGAGGAGTTTCCATTCGACACATAATATTATGCTTACATTTGCTGATCGGACTCCCGCATGACCGAACTACTGGTCTCTTCCTTTCTAGGCACGCCAGTCTGGTTCTGGCTGGCCTTCATTCTGATCGTGGCGGCGCTAACCGCATTCGACCTCGGCCTTCTTCACAAGGAAGACCGAGTAATGGGCATTGCAGAATCACTGAAACTCTCTGCCTTCTATATCTCTATTGCGTTGGTCTTTGGTGTATGGGTCTGGGCCGAAAAAGGCGCGGACCTTGGCATGAAGTATTTTACGGGCTTTTTCATCGAAAAGGCGCTGTCGATAGACAATATCTTCGTGATCAGCCTGATCTTCACCTTCTTCGCCATCCCTGCAAAATATCAGTATCGCGCACTGCTGTGGGGCATCATTGGCGTGATCGTACTGCGCGGCGCCATGATCGCTGCTGGAGCAGCGCTCGTTAGCGAAGCCTATTGGGTATTGTACATCTTTGCCGCCTTCCTGATCGCGACTGGCATCAAGATGGTCTTTGCAGGCGATTCCCAGCCGGACCTCAGCAACAACTTCGCCATCCGCTGGATTTCCAGCCATATGCGGGTAACGAAGGAGCTGCATGCCGAGCGCTTCTTTGTCTCCGTGCCAGACGAACGCACAGGTAAAATGGTGCGCGCGGCAACACCGCTGTTCCTTGCGCTCGTGGTGATCAACCTCGCCGATCTGGTGTTCGCTGTTGATTCGGTGCCGGCGATCTTTGCCATCACCACAGATACTTTCATTGTCTACACATCAAACATTATGGCGATCCTCGGTCTGCGCGCCCTCTATTTCGCGCTGTCGGCGATGATCGACCGCTTCCACTACCTCAAATATGCGCTTGCCGCCGTACTGGTGTTCATCGGCTCCAAGATCTTCGTCTCCGACTTCCTGTTGGACGGTGCGAAGTTTCCCCCGGTCGCCAGCCTCGCCGTTACCTTCGGCCTTATCGGAGCCGGGATAGGCTGGTCGCTCTGGAAAACCCGCAACGCGCCAGAGCGCCCATAAGGGGTAAGATCAGATGCGACGGCATGGTGATGGCGTCGTATCTGATGCTGCCAATCGGGGCAAAAGGGCTGTGTTCAGGTCGTGCAGACAGATTTTCAACTGATATCGTTGCAGTGGTGAGCATCGATGCGGCCCCGCCACCCCTGCCGGCCTTTCCTGCCTGAGTGCAAGATCATTCGCGCAGGGCGCTGTCCCGGATGCGGATGAACGGGCCCAGGATATAGTCGAGGATCGTCTGGCTACCGGACTTGATATCCGCCTCCGCCGTCATGCCGGGCATCACCGGTTTGCCTTTGCCAAAGTTGGCGGTGTCCGCGCGCAGGCGCACCCGGTAATAGACCTCGCCTTTCTGGTCTTGGATCACGTCTGGCGAGACATCGACAACAACGCCATCCAGCCCGCCATAGATAGCTGAATCATAGGCCGAAATCTTGATGCGCGCGGGCAGGCCGGGGTGGATGTTGCCGCGGTCCTTGGGCGCAACGCGCGCCTCGACCATCACCACCTTGTCGACCGGCACGATCTCGACCAGCGGATCGCCGCCCTTGATGACGCCGCCGACGGTCTGGATATAGAGCTTGTTCACTACGCCATCCATCGGCGCGCGGATTTCCTCGCGGCTGGCCTTGTCGCGATAGGCGCCCAGCGCCTCGCCCGCCTTGGAGAGTTCGAGCCGGAGCTGCGCGGCGCGCTCTTTCGTCTCCTGCACCGTCTTGGTCCACACCTCGCCATGGCGGGCGGTGGCCTCGCCCAATTGCGCGCGGGTGGCTGGGATCTGGTTTTGCACATCGGCGATGCGGGTACGCAGCGACAGCAGTGACGACCGCTTGTCCAGCACTTCACGCTCGGAAATCGCCTCAGCCTCATAGGCGCGCTCCAGCTTGCCGAGCTGGACCATCATCAATGATTCCTCGTTGCGCAGATTGGCAAGCCGGGCGTTGAGCGATGCCAGTTCGGCGCGCCGGGCGCTGGCCTGCTCGCTGGTGATGCCCGATTCCGAGCCGCGCTGAGCGATGCGCGAGTAGAACAATGCCTCCTCGGAGGCGGCAATATCCGGCGCAATTTTTGCGAGATTCGCTGGCGTAGTGAAAGTGCGCGCTCCCGCCACTTCCGCATCCATGCGGGCGAGCGCAATGCGCTTCGCAACCACGTCGGTGCGGGCGTTCTCAAACTCAGCGGAGGTGAACTGATTGCTGATCTGCATCAGCACCTGCCCTTTGCGCACACGCTCGCCCTCCTGAACCATCAGGCGCGAGACGATGCCGCCTTCAAGATGCTGCACCACCTGATTTTGCACCGAGGGCAGTACGCGGCCCATGCCCCGCGTTACCTTGTCGATGTGGAAAACGCTGGCCCAGAGCAAAAACAGGATCAGCACACCGCCGAACAATTTGAGGATGCTGGCCTGACCCTCAGTGCGCATCCGGGCGCTCCAGGGTGTGATACCCGCTATTGATGTGCTCTCCAGCTTCACCTTGCCGGCAAATGCGGCGGCCATTTCCTGGCTCGACACGCCTTCGAACAGGCTGCCGCCGCCCAGCTTGCGGATCAGGCGGTCTCTCATGGTGGCAAAGCGCATCTTTGGTCAGTCCCTCAAAGAAATCTGATCCGCGTTTACCAATCATTATCCTTAAAAATGTTTAATCCGTTTACCAAATTCCACGGGAGTCCGCATGGACATCGAGCAGTTATACATCATCGATCGGCCCAGCCTGACGCAGCGGCTGTTCGGCATGCTCGCGCGCAAGGCGCGGAAAAATGACGCTAAAACCCATTCCGTGTGGGCGGGGTTGGTCGCTCCGCTCTCGACGGTCGGTGCTATTGAAGCCCTGAGCAAGCAGTGCGGCAAGCCCACGGCCAGAGAGGTGCTGACCGCCGCCCTGCCGGTGGGCGATGGCGACATGGACCCCCGATTCGCGCAGGTTGCGCTCGCCCGCGCCGGGCTCGAAGCGCGCTGGGAGCGCGTGCCGCTGGGCCGCCTGGCCGCGACAGACATGCCCTGCCTGATGCCCTTGATGGATGGCGGCGCGGTGATCCTGCTCGCGCTGCCGGATCGCAAGACGGCGCTGGTGCTCGATTCAGACGGAGAGAAACAGGTTCCGCGCGAGGCTCTGGACAGCCTTGCCTTTGGCGACATCCTTATATGCGGTCATGTTGACCCGGAAAACGGGCTGGGCTTTGACGAGGAACGCGATTTCGTGCGCCGCAACCCGCGCCTCTGGGCGCTGGGCGTATTCCTTTCCGAGCGCAAGCGGCTGGTGCAGATGCTCGCCGCCGCCGCCTTCATGAACCTCACTGCTTTGGCGATCCCGCTCTATATGCGCGCGATTTATGACCGCGTGGTGCCCAATCTCGCGATTGAGTCGCTCTGGGCGCTCTCAGCGGGCATAATCATGGTGCTGGTGTTCGAGTTTCTGTTTCGCCACGCGCGCATGACCTTTGTCGATGCGGTCGCCGTGCGCGTGGGTCAAGCGGTGCAGCACCGGGCCATGACGAGCTTTCTCAACGGTCGCTTGGGCAGGCGCGACAATAATGTCGGCAGCCTGATGACAGCGCTGCGCGATGTGGAGGGACTGGCGATGCTGGTGCCTCAGATGCTGGTGACATTCCTTGTCGATGTGCCATTCTTCTTCGCGTTTGTCGTGCTGATCGGCATGATCGCTGGGCTGACCGCTACCGGGCCGCTGATCGGCGCGGCGGCGATGGTGTTTATCGGTGCGGTGGCCGCCTATGCCAGCAAGCTGTCGGCGAAGCGGGCGACCAAGCTGATGCAGGCGCGCAACAACCTCGTCGTCGATGTTGCCGAAGGGCTGACCACGATCAAGGCCAATCAGGCCGAGGGACGCTTTTTGCGCCAGTGGGATATCGTCTCAGACCATATCGGCATGGCGGGCCGCGCCGCGCGCAAGTGGAACGATATGCCCGGCTCGGTATCCACCTTGCTTGTCCAGCTCGTCACCGTGATGGTGATCATCATCGGCGTGTTCCAGATCAAGGCCGGGGTGATGACGACTGGCGCGCTGGTGGCGGCTACGATGCTCGCCGGGCGGGCAATGGTGCCGGTTTCTGGCGCGATCGCAATGATATCGAAGGGCTATCAGAGCCTCTCGCAGTTTGCTGGCCTGGCCGATCTGCTGGCGATGGAGCCGGAGCGCGATGTGTCCGACCCCTCTATCCGCCGCACCGAAATCACCGGAGATATCCGCCTGCGTGGTCTCTCGTTCACTTATGAAGGCGCGGCGGAGCAAAGCCTGCGCGGCATCTCGCTCGCTGTCGAGCCGGGAGAGAAGATCGCGCTGATCGGCCGCTCCGGCTCCGGCAAATCGACCCTGCTTCAGCTCCTCTCCGGCATGCTCAGCCCCGGCGAAGGGGCGATCACGGTCGATGGGCATGCGATGGACCAGTTCGCCTCCTCCCATTTGCGTCAGAGCATCGTCTATTCCGGGCAGGACGCAGTGCTGTTCAATACCTCCATCTGGGACAATATCCTTCTCGGTATGGAAGAACCTGATCCGGCGGTTGTGGAGCGCGCGATCCGCGCCGCGGGGCTGGATCGCTTCATCGACCGCAGCGTTGAGGGCTATACCCGCAAGGTAGGCCCACGCGGCGCGCATTTATCGGGCGGGCAGCGCCAGTCGGTGCTGATCGCCCGTGCGATGGTGCGTAATCCTGCCATCCTGCTGCTTGATGAGCCGACGGCCAATATGGACATAGACTCCGAGCAGGCGGTGATTAATGGCCTTCGGCAAGCTGCGGCGGACACGACCGTGATCGTCGCCACGCACCGCATGGCCCTGCTCGATCTGGTGGACCGGGTCATCTGGCTGGAGGAAGGCCGCGTGTTTGCCGACAAACCCAAGCAGGAAGTGCTCGCCCTGCTGCGCGGGCAGCAGCAGCAAAAAGCCGCCTGAATCCGGCCTGGCGCCCGTCCCGTTAGGACTTGCTTAGGGGAATTGGTTTAAGCCGGATTCACCAAAGTGGGCAGATGGCCGTTTTTTACGGTCATGAAACAAGGAGGCAAAGCAGGTGGCCGGCGCATCATCCGACGGCGAAGTCAACCATTGGCCGGCGTTCGTGGATGTTCTCACGACCGTCATCATGGTCGTGACCTTCCTGCTTGTTATCATGAGTTCCGCCGTGATGGTGCTCTCGCAACGCGCGATGGAGCAGTTCAAAAAGGCCTATGCCGCGCAACAGCAGCAGGATGCGACGACGGACGATCAGGCAAAGTCACAGAAGGTCGGCGGAGCAGCCGGGCAGCAAGTGAACCCCATCCGCTCCCCGCGCGATGCAGAGACCGGCACGTCCATTGCCGAGCTGGGGTCCATCCTGAAATCCGAGATGATCGTCAACAGCACCGACAAGCTGTCGGTCCGCACACGCGCCACACCGGATACGATGAAGCTGAAGGTCAAGGCGCTGGAAAATGCCGACGATACCAAAGGCGTAGAGGTTCAGACAGCAGAGATGCTGCTGCGCGTCGATTTCGAGCCGCTGGCGGTGCGCTATTCAGACGAGAACGAGAAGGCGGTGCTCGCCTTCCTCAAGCCGCGCGTAAAGCCGGGCATGAAATATGAAATCTGGTCACTGGCCTCGCAAGATAATTCCATTTCTGAAGCGCAGCGCCTCGGCTTCTATCGCGCGGCGATGACCCGCAACATCCTCATCCGCGCAGGGATCAGCCCGGCGAACATCACAACCCAGATCCGTGTGACAGACCCCGGATCGAAGGACGGGCACAATGTGCGCGTGGTCCTGAAACCCTAGGTTCAGCAGACAAGGCTTATGGAACAGAAAATCCGCTCAGAGCTGATGAAGATGACCGGGATCATGGTGATCCTGGCGGGCTTGGGCATTTATGCGCATGAGTTCGTCATAGACGGCATCATGGCGAAGGCCGCGCTGAACCTCAGCATTTTTGCGCTGTTCGGACTGGCGGCGTCCATCGCGTTTCGCCATGTGATCGCGCTGAAGAACGAGGTGGTGGCCCTGAAGGCGCTGCAGGTCGATTACGGCGAGCGTGCGCGTCGCCCGCTCGACCCCTACAAGCATCCTGCAATCCTCTTTGAGGAGCCGGAGTTGCTCGGCCATGGCTATAACCTCATCGCCGAGGAAATGAGCAAGAAGGAAAATTTCCAGATTTCCAACGCGACCGTGCAGATGATCCTGCACGATGTCGACATGCGCATCAACGACCGCAAATCGACACTGATGTATTTCTCTGGCCTGATGGTGTTCCTCGGCCTGCTCGGCGCGTTTATGGGCCTGATGAAGACCGTGCATTCGGTGAGTGACCTCATCGGCAGCATGGACATGAGCGGCAAGGGCGGCACGGACGCCTTCGGCAAGATGATCGAGGGCATGAAAGCGCCCTTGAACGGCATGTCGGTCGGCTTCTCGTCATCGCTGTTTGGCTTGATGACATCGATGGTGCTGGGCGCGCTCGAACGCTTCATGACCAGCGCTATGAAGACGTTGCGCAACGAGTTCGAACACTGGTTGGCCAATGTCTCTGCGCTCGAAGCACCACAGAGCGACAGCGCACAGCGCGAGACGGTGGAGCTGGGCAACGTCATCCGTGCGCTGGAGCTGGGCGGCAAGCATCTGCGCGATCTGCGCGAGACGGTGCTGGACAGCGCCCTGACGCAGCAGCAGACCCAAAGCGCGGTGGCAGAGATGACCGGCGCTGTCGCCAGCCTCGGCCGTTCGACCGAGAAGCTCTCTGACCCCACCCCTTTGCTCCAGCCGATATCGGACTGCGTGGCAGAGCTGGCGAAGAACCAGACGATGATGGTGGCGCAATTCAACGGCCTCATCAGCGAAGCGCAGCGCGACCGCGACACCATCTCTCATGCGCTGGCGGAAATGCGCGATATGATCGAGCGCAACAATGCGCTTTCCGGCGCGCGCCTCCATGCGCAGATGGATCGGATGACCACTCTTCAGGCCGAGCTTCTGGCGAAAGATGGCTCCTCGCTCAGCGTGTCGCATTATCGGCGCGAGGGGGAAGGCGGCGGCATATTGTCGCGCATGGCCGGATTGCTGGTAAAAGGCGAGGCGGTCGTGGAGGCCGCGCGCGAGCGCCGCAGGCTGCGTGCAGAGGTGCGGCGGATGCTGGCGGGCCAGCGGCGGCTGGTACGCAAGGTCGAGCGCACGTTCGGGGGCTCGCTGGGCCGGATTGAGCAGGCGCGGGAAAAAGATGCGGAGCTGATCGCCCGGCTGGCGATGCAGGCCGAAGCGAACAACGCACGTCTTGCTGTGTTGATGGAGCGGCTCCAGCTGGCAGACGAGGCCGGTGACGGCGCGGCTCCCGCACTGGCGGCTGGCATGCATGGCGCCCGGCTGGAGATGGAAGTGCTAAAGCGCCGCCTCGATGCGCTCCAGGAAAGTGACGATGCCGCGCGCGCTGGCACTCAGCAGCAGGATGCCCCGCGTGCCACCGGCACGGACGGAAATCCTGTGGGCTGATACGGAACGGAACGCAGATATGAAACTCAACCCGCTCTCTTACTTCCGCAAGGAAAAACGCGATTTTACCCGCGTTGCCCAGCGCTTTGGCTGTCAGATCGATGGATCACTGATGATGATCGACCGCATGATGGGTTACGAAGGGCGCGTCATCAATTTCTCGGCTGGCGGCGCCATGTTCCGCCCCAAGCTGGTCTACCTGATGGATCGGCGCGATATTCCCGTGGCGCTCACGGTGGGTGGCGAGGAAATGTTTGGCCGCATCATGCGCACCACCCCGGACGGCTTCGGCATCAGATTCGATGAGCCGCTGGAAGAGGAGCAATTGCTGGCCATGCTCTCCAACGATCGTACCCGCAAGGAAAGCGATGACATAGAGTTTTTCGTGGACTGATGCTTCTTTGGGACAGCATCGCCGCCTGTCTCATAATGGGACAGCTATTTACAGGATTTTAACCATAACCGGTCATCACTGCACCCATACCAATGGGGATTGGCAAGGAGACCTTAAGTGGCAAAGCAGAGTATAACGCGCGCGATGGCCGGGGGGCTGCGGTATGGCGCTTCTGCCATGACGATCGCGCTGACGGCGCTCCCTGCTATTTCTGTTCATGCTGAGGATGGCAGTGCGCCCGGCGGTTGGGGCGCCTATTCGGCTCGTTTGCACGATCCCTATGCCGATCCGCAGAGCACGAAGGAAGGTGCGGTGATGATCGCCGCCGTGATCGCGCAGCCGGATCAGGCCCGGTCATCAGAGCAGGGAGGCTCTGCCCAGTTGCAAGAAACCCCTGCCAACGAGGAGCCACCCGCAGGTACAGTCGAATCGCTCCGCGCCTCCATCGTGCAGGCCTTGCGGGAAAACCCGGAAATCCAGATCGCCCTCGCGCGGCAGGACGATGCCCGCTATGGGGTTCATGAGGCATGGTCTGGCTATTTGCCACATGTCGACATGACCGTCGCTATCGGCAAGGAATATAATCAGCCCGATTTTGGCAGAACCACCACCTTGCGCCGTACCGAAGGCGTGGTGACTGTGAACCAGAATATCTGGGATTTCGGCACCACAGCGAACGACATCGCCCGTGCTCGCGCCAGCTATCGTAGCGCGCAGTGGAGTACGCGCGAGCGGATCGAGGCGATCGCCTATGATATTTCCCAGGCCTATCTCAATGTGCTCGAACGGCAAAAGCTGGTCGATCTGTCCGATCAGGAAATCGCTGCGACCGAAAAAATCCTGAGCATGGTCTCGATCCAGTCCGATCTCGGCCTCACAACGCCTGCCGATGTCAGCCGTGCCAAGGCGCGGCTCGATAATGTGAAGGCCAAGCTGCTTGATCGCAAGAGTGCGTTGCAACAGGCGCGCGAGGCCTATCGCCGTTTGACCCGCCGGCTTCCCGGCATGACGGTGGATCTGCCGCCTGCGGACAAGGCACTGCCCGCCTCGGCACCGGCTGCGGTGGCGATGATCGACGATCACAACCCGCGCATGGCGCAGGCGGTGCAGGATCGGCGCTCGCTCGAAAAGCAGCGGGCAAGCCAGACCGGCACCTTTTTTCCGCGTGTGGGCCTCGTCGCGCAAGGCAACTGGAAGGACGATGTGCAGGGGCCAACCGGCACCAACCGCGATGCCCGTGCGATGGTGACGGTGAGCTACAGCTTTTTCAATGGGGGGCGTGACATCGCCACCCGCAATCGCCTCTCGGCGCGGCTGCGCGAGGCAGATTATGAGCTGGATCGCCGCCGCCGCGAGGTAGAGCAGGATATTCGCATAGATTTCAACGCGCTGGAGGCCGCGCGCCAAAAGATCAGCACGATTGAAAACGAAATCACCGCCACGGAGAAAGTGGCCGACCTCTATAAACAACAGTTCCGCGAGGGCCGTCGCTCTGTTTTCGATCTGCTAGACAGCCAGCAGATCCTGTTTGATGCCAAGGCGCGCCGCCTCACCAACAATACCGACAAGATGCTGGCCGAGTTCCGCGTGCTTCAGCAACTCGGCGGCCTGTTTGATCTGGTGAGCGACGGTCAGCCCCTGCCGAAGATTGTGATGCCCGCGCCAGGCAGCAAATAATGCGGCCCTGCTCACGCTGTGGCCCGGCCTCATAAACGCGTCCTTTCCTCACATGGTAAAGGGCGCGTTTACCATAAGGTAAGACAAGTTCGCGATACTGGCCCGCGTCGACAGTGGGAACCCTAAATGGCCAAAATCAAAGGTACCAGCGGATCAGGGAAGGCGAAAGCGGCGGCAGGCGCGGAGCAGAAGGCTCAGGCGGCAGCTCCCGCCGCGCCCGATGGCGTGGTCGATGCGCCCGGCGGCGCGGCTGTCATTTCCGTGGGAACCGCCAATTATGGGGCGGCCAAGGTCGTTAACCTCTCGGCGGATGACAAGGCCGAGCTGGGTATTCCCTTCGCACCCTTCAAGACCGAAATCGTCGATATTGACGTAGTTTTGATCTTCGCGGACGGCAGCAAGATCATCATTCCCGGCATGGCGCTCGCCGCCTTTTCAGGCCGCAAGCCGATACTGCTGTTCACCGACAAGGAAATCAGCGCGGATCAGGCCGTTTCGACAGTGGGTGAGATCAAGGAGCAGGTCGCCCCGATCAAGCTCGCTCTTTCCTCTGCCAATGCTGAGGAGGAAACCGACGCAAAAAAGGATGGTGACAAGCCGGAGGATGCTGGCGGCATCCAGCCTGCCGATTCCTCTGCCACGCAGGCCGCGCAGGCTTCCGAGGCTGAGCAGCAGCGCAAAAATGACGAACAGAGTGCGCGCCTCAATGAAAAGATCAGTAATACCCTTGCCTCTGCAAGTGCGCCTCCGGGCGTGCCTTCGGCGAAAGCGGTGGAGCCCAATGCTGACGACGCCATCGGCCCGGCAGGCATCGGCAAGCTGGTGCCCAAGCTCACCTTCACACTCTACAACAAGGAGGGCGTGAGCACCGGCACCGAGAATGGCGTCACGACGCTCAAGGGATCGACCGGCGGCCCATCCAGCTCTACCAACGCCCGCTTTGCCGCGCAGTCCGCCAAGGAAACGATCACCGGCACCGCCGCGCGCGATGTGATCTATGCCGATAATCCCGCTCAGGCGCCAGGCGGCGCGACTCTGCGCACGCTGCATGTCGAGGCGATGGTGCCTGCCAAGAACCTGCAGCTCAACGAGATCACGATCCCGTCGCTGCCCGCGGGCTATTCGATCGCCAATGCGGTGCTCACGCCCAAGGGCTGGGTGGTCGATGTCGCGGCGGGAGATATTCAGAAGGTCACGACCCATATCGACCCCAATACCGGCCAGACGGTAAACTACCCTGCCAACCAGTCGCACTTCACCTTTGACCTGCAACTGATCTACACTGTGCCAGACCCTTCAACGCCGACAGCGGGTGGTTTTCAGGACCAGTTCTTCCTGCCCGCGCAGCTGGGTCTCTCCTCCAATGGCGGCCCCACCGTCAACGCGGTGGAGGTCTCGACCGCGTTCGGCATCAAGATCGTCACATCAGACGCGGACATGACCGTCATCAACCCGGTGACGGGGGAGCCGGTCTATGTGCTTTTTTCCAACCCGCCCGGCAACATCATCAATGCAGGCGATGGCGATGACACCATCATTGCGGGCATCGGCGCAGACGATATTGACGGCGGCAACGGCCATGATGTCGTCAGCTATCAGACATCGGTGCGCGGCGTGGACGCGAACCTTGGCACTGGCGTGGGTCTGGGCGGCACGGCGGAGGGAGATCGCTATACAAATGTCGAGGGGTTGAAAGGCTCTGCCCATGACGACAGGCTGACCGGTGACGCCAACGACAACAGCTTTGATGGTGGCGCGGGCGCAGACCGTATCGACGGCGGCGCAGGACAGGACAGCGTTGACTATAGCAACGCTATCGACCCAGCCACTCAGGGTACGCAGGGCGTGGAGATATTCCTCGACGGCACCGCCTCCCATGGCGGGCAGGCCGAGGGCGATATCCTCAGCAACATCGAGATCGTGATCGGCACGAGCCGCGACGACAGGCTGCATGGCGGCGCGGGCAACGAAACGCTGAACGCAGGCGCAGGCAACGACCAGCTGTTCGGTAGCGCGGGAGCGGACACGCTCGATGGCGGTGCGGGGCGCGATGTCGCGGATTACTCCGGCTCGGCAAGCGGCGTTACCGTGTCGCTCGATGGCACGGCGGGCAGCGGCGGCGATGCGCAGGGCGACGTGCTCAGCAATATCGAGGATCTGGTCGGTTCCGCGCATGACGACACGCTGACCGGCAATGCTCAGGACAACCTCATCGTCGGCGGCGCGGGCGCGGACCGGGTGGATGGTGGCGCGGGGACCGATACGGTCGATTTCACCAGCTCCGGCGTGGGCGTTACCGTCTATCTCGATGGGCGCGCAGGCATTGGCGGGGATGCGCTTGGAGACACCTATTTCAACGTGGAAACGTTGATCGGGTCGGCCTTTGCCGACCGGCTTGTTGGAGCTGTTGGATCGCAGACGCTGAACGGCGGCCTCGGCAACGATGTGCTTGAGGGCGGCGCGGGCGCGGACACGCTCGACGGCGGCGACGGGTTCGACATCGCGAGCTATGCGGGCGCGGCGAACGGCGTGATCGTGGCGCTGGATGGCTCGCAACTGGGCGGCGGCGACCCTGTTGGCGACGTCTTCATCAATATCGAGGGGCTGGAAGGCTCGCTGTTCGACGACGTGCTGATCGGCACGGCGGGCAACGACACGCTGCTCGGCAATGACGGCGACGATACCCTTGTCGGCCTTGGCGGCAACAGCTTCCTAGGCGGCGGCGATTATCTGGACGGCGGCGCGGGTTTCGACACGGTTGACCTCTCCGCATCGCTGTTCGGCGTTACGGTCTATCTTGACGGGCGCACCGGCATCGGCGGCGATGCGCAGGGTGACACGCTGGTCAGCATCGAGCATGTGATCGCCTCGGCGCAGGACGACGTGCTCGTCGGCGGCGCGGGCGACGAATGGCTGGAAGGCCGCGCGGGCGACGATACGCTGATCGGTGGCGCGGGCGCGGATATCCTCCACGGTGGCACCGGCCTCGACACGGCGGACTATAGCGGCTCGCTCTCTGCCGTCACGGTCGCGCTCGATGGCTCGCTGGGCATCGGCGGCGATGCCGCAGGCGATCAGCTTTCCGGCATCGAGCGGCTGGTCGGATCGGCCTTCAACGATAGCCTGACGGGCGATGATCAGGACAATATCCTGCGCGGCGGCGATGGCGACGACACGCTCGTCGGCGCGCTGGGCGCGGACACGCTGATGGGCGAAGCGGGCTTCGACACCGCCGATTATTCGGCGGCGCAAGGTGCCATCACCGTGCGGCTTAACGGCAATGCCTCGACCGGCGATGTGGCCGAGGGCGACCGCCTTTCGGGCATCGAGCGGGTCATCGGCGGCGCTTATGCCGATACGCTGCTGGGCGATTCTGCGGATAATGTGCTGGATGGCGGCGCGGGTGACGACACGTTGCGCGGCGGGCTGGGCGCGGACAGCCTCATCGGCGGCGCGGGCGCGGACACGGCGGACTATTCCGACGCGGTGCAGGGCGTCACCGTCAGCCTCGCCAGCGGCACGGGCACCGGCGGCAGCGCGCAGGGCGATACGCTCTCCGGCATCGAAAACCTCTCCGGCTCCAACTATGGCGACATGCTGACCGGCGATGCGGGCGTCAACACGCTGTCGGGCGGCGCGGGCGACGATACGCTGGCGGGTGGCGCGGGCGCGGACTTGCTCGATGGCGGCGTCGGCGCGGATGTGGCGGATTATTCCAGCTCGGCCAGCGCCGTGCAGGTCGCGCTCGATGGATCGGCGGGCCAGGGCGGCGATGCGCAGGGCGATGTGCTCGTCAACATCGAGGGGCTGACCGGCTCGGCGTTCGACGATACGCTGACCGGCAATGATCTTGCCAACCGTCTGGATGGCGGCACGGGCGACGATGTGCTGCGCGGCGGACTGGGTTCGGACCAGCTTAGCGGCGGCGCGGGTTTCGACACGGCGGACTATTCGCAATCCGCCACCGCCGTCATCATCGCGAATGACGGCAGCGTCGGGCTGGGCGGAGACGCGCAGGGCGACACATTGTCGGGCATAGAGCGAATCATCGGTTCGGGTTTCGATGACCGGATCAGCGGCGGCGCGGGCGCCGACACGCTCGATGGCGGCGCGGGCACCGACATCGCGGATTACAGCAACTCCGCCAGCGGCATTGTCGCGGGGCTGGATGGCCGCGCCAATACCGGTGGAGACGCGGCGGGCGACACTTATGCCAATATCGAGGGGCTGTCCGGCTCTGCCTTTGCCGATACGCTCTACGGCTCCGCAGCCGACGACATCTTGCGCGGTCAGGGCGGCAACGACACGTTGGTCGGCTCTGCGGGCGCGGACGCGATGGAGGGCGGCACCGGCTTCGACACCGCCGATTATTCCGCTTCGGCCAGCGCCGTCACCGTCGATCTTTCGACGGGCAGCGCGGCGGGCGGCGATGCGGCAGGAGACATACTCTCCGGCGTGGAGCGCGTCATCGGCTCGGCCTTTGACGACAGCCTGACCGGCGGCGCGACCGACGACGTGCTGGAAGGCGGCGCGGGCGATGATGTGCTTGCCGGGCGGCTGGGCGCGGATGTGCTTGACGGCGGCGCGGGCTTCGACACGGCGGACTATACTGCGTCCGCCACCGGCATATCTCTGACGCTCGATGGCTCGCTGGGCATCGGTGGCGATGCGGCGGGCGACCAGGTGCTGAATGTTGAGCATATCATCGGCTCGACCTATGACGACAGCATCACCGGCGTCGGCGCTAACGAATTTATCGAGGGCGGCGGCGGGGACGACACGATCTCCGGCAATGGCGGCGACGACATCCTCACCGGCGGCGCGGGCAATGACCGGCTTTCGGGCGGCGCGGGCGTCGACACGCTTCAGGGCGGCAGCGGCGACGACATATTGGAAGGCGGCGCGGGCGCAGACATCATCGACGGCGGATCGGGCGTCGATATCGCGGATTATACCGGCTCCGCTGCGGGCGTGACGATCGGGCTGGATGGCTCGGCAGGCATCGGCGGCGATGCGCAGGGCGACCAGCTCACCAATATCGAGGCGCTGCGCGGCTCCGGCTTTGCCGATACGCTCACCGGCGGCAACCTTGCCGACCAGATCGAGGGTGGCGCGGGCGATGACGTGATCATCGGCGGCGCGGGCGCGGATACGCTGCTCGGCGGATCGGGCAATGACAGCATCGAGGGCGGCGCAGGCGGCGACCTGATAGACGGCGGCACCGGCATCGACACGGCGGACTATAGCGCTTCGGCAAGCGGCGTGACCGTATCGCTGGATGGCTCGGCGGGCCTTGGCGGCCATGCGACCGGCGATACGCTGCTCAATATCGAGCGCGTGATCGGCACCGGCGCGGCGGACCATATCATAGGCGCGGCGGCCGACGAGGAGCTTTACGGCGCGGGCGGCGACGACGTGCTCGAAGGGCGGGCGGGCGCGGACCTGCTCGACGGCGGCGCGGGCATCGACACCGCCGATTATTCCAGCTCGGCGCTGGCGGTCACGGTCGATCTCGCCAGCGGCACCGGCACCGGCGGCGATGCGCAGGGCGATACGCTGGTCGGCATCGAGAATCTGCTGGGTTCGTCCGGCGCGGATACTTTGCTCGGCGCGGCGACCGACGATGTGATCGACGGCGGCGCGGGCGACGATACGCTGGTTGGCCGGGCGGGCGCGGACACGCTGATCGGCGGCGCGGGCAACGATACCTTGGATGGCGGCGCGGGTGCGGACAGCCTCGATGGCGGCGCGGGCTTCGACACGGTCGATTATTCCAGCTCCAGCGTGGCGGTGGCCGTGGGCCTCGATGGCTCGGTCGGCATCGGCGGCGACGCGCAGGGCGATGTGATGACGAGCATTGAGCGGCTCGTCGGCTCCGTCTTCAACGACACGCTGACCGGCGGCGTTTTGAACGATCAGCTTGAAGGCGGCGCGGGCGACGATAGCATTGCGGGTGGCCTCGGCAACGATACGCTGCTCGGCGGCGCGGGCGACGATACGCTCGCGGGCGGAGCGGGCGCGGATGTGATCGACGGCGGCGCAGGCGTCGATACGGTCGACTATTCCAGCTCCACCGTCGCGGTGACGATCCACCTCGATGGCACGGTCAGCTCTGGCGGAGACGCCACCGGCGACCAGCTCACCAACATCGAAAACCTCACCGCCACCAGCTTTGACGACACGATCACCGGCGCGGCGGGCAATGAAGTGATCCGCGCGGGCGCGGGCGACGACGTGGTGGCGGGCGGCGCGGGCGACGACACGCTGTATGGCGAGGGCGGCGACGATATCTTAGAGGGCGGCCTCGGCGCGGATGCGCTGATCGGCGGCAACGGCAACGACACCGCCAGCTATGCCAATGCATCTGCAGGCGTCGCAGTCTCGCTCGATGGCACGGCGGGCACCGGCGGAGAAGCGCTGGGCGACACACTTTCCGGCATCGAAAATCTCGAAGGTTCCGCCTTTGCCGATACGCTGGGCGGCGGCACCGGCACCGAGACGATCCATGGTGGCGCGGGCAACGACCGCCTGCTGGGCAGCCAGGGCGCGGACGTGCTCGATGGCGGCGCGGGGCAGGACATTGTGGATTACTCCGCCTCCGCCAGCGCCGTGACGGTGACGCTCGATGGCTCGACCGGCATCGGCGGCGACGCGGCGGGCGACCAATATACCAGTATCGAGGGCGTGACTGGATCGAGCCTGGACGACCAGCTGAACGGCGGCGCGGCGGCGGACGTGATCGACGGCGGTGCGGGCAATGACGTGATCACCGGCGGCGGCGGAGACGACACGCTGCTCGGCAATGCGGGCAATGACCAGATCGATGGCGGCGCGGGCGCGGACCTGATCGACGGTGGCGCAGGGATAGATACGGTCGATTATTCGTCCTCCACTTCCGGCGTCAACGTCTCGGTCGATGGATCGGCCTCCACCGGCGGCGCGGCGCAGGGCGACCAGCTCCTCAACATCGAAAACCTGATCGGTTCGGCCTATGACGACGTGCTGCTCGGCACGGCGGCGGCGGATACCATCACCGGCGGCGCGGGCAATGATGTGCTCGGCGGGCGCGGCGGCGCGGACGTATTGCTCGGCGGATCGGGATTTGACACTGCGGACTATTCCGATGCCACCTCGGCCATCGCCGTCAGCCTTGCCACCAATAGCGGCAGTCTAGGCGATGCGGCGGGCGACACGCTTTCCAGCATAGAGCGCATCGTCGGCTCTGCCTTTGACGACAGCATCACCGGCTCTACCGCCGTCGATACGCTGGAAGGCGGCGCGGGCAATGACACGATCGACGCGGGATCGGGCGACGATATCCTGCTCGGCGGGGCGGGCAACGACAGCCTCGTTGGCGGCTCCGGCGCGGACCAGATCGACGGTGGCGCGGGGACCGACACTGCCGACTATTCGGCATCCGGCGTTGCGGTGCAGGTGCGCCTCGATGGCGTAGCAAGTTCGGGCGGCGACGCGCAGGGCGATATCCTCACCAACGTCGAGGCGGTGCTCGGCTCTGCCTATGACGATACATTGACAGGCGGCGCGGGCGATGACCAGTTGCGCGGCGGCGCGGGCGACGACAGCTTGATCGGCGGCTCGGGCGCGGACTTGTTTGACGGCGGCGCGGGTGTGGATACGGCGGACTATCGCCTCGCCACGGCGGGCGTGACGCTCAACCTGACCACGGGTGGCACCGGCGGCGAGGCGGCGGGCGACAGCTTCACCAACATCGAGATTGTCGAAGGCTCCGGCTTTGCCGACTCGATCACCGGCGGCGCGAGCGCGGACGATCTGCGCGGCAATGCGGGTGACGACTTTATCGACGGCGGCGCGGGTGCGGATATCCTCACCGGCGGCATCGGCGACGATGTGCTGCGCGGCGGCGCAGGCGCGGACCAGCTGATCGGCGGCGCAGGGCTGGACGCAGCGGATTACACCTCGTCAGCCTCGGCAGTGGCGATCAACCTAGATGGCTCGCTCTCCGCAGGCGGCGATGCGGCGGGAGACACGCTCTCCAGCATTGAGCGGGTGATCGGCTCCGGCTTTGACGACACCCTCACCGGCACGGCGGCCAACGAGGTGCTGGAAGGCGCGGGCGGCAATGACGCGCTCTATGGCGGTGGCGGGTCAGACATGCTCGATGGCGGCGCGGGCAACGATCTGCTCAATGGCGGCGCGGGCGCGGATGTGCTGATCGGTGGTGCGGGCTTCGACACCGTGGATTATTCCGGCTCAGCCAGCGCAGTGACGGTGCGCCTGGATGGCACCCCATCGTCGGGCGGCGATGCGGCGGGCGACAGCCTGTCCGGCATCGAGGGCGTGATAGGCTCGGCCAATGACGACCTGCTGTTTGGCGGCACCGCCAACGATATGCTCGATGGCGCGAGCGGCAATGACCAGATCTCCGGCGGCGCGGGAGACGACAGCCTGATCGGCGGATCGGGCGACGACATATTGGAAGGAGGCGCGGGCGCGGATGCGCTCGATGGTGGTGCGGGCAATGACACCGCAAGCTATGCCAATGCGACGGCGGGCGTCGCCGTATCGCTTGGCGGCGCAGCGGGCACCGGCGGCGAGGCGCTGGGCGATACGCTGATCAACATCGAGAACCTGATCGGTTCCGACTATGCCGATACGCTCGGCGGCGGCGCGGGCGGCGAGACGATCTCTGCTGGCGCGGGCGACGACACATTGCTGGGCAGCGCGGGCGCAGACGTGCTTGACGGCGGCGCTGGCATCGACACCGTGAGCTACGCCGTCTCCGGCGCAGGCGTCACCGCCTATCTCGATGGGCGCGCAGGCTCTGGCGGCGATGCCTCTGGCGACACTTACGCCAACATCGAGCAGCTAACCGGCTCCGGCTTCAACGACACCCTGATCGGCAACTTCACCGATGACAGGATCGACGGCGGCGCGGGCGACGACCAGATCGATGGCGCGGGGGGCGACGACACGCTGCTCGGCGGCGCTGGCAATGACCTGATCCACGGCGGCGACGGCGCGGACAGCATCGACGGCGGCGCGGGCATCGATACCGTCAGCTATGACGACTCGACCAGCGGCGTCACCGCGCGGCTGGACGGGATTGCGGGTAGCGGCGGCACCGCGCTGGGCGATGTGCTGAGCAATGTCGAGACGCTGCAAGGCTCGATCTATGCCGACACGCTGATCGGCGATGCGAGTGCCAACACGCTGCATGGCGGCGATGGCGACGATACCCTCATCGGCGGCGCGGGCGCGGATGCCCTTGTCGGCGGCAATGATTTCGATACGGCGGATTATTCGACCTCTGCTGCGGGCGTCACCGTGGGCGTGGACGGCTCCGTCGGCAGCGGCGGAGACGCGACGGGCGATACGCTCTCCGGCATCGAGCGGATCATCGGCTCGGCGCTGGCCGACACTTTGTCTGGCGGTATCGGAATCGAAACTCTCGATGGCGGCGCGGGCAACGATACGCTGAAGGGCAGCCTCGGCGCGGATACGCTGATCGGCGGCGCGGGGACGGATACGGCGGATTACAGCGCGTCCTCGGCTGGCGTGACGGTGGCGCTGGACGGCACATTCGGCTCCAGCGGCGATGCGGCGGGCGACACGCTCAGCGGCATCGAGCAGATCACCGGCTCGGCCTTTGCCGATACGCTCGGCGGATCTGCGGGCAATGACGCCCTGAATGGCGGCGCAGGCGATGACATGCTGACCAGCAGCGCGGGCGCGGATGCTTATGACGGCGGCGCAGGCATCGATACGGTGAGCTTCGCCGCCGCCACGGCTGGCGTTACGGTCAATCTCGTGACCGGCACCGGCGCGGGCGGCGAGGCGGCTGGCGACACATTCACCAATATCGAGCGCATCATTGGCTCCGATTATGCGGATAGCCTCACCGGCGGCAATGCGGACGAAATCCTCGAAGGCGGGCTGGGCGACGATACGCTGTCGGGCGGTGCCGGGGCAGACACACTCGACGGTGGCGCAGGGGATGACCTGCTGACGGGCGGCGCGGGTGCCGATACTCTCACCGGCGGCGCGGGCTTTGACACGGCGGATTATTCCGCCTCTGCCGCTGCCGTCCAGCTCGTCCTCGATGGATCGAGCGCATCGGGCGGCGATGCCGCGGGCGATACTCTGAGCGGCATCGAGCGGGTAATCGGCTCTGCCTTCAACGACGACATCGCGGGCGGCTCTGCGGGTGAAACGCTGGAAGGCGGCGCGGGCAACGATATTCTAACCGGCAATGGCGGCGGCGATACGCTGCTTGGCGGCGCGGGCAATGATACGCTGGCGGGCGGTGCGGGCGCGGATGCGCTTGATGGCGGCGCGGGCACCGATACGGCGGATTACAGCGCATCGGTCCTCGGCGTAACCATCAACCTTGCCGCTGGCACCGGCTCCGGCGGCGATGCGGCGGGCGATACGCTCGCCAACATCGAACGCGTGCTGGGTTCGGGCAACAACGATACGCTCACCGGCAGCGCCAATGCCGACATATTGCTCGGCCAGGGCAATGACGACGTGATCGACGGCGGCGCGGGCAACGACACGATCGACGGCGGATCGGGCGACGATACGCTTTCGGGCGGCGCAGGCGCGGACGCCATCGACGGCGGCACCGGCATCGACACCGTGACCTACGCCACCTCTTCAGCCGGCGTCACTATATCGCTCTCCGGCGGCGCAGGGACTGGCGGCGATGCGGCGGGTGACACGATCAGCAACGCCGAAACTCTCGAAGGCTCTGCCTTTGCCGATACGCTGGGCGGGCGCGCGAGCGCGGATACGCTGCTCGGAGGCGGTGGCAACGACACTCTGCTGGGCAGCACCGGCGCGGACGTTCTGGATGGCGGCGCGGGCACCGACACCGCCGATTATTCCGCCTCGGCCAGCGCCGTTACGGTCTATCTCGATGGCTCGGTCTCGGTCGGCGGCGATGCGGCAGGCGACACGCTCACCAGCATCGAGCGGGTGCTCGGCTCGGCGGGCAACGACGCGCTCTATGGCACCGGCAATGCCGATACGCTGGAGGGCAATGGCGGCAACGATACGCTGACGGGTGATCTGGGCAACGATACGTTGCTCGGCGGCGCGGGGAACGACCTGCTGATCGGTGGCGCGGGTGCGGATACGTTAGACGGCGGCGCAGGCACGGACAAGGTGAGCTATGCCTCGTCCGCCAGCGCGGTGAATGCGGGCCTCGATGGCGCGGCGCAGACCGGCGGCGATGCGGCGGGCGACACCATAACCAACGTCGAGACACTGGAAGGCTCTGACCATGACGACACGCTACGTGGCGGCACCGGTGCGGAAAGCCTGATCGGCGGGCTGGGCAACGACAGCCTGATGGGCAGCCTCGGCGCAGATGCGCTGGATGGCGGCGCGGGCACCGATACGGCGGATTATTCCTCCTCCACCTCGGCGGTCAGCATCGGGCTCAATGGCTCGGCAGGCACCGGTGGCTATGCGGCAGGCGATACGCTCTCGAACATCGAAGCCATCATCGGTTCGGCCTTTGCCGATACGCTTTCCGGTGCGGGTGGCAATGATACGCTCTCCGGCGGCGCGGGCGACGACACGCTCTCCGGCGGCAATGGGGATGACACGCTGTCTGGCGGCACCGGCAATGACAGCCTGACCGGCGGCGCGGGCGCGGATGTGATGGATGGCGGCGCGGGCACCGATACCGCCGATTATACCGGCTCGGTCGCTTCCGTAGTGGTGAACTTGAACGGCCTTGCCTCTTCCGGCGGCGATGCGGCGGGCGACATGCTCTCGAACATCGAGATCGTGCGCGGCTCGGCGCAGGGCGACATCATCACCGGCGGCGCGGCGGACGAGCAGCTCTATGGCAATGGCGGCGCGGATACCCTGATCGGCGGCGCGGGCGTGGACCTGCTCGATGGCGGCACCGGCACCGATACGGCGGATTATTCTTCCGCCACTGCCGCTGTCACGATCGCGCTCGATGGCTCGGCAGGCAGCGGCGCGGAGGCGGCGGGCGACACTATCGCCAATGTCGAACGGCTCATTGGCTCCGGCTTCAACGACACGCTAGGCGGATCGGCTGGGGATGACACCATCCTCGGCGGCGCGGGCAATGACGCTATCTCCGGCGGCGCGGGCAATGATGCCCTCTCTGGCGAAGCGGGCGACGATACGCTGGTAGGCGGCGCGGGCGCAGATATATTCGACGGCGGATCGGGCTTTGACACGGCGGACTATTCCGGCGCGCTGGCTGCCGTCACCGTCTATCTTGATGGCACGACGGGTTCGGGCAGCGATGCGGCGGGCGATGTGCTGACCAGCATCGAGCAACTGCTCGGCTCCGGCTTTGACGACCGGCTGACTGGCGGCAACGCGACCGAGACGATCCGGGGCGGCGCGGGCAACGACATTATCTTCGGCGCGAACGGCGATGATTCGCTCTATGGCGAGGCGGGCAACGACACGCTGACCGGCGGGCTGGGTGCGGACCTGATCGACGGTGGCGCGGGCACCGATACCGCCAGCTATTCCAGCTCGCTCGCGGGCGTGACGGTCTATCTTGATGGCACCGTCTCTGTCGGCGGTGACGCAGACGGCGACATCCTCACCAGCATCGAAACACTGATCGGTTCCTCCTTCGCGGACACGCTCTATGGCTCCACTGGGGCGGACACAATCAGCGCGGGCGCGGGCGACGACATTCTCTACTCCAGCAATGGCGCGGACGTGCTGACCGGTGGCACCGGCTTCGATATTGTGGATTATTCCAACAATGCCGCCGCCGTCACGGTGCGCATGGATGGCGTTGCGTCGTCCGGCGGCTTTGCGCAGGGCGATGTGCTGACCGAGATCGAGCAGGTGATCGGCACCACGCTAGACGATAGCATCGCCGGCTCCGCCAATGCCGATACGATCCTCGGCAACGACGGCAACGACACGCTCTCCGGTGGGGCAGGCAACGACACGCTGCTGGGCGGGAACGGCAATGATACGCTGATCGGCGGGACTGGTTCTGACGCGCTCGATGGCGGCGCGGGAACCGATACCGCCGATTATTCTGGCGCGGCCACCGGCATCGCTGTGCGCATGGATGGCGTCGGCGGTTCGGGCGGCGAGGCGTTGGGCGATGTGCTGACCAGCATTGAGACGGTGATCGGCTCCGGCTTTGCCGACACGATTGAGGGCAGCTTTGGCGCGGACACCGTGCAGGGCGGCGCGGGCGATGACAGCATCGACGGCAAGGCGGGCGACGACACCCTCCAGGGCGGCGCGGGCAACGACACGCTGACCGGCGGCGCGGGCGCGGATGCGCTCGATGGCGGAACCGGCACCGATATTGCGGACTATTCCGCCTCCACCAGCGCAGTCACCGTCTATCTCGACGGCACGGCGGGCAGTGGCGGCGATGCCGCGGGCGACACTCTCGCCAATATCGAGAGCGTCAAGGGTTCGGCCTATGCC
This sequence comes from Sphingobium fluviale, assembly GCF_004122115.1. Lineage (GTDB taxonomy): Bacteria > Pseudomonadota > Alphaproteobacteria > Sphingomonadales > Sphingomonadaceae > Sphingobium > Sphingobium fluviale. The sequence continues at coordinate 34,477 of NZ_SBKP01000004.1, forward strand.
GACACGCTCTATGGCTCCACCGGGGCGGACACGCAGGACGGCCAGGGCGGCGACGATACGCTGATGGGCAGCGCCGGGGCCGATGCTCTCATCGGCGGCACGGGTGTGGACACGGTTGACTATAGCGCGTCCGCCTCCGCCATCGCGGTAGACCTCAATGCCGGCACCGGTTCTGCGGGCGACGCGGCGGGCGACACATATTCCAGCATAGAGCGGATCGTAGGCTCTGGGTTGGCTGACGCCATCACCGGCAGCGCCAACGCCGATACCCTCGAAGGCGGCGCAGGCGATGACACGATTGACGGCGGCGCGGGCGCGGACACATTGCTGGGCGGCGCGGGCAACGATACGCTCATTGGCGGTTCGGGCAGCGACATCATCGACGGCGGCGCGGGCACCGACACGGCGGACTATTCCGCCTCCACCACCGGCGTCACCGTCTATATCGACGGCGTCAACCAGGGCCAGGGCGGCACCGCCACCGGCGACGTGCTGAGCAATATCGAGCGCGTGATCGGCTCGGCCTTTGGCGACGTGCTTTATGGCACCACCGGCAACGAAACCTTGCAGGCAGGCGCGGGCAATGACGTGATCGAGGGCGGTGCCGGGGCCGACGTGATCGACGGCGGCGCGGGCACCGACACCGCATCTTATGCCAACGCCACGGCAGGGGTAACGGCAAGCCTCGCCACCAACAGCGGCACCGGCGGAGACGCCAATGGCGATACGTTCACGGGCATCGAAGGGCTGACCGGCTCGGCCTTTGACGACACGCTCTCCGGCGGATCGGGCGCGGAGACGCTGGATGGCGGCGCGGGCAACGATACGCTGGTGGCGAGCGCGGGCGCAGATGTGCTCATCGGCGGCGCTGGTTTCGATACGGCGGATTATAGCGGCGCTGCGGCGGGCGTTACCGTCAACCTCGATGGCTCTGCAGGCAGCGGCGACATTGCGGCGGGCGATACGCTGACCGGCATCGAATCGGTCATCGGCTCAGGCTTTGCGGACACGATCACCGGCACCTTCTCCAACGACACGCTTTATGGGCGCGGCGGCGACGACACGCTGCTCGGCGGCACCGGCAGCGACACGCTCTATGGCGAGGCGGGCAACGACACGCTGCAGGGCGGCGGCGGCGCTGACGTGATGGATGGCGGCGCGGGCACAGATACCGTGAGCTATTCCGCATCCAGCGCGGCGGTGACGATCGACCTTTCGGCAGGCACCGCGACCGGCGGCGACGCGACCGGCGACACCTTCACCAATGTCGAGCAGTTCGTCGGCTCGCGCCTCGGCGATACGATGATCGGCGGCACCGGCGCGGATAATTTCGACGGCTTCGACGGCGACGACACGTTGCGCGGCGGCGCGGGCGACGACACGCTGGCTGGCGGGATCGGCAATGACTTCATCGAGGGCGGCGCGGGCGCGGACAGCATAAGCGGCGGCGCGGGCACCGACACCGCAGACTATAGCGCCTCGGCGAGCGCGGTGACGATCCGCACCGCAGGCACATCGAGCGGCGGCGACGCGGCGGGCGACGTGCTTTCGGGCATCGAGGCGGTGATCGGCTCTGCCTATAATGACCAGTTCGAGGGTTCTGCCGCAGACGAAGACTTCACAGGCGGCGCGGGCAACGACAGCTTCATCGTCAGCGGCGGGGCAGACATTTATCGCGGCGACGCGGGCACCGACACGGTCGACTATTCCACCTCCGCCTCCAACGGCATGAAGATCTATATGGATGGCAGCTTCGGCACCGGCGGCGATGCCGCGGGCGACCGGCTGTTCAATGTCGAGATTGTCATCGGCTCCGCGCAGGGCGACGAGATCACCGCTGGCGCGACCGGATCGACCATTCAGGCGGGCGCGGGCAACGACATCCTCCACGGCGGCGACGGCGCGGACACATTGGATGGCGGCGCGAATGACGACACCATCTCCTCCGGCCTCGGTGCGGATACTATCATCGGCGGCAGCGGCACCGATACGGCGGACTACAAGCTCTCCACCGCTGGCGTCACCATCGCCAACGATGGCACGGCGGGCGTCGGCGGCTGGGCGCAGGGCGACGTGCTTTCCGGCATAGAGCGCATCGAAGGCTCTCAAAATTATGACGACGTGCTGCGCGGCGGCGTGTCTGGCTCTACCGTGCTGTGGGGCTGGGGCGGCAATGACAGCTTCGTGAGCTTCGCCCAGGCGGACAGCATCGACGGCGGCACCGGCACCGACACGATCGACTATTCCGGCTCGCTTTCGGGCGTGACGGTGCGGCTGGATGGCACGGCGTCGTCCGGCGGCGATGCTGCGGGCGACACGATCCTCAATGTCGAGCATGTCATCGGTTCCGGCCAGGGCGACACCATCTATGGCACCGGCGTCAACGAGACGCTGGAAGGCATGGCGGGCAACGACACGCTGGTCGGCGGTGCTGGGGCGGATGTATTGGATGGCGGCGCAGGCTTCGACACGGCGGACTACAGCTCTGCTGGCGGCATCGTCGTGCGCATGGACGGGCTGGCCGGAACTGCGGGCGAGGCGAATGGCGATGTGCTGATCAGCATCGAGCAGGTGATCGGTTCCTCGCTGGCGGATATCATCATCGGTTCGACTGGTGCAGATACGATCGTCGGCGGCGACGGCGACGACATCTTCCGGCCGGATCTGGGCGCGGATACGCTCGACGGCGGCAATGGCAACGACACGGTCGACTATTCTTCCTCCGGCAGCGCGCTCACCGTCAACCTCACCAACGCGGCGCTCTCCACCGGCCTTGCGCAGGGCGACACCTATACCTCGATCGAGACGTTCATCCTCTCCGGCCTCAACGACAGCTTCACCGGCGATGCCAATGCGCAGACCATTCAGGCAGGTGCGGGCAACGACACAATCAATGCGGGCGACGGCGACGACAATCTTCAGGGCGGCGCGGGTAACGATACGCTGATCGGCGGCGCGGGCGCGGACAGCATAGACGGCGGCGCGGGCACCGATGTCGTGGATTACAGCGCTTCGTCCGCCGCGATCAGCATCAATCTCGGCACCGGCACAGGCAACACCGGCGGCGATGCGGAAGGCGACATCTTCGTCGGCGGTACGATCGAGAACGCCATCGGTTCCGCCAATGACGATACGATCATCGGGTCCACCGGCGTCAACACTCTACAGGGCGGCGCGGGCAACGACAGCATCGAGGGCGGCGCGGGTGCGGACGTGATGGATGGCGGCGCGGGCACCGATACTGCCAGCTATGCCAATGCCACAGGCTCCGTCACGGTCAGCCTGACGAGCGGCACCGGCACCGTTGGCCATGCCAGCGGCGACACGCTCGCAAACTTCGAGAATCTGCGCGGCTCCATCTATGCCGATACGCTAACCGGTAGCACCGGCATCAACACCATCTGGGGCGGCATCGGATCAGACGTCATCAGCGGCGGCGCGGGCGACGACTTCCTCTATGGCGAGGATGGCGACGACACCGTAGAGGGCGGCGCAGGCGCGGACACGATGGACGGCGGCCTGGGCAGCAACACGCTCACTTATGCCAATTCGACCAGCGGCGTCACTGTCAACCTCGGCACCAGCACAGGCAGCGGCGGCGATGCGACGGGCGACATATTCTCGAACTTCGTCGGCCTCACCGGCTCTGGCCAGAATGACAGCCTGACGGGCGATGCCAACGGCAACTTCATCCAGGGCAATGCGGGCAACGACACTCTCGATGGCGGCGCGGGCAACGACACGCTTTATGGCGGCACCGGCAACGACATCATCATGGGCGGCGCGGGCAACGACGTGAACCGGGGCGACGCGGGCACCGACACGATCGACTATTCGCTGAGCACGTCTGGCGTGACCGTCAACCTCTCCGGCGGCACTGGCAGCGGCGGCGACGCGCAGGGCGACACCTATAACACTATCGAGAATATCACCGGCTCTGCCAACGGCGACTCGCTGACCGGCGACGGCAACGCCAACGTGATCGACGGCGGCAATGGCGACGACAACATCTCCGGCGCTGGGGGCAACGACACGATCCAAGGCGGCGCAGGCAACGATACGATTACCGGCGGCGCGGGCGCGGATATCCTCGACGGCGGCACCGGCACCAACACTTTGTTCTTCGGCACCAACTTCGGCAACCTCGCCTCCGTTTCCGCCTCGGCGGGCGTCACCATCAACCTTGATGGCGTGACGCTGGGCATAGGCTGGGATGCGGCGGGAGACCGCTATAGCAATTTCCAGAACGTCTACCTCACCAACCTTGCAGACACCGCCACCGGCACTGCCGCGAACGAGTGGTTCCGTGGGCTTGGCGGAGCGGATACGATCAACGGCGGCGGCGGCACTGACACCGCATCCTATTATGGCAGCGCGTCTGTTTCCATCGGCCTTGACGGCACGGCAGGCACCGGCGGCGAGGCGGCGGGCGACCGGCTGACCAATATCGAGGTGCTGCAAGGCTCGGCCAATGATGACACCCTCTGGGGCCATACCGGCGCGGAAACGCTCTATGGCATGGAGGGAGCGGATACGCTGCGCGGCGGCGCGGGCGCGGACGTGCTCGATGGCGGAACTGGCAATGACACCGCCGACTACAGCCTCTCCGCCAGCGCGGTGACGGTCAACCTGCTGACTGGTGCAGGCAGCGGCGGGGACGCGGCGGGCGACAGCTATGTCAGCATCGAGAACGTGACCGGCAGCGCGGGCAACGACTTCATCTATGGCGACGCCAATGCCAACGTCATCAACGGCAACGCGGGCAACGATTATATTCGCGGTGGCGCAGGCGCGGACACGATCAACGGCGGCTCCGGCACGGACACGGTGGATTATTCCGACTCGACCGCCGCAGTCACCATCAACCTCGATGGCAGCGCGTCTGCGGGCGGCTATGCGCAGGGCGACATCGTCCTCGCGGTCGAGGGTGTGATCGGTTCCGATTATGACGACACGATCAACGGCTCAACCGGCGGCGAGACCCTCTCCGGTGGCAACGGCAATGATATAATCAACGGCAACTCCGGCGATGACATCATCACCGGCGGCGCGGGCAACGACACGATCACCGGCGGCACCGGCGCGGACAATATCGACGGCGGCACCGGAACCGACTCGCTGAGCTATGCGGCCTCCACCGCAGGCGTCACCGTCTATCTTGACGGTGTGACGATGGGTAGCGGCGGCGATGCGCTGGGCGATTTCGTCACTGGCATCGAAACGCTGACCGGCTCCGGCCTCAACGACACGCTCTATGGCCACACTGGCGCAGAGAGCATCTTTGGCGGTGCGGGCAATGACGTTCTTATCGGCGGCGCGGGCGCGGACACGCTCGACGGCGGCACCGGCACGGACAGCGTCTCCTACATCACTGCCACGGTCGCCATCAGCGCCAGCTTCGCCAGCGGATCGCTGGTGGTGAGCGGTGGCGGCGGCGACGCGACCGGCGACGTGTTCGTCTCGATCGAGGGTGTGATCGGTACGACCCTTGCCGATACCTTCACCGGTGGCAGCGGCGCGGAGAGCATGGACGGCGGCGCAGGCAACGACCTGTTCTATGGCAGCACGGGCGCTGACACCCTCACCGGCGGCGCGGGCACGGATACGCTCGATTATTCCGCGTCTTCAGCGGGCATCACGCTGGATCTCAACGGCGGCAGCTCCAGCGGCGGCGACGCGGCGGGCGATATCGTCACCGGGTTCGAGGTAGTCTACGGATCCGGCCAGGCAGACAGCATCACCGGCTCGGCCTCCGCCGAAACGCTTTACGGCCAGGGCGGCAACGATACGCTGATCGGCGGCGGCGGCGCGGATGTGCTGGATGGCGGATCGGGCACCGACACCGCGAGCTATGCCAGCGCGACCTCTGCCGTCACCGCAAACCTCGGCAATGCCGCGCTCAACACGGGCGATGCGGGCGGAGACAGCTATGTCGGCATCGAGAACCTGACCGGAAGCGGCTTCAACGACAATCTGACAGGCGATGGCAACGCCAACAGCATCGACGGCGGCGCAGGCAATGACAGGCTCGTCGGCGGCGGCGGGGCGGATACGCTCATCGGCGGCAGCGGAACCGACACCGCGGACTACAGCGCCTCTGCGAGCGCGGTGACGCTCAACCTCTCGACCGCCACCGGCACCGGCAGCAGCGGCGACGCCAACGGCGATACGCTGACCGGGATCGAGGCCGTTACCGGCAGCTCCGGCAATGACAGCTTCACGCTGGGCCTTTCCAGCGGCTGGAGTGTCGATGGCGGCGCTGGCACGGATACCGTCTCGATCGCGGCCAACAGCGGCGCGCTCAATCAGGCGAGCCTCACCGGCATATTGAGCCATGTCGAAACCATCGACTTCAGCGCCAGCAACGTGATCGCGAACCTGACGATGGACTCGAATGTGATCCAGACGCTGGTCGGTGCTGGCAACAGCTCCGTCCTCACCGTCGATATCGATGGCAACGACACTCTGGCGATCAGCGGCGGGGCTTTCTACAATCAGGTCGGCAACGATTACTTCTTCTACAGCGACGCCGGGCTAACCAACCAGACCGCCAAGCTTTCCGTTATCTGATCGTCTGATCCGTTTCGGAGATTGTTTACACGTATCGCGTGGCCTGTGGGGCTCTGCAATGCCGAAACAATCCCGCAAAATGGACCAGATCGGGGATTCACGGCCCGTAGTCATCCTATAATGTCCTTAACGCAGACCAGTCGGATGCGGGGGAGGGCTAACCGTGACGGTCAAGGCACATTTCAGTTCGATACGCACCAACGGCAGCAGCGGCCTGTTCGCCATGCCCGATGCACTGCTTACCGCCGAGCGGGATGGCTCCGGCCTCTTTGCCCGCGCGAACATGGCGCCCGCCGTTGCGCGAAGCGGATATGACCCGCGCGGCACTGGCCGCTCTGCGCTTGCCGTGGTCATGCCGGTCGAGGCTCCGCCGGGCGCGGGGCTGGTTCATGCCTATCTGATCGACGCGGATGATGAGCGCCGCACGGCTCTGCACAAGTTGTTGAGCGGCAAGCCCAACATGGTGGTGCGTGCCTATCGTTCTCGCGCAGCTTTTCTGGCGGCGGTGGATCAGCTCGATGATGGCTGCGTCATCGTATCGGCCGATGGGTGCGAAGGCGAAAGCACGGACTCTGTCGCGCTGCTCGATTTCATTCGCCACTCGCGTGAAAGCAGGCGCTTTGCCTGCGTAATATTGGCGAGCGCCCAGCATATGCGCCTTGCGATCGATGCGATGAAGGCGGGCGCGGTCGATTGCCTGCTCAGCCCCTATGCGACGGACGATCTGCTCGGCGTGGTGGAGGATTCACTGGCGCTGGTGCGTGAAGCAAGCGCGGAAAGCGCCGCTACCGCGCAGGCCCGCAGCCAGATCGCGCGGCTGACGTCGCGGGAGCGCGATGTTCTCAACGGGCTGCTGCACGGCAAATCGAACAAGATGATCGCGCTCGACCTCGGCATCAGCCCACGCACGGTCGAAATCTATCGTGCGCACCTGATGGACAAGCTGGGCACACATTCGCTGTCTGAAACGCTGAAGGTCGCGTTTGCGGCGGGGATGTCTTAAGCGGCCTGTTCGCTGGACGCGGCCTCAATCTCCGCCGCCTTGGCCTCCACCAGCCGGACGATATGGTCAACCATCGCCTCATCTTGCACATGATGATCGGTCACGCCGGACAGATAGACCATATGCTTGCCATTGCCGCCGCCGGTGATGCCGATATCCGTCTCGCGCGCCTCGCCGGGGCCGTTGACGACGCAGCCCAGCACCGAGAGCGAGAGCGGCGTGCGGATATGCTGGAGCCGCTCCTCCAGCGCCTGCACGGTGCGGATCACATCAAAGCCCTGCCGCGCGCAGCTGGGGCAAGAGACAACGCGCACCCCGCGCGTGCGCAGGCCGAGCGATTTCAGGATTTCATAACCGACGCGCACTTCCTCCTCCGGCTCAGCGGAGAGAGAAACGCGGATCGTGTCGCCGATCCCCGCCCACAGCAGGTTGCCGATGCCGATCGCGCTTTTGACGGTGCCAGAGCGCAGGCCGCCTGCCTCGGTAATGCCGAGATGCAGTGGGCAATCGACTGCATCGGCAAGCTGCATGTAGGCAGCCACCGCAAGGAACGCGTCAGACGCCTTCACAGCGACCTTATACTCGTGAAAATCCTGATCCTGCAGCAGCTTGATATGATCCAGCGCGCTTTCCACCAGCGCATCCGGGCATGGCTCGCCATATTTTTCGAGCAGGTCCTTTTCGAGGCTGCCTGCGTTGACGCCAATGCGAATGGCACAACCATTGGCCTTGGCGGCATCGACAACCTCCTTCACGCGCGCTTCGCTGCCGATATTGCCGGGGTTGATGCGCAGGCAGGCGGCGCCCGCGTCTGCCGCCTCCAGCGCGCGCTTGTAGTGGAAATGAATGTCCGCAATGATCGGCACACGCGCCGCGCGCACGATCTGTTTCAGCGCCGCCGTGCTTTCTTCATCCGGGCAGGAGACGCGGATCAGGTCTGCCCCCGCCTCTTCGCAGCGGCGGATCTGGTCGATCGTCGCGCGCGGGTCTGACGTGGGCGTGTTCGTCATTGTCTGCACCGTGATCGGCGCGTCGCCACCCACCGGCACGCTGCCCACCATGATCTGGCGGCATGTGCGCCGGGCGATGTCGCGCCAGGGGCGCAGGCCGGGATTGTGGTCAGACATCAGGGGGACGCTCCATGTGAATCGCCCACTCTATAGCGGGTTGCGGCGCAGGTTAGAAGCGCGCCGTCACCGATGTCGCCAGCATATCGACATTGCCTGAGGATTGCAGGCGATAATCGACGGCGACCGGGCCGAAAAACGATTCGGTGCGCACCAGAGTCTGCTTTTCGATGAACACATGGGCGTAAGAGGCGTTCAATGTCAGGTGCGGGCTGAGGCGATAGCTGAGGCCCGTGCTCAGCCAGCTCCGGTCGCCATCGGGCACACGGGTGCTGAGGAACGCGGGGTTGGTGGGCGTACGATCAAACATCGCGCCCGCGCGCAGCGTCAGTCGGTCAGAGCGAACATGCTCCAGGCCTGCCGAGAGGCTCCAGCTGTCGCGATATTGATAATCCTTGGCGGAAACAGTGCCATCGGGGAACACCACGCGCAGCTTGTCAAATACCGACCAGTTATAATGGCGGCCCGTCGCCATGAAGCGGGTCTTGCTGTCCAGCGGGAAGCTGATGCTGGCGGTGATGCTGCCCGGCAGCGTGAGGGGAGAGCGGATCGGCGTGCTGCCGTTCAAGCCGGAGAGCGCGCCGGAAAAGCCGCTCAGCTCGCTCTTGCCCTTGAGGTCATGCTTCACCTGCGAGCGGTAATGCAGGCCGATGCGCAGGCCGCCATCGAGCTTGAGCAAGACGCCCGCATTCCATCCCAGCGCGATATCGTCGCCAGAGAGTTTGGCTTTGGTGTCCGAGCCACCAGCCGCAGCAGAAGGCATTGCGCCCTCCAGCGTCACGTCGGCATATTGGATGTCCAGCCCTCCGCCGATGGAGAGGCTATTGTTCACGCGCCACGCGAAGCTTGGCTGGGCGTTCAGCGTCAGCATGTTGGAATAGGTAGAGTTATAGCGCCCGACGAAATCCGGGGCATAGCGCAGCTTGAGGCCGAACGGCGCGCTGAGGCCGAAGCCCAGCCACAGGCGGCTCTGGCCAATCTGCGCGGAGGCATAGGTGGTCGGCACCGGCACGACCGGCGCAAACGGATTGCCGCCATTGCCACCACTGATCGGGATCGGGCTGCTGAACGTCGGGAACGGTCCCAGCGGAACGCTGGTCGTTCTGGTGATGGTCGATCCCAGATCGCGCTGATGCGAATCGATGAACAGCGCCGTCGCGCCGGTGGCAATCTGGATGCCGGGCAGCTCCGTCATCCCCGCCGGGTTGTAGAATATGGTAGAGGGATCGTCCGCCGCCGCCGCGCCGCCGGAAAAGGCCCGGCCGATTTCAAGCTGGGATTGCTCTTGCAGCATAAACCCGCCCGCGCGCGCATCACATGCCGCGCCGGCTGCCGCGCAGGCCATGCTTATCACTATGATATTATTCTGATTTTGCATCGCGCGCCCACTCCTGCCTTGTGCGCAGGCTTTTCCCTTGTGACGGCCCGGTTGTAAAGAGACGAGGTTAACAGAAGGATTATGACCGCAAATTTGTGCTGCAAGTCTGCCCTTGCCTGCGCATCGGCCCGGTTATACAGGGGGCGCGGCGTGCGGCTATGGCGAAATTGGTAGACGCGATGGTTTTAGGTACCATTGGGCAACCGTGGGGGTTCGAGTCCCTCTAGCCGCACCATTTTGTTGGCCTCAGGCGCGCGTTGCCATCTCGCGCAAGAGCCGGGCGACTGCGCGCATCTGCTCCTCGGTGCCGATGGTGATGCGCAGGCAATCGGGCAGGCCCTGCCCCGGCAGCCAGCGCGCGGCATAGCCCGCCGCCATCAGCCCCTCGAACGCGGCTTGCCCGGTGAGCGCCCCCGCAAAGCGCGCCAGCACGAAATTGGCGCTGCTCGGAACATAGCTCAGCCCGAAGTTGCCCAGCGCCGCCACCTCGTTGCAGAGATACCCCCGCCACACCCGGTTATGCGCGCGGCTGGCCTGGACCCATGCGGTGTCAGCAATCGCCGCCGCCGCCGCTGCCTGCCCGGCGGTGGTGACATTGAATGGCGCCCGGATGCGGTGCAGCGCATCGATGATCGGCGCGCTGCCATAGCCCCAGCCGATCCGCTCCGCCGCCAGCCCGTGAATTTTGGAGAAGGTGCGGGTGACGAGCACATTCGGCGCACTCTCCGCCAGCGCGAGTGCGCCATCCTCCTCCTCCGGCTCCAGATATTCGGCGTAAGCCTGATCGATCACCAGCAGGATGTCGGGCCGCAGCCCGGCATGGAGCCGCGTTATCTCCGCGCGGGAAGAATAAGTGCCGGTCGGGTTGTTCGGGTTGGCGACGAATACCACGCGCGTCTTGCCGGTCACGCAGGCAAGGATGGCGTCGATATCGGTGCCATAGTCCTTGTCCGGCGCGACGACCGGCACGGCCCCCACGCGCCGCGCCGCTATCTCATAGACAGAAAAGCCATAGCGCACATGGATGATCTCGTCGCCCGGCCCTGCGTAAGCGCTTGCTGCGATGTGGAGCAGCTCGTCAGACCCAGTGCCATAGATCACGCGGGCGGGATCGAGGCCATGCTGCGCAGCAATAGCCTGCCGCAACAGCGCCGCGCCGGGATCGGGATAGGTGGCGAGGTCCGCGCTTGCCTGCGCAAAGGCCGCGCGCGCGGCTGCCCCGGTGCCGAGCGGGTTCTCGTTGGCGGAAAGCTTGATGACCGGGCGGCCAGACGCATCTGCCGCCTTGCCCGGCACATAAGGGGCAATGGCCGCGATCCACTCTTTGGGGTGCGGAAATGGCAAAGGCGCGCTGTCAGTCATGGCGCGGCTTTAGCGAGATCGCGCCGCCGGGCCAAGCCTTGTTGATGATGAGCGCGGCAATCGTGCCTAATGGCGCGTTAGGCACCTCCGGCAACGCCGGGATCAAGATTGCCCCCTATAATACAGCCTATCAACCGGCAGTGCGTTCTGTCCGTTTTTCAGGAACTTGTATGCTGCATAAAAAGATTAGCCAGGAGGATGCCGCTCCGGTCGCTATCGATGGCCAGCCCGTCGAAGATCGCCGCCACGGCTCGCAACGCTTCGTGACCGTCCTCAAGGTGGGGCGCGCTGTGGTGGAGGGGCATGACCAGCTGTGCCTCGTGCGCAATATGTCTGCCGAGGGCGCCAAGCTCGATATCTATCATGAGGTCGAGCAGGGTCAGAAGATCACTATCGAGCTACGGTCTGACAAGGTTGTGACAGGCACGGTGCGCTGGGTGGGGGATCATGCCGCCGGGATCGAGTTTGATGATCCGGTCGACGTGACGGACTTGCTGCAAGGTCGCCCGCAACGCAGCGTATTGCGCAAGCTGCCGCGTTCGCCCCGCTTTCTTGTGCAGGCGCATGCGCATCTTCAGCACGACAAGGGCAACACCCTGAGCGGCGAGCTGGTCAACATCTCGCTGCATGGCCTCTGTATCGAGACGATCGACGAGGCGCGGGTGGACGATCATGTGGTCGCCCGGATCGAAGGCCTGCCGCCGCGCAGCGCCACGGTACGCTGGGTGCATGATGGGATGATCGGCCTGCATTTCGATATGCCGATGGGCTTTTCCGAACTGGCGCACTGGCTGGAGCGTCACCCGCGCGGGGAATGAAAGGGGCACCGCGGCCCGCGCATCCCGATTGACAACAAAGCCCTAAGCGGCCTAGCGCCTGCCTGTATGGATGCCCCTGCACAGCCAGATGACAGCCGCTTCGGCCTCAACCGGCGGATCACCCTGCCGCAACCGCTGATGCTGGATGGCGGCACGTCGCTGGATAACGTCGAGATCGCCTACGAGACCTATGGCACGCTCAATGCGGAGCGCAGCAACGCCGTGCTGGTCTGCCACGCCACCAGCGGCGACCAGTTCGTCGCCAGCCAGCATCCGATCACCGGCAAGCCCGGCTGGTGGAGCCGCTCGGTCGGCCCCGGCAAGCCGATCGACACCGACAGGCACTTCGTCGTCTGCGCCAATGTGCTGGGCAGTTGCATGGGCTCGACCGGCCCGGCGAGCCTTGCCAGCGATGGCCAGCCCTATGCGCTGCGTTTCCCGGTCATCACCATCCGCGACATGGTGCGCGCCCAGATTGCGCTGCTCGATCTGCTGGGGATAGAGCGGCTGCATGCGGTGGTTGGCGGGTCCATGGGCGGGATGCAGGCATTGAGCCTCGCCGCGCACTGGCCGGGGCGGGTGGACAGGGTGATGGTGATCGCCGCCACCGCCGCCATGCCCGCGCAGAACATCGCGTTTCAGGAAGTCGGGCGGCAGGCGATCATGGCCGATCCCAACTGGCAGGGCGGCAATTATTACGGCACTGGCACCGCGCCGGACTCTGGGCTGGCGGTGGCGCGCATGGCGGCGCACATCACTTATTTGTCCGAAGAGAGCATGCACGAGAAGTTCGGGCGGCGCTTGCAGGACCGGGCCTCCAAGACCTTCGGCTTCGATGCCGATTTTCAGGTGGAGAGCTATTTGCGGCATCAGGGGGCGAGCTTTACCGGGCGGTTCGACGCCAACAGCTATCTCTATATCACCAAGGCGATGAGCTATTTCGATCTGGCCGAGGATCATGGCGGCAGGCTGGCGGAGGTGTTTGCGGGCACGAAATCGCGCTTTTGTCTGGTCAGTTTCGACAGCGACTGGCTCTATCCCACGCGCGAATCGCGCAAGATCGCGCATGCTTTGAACGCGGCCGGTGCGCCGGTGAGCTTTGTCGAACTTTCCGCCCCTTATGGCCATGACAGCTTCCTGCTCGATGTGCCGGAGCTGGACCGCGTGATCGCGGGGTTTGTCGGATGAACGGCGCGACGCTCTCCACCCTGCGGCCAGACCTCGCGCTGATCGCCGGGCATGTGCGCCCCGGCGCGCGTGTGCTCGACATCGGCTGTGGCGACGGCACGCTGCTGGCCGCGCTGGAGGCGGAGCCCGGCTGCGACGCGCGCGGGCTGGAGATCGACCCCGCCAATGTCGCGCACTGCGTGGCGCGGGGCTTGTCCGTCATTCAGGGCGATGCCGACACGGATCTCGGCTATTACCCCGACAACAGCTTCGATTATGCGATCCTCAGCCAGACGCTGCAGACTACGCGCAGGCCGGACCTGGCGCTGGGCGAACTGTTGCGCATCGCGGCGCATGGATTCGTCAGCTTCCCCAACTTCGCGCACTGGCGGGTGCGCGCCTCTCTGGCGTTCGGCGGGAGGATGCCGGTGACGAAGCTGTTGCCTGAGCGCTGGTATGATACGCCCAACATCCACCACCTCACCATCGACGATTTCCGCGCGCTGGTGAAGGAACAGGGCTGGAGCATCGAAGGGGAGTGGTTTTTGAATCGCGGACGCCCCACGCGCCCGGCGAACGCCAACCTGTTCGCGGAACATGCGGTGTTTTTGTTGAGAAGGTAAGTTTGATCCGAAACAGGCCGCTTTGCGGGTTTCGGATAAAATCTATCCCCCCGCCACCGTCATCCCGTCGATCCGCAGCGTCGGCGCGTTGATGGCATAGCGGAACTCAAGATCGTTGGCGGGGACGAGCGCGGCGAACATCTCTTTCAGCGTGCCTGCAATCGTGATTTCCGTCACGGCGCGCGTCACCGCACCGTCCTCTATCAAAAAGCCCGATGCGCCCCGGCTATAGTCGCCGGTCACGGGGTTCACGCCCATGCCGATCAGTTCCGTGACATAGATGCCGCGCTTGATGCCCTGCATCAGCTCCGCCGGGCTGCTGCCGCCCGCCGCCATATGCACATTGGTGGCGGAAACGCCGGGCGCGCCGCTCGTCCCCCGGCTGGCATGGCCGGTGGGCTGCAAGCCAAGCTGCCTGGCCGAGGCGCTGTCTAGCAGCCAGCCGGTCAGCACGCCGTTGTCGATCAGCGCCGTCCTGTGCGTGGGCAGCCCCTCGCCATCAAACGGGCGGGAGCGCAGACCGCGCTTTACCAGCGGATCGTCGATGATCGACACGGCGCTGTCGAACAATCGCTTGCCCATATCATCGAGCAGGAAGCTCGACCGGCGGGTTATGGCCGAGCCGGCAATCGCGCCGATGAGATGGCCGATGAGGCTGCCCGATACACGTGGATCGAAGATCACCGGCATCGGCCCGCCCTTGATCTTTTCCGCGCCGAGGCGCGCCACCGCCCGTTCGCCTGCGCGGCGGCCGATCTCTGCGGCGGCTTCCAGATCGGCGAGGTGTCGCGCGCTGTGGCTGGCATGATCGCGCTGCATCTCCGCGCCCTCGCCCGCCAGCACGCTCGCCCATGTGCCGTGGCTGGATGCGGCATAGCTGCCCGCAAAGCCGTGGGATGTCGCGAGCGCGATCTGGCTGCACCCCATGCTGGCGCCGCCGCCCTCGCTGTTGGTGATGCCGGGGATGGACCGGGCGGCATCTTCCACCGCCAGCGCGCGCTCTTTTAGCGCGGCGGGATCGGGCTGGGCCTCGTCCACTATGTCGAGCGCAGGCGGCTGCGCGCGCATCAGCAGCTCTTGCGGCGCGAGCGTGGCATAGGAGTCTTCGGGCGCCTCGCGCGCCATGGCGAGGCAGCGGTCCACAAGGGCGACAAGCGACTGTGGCTCCAGATCGGAGGCGGAAACGGTGGCGGAGCGCTGGCCCACGAAAATGCGCAGGCCGATCTCTTCGCCCTCCGACTGCTCGACGTCTTCCATCGCGCCAAGCCGCACCGAAACGCCGGTCGAGGCATTGCAGACATAGAGCGCGTCCGCCGCATCCGCCCCCGCCTTGCGCGCGGCATCGACAAGAGACTGGGCGCGGTCCTGGGCCTGGGCAAGGGTAAGCATATCGGAGGAAATCCTGTGTAATGAGGGGTCCGGCCATAACGGGCGGCATGGCCGCGCGCAACGCTATCCCTGCAATTCCAGCCAGTGCCGCAGCAGATGATGCGCCACGGCCATTGGCGGCGGGGCGAGGAACGGGGCATCCTCGTCTCCGGCGAAGGCGGCGCGCACATCGTCCGCGCTCGCCCAGAAGGCGTGCTCCAACTCCTTCTCGTCAAGCCGGATCGCGTCGTCCTCCGCTTCCGCCGTGCAGGCGATCATCAGCGAGGAGGGGAACGGCCAGGGCTGGCTCATGACATAGCGGATAGTGCGCACGCGAATGCCCGCCTCTTCAAACAGCTCACGCGCCACCGCGCCTTCCAGCGTCTCGCCCGGCTCGACAAACCCGGCGAGTGCCGAGAAAAACCGTGGCGGAAAGCGCGGCTGGCGGCCCAGCAGCACGCGGCCCTCATGCTCCGCCAGCATGATGACGACGGGGTCGACGCGCGGGAAATGCTCCGCCTCGCAAGCGCCGCAACGCCTGCCCCAGCCAGCGCGCTGCGCCTGCGTCGGCGCGCCGCACACCGCGCAAAAGCCGTGGCGGGCGTGCCAGTCCACAAGGGACCGCGCCGCGCCATAAAGGCCCAGCTCTTCAGGCGAGAGGCTGGCCGCCATTTGCCGCACGTGCGGCGCGAATTGCCCTCCGTGCGGCAAAGCGCCGTGCGCCAGCGCGGCGAACAGCGGCGCGCCGGACGCATCCTTGCCCAGCAGGATATAGTCCTCGGCCCGCGCGTCATGCGGCAGCTCCGCGCGCGCCAGTGCGCTGCCATCCAGCACAGGGTCCAGCCCGCGCATTAGGATCAGCCGCGCTTCCGGGCTGGCGATCAGCGCGTTGAGCGCCGCTGCGTCCGCGCGCAGATCGTCGCAGCGGTCGAGTGTGAAGGAGGAAAAGCCGGGGAGCGCGTCAGCGGGAAGATCAGTCATCGCCCGCCTTCATGACAGCCCGCGCCACCTTTGCAAAGAGGGTGGGCAGGCCCGCCTCGCCGATCCGATCGAGCGGCCACCACTGGCCGGGCGATTCCGGCGCGGCTTCGGCGGGAACGCGCAGGCGCTGCACCGTCAGCGTCAGGCGGAAATGGGTGAACACATGCTCAACCGGTCGATTCAGCACCACCCACTCTCCCGCAACCGGCGGGGCGTCGCGCGCGATTCCCTTGTCCCAGCCGCTATCGGGCAGGCCCGCCATGCCGCCGAGCATGCGGGTGTCCGCCCGCCGCTCTATCCACACATGGCCGTCCAGCCGCTCCAGCCACCAGACCAGCCCAAGGCGGTGGGGTTTGTCTTTCTTCGGCGCCTTGACCGGATAGGCCTCTGCCCGCCCCTCACGATGCGCGGCGCAGCAGGAGCGCAGGGGGCAGAGCAGGCATTGCGGATTGCGGGGCACGCACAGGCTCGATCCCAGATCCATCATTGCCTGCGCAAAATCACCGGCGCGCGCTTGCGGCGTGATGGCGTCAGCCGCCTCGCGGATCAGAGGGCGGGAGGCAGGCAGCGGCGTTTCGAGTGCGAACAGGCGGGAAACGACCCGCTCGACATTGGCATCGACCACCACCGCGCGCCTCTGAAATGCGATCGCCGCAATCGCCGCAGCCGTATAGGCACCGATGCCGGGCAGGGCGCGCAAACCCTCCTCGGTATCCGGGAAACGGCCTTCATGATCCTGCGTCACCGCCCGTGCGCAGGCGATGAGGTTGCGCGCCCGCGCATAATAGCCCAGCCCCGCCCATGCGGCCATCACCTCGGCCTCGTCCGCCGCCGCCAGTGCCGCCACCGTCGGCCATCGCGTGGTGAATTTGTCGAAATAGGGGATCACCGCCGCCACCGTCGTTTGTTGCAGCATGATCTCGGATAGCCAGACGCGATAGGGATCGGGCAGATTGCGGCTCCCCGGCGGCGCGCGCCACGGCAGGCTGCGCGCGTGGCGGTCATAATGCGCGAGCAGCAACGCAGCGACATTTTGGCGAAGGTTCGGCTCGACGGGCATGCGCCCGCTATGGCATGATGCCTTTGATGACGGAACCCGCCAAACCGACCCTGCCCAAAAAGCCGCGCAAGCCCTCAGCCGAGCCGCCGGAACGAATCGGTGCGCCGCGCGCCATTGCAGACCTGATGCCGCGCATCGGCGGCGCGGCCTTTCGCCGGTTCGGCTTTGTGCAATCGAGCATCGTCACGCGCTGGGCCGAAATCGTGGGGGAACGCACCGCGCGGATCAGCGCGCCCGAATCGATCCGCTTTCCTGCGGCCAAGAAATCGGGCGGCACTCTGGCGCTTATCGTCGCCAACGGGCACCAGCCGATCATTCAGCATATCCTCCCCGAAATCATCGAGCGGGTGAACCGCTTCTTCGGCTATGAAGCGGTGGCACGGGTAGCGATACGCCCCGGAGAGGTGCCCAGCCGTGAGCCGGAGCGCCGCCCGCCGCCCGCCAATCTGCGCCCGATTCCCGCCGACCTCGGCGATTCGCTGCGCGACATCGGCGACCCGGAATTGCGCGCGGTGCTGGAAGCGATGGCGCAGGGGCTTGGCAACGGCCCGCCAATCGGCAAGATCAGCTGACGTTCAGCTTTTCAGGTTCACATCCCGCCCATGATTCGCGCGCTGCTCCTTCTTCTCGCCCTTTCGCTCTTCCCCGTTGGCGCACAGGCTGCTCCGGCGAAGGACTGGTCCCGCACCGTCACGCTCACCAGGGAAGGCGCGCACGTCATCGGCAACCCGGCGGCGAAGACCCAGCTGGTGGAATATGTGAGCTATACCTGCCCGCACTGCGCGCATTATGTGGCGGAGAGCACCGCGCCGCTGAAAGCCGGATGGGTGGCGAAAGGGCTGGTCGCGGTCGAGGTGCGCAATCTGGTGCGGGATAAATATGATCTGATCGCCGCGCTGCTCGCCCGCTGTGGTGGGCCTGCGGCCTTCCCCGGCCATCATGAGGCGATCTTCGCCGCCCAGCAGACCTGGTTTGGCAAAGCGATTGCGCTGGAAAATGACCCGCCAGATTATCCCGCCACTATGGGCCAGAGCACGCGCATGGCGGACATCGCAAGCCGCATCGGCCTCCTTGCCCTTGTAGCCGGACGCGGCGTGACTCCGGCGCGGAGCCGAGCCTGCCTTGCTGACCAGAAGGCAATGGACGCCGTGCTGGGAATGACCAACCGCGCATCTGCTGATGATGTGCGCAGCACCCCTTCCTTCCTCCTCAATGATACACTGACCGACGCGCATGACTGGGGGCGCCTGCGTGGCCTGTTGCCCGCGCCTGCAAAGTGAATTAGACCCAAGCAAAGCCTGACCGGAGCCATCCTTGTGAAGAAATCCATCACCCTGCTATCTGTCCTCGCGCTGGCCTTTGGGCTTGCCGCATGCGGTGACAAAAAGGATGCCTCTGCCCAAACCGAAACGGTCTCGGCGGGCAAGGACATTCCCCCGCCTGCTGGCAAGCAATGGGCAGACATTGTCGCCGAGACGCCGGAGATGGGCGTGGTGATGGGCAACCCAGATGCGCCGGTAAAGCTGGTGGAATATGCGTCGTTCACCTGCCCGCACTGCGCCGATTTCAGCGCGCAGGCATCCGAGCCGCTGCGCAAGTTGGTGGGCACCGGGCGGCTGAGCTATGAATTCCGCTCGTTCCTGCGCGATCCTTATGATCTGGCGATGGCGCTGCTCGCCCGCTGCGGCGGGGCGGAGCCGTTTTTTCCGCTGACCGAGCAGCTGATGGCGAACCAGCCGGACTTTTTCGCCAAGGCGCAGGCGATCGATCCCAAGGCTGCCGAGGCGGCGCTGAAGCAGCCGCCAAACCAGCGGTTCGTTACGCTGGGGACGACGACCGGCCTTGTCGACTTCGCCAAGCAGCGCGGTGTGCCGGAGGCCAAGGCGAAACAGTGCCTTGCCGATCCCAAGGCTGCCGATGGCCTCGTCAACAAGGCGCAGGAAGGCGCCAAGCAATATGACATCAGCGGCACACCCACCTTCCTGCTCAATGGCAAGGTGGTGGAGGGCGTTGCGGGCTGGGAGGGTCTGCGCGCCAAGCTGACGGAGGCGGGCCTCTGAACCGGGCGGGGGGCCACTCTCTCCTGACTTTTTCGGCGCGGGACTGACGCGCCGATGGAAATCCGCCGCCTCAAACTCTCCGGCTTCAAGAGTTTCGTCGAACCGACCGAGCTGCGCATCGAGCAGGGGCTGACCGGCATCGTCGGCCCCAATGGCTGCGGCAAATCCAACCTCTTGGAAGCAATCCGCTGGGTGATGGGCGAGGCGTCCGCCCGCTCGATGCGCGGCGGCGGCATGGAAGACGTGATCTTCGCGGGCACCGCCACCCGCCCGCAGCGCGATTTTGCCGAAGTGCTGTTGATGGCAGGCGTCGCGCCGGGAGAGAGCATCCCCGCGATCGATGTGGGCGCGGACGGCGAGCTGGAGGTCGTGCGCCGGATCGAGCGCGGCGCGGGCAGCGCCTATCGCGCCAACGGCAAGGATGTGCGCGCCAAGGATGTCGCCCTGCTGTTCGCCGATGCGGCTACAGGCGCACACAGCCCGGCGCTCGTCTCCCAGGGCAAGATCGCCGCCGTCATCGCCGCGCGCCCGCAGGAACGGCGGGCGATGCTGGAGGAAGCGGCTGGCATTGCGGGCCTGCATGTGCGCCGCAAGGATGCCGAGCAGAAACTGCGCGCGGCCGAGGCCAATCTCGCCCGGCTCGATGAGATTCTCGCCGATATGGAACTGCGGGCGCAGACGCTGCGGCGGCAGGCGAAGGCGGCGGAGCGCTATACCCGCCTCTCCGATCAGATCAAGCTGGCCGAGGCGCGCGCGCTCTATGCCCGTTGGCGCGAGGCGGATGCCGCTGCTGCTGCCGCTCAGGCCGAGGCGACGGCGCGGGAGGAGGCGGTGCGCTCTGCCCAAGAGGCGCATGCCGCCGCCGCAGCCCATGCCACTGCCGCGACCGAGGCTCTGGCAAAAGCGCGCAGCAGCGCTCAGGCGGCGCGGGATGCCGCGAATGACGCAGGCCACCGCCTCTCTGCCCTCAAGGCGCGGCAGGAGGAGGCTGTGCGCCGCCTTGCAGACCTTGATGCGCAGGAGCGGAGGCTCGCCGAAGACCGCGCGCGAGAGGATGCGCTGGCGCACGACGCGGCGGAGGCTATTGCCCGCCTGACGGAAGAAAGTGCAGCGCTGAAAGAGCGCATCGCCGCAGCAGAAGCAGCGATGCCCAGCTATGCCGCCCGCATCGCCGCCGCGCAGGAGCAGGCGCGCGACGCCGAGCTGGATCTGGCCAAGGCGATGGCGGCTCAGGCGGGCGAACAGGCGGAACTCAAGGTGGCACAGGCGGCATTGGCCGCGGCGCAGGGGCGGCTGGAACGTGCCGAGCGCGATGCGCAACGGCTGGCGGCGGAGCTGGCAGCGCTGGCCGATGCCGGGCCGCTGGCTGAGCGGCGCGAGGAAGCGGCCAGCGCTCACACCGAAGCGCAGGCGCGGCGGGCCGATGCGGAAGCCGGGCTCGCGACCGCCGAGGCAGAGCGCACATTGGCATCGCAGGCGCGCTCCGAGGGGGAGTCGGCGCTGTCTGTCGCCAAGGCCGCGCTCGCCGCGCTGGAGGGGGAGCATCAGGCGCTCACCCGCGCTTTGGGGTCTGGCGGCGGGGTCAAGGACCGGCTGCTCGATCATATCAAGGCCACGCCGGGCTTTGAACATGCCCTCGCCGCCGCGCTGGGTGATGAGCTGGAGGTGGGGCTGGATGCCTCTGCCGCGCGCCGCTGGGGCGGGGCGGAGCCGCGCGCGGATGACCCGGCGCTGCCCGAAGGGACGCAGCCGCTCTCCGCCTTTGTCAGCGCGCCTGCCGCCTTGGCCCGCCGCCTCGCGCAGATTGCGGTGGCGGAGGCGGACGCGGGGCAGGCGCTTGCCGTCGGCCAGCGGCTGGTGACGAAGGATGGCGCGCTGCGCCGCTGGGATGGCTTTGCCGCGCGCGGGGGCGAGGATGCTGCCGGGGCCGCCACTGCCCAGCGCCTGATCCGCGCCAACCGGCTGGAGGCGATTGCGGCGCAGATGCCCGAAGCCCGTATTGCTGTGGAGCAGGCTGGCGCCGCCTTGGCTGAGGCGGTGCAGGCCGCCGCCGCCGCCGAGCAGAAGATTGCCACGGTGCGCGCCACATTGGCGCAGGCGGAGCGGGATGCCGCCGCCGCTGCCCGCACGCGCGATGACGTTGCAGCACAGCTTGAGCGCCTTGCCGCCCGGCGCGAGGATATTTCCGCCCGCGCGGACGAGGCGCAAGCGCAACGGGCCGAGGCTCTGGCCGAGCATGAAGCGGCGCAGGCTGCGCTCGCCGATATGCCGGATGGGGCCGAGACGCGGGCGCTCGTTTCCGCGCTGTCTCAGGCCAGCGAGGCGGCGCATGGCCAGGTGAGCCAGCTCCGCGCCGACAGCGCGCTGGCCGAACGCGCGCTCGGTGCGGATCGCGCGCGGCTGGCCGATGCCGAGGGCGAGATCAGGCGCTGGAAAAGCCGTTCTGGCGAGGCAGGCAAGCGCCTCGCGGATATGGCCACGCGCGAGGAAGACATGGCGCAGGAGCGGGCCGTGCTGGCAGGCGCGCCGGAGCGGCTTGGGCACGAGGCAGAGGCGTTGGCGGAGGAAAGCGCTGGGCTGAGCGCGCGGGCGAGCGCGGCGCAGGCCGAGGAAAGTGCCGCCGAAGCCGCCCTGCGAACCGCCGAAACTGCGCTGAGCCAGGCAGGCGAGGCGCTGTCTCTCGCCCGCGAGGCGCGTGCCGGCGCGTTCGCCCGTGCAGAGGCCGCGGTTGCCCAGCGCACCGAGGCCAACCGGCTGTGCGGAGAGCGGTTCGAATGTCCGCCCCCGGTGCTGCCCGAACGCGCCGGGTTCGCCAGCGCCGATGTCCGCACCGCGCATGCCGAGCAGGCGGAGCTGGAGCGTTTCACGCAGGAGCGGGAGCGCATCGGCCCGGTCAATCTCATCGCCGCGCAGGAGCTGGCGGAGCTGGAAGCGGCGCAGGAAACCAGCCGCGTGGAAAGCGCCGAGATCGCCCAGGCCATCCACCAGCTGCGCGGCTCGATCGGCAGCCTCAATCGCGAGGGGCGCGCCCGCCTGCTGGCCGCGTTCGAGGCGGTGGACGGCCATTTCCGCCGCCTGTTCTCCGCTCTGTTCAACGGCGGGCAGGCGCGGCTAGAGCTGATCGAGAGCGACGATCCGCTGGAGGCGGGGCTGGAGATACTCGCCCAGCCGCCGGGAAAGAAGCTCTCCACGCTCACCCTCCTTTCGGGCGGGGAACAAGCGCTAACCGCTGTGGCGCTTATATTCGGCCTGTTTTTAACCAATCCGGCACCAATCTGCGTACTCGACGAGGTCGATGCGCCGCTGGATGACGCCAATGTAGAGCGCTTTTGCGATCTGCTGGACCAGATGGTGCGGGATACCAGCACCCGCTACCTCATCGTCACCCACAACGCCGTGACGATGGCGCGCATGCACCGCCTGTTCGGCGTGACGATGATCGAAAAAGGCGTGTCGCGGCTGGTGTCGGTCGACCTTGGCGGGGCCGAGGAACTGCTGGCGGCGGAGTGATTTTTGTAGTTGCAAAAATTGTTGACATCTGAGGTTTTTGTAGATACAAAAATCTTTGAAAAGAGCGCAAACTGAGCAAACTGAGCAAACTGAGCAAACTGAGCAAACTGAGCAAACTGAGCAAACTGAGCAAACTGAGCAAACTGAGCAACGGAGAAAGAGAATGATCAATCCCAACAATCCGCTGCGTCCTTGGCGCAGCTTCGCCAAAGGAATGAACGTATGGAACTCAGTTACAACGAGGCCAAGCGTCATTGGACGTTGATCCATCGCGGCCTCGACTTTGCCGATGCCGGCCAGATTTTTGATGATGCCCATTTCACGCAGGAGGATGATCGATACGACTACCCCGAACTGCGCTATCAGACTTACGGTCGAATCAACGGCCGCCTGGTCATGATTGCGTGGACGCCGATATCGCGCGGCATCAGGGTCATATCGATGAGAAAATGCAATGACCGAGAGCAGAAAGCCTTTGCTACCCGATTGGGATGACGACGACCTGCCGGAATGGACGCCGGAGCAGTGGGACCGCGCCGCCATATGGCATGGCGACAAGCTCATCCGCCCGGCCAGCGGCACGCTCACCAAGCCGGGCCGTCCGCGCCTCGAACATCCCAAACGCCAAGTGACGCTGCGGCTCGATGCCGATGTGTTGGAGAAGTTCCGTGCCACCGGCAAGGGCTGGCAGAGCCGCATCAATGCGGAGCTGCGGAAAATCCTTGGGATTTAGAGCGCGCTGCGTTAAATCTGGATCAGTCAGCGCGCTCTCAGTTTTTGTTTTGTCGCATCGCTTTTTTGCCAATAACCGGTTCCCACTTTTTGGCGCGATGGTTTAGCTCGCGCCCACCACCACGCAGGCGGCGAACATCAGCAGCCCGGCAAAGCGGTTGGCGCGGAATTTCTGCAACGGATCGGCGCCATCTTCCTTCAGCGTTGCTACCTGCCAGCCCAGATGCGCCGCCATTGGCACTAGCGCGATGAGCGCCAGCGGATCAGGCCGGGCGTACCAGATCGCGCCCGCCCACAACGCCAGTGCCGCCGCGTAAAATCCACCCACGCCCGCGCGCACATGCCGCCCCATGGCAAGCGCGCTGGAACGGATGCCGACCAGCGCGTCATCCTCCCGGTCCTGCAGCGCGTAGATGCTGTCATAGCCCACCACCCAGCAGATGCTGCCCGCATAGAGCAGCGCACCCGCAAGATTAAGGCCGCCCGTCATCTCCACCCAGCCGACGAGCGCCGCCCAGCTGAACACAAGGCCCAGCCATATTTGCGGCCACCATGTAATGCGCTTCATGAAGGGATAAGCGGCGACGAGCGCGAGGCTGGCGAGCGCGACGAGCTGTGCCTGCCACCGCAATTGCAGCAACACGACAAGGCCGACACAGCATAGCGCGCCCATCCACAGCGCGGCTTGGGCCACGCTCAGCCTTCCGCTTGCCAGAGGCCGGGATGCCGTGCGCGCGACTTTGCGGTCCAGTTCCCGGTCGGCAATGTCATTCCACACACATCCCGCGCCGCGCATGGCGATGCTGCCCAACAGGAACCACAGCATCATGCGCCAGTGCGCAAGGCCATTGCCAGAGAGAGCGATTGCCCAAGCGCCCGGCCAATAGAGCAGCCACCAGCCGATCGGCCGGTCCAGCCGTGCCATCGACATGAGGTCGCGCAGGCGGGGCGGCAGCAGGCCCATCAGGCCACGCGCTTCGCTATCCGGCACGATCGCGGCTTGCATATTGGCCTTTTGCGCGTCTTGAGACATGGTGCCGTTTCTTTGGAGGAAGTCCCGCATGCCCGCAACCCCCGCCTGGCCGCCGCGCAGCGCCCCGCGCCTTTATGTTGAGGCGGATTTGTGTTTGGGGGCGCAGGTACAAGTAGACGGCAATGCCGCGCACTATCTGCTTTCGGTCATGCGAATCAAAGACGGCGACGCTGTGCTGCTGTTCAACGGGCGGGATGGCGAGTGGGCGGCGCGGGCAGGCGCGCTGCGCAAGCGTGACCTCGTGTTGGAGTGCGTGGATCAGTCTAAGTCACTGGAATCAGTGCCAGATTTCTGGCTATGCGTCGCCCCGATCAAAAAAGGCCGAATCGATTTCACCGTGGAAAAAGCCACAGAGTTAGGCGTCGCCCGCATCGTCACGGTGCTCACCTCGCGCTGTGTGGTAGACAAGCTGAATCCTGAGCGCCTGTTCGCGCAGATGATCGAGGCCGCGGAGCAATGCGGCCGCACCGCCCTGCCGGAGTTGGCGGACATGGCGAAGCTCGATATGTTGCTGCGTGACTGGCCGAAGGGGCGAGCGCTGTTCTTCGCGGATGAGCTGGGCGGCGAACCTATGCGCACTGGCTTTGCCAAGCATCCCGGCTCGGCGGCGCTGCTGATCGGCCCGGAGGGAGGCTTTACCGCGCAAGAGCGCGATGCCATCCGCGCCCACCCTGCCGCCGTGCCGATCACGCTCGGCCCCCGCATCCTGCGCGCGGAAACCGCCGCGATAGCCGCCACCGCCTGCTGGATGAGCGCAAATGGCGACTGGTCGACAGATATTATTGCAGATGGGAAATAGTCTTTCTCGCTGCCCCCCGATTGATTGCGGCACGCGCAGTCCCTATCTGCCCCCACACAACAGGGGCAGGCTGACGGGATGAGCACCAGAACGGATACGGGAGCGGATGATCCCGTCATTGAAACGCGAGATCAATTGATCTCGGTTTTCGCGCGCGGAGAAAAGCCGCCGGAGCGCTGGCGCATTGGCACCGAACACGAGAAATTCGTCTATCGCACGGCGGATCGCTGCGCGCCTTCTTATGATGAACCGGGCGGCATACGCGATCTGTTGGCCGGATTGGCGGCGGATTATGATTGGCAGCCGGTGTATGAGGGTGAGCATGTTATCGCTCTCGCCGGGTCGGACGGCACAATCAGCCTCGAACCCGCCGGGCAGCTTGAGCTCTCCGGTGCGCCGCTGGAAAACCTGCATCAGACCTGCGCGGAGACGGGGCGACACCTGACTCAGGTGAAGGCTGTAGGCGACAAGCTTGGCTTAGGTTTTCTTGGCCTCGGCATGTGGCCGGATAAAACGCGTGCGGAGCTGCCTGTCATGCCCAAGGGCCGTTATGCCATCATGCTGCGCCATATGCCGCGTGTGGGCAGTATGGGGCTGGATATGATGCTGCGTACATGCACCATACAGGTTAACCTGGACTATCAGTCTGAAACCGATATGGCTAAGAAGTTTCGAGTCGGCCTGGCGCTTCAGCCGCTGGCCACCGCCCTGTTCGCCAATTCGCCGTTCACGGAGGGCAAGCCGAACGGCATGCTTTCCTACCGCAGCCATATCTGGTCAGACACCGATCCGGCGCGCACAGGTATGTTGCCGTTCGTGTTCGAGGATGGCTTTGGCTATGAACGCTATGCCGATTATGCGCTCGATGTACCGATGTACTTTGTTTATCGCGACGGCAAGTATATCGACGCTGCGGGCCAGAGCTTCCGCGATTTCCTCGATGGTCGCCTGCCTGCCCTGCCCGGCGAAAAGCCGACGATCGCGGACTGGAACGACCATCTCTCCACCGCTTTCCCGGAAGTGCGCCTGAAAAGCTTCCTCGAAATGCGCGGTGCGGATGGCGGGCCGTGGGGCCGGATATGTGCACTGCCCGCCTTCTGGGTGGGCCTGCTCTATGATCAAGGCGCACTCGACGCCGCATGGGATCTGGTGAAGGACTGGAGCATGGACGCGCGCCAGACATTGCGCGATTCGGTGCCGCGCCTCGGTCTCAAGGCGCCGGTGCCGGGCGGGCGGACATTGCAGGATATCGCCGCCCAGGTTCTGGATATAGCGCAGGAGGGGCTGGCGGCGCGGGCGCGTTTCGACGCCAGCGGCAACAACGAGACCGGTTATCTCGCCGCCCTGCATGATGTCGTCGCGCGCGGGCAAACACCCGCCGAATCGTTGCTGGCGCGCTATGCGGGTGCTTGGGCAGGCGACCTTTCTCGTGTCTACGCTGAAGAGAGCTTCTGAAGCCTACACTTGTGCCCATGCGAAGCTCTGCTTAAACAGTGCCAATGGCAGCGCATCACCATCATCATAATCTGGCCGGCGAGCGCCTGCGCGCAGCAGCTCAAGCGGCACTTGAAGCGCAGGGCGAGCAGTGGACGGTGATGCGCGAGAGCATTTTCGAAGCGCTTGCCAGCCAGTCTCGCCCCAGCTCAGCCTATGATATCGCGGACGTAGTGTCTCAGGCGCGAGGCAAGCGGGTGGCGCCTAACAGCGTCTATCGTATTCTCGATCTGTTTGTTGCCTCCAACCTCGCCACGCGGGTGGAAAGCGCCAATGCCTATCTTGTGAACGCGCATCCCGGATGCCAGCATGACTGTATCTTTCTGGTGTGCACGCAATGCGGCAGGGCGATCCATGTTGATGATGACAGCATGACTGCTCATCTGCGCGAACAGGCCACACGCACCGGTTTTGCGCCAACCCGCACTGTGATCGAGGTGCAGGGAAGGTGCGATACTTGCGCGACTGCCCCTTGATACATGTTTCAATCTGACGCAATGGGTTCGACAGTGCGCACTGCGCCGTCTATACTGGCGCGTGGAGAACCCGGTTTCTTATGAATGATCGCCCTTTAACTCCGCTGCTTGATCAGGTGAACTACCCGGCCGAGCTGCGTACACTGAAGCCGGAACAACTCCGCCAGCTGGCTGATGAACTACGGGCCGAGACTATAAGCGCCGTGGGCACGACTGGCGGGCATCTCGGCTCAGGCCTCGGCGTGGTGGAACTGACGACCGCGATCCATTATGTGTTCAACACCCCGCAGGACAAGCTCGTCTGGGATGTCGGCCACCAATGCTATCCGCACAAGATACTGACCGGCAGGCGTGACCGCATCCGTACGCTGCGACAGGGCGGTGGCCTTTCCGGCTTCACCAAGCGTTCCGAGAGCGACTATGATCCGTTCGGCGCGGCGCACAGCTCCACCAGCATCAGCGCGGCGCTGGGATTTGCCATCGCCAACAAGATGCAGGATCGGCCCGGAAAGGGTATAGCGGTGATCGGCGACGGCGCGATGTCCGCCGGCATGGCTTATGAGGCGATGAACAATGCCCGCGACGCGGGCAACCGCCTCGTGGTGATCCTCAATGACAACGATATGTCGATTGCTCCGCCGGTGGGCGGGCTTTCGGCCTATCTCGCGCGGCTTGTTTCCTCCCGCGAGTTCATGAGCCTGCGTGATCTCGCCAAGCGGCTTGCACGGCACCTGCCCCGCAGGCTGCATAACGCGGCGAAGAAGACCGATGAGTATGCGCGCGGGATGGCGATGGGCGGCACCTTGTTCGAGGAGCTGGGCTTTTATTATGTCGGCCCGATCGACGGGCATAATCTCGATCAGCTGATCCCCGTGCTTGAAAATGTGCGCGATATGGCGGACGGGCCGTGCCTCGTCCATGTCGTCACGCAAAAGGGCAAGGGCTATGCCCCCGCCGAGGCGGCGGACGACAAATATCATGGCGTGCAGAAGTTCGATGTCGTTACCGGCACGCAGGTAAAGGCCCCGCCCGGCCCGCCGAGCTATACCAGCGTGTTTGCGAAGGCGCTGATTGCCGAGGCCGCGCGGGATAGCACGGTCTGCGCGATCACAGCTGCCATGCCGTCTGGCACGGGGCTGGACAAATTTGCCGATGCCTATCCCGACCGCTGCTTCGATGTCGGTATAGCGGAGCAGCACGCCGTGACCTTCGCGGCAGGGCTGGCGGCGGAGGGCATGCGCCCGTTTTGCGCCATCTACTCCACCTTCCTGCAACGCGCCTATGACCAGGTGGTGCATGATGTCGCGATCCAGAACCTGCCGGTGCGCTTTGCGATGGACCGTGCCGGGCTGGTCGGCGCGGACGGCAGCACCCATGCGGGCAGCTTTGACATAACTTACCTCGCCACCCTGCCCAACATGGTGGTGATGGCCGCCGCCGATGAGGCGGAGCTGGTGCATATGGTGCATACTGCGGCGTGCTACGATGACGGGCCGATTGCGGTGCGTTACCCTCGCGGCAACGGCACTGGCGCCGAATTGCCGAACGTGCCGCAGCGGCTGGAAATCGGCAAGGGCCGTGTTGTGCGCGAGGGCAAGAAGGTCGCCATACTCTCGCTCGGTACGCGTCTTGAGGAAGCTCTGAAAGCGGCGGACGCGCTCGATGCGCGCGGCCTGCCCACTACGGTAGCGGACCTGCGCTTTGCCAAGCCGCTTGATGAAGCGCTGATCCGCCGCCTGCTCACGACGCATGAGGTATGCGTGACGGTGGAGGAAGGCAGCATCGGCGGCTTTGGCGCGCATGTGCTTACCCTTGCGAGCGACGAGGGACTGATCGACGCGGGGTTGAAGCTGCGCACCCTGCGCCTGCCCGATAAGTTTCAGGATCAGGACAAGCCCGAAAAGCAATATGCCGACGCCGGGCTGGATGCGGAGGGCATCGTTGCCACGGTTCTCTCCGCCCTGCGCCACAACAGCGCGGGCATTGATGAGGCGGAGGCGATAGCGTGATATCCAAGCGTTTACCTTTATTTCTACCGTCACCCTGAACTTGTTTCAGGGTCCATCCTGCCATGAAATGCGACACCAAGAGGACACATGGATGCTGAAACAAGTTCAGCATGACGACTTCTCTTCTATATTTCATGATGGGGCCATTCCATGAGGCGCATCGGCCTGCTTGGCGGATCGTTCAACCCGGCGCATGGCGGCCATCGCGCGATCAGCCTTGCCGCGCGCGCTGCGCTGGGACTGGACGAGGTCTGGTGGCTGGTGTCGCCGGGCAATCCGCTGAAACCGGCAACGGGGATGGCGCCGCTCTCCGCCCGGTTGCGGAGCGCCCGCGCGCAGACCAGACGTGCGCCGATCCGCCCCACAACGATCGAGGCGCAACTGGGCACACGCTATACCGTCGATACGCTGCGCGCGCTCGTCCGCCGCTACCCGCGCCACCGCTTCATCTGGCTGATGGGCGGGGACAATCTGCACCAGTTCGGCCAGTGGAAAGACTGGCGCGGCATTGCGCGTATCATCCCCATTGCTGTTGTCGCCCGTCCGGGCTATACTGATGTAGTTCGCGGCTCTCCGGCGGCGAACTGGCTGCGGCGCATCGTCCGGCCCGCAGGCCACGCCAGCAACTGGACGCACTGGAGACCACCGGCGCTCGTGCATTTGCGCTTTCGCCCTGATCCACGGTCGGCAACCCTGCTCAGGCAGGCTATCCCTCTTTGGCATGATGCATATAAGGGTGCGCGCCAGCGTGATCCCGTTACGCATCGCATGATCCCGGTATGACCCAACCCATGAAGGAGCACCCTTGACCGCTACCCACAGCGCCAGCGCACCGGCCACCACCAGCGCCGGTCCCTCGCCCGAAGATCTCCACGCCCTCGTGATGCAGTCGCTAGACGACGATCAGGCGCAGGAAACCATCTCCATCCCCCTCGCCGGCAAGAGCAGCATCGCGGATCATATGGTCATCGCTTCCGGGCGGTCTTCGCGCCATGTCGCGGCGATGGCACAGAAGCTTGCCGAGCGGATCAAGAAGGAGACGGGGCAGATCGCACGGATCGAGGGGCTGGCCACCGCCGACTGGGTGCTGATCGACGCGGGTGATGTCATCGTGCACCTGTTCCGACCGGAAGTGCGCAGCTTTTACAATCTGGAACGGATGTGGGGCTTTACAGACGCCCCTGCTGCCCCGGCGCAGGCGACGGCACATTAACCTCTCGCCTTAGCGCCGGGAGGGCAGTAAGATCGCGCGATGCTGTTGCATATCATCGCGCGCGGGAAAATCGGCCGCTCCCCGGAGGCCGAGCTGGTGGACCGCTATTGCAAACGCATAAGCTGGCCTGTGCGTATTACCGAACTGCCGGACACGGGCGGGAAGCTACCCGCGCCCTCAGCCATGCCGGTCGTCACCATATTGCTCGACGAAAAGGGCAAGCAGCTCTCCTCCATGGAATTTGCCGAGGCATTGGGCCGCTGGCGCGACACGGGTATGCGCGAGTGCAGACTGATGGTTGGCGCGGCAGACGGCTTTGACGAGGAAGAGCGCGCTCGCGCAGACCTGCTCATTGCCTTTGGCCGCATGACCTGGCCGCATATGATGGCGCGCGCTATGCTGGCCGAGCAGCTCTGGCGCGCAACATCGATCCTTGCCAACCACCCCTATCATCGGGAAGGATAGCGGCATGCGGGTGGGGTGGATCAGGGCAACGGCAACTGCGATGGCTGCAGCAGCGACGCTGTGGAGCGCGCCTTCTACTGCGGGTGCCGATCAGGTGGTTATCTCCGGTCGGGCGACGAGCCTTGGCGAGCAGCAACAGGCGTTGCGGCAGGCGAATGCGCAGGCAGCTCAGGCCCGCAAGCTCTCGCTCCAGCTTGATGCGCGCGCCAAAAGCGCCACCGCCGAAGCAGAGCGCCTTAGTGCGCGTTCCGCCGCGCTCGCCGCCCGGATTCAGCAGAGCGAGGCCGAGCTGCGCGCGGGCGTGGTGCGCGTGGCGATCATCAATCGGCTGATTTCCGATCAGTCGGCTCGGCTGGCCGCGCGACAGGGGCCGCTGGTGCGCCTTGTCGCCGCGCTGCAAAGCATGGCGCGCCGCCCGCCAGTGCTGGCACTGGTACAACCGGGCAGTCTTGCCGATGCGGTGCATATGCGCGCCGCATTCGCGCAGGTTCTGCCGGTGATCCAGCAGCGCACTATGGCCTTGCGCGCCGATCTTGCGCGCTCCCGCCAGTTGAAGGCGCTAGCTGTGGAGGCGGCGGCGGCGCTGGCGCGGGGGCGTGAAACCCTGGCGCAACAGCGAGTCGCGCTCGGCAGGCTGGAGACGGAAAAGCGCATCGCCGCGCGCGGGCTGGCCTCTGGCGCCAACATCGAGGCAGAGCGCGCCACCGCGCTGGGAGAGGAGGCGCGCGACATCGGGGCGCTGATGCAGGAGCTGGAGGCGGCGGGGGATGTGCGCGCCCGGCTGGCCAGCCTGCCGGGGCCGAACATCCGCCCGCGCTTTCCGGGGCAAGGCGGTGCTCCGGTTCTGTCGCAACAGGATGTGCGTGAGGAAGACCGCGCGGCCGGTCCGCCCGCCTATCGCGTGCCGGTAATAGGCGCGATCGTCACCGGTATGGGCGAGCGTTCGGAGAGTGGCGTCCGCGCGCGCGGCCTAACCATCGCTGCCCAGTCGGGGGCGCAGATTGTCGCGCCTGCCGATGGCCGCGTCGTATTCGCCGGTCCCTATCGCGGCTTTGGGCAGATTGTGATCATCGATCATGGTGGCGGCTGGACCAGCCTGATAACCGATATGGCCCGGCTGGCCGCGCGGGTGGGGCAGGGAGTGCGTCAGGGTGAGCCGCTGGGCACAGCCAAAGCGTCTGCGAATCCTGCAATCACGGTAGAGTTGCGGCGGCAAGGGCGCCCGGTCGACATCGCAGCGATGACCGGTGCCCGATACTGAAAGCCTGGCTCAGGCTGCCGCATCAAAACAACCCTTTGCGCAGTGTCCGCTACTCCCTATAACCCGGTCAACCGCCCATGGAACCTGATCTGATGACATCAAGCTTTTTGCGTAACGCCTTTGCCCTTTCTGCGCTCGCCTTGATCCCTGCTACCACAGCCGCGCTGGCCGAGGCGGATGCTGACAATTACGCTGCGATTGGCGAGTTCATGGATGTGTTCCAGAAGGTGCGCTCGGATTATGTCGACAAGGTGGATGACGAGAAGCTGATCCGTGGCGCGATTTCAGGCATGCTCTCCAGCCTTGATCCGCACTCCAACTATCTCGACGAGAGCGAGTTTCAAAACCTCACGATCAAGCTCGAAGGTTCTTATGGCGGCCTTGGCCTCTCGGTAACGATGGACGAAGGTGCGGTGAAGATTATTGCGCCGATCGAGGATACGCCCGGCTATCGCGCGGGCCTGAAATCCGGCGACTATATCACCTATATCAACGGCGAGCTGATCTATGACATCTCGCTTGATGAGGCTGTGGCGAAGATGCGTGGCCCGGCGGGCACCCCGATCAAGCTCACCATCGTAAGGCCTGGGCGCGACAAACCCTTCGATGTTGATCTGGTGCGTGAGAAGATCGATCTCAAGCCCGTGAAGTGGGAGGTGAAGGATGGTGTCGGCGTCATCAACATCAACGAATTTTCCGCCAATACGGGCGCGGATGTGAAAGAAGCGGTACGCGGAATCACCAGAGCGCTTGGCCGTAAGCCTGCAGGCTATGTGCTTGATCTGCGGTCCAACCCCGGCGGCATATTGGGCGAGGCCGTCAGTGTTTCAGGCGTGTTCCTTGATGGCGGTGAAGTGGTCTCCGATCGCGGACGCAACAAGACAGACATTCGCCGCTATAATGCCGACAGACTCGATGACACAGGCGGCGCCCCGGTCATAGTTTTGATCGACGGCGGCTCGGCCTCCGCATCGGAGATCGTCGCGGGTGCTTTGCAGGATCATCACCGCGCACTCATCATGGGCGAGCGCAGCTTCGGCAAGGGCAGCGTGCAAACCGTGATCCCGATCAGCGAGCAGACGGGCATCAAGCTCACAACATCACGCTATTATACGCCATCCGGCCGCTCGATTCAGGAGGGTGGCATCAAGCCGGACGTGCGGGTGCCGCAGGTGTCTGATCCCGATTACAAGCTGCGCCAGCCAGTGCGCGAATCAGATCTGCGCCGTCACCTGCGCAACGAGGCCAAGGCGTCTGATCCCACGCTGGAGGAAGATCTCAAGGCAGATCCGCGCTTCGCGATGACAGCGGAGCAGCTGAAAGCCAAGGGGATTACCGATTTCCAACTTTTCTATGCGGTGCAGACGATAGGGCGGCTCGGCAAAGTGCCGGTGAGCGGTGTGAAGGCAACAGAGGCATTGAAAAAGGCCTCGGCGAAATAGGGAATAGCGGCGCAATGCGTTCATCTGCGGTTCGGTTTTAATCTATCATTATAGTAGCTGACCCTGATGCCTTATCAGCCTATAGATGGATCATGACGCCCGCCGCCACTCTTGCCCGCGCCCGCTTGATTGCGCTGATGATACCCGTGCTGCTGCTGGGCGGGGCGTTGCTGTCACAATATGTGGGCGGGCTGTTCCCATGCGAGATGTGTATGTGGCAACGCTGGCCGCATCTGATAGCAATATTCTTTGCGCTTGATGCGTTTGCGCTGAAAAGCCGTCCTCAGCTGTCTTATTTTTTCACGTCGCTGGCGGCATTGGCAATAGCCATCAGTGGACTGATCGGCGTGTTTCATGCCGGCGTGGAATATGGCTGGTGGGAAGGGCTGACAACATGCGCTGCCGCCGCCGGGCATGACAGCGCACAGGATATGCTGAACTCGATCATGAATGCGCCGCTGATCCGCTGCGATGTCGCGCCCTGGACGTTGTCAGGTATATCGCTTGCCGGGTTTAACGCGCTCTTTTCGCTAGGTGGAGCGGCGCTGATCGCGGCCTTGCTCCTGCGTGGGGCGGGAGGCAGGCGATGATCGATTTTCCTCGCCCCGTCTCCCGCACGCCAGACCACGCCGCGATGCTCCGCGTCGATCAAGCAGGAGAATATGGCGCCACCCGTATATACGCCGGGCAGATGGCGGTGATGGGTGGCAGGCACCCGATGGCTCGTTCCATCGCGGCGATGGCGGCACAGGAGGAGCGCCACCGCCTCCACTTCGATGCGATGATGGCGCGGCGCAAAGTGCGCCCCACATTGCTCCAGCCTTTCTGGGATGTGGCGGGCTTCGCTCTCGGCGCTGCGACAGCAGCGTTGGGGCCGGAGGCTGCGATGGCCTGTACAGCCGCGATAGAAACAGAGATAGATGCCCATTACGCCGAACAGCTTGCCGAGCTGAGTGAGAGCGACCCGGAACTTTCCCATGCCATCCGCGATTTTCAAGCGGAGGAAGTGGAGCATCGCGACACCGCCCTGGCACAGGGCGCGGAAAATGCGCCCGCCTACCCCCTGCTGTTCTTTGCTATCCGCTTGGGCTGCCGGGCCGCCATCGCGCTTTCGAAAAGGATATGAGACGATGCTGAAGATACCCGCTCTGCTAGCTCTTCCTCTCGCCGCTCTGGCTGCGTTTCCCGCTGTTGCGCAATCGTCTCAGCAAGGGCCGGACGATTCCCGCATAAAGCAGGTTATCGTCTATGGCGATGATCCTTGTCCGATCAGTCAGGCTGACGAAATTCTCGTTTGCGCCCGGCAGGATGAAAAGGAGCGCTACCGTATTCCTCAGGAGTTGAGGCGAGAGGAGATCGGCTCGACCAAGAATGAGGCTTGGACCAGCCGTGTCCGCTCCATCGAATATGTCGGCGCGGGCGGCACCCAGACCTGTTCGCCGGTAGGTGGCGCAAACAGCTTTACGGGCTGTTTCTCCAAGCTTGCAAAACAGGCCAAGGCCGAGCGCGCGGCCATGGGGGACAAGAGCTGGGCCGATCTGGTTGCGGCTGAGCGGGCAAAGCGGCTTGGCACTATAGATGCGGATTCAGACGAGATCGAAGCGCGGGTGAAGGCAGAAGAAAAAGCCAAGGCTGAAGCCGCAGCTAAAGCGGCAGAAGGCACAGAAGCGAAATAGAGGCCTAGACCAGCCCTAGCCGCCCAAGTTCCATCGCCATTCCGGCGGGAAGGGTGTCTCCCACGACTTCGCCTGCGCCCAGATCGCGCGGAGCGTCCTCGTCCACCAGATAACGCCAGCCCTGATGCGCGCGTTTGGGGAGGGGAGAAACCGGGATCAGGCGCGGCTCGATCTTGAGCCACCAGCGACCGGCTCCATTATCTTCAAAGCCAATCAGTGGGCTGCGGCCCACAATCGCGCCGCCATGAATCCAATAGAGCGAGCCGCCAGCCAGCTCCTCCATGCGTTTGGGGGCATAACGGGTCGTGAGGCGCACCTCTCCCTCGGCGGAGCGCTGCGCCAGCCGGGCCGCGAGGTCGTCCGCGCTATCGCAGCCGAAAGCGATTTTCGTGAGATGAAGCGGCATGAAGGCGAGATGGTCTTTGCGCGACGGCTTTTCAACCGCTGCCGGTAAGGCCCGCCAGCGTCGCCAGCCCAAGGAAAGCGAAGAAGCCCATCGAGTCCGTGATCATCGTCACAAAGATGGAGGAGGCCACTGCCGGGTCCGCATCGAAACGGTCGAAAATCAGCGGGATTGCCGCCCCGGCCAGCCCAGCGGTGACGATGTTGGTCAGCATCGCCGCCGCGATCACGCCGCCCAACGCCGGATTGCTGAACACGAGGGTCACGCCGATGCCGATCACCACCGCTACCGTTGCGCCGTTGAGCAGCGCCACGCGCATTTCACGGAAGATGGTGCGCCATGTGTTCGACGCCGTGATCTGGTTGGTGGCGAGCGCGCGCACCGTCACCGCCATCGTCTGGCTGCCGGCGTTGCCACCAACGCCTGCAACGATCGGCATCAGCGTGGCCAGTGCCACCATCTGCTCGATCGTGCCCTCGAACAGTCGGATGACAGAGGACGCGAGCAGCGCGGTGAGCAGGTTGGAAAGCAACCAGCGCACCCGCGCCTTGTAGCTGTCCATCACAGGCTCATTGATGTCGCCATCGCCCGCACCGGATAGGCGCAAGATGTCTTCGCCTGCTTCTTCCTGCACGATATGCAGTATATCGTCGACCGTAATCATCCCGACCAGCCGCCCGGCGGGATCAACCACGGCGGCGGAAATAAGCGCATATTTCTGGAAGCGCAGCGCCACCTCTTCCTGATCCATATCGACGGGGATCAGTGTCTGCTCACGCTTCATTACATCACTGACCGAGACGGAGCGTGGGCAGGTGAGCACCCAGCTCAACTGACAGCTGCCGATCGGGTGATGGCCTTCGTCCACCACGAAGATTTCCCAGAAATCGCTTGTGAGCGTGCTGGCCTCGCGCAGATAATCGATCACCTGCCCGACAGACCAGTGCTGCGGCACCGCGACGAGATCGCGCTGCATCAGGCGCCCGGCGGATTCCTCCGGATATGCCAGCGCGCTTTCAATGGCGGCGCGGTCTTCTGGCTCCATTGCGTCCAGCACTGCCTGCTGGTCTTCGGCTTCCAGATCCTCGATCAGCGCGACGGCATCGTCCGTATCCAGCTCGGCGGCCAGCTCCGCGACCTGGGCCGGCTCCATCTCCTCAATCACGTCATCGCGGACATAATCATTGAGCTCGGACAGCACCTCGCCGCCGACGAGATCGCCAAGAGCGGCGATTACGGCGGCGCGCTCGTCGGCCGGGGTCAGCTCGATGAGGTCGGCGACGTCCGCCGGATGCAGCGGGGAGACGAGTTCGCGGGCGCGCTCAGCATCCCCCGCCTCCACCGCGTCACGCACGGCAGAGACATATTCGGGTTTCAGCCGGTCGTCCTCATCATGGCGGGATTCGGTCGCCACCGCCTCGGAAGCGGTTTCGGGATCGTCAGCGGGGTGGCTGCTCCGAGGCGGAAAAGCGTCGGTCTCGTTCATCAACGCCTCCCTCGGTTGCCTGCTCGCCCATCATCGCTGTGCTTTCGCTTATGCCCCGCTGAATTGCAAGGCGATTTGGCTTTCCCTGCGCGCCTGACCCGCTATATGAGCGCCGATATTCCCCAAGCCCTGAACGGAGCGACACCATGGCCGACGACACACTGACTCTCACCCTCGATAGCGGCGGCGATGTCGTCATCAAGCTGCGCCCTGATCTCGCGCCCGGCCATGTCGAGCGGATCAGCACTCTTGCCAAGGAAGGCTTCTACGACGGCGTGGTCTTTCACCGCGTGATCCCCGGCTTCATGGCGCAGGGCGGCGACCCGACCGGCACCGGCATGGGCGGCTCTGAGCTTCCGGACCTTAAGGCCGAGTTCAACGCGGAGCCGCATGTGCGCGGCGTCTGCTCGATGGCGCGCGCGCAGAACCCGAACAGCGCGAACAGCCAGTTTTTCATCTGCTTCGATGATGCGACCTTCCTCGACAAGCAATATACCGTGTGGGGCGTGGTGGAGAGCGGCATGGAGCATGTCGACGCGCTGCCCAAGGGCGAGCCGCCGAGGACACCCGGCAAGATACTGAAGGCGACGGTGGGTTGATCCACCGGATTACATGGCAATAGAACGGAAAAGGCGGGGAGTAATCCACGCCTTTTTCCATGTGGAAACAGGGTCTGGCCAATCGGGCGCTGTCAAAATGTGACATTTTTGCCACCTATTCTGTTAGATGCGGCACAATTGCGACGAACGGTGCAACCCCAAGCCAGCCGAAGCATTTTCTCTCCTGTCAGCGCGCCGTGACCATGGCGCATTTTGCTGGCCGCCGGGTCCACACCGGAAACACAGCAATAGCAAAAGGTTCAGACACATGAAGACACTGCTTCTGGCGGCGCTTGGCGCTGCGTCCCTCATTCCCGCCACCGCTTATGCGCAGAATGACGGCGGCGATGACGGCGTGCCCACCAACACGCGCTTTCAGCCCTATTTCGGCGTGATGGGCGGCTATGAAGATTTCGATAGCGAGCCTAACAACCTCGGCATACCCGGCAGCACGGAAGGCGGCATCGTGGAGGGCGTCGTCGGCGCCAACTTCGATCTCGGCCCGCTGACCCTGGGCGCCGAGGGCAATGTCGCCAAGGGCTTCACCGGCGACATCGACTGGGAATATGGCGCAGCCGGCCGTGTAGGCATCCGCGCTGGCAAGGACAGCATGTTCTTCGGCAAGGTCGGGTATCGCTGGGTCAACCTCGATAGCCAGGGCATCAACGGCCGCGATCATGATGGCTGGACATATGGCGGCGGCGTTGAGCTTTCGCCGGTCGATGTCGGCCTGCAGCAGGGCGACAACAGCAATATTCGCCTGCGCCTCCAGGTAGATACGATGGGCAACTTCCGTTCTATCCGGCCGATGGCAGGCCTTGTCGCCAAGTTCTGACCGCTAAGGCGGGATGGCAGCGGCTTAGCGGCCCTGCCATCCCGCAGGCTGGTCAGGGTTTTGAAATCTGCGGCCGGATCGACAGGAACTCCAGCGCCTCATGCGCGGGTATGAAAAAATTGATGCCGGATGGCGCGTTATCGGTTCGATAGGTGCTCACCGTGATCGCTACGACATCACTCTGCGCATTGAGCAAGGGTCCGCCGCTGTTGCCGGGGTTTACCGCTACGTCGCTCTGCCAGAAGCTGTAACCGTCTTCGATGCGCCTGGCCGAAAAAATCCCCCGGGTGACGCTGTTTTGAAATTTGCGGTCCAGCGGCGCACCGATGGCATAGACGTTGGCGCCGACTTCCGGCGGTTTCTCGGCAATCTTCAGCGGCGCGCGGTCACGCGGATCGCCCTTGATCAGGGCAACGTCGCGCCCCTTGTCCGTCCGGATGACCTCGCCAAGCGCTTCCAATCCGTCGGACCAGCGCAATTTCACATATTTGGAACCACCCACGACATGATGGTTGGTGAGGAAATAGCCATCCCGCGATATCAAAAAGCCGCTGCCATGCCCGGAACCGGTTTCGACCAGAATGGTGCTGCCCACCGCCTTGGCAAGCTGGGCAACGCCCTGTGAAGGCACGCTCATGGCGATGGGCGGCAGGCCAGCGGAGGGCGCCCTCGTGATACTGGCCTCGCGCCGGGGACCGACCAGAAGCTTTAGCAGTTGGCGGCTGGCGGCAAGCGCACGAACATTTTGCGCAAAAGCGGATACAAGAATGGCTGTGAGGCCGCCAGCGCTGGCCGTCTTCTGCTCATATCCCTGAAAGGTTCTAGCCCGCGCGACAACCGATCTGGCGAGCCGATCATAGAGCTGCCAATCTATTTGCAACAGCACGCTTCCTCTGGCGGAAACGCTATCGCCAAGGCTGGAATTCGGCCTGCACACATCGATGCTCAGCATCGTGATCGTGGCGCCGATCTGATATTCGGCGCGATCATTTTCTTCACTGTCAAACAGCGAATCCGAGTTGCTGACGACATCATAGCCAAGCTGCCTCAATTCATCCCTGAAGGCCGCCTGAAATGCGTTGGTGGAAAGCTCGTTACCGCGTGATTTCCATTTCATTTCCGCTTCGCCGAGGCACAAAAGGCCAAAGCGTGTCACGCCGATGGGATCGCCCCGTTCAATCCTGATCGTCAGCCGGGAAAACTGTACCGGGCGGGTTTCGGTCCGTGCGGGAAGCGCGGTCGCGACGGCGGCTTCGGGGATCGTAATCCGTCCCGCAAACGCAGGGGATGGTATCGCGGCCAAGCCGCTCAGCACCCACATCAAGCGCATATCCCACCCCCTGTTCGAACTTTACCCCAGCATTTTCTTCAGCAGTTCGTTCACCACCTGCGGGTTGGCCTTGCCCTGCATCGCTTTCATCGTCTGGCCGACGAAAAAGCCGAATAATGCTTCCTTGCCCGCTTTATATTGCTCAACCTTGTCGGCATTGTCGGCGAGGATTTTGGCGATCGCTGCCTCGATGGCTGAGGTATCGGACGTCTGCTTCAATCCCTCGCGCTCGACGATCTCTGCCGCGCCTGCGCCGGTTTCCAGCATCTTTTCCAGCACCTGCTTGGCGATGGAGCCGGAAATCGTGCCATCGCCCACCAGCGCGAGCAGCTCCGCTGCGGCTTCCGGCGAGACGGGGCTGTCCTCCAGACCCTTGCCGAGCTTGTTCAGCGCGCCGAACAGTTCCGAGAGCAGCCAGTTGGCAGCGGCCTTCGCGACATCGCCCTCCGCCTTGCCCTGTTTGGCGGCCGAGGCAGCGATCAGCGTCTCGAACCAGCGCGCGGTGTCTGCATCCGCCGTCAGCACGCCCGCATTATAGGGCGAGAGGCCGAGGTCGTTCTCATAGCGGTGGCGCTTGGCATCGGGCAGTTCGGGCAGGGACGCGCGACATTCCTCCAGAAACGCGTCGTCCAGCTCCAGCGGCAGCAAGTCCGGGTCCGGGAAATAGCGATAATCGTGCGCGTCTTCCTTGGAGCGCATCGAGCGCGTCTCGTTGCGATCGGGGTCATAGAGGCGGGTTTCCTGCACCACCTTGCCGCCATCCTCGATGAGGTCAACCTGCCTGCGCGCCTCCTGCTCCACCACGGCCATAACGAAGCGCACCGAGTTGACGTTCTTTGTCTCGGTGCGGGTGCCGAACTCTTCGCCCGGCTTGCGGACCGAGACGTTCACGTCCGCGCGCATGCTGCCCTGGTCCATGTTGCCGTCGCAGCTGCCGACATAGCGCAGGATCGTGCGCAGCTTGGAGAGATAGGCGCCAGCCTCCGCAGGTGAGCGCATGTCTGGCCGCGAGACGATCTCCATCAGCGCGACGCCGGAGCGGTTGAGATCGACATAAGAGCGCGTCGGGTGCTGATCGTGCATCAGCTTGCCCGCGTCCTGCTCCACATGGATGCGCTCAATGCCGATGGTCTTGGTGGCAGCATCGGGGTTCTTGTCATCGAGGCTGATCTCGATCTGCCCTTCGCCCACGATCGGGTGATAGAGCTGGCTGATCTGGTATCCCTGCGGCAGATCGGCATAGAAGTAGTTCTTGCGGTCAAAGCGCGAATATCGGTTGATCTGCGCGTTGATCGCCATGCCGGTGCGCACCGCCTGACGGATGCATTCGCGGTTCGGCACGGGCAGCATGCCGGGCATGGCGGCATCGACAAGCGAAACCTGCGTGTTCGGCTCCGCGCCGAATGCGGTCGCCGCGCCGGAAAACAGTTTCGCCTGCGTCGTGATCTGCGCATGGACCTCAAGGCCGATCACGACCTCCCACTCGCCGGTTGCGCCCTGTATGCGATAGGTTGATTCAGTCATCTGTCAAACCTGCTTCGATCACTTTTATATCTAGTCGGAATATTGAATTGAATTCTGCTAATCGTAGATGCTTCAGACGAGGTATCACCGCCCGCATTGGCGCCTATTGAAAAGACTTGGATTTTAAATCCTCCCCGAGCAGTGCCGGTATGCTTAGCTGTTACAGCGACGTCAAATGTAACGCTGTCTGGAGGATTAAATCCGAACTCGCCGGTGCCATGTGCTGAAGATGCGCGAGCACTAGATTGAGCATCAGCTACGCCCTTCATGATCGCGGTCAACGTGCTGGTTACAAAAAGTTGAAGCTCGTTTTCTCCAACCTCAGATTCCTCAGTCATGCTGTAGCTCCCCGCTCACCACCATTTCTCCGGCCTCGCCGCAAAGCCCGCGCGTTCTTCCAGCGCCAGCGCGGCGTTGAGCACACCCTGCTCATCGAGCGGCTTGCCGATGATCTGGAGGCCGAGCGGCAGCCCGCCCGCCGTCAGTCCGCCGGGCACAGACATCGCCGGAAGCCCCGCGAGCGAAGCGGGCACGGTGAACACGTCATTGAGATACATCGCCAGCGGGTCTTCCTGCTTCTCGCCCAGCGGGAAGGCGGCCGACGGCGCGGTGGGGGTGAGCAGCAGGTCGCATTTCTCCCACGCCGCCTCGAAATCGCGGCTGATGAGCGTGCGCACCTTGCAGGCCTGCGTGTAATAGGCGTCGTAATAGCCCGCAGACAACACATAAGTGCCGATCATGATGCGGCGCTTCACCTCGTCGCCGAAGCCTGCCGCCCGCGTTGCCGCGTACATATCCTGCAAGCCAGCCCCATCGGGCAGCACGCGCTGGCCATAGCGCACGCCATCATAGCGGGCGAGGTTGGACGATGCCTCTGCGGGCGCGATGATATAATAGGTCGGCAGCGCATAGTGCGTGTGCGGCAGCGAGACTTCGGTGATCTCCGCGCCTGCGTCCTTCAGCCACGCAATGCCCCGGTCCCACTGCGCGGCGACGGCGGCGTCTATGCCATCGGGCCGATATTCCTTGGGGATGCCGATGCGCTTGCCCTTGAGGTTTGACGAAAGGTTCGCCTCCCACTGCGGCACGGGGAGATCGAGCGAGGTTGAATCCTTCGCGTCGAACCCCGACATGGCTTCCAGGAGGATCGCGTTGTCCCGCACCGTGCGCGCCATCGCGCCCGCCTG
This sequence comes from Sphingobium fluviale, assembly GCF_004122115.1. Lineage (GTDB taxonomy): Bacteria > Pseudomonadota > Alphaproteobacteria > Sphingomonadales > Sphingomonadaceae > Sphingobium > Sphingobium fluviale. The sequence continues at coordinate 77,468 of NZ_SBKP01000004.1, forward strand.
ATCCAATGAGGAGGCGAACGCGACGATGCCCCAGCGCGAGCAGCGGCCATAGGTGGGCTTGATGCCCGATATGCCGGTGAAGGCGGCGGGCTGGCGGATCGAGCCGCCGGTGTCCGTGCCGGTCGCCGCCGGGCAGAGGCGCGCGGAGATGGCGGCGGAGGAGCCGCCGGAGCTGCCGCCGGGAGCCAAGTCTTTGCCAGACGTATCGCGCCACGGGGAGATGACCTTGCCGAACGCGCTCGTCTCGTTCGAGCTGCCCATAGCGAACTGATCGAGATTGAGCTTGCCGAGCATCCCAGCGCCCGCCGCCCAGAGCTTGGCGGAAACGGTCGACTCATAGGGCGGGGTGAAGCCTTCGAGGATGTGGCTTGCGGCTGTCGTCTGCACGCCCGCCGTGCAGAACAGGTCTTTCATGCCGATGGGCACGCCGGATAGCGGCTTCAGATCGCCGCTCGCGCGCGCGGCATCGGCCGCATCGGCTGCTTTCAGCGCCAGTTCGGGCGTCTCGACGATATAGGCGTTCAGGGCGCGCCCTGCCTCCACGGCGGCATTGAAGGCGCTCGCCACTTCGCGCGCGGAAAATGTACCCGCCGCCACGCCATCGCGGATCTCCGCGACTGTCAGGTTGGTATGGTCGGTCATTATTCGATCACCTTGGGAACGGCGAAAAAGCCATGTTCGGCCTGCGGGGCATTGGCCAATACCTTGTCCCGCACATTGCCGCCGGTCAGCGGATCGGCGTTCACCACATCATCGCGCAGGCGCAAGGCGTTGGGGATCACGGCAGTCATCGGCTCGACGCCGGAGACATCCACCTGCCCCAGTTGCTCGACCCAGCCGAGGATGTTGTTGAGTTCGGGAACCAGCCGTTCGGCCTCGTCGTCAGAGACGGCGATGCGCGCAAGGCTGGCGACTTTCTTGACGGTGCTGCTATTGATCGACATGGCAATGGCCGATAGCCCGGCTGGTAGAGCCTGCGCAACAGCAAAAGGACACGGATCATCAACGCGCGCGCCCTGATAACGACACTCGCGGCCGATTTTCGTGATGCCCTGCCCCAAGGCGGGCGGCTGATCGGCATGGATGTGGGCACCAAGACCATCGGCCTTGCGCTGTGCGATGCGGGCTGGACCATCGCTTCCGCCGCGCACACGATATCGCGGGGCAAGTTTTCCAAGGACAAGACCACGCTCGCCGCCTTCATGGCCGAACAGCAGGTGAAGGGCATCGTCATCGGCCTGCCGCTCAATCTCGATGGCTCAGCCAGCCCGCGCAGCCAGGCGAGCCGCGCCTTTGCGCAAAATATGGCGGACCTTGGCCTGCCCATCCTGCTGTGGGACGAGCGCTGGTCGACGCAGGCGGTGACGCGCATGATGATCGAGGCGGACACCAGCCGCGCCCGGCGCAGCGAGCTGGTCGACAAGCTGGCGGCGAGCTATATCCTGCAAGGGGCGATCGATGCGTTGACCGCTCCTGCCTCTTGACGTAAGGCACCGGCTCATGCCGAGCGAAACCGAAGTGCCTGCTGGCCAGATCCGCCCCGCCGACTCCGGGGGCCGAGACGCTTTCCCCCATCGCCACCTCCTCAGCATCGCGCATCTGAAGCCGTGGGAAATCCGTTTCCTGCTCGATGAGGCGGAGCATTGGGTCGGCGTCAATCGCGGCGCGGCGCAAAAGCATGACGACCGGCTGGCGGGCCTCACCCAGATCAATGCCTTTTTCGAGAACTCGACGCGTACGCTCCTCAGCTTCGAGATCGCGGGCAAGCGCCTCGGTGCCGATGTGGTCAACATGCATGCCGCGCAGTCGAGCGTGAAAAAGGGCGAGACGCTGATCGATACGGCGGTGACGCTGAACGCCATGCATGCGGACGTGATCGTCATCCGCCATGGCAGCTCCGGCGCGGTGCAGCTGATTGCCGACAAGGTCGACTGTCCGGTGCTGAACGCGGGCGACGGCTGGCACGAACACCCGACGCAGGCGCTGCTCGATGCGCTCACGATCCGGCGCAGGCGCGGGTTCATCGAGGGGCAGATCGTCACCATTTGCGGCGATGTGCTGCACAGCCGGGTTGCGCGCTCGAACATGCTGTGCCTTGCCGCGCTGGGCGCGCAGGTGCGCGTCGTCGCCCCGCCGACATTGATGCCCGCTGCCGTGGAGTGCATGGGTGCGACCCCCTATACCCGCTTTGACGAGGCGCTTGCGGGTTCAGATGTGGTGATGATGCTGCGCCTCCAGAACGAGCGGATGGACGGCGCGTTCATCCCCAGCCCGCGCGAATATCATGCGCTTTATGGTCTTACGCCAGAGCGGCTGGCTATTGCCAAGCCCGATGCGCTGGTGATGCATCCCGGCCCGATGAACCGCGGCGTGGAGATTACCAGCGGCGTGGCCGACGACCCGGATCGCTCCGCCATTACCGAGCAGGTGGAGATGGGCGTCGCCGTGCGCATGGCGTGCCTCGATGTGCTGACGCGATCTGCCAGGGGAGTGGAGGGGTGGACTTGAACAGCCCGACCAACAAAGATTCTGGGATGGTGAACGGTCCGAAAATCGCCATTACCGGCGGGCTGCTCGCTGATCCCGCGCAGGATGCGCCGATCCACGGCACGCTGCTGATCGCGGGTGACGCCATCCTTGCCAGCGGCACGGTCGATGTGCCGTCTGACGCGGAAATTGTCGATGCGACCGGCCTTGTCGTCGCGCCCGGCCTTGTGGACCTCGGCGTGTTCAAGACCGACAAGCCCGCCTTCCATTTCGGCGGCATCACCCGCGCCGCGCTGATGCCCGATCAGTCCTCGCCGCTGGACGACGTTGGCCTCATCCGCGAGGCGACGCGCAAGGGCAAGCCCGATTTCTGGGTCCACCCGATTGTGGCGGCAACCAAGCGGCTGGAAGGCGCGGAGCTGGCGGAAATCGGCCTGTGTCGGGTCGCGGGGGCCAAGGCGGTGGGCACCGGGCGCAGTTGGATCGCGGATTCGGGCGTGATGCACCGGGTACTGAGCTATGCGAGCGGGCTGGGCCTCACGGTCATTTCCCATGCCGAGGACGCCGGGCTGGCGGGCCGGGCGGTGGCGACCAATGGCGAGACGGCGACGCGGCTGGGGCTGGCGGCGGCACCCGCCTGTGCCGAGGCGATGGCGATCGCGCGCGATATCGCGCTGGTGCGCGAGACCGGCGCGGCGATCCATTTCCGGCTGGTAACGACCAAGGCAGGGTTCGACCTTATTCGCGCCGCAAAGCGGGAAGGCCTGCGCGTCACCTGCGGCATATCGCCCGCGCACCTGTTCCTCGCCGACAATGCAGTGTCGGACTATCGCACCTTCGCGCGCCTCTCTCCGCCGTTGCGCTCAGAGGATGATCGCAAGGCCGCTCTGGCGGCGGTGGCGGACGGCACGATAGACGTCATCACCTCCAGCCACGATCCGCGCGGGCCGGAGGACAAGCGCCTGCCCTTTGCCGATGCCGCGCCGGGCGTTGCGGGAGCCGAAACTTTGCTCGCGCTCTCGCTCAATCTGGTGCGGGACGGCGTGATCGGCATTACCGGCCTGATGCGGCTGCTCTCCGCCAACCCCGCGCGGATTTTGGGCGTGAACGCGGGCAGTTTCTCAGGCGGAAGCCCGGCAGACGTCATCCTCGTCGATCCCGATACGCCGTGGATCGTCGACAGCAACCGCATGGCGGCGGCGGCGGGCAACACCCCGTTTGACAAGCTGCCGGTGCAGGGCCGGGTCAGGCGCGTGATGAAGGGCGGCGTCTTTTACTAGAGCATCGTGCCAAAAAGTGGGAACCGGTTTTTGGCAAAAAACGATGCGACAGCAAAAAGTTAGAGCGCGCATCTTGCGTCAGATTTAACGCAGCGCGCTCTAGGGGCTAGGGGCTAGGGGCTAGGGGCTGTGGGGATTTCAGCCCATATGGGCCTGCATGCGCCTGAAATGAGAGGGGCCGCCAGCGCACTCAAGCACTGACGGCCCATCATGACATGGTCAGCGGTCGGAAGGCTGACCTGATCGGGAAATGAAAACCGCGCTTTCCTGAGTGAAACCCCGCATCACGCTCATGTCATCCGCGCGATGAAGGGGGGCAATCAGGACGCGGCGCTGTATCGCCGCCTAGCTGCGCATCCCCCGAACGGACTTGTCCGACCCTCTTGCTGAACCATGAGACATCGGATCACCTCCTTTCGCGCTGTTGAAGCCTGCGTAACCGGGGCATTGTCAGACCAGACGCTTAAAAAACCACCGGCCACAGCTGCACTGTGAGTCATATTGGCGGTGCGATCAAGGCTTGTAATTTTCTTTTTTCGAATCATACTCCGCGCTTCGCCTTTCATCTGGCGCACACCGCGTTCACCCCCGGCAATCCTCGATCACCCGCGCCACTTCGGCCCAGGCTGGCACAGCTATAGGCTGCGCGCCGGGCGCCTCCACGGCAAAGCGGCCTCGGCTGAAGATCATGCGGTCAAACACGCCATCCACGGCCGCGCGGGTAGCAACGGCAAGGCTGGTTGCTGCGCCCGGCGCGCCGCCGGGCAGCACCGGCCATTGCGCATCGCCCGATGTGGTGCGGATCGTCATCTGCCCGATAATCAGTTCGGCAGGCGCGGCGGAGGCGCGCGAGACGGAAATGCGATGTGTCGCTACGTCGCACCGGAGGATAAGCTGCGCGGGCTGGCCCGGCGCGCCGAAGCTGGCGAGCGATCCACCGTCAACCGCGCGATAGCTCCAGTCTCCCGCCGCGACCGGCCATTCGCGCCAGTCCGCAGAGAGCGGCACGGCTATCGGGGCGGGTGGTGGTGGTGGCGGTGGCAGCGGCTGAGGCGTTGGCTTGGGGCCGCAACTGGCGAGAATAAGCGCGCCTCCGAGGATGCAGGCGAGGCGAAGCGGGCTGGATATAGTCATCCCGCCCCTTATGACCGCGCAGGCTGCCCGGCTCAAGGGCCGCGCTGCGATCCGGTCATGCCCAGCGGCGGATGATGCTCTGCTGCATCTCCTCGGCGGTCTTCAGCACCGAGAGATTGGCGTCATAGGTGAGCTTGGCGGTGAGCTGCTCGATCATCTCGCTGGCGATATCGATGTCAGCCGCTGCCTGACGCGGCGCGGGGGTTACGCCGCCTTGCGGAGCGGAGTCTGGCGCGGGCGGATTTGCGCTTGCACGCGCCACGCGCGCTGCGCTTGCGTCAAAGCGGGAGAGGCTGGACTGTATGCCCGACAAGGAAATGCCGATCGCCTGCATGCCGAAAATCCTCCACGCCGATTGCACCCCATGCCACGGCGCGGATTAAGCGCGGGTGGCGAGATGTGGTTAGCGGGGGATCAAGTATCAGAATTTGCGCTGCGTCTTGCCGAAGCGCAATTTGCGCGTGCCCGGCTTGCCTTCGGTCGCGCGGCCGCGGGGGGTGGTGCGTTGCTCCGACGGCGGCAGGCCCAGCTCCGCCGCTTCGAGCTGCTTGATCTCGTCGCGCAGGCGGGCGGCTTCCTCGAACTCCAGATCGGCGGCGGCGGCGCGCATTTTCTTTTCGAGATCCTCGATATGGCTGCGCAGATTGTGGCCGACGAGGTGCGGGGTGTTCTCATCGATCTCGACGACGACTCCATCGCGGCTGGCGACATCGCCCACGATATCGCTGATGTTGCGCTTGATGGTGGTGGGCGTGATGCCGTGCGCATCATTATAGGCGCGCTGCTTCTCGCGCCTGCGCCCCGTCTCGGCCAATGCGCGCTCCATGCTGCCCGTCACACGATCCGCATAGAGGATGACCCGCCCGTCGACATTGCGCGCGGCGCGGCCGATAGTCTGAATCAAGGACGTTTCAGAGCGCAGAAAGCCCTCCTTGTCCGCATCCAATATGCCGACGAGGCCACATTCGGGGATGTCCAGCCCCTCGCGCAGCAGGTTGATGCCCACCAGCACGTCATAAACGCCGAGCCGCAGATCGCGGATCAGCTCGATGCGCTCCAGAGTCTCCACATCGGAGTGCATATAGCGCACCTTCACGCCCGCTTCGTGCATGAACTCGGTCAAATCCTCGGCCATGCGCTTGGTCAGCGTGGTGATGAGCGTGCGATAGCCCTTCGCCGCCGTCAGCTTCGCCTCGTGGATCATGTCCTGCACCTGATCCTCGACCGGCCTGATCTCCACCGGCGGGTCGATGAGGCCGGTCGGGCGGATCACCTGCTCGGCAAAGACGCCGCCGGTGCGCTCCAGCTCCCAGCCACCCGGCGTGGCGGAGACGGAGATGGTCTGGGGGCGCATCGCGTCCCACTCGTTGAAGCGCAAGGGCCGGTTGTCGATGCAGCTCGGCAGGCGGAAGCCATATTCCGCCAGCGTTGTCTTGCGCTTGTGGTCGCCGCGCGCCATCGCGCCCAGCTGCGGGATCGTCTGGTGGCTTTCATCGACAAACAGGATCGCGTTTTCGGGCAGATATTCGAACAAGGTCGGTGGCGGCTCGCCCGGCATGCGGCCGGTGAGGAAGCGGGAGTAATTCTCGATCCCCGCGCAGCTTCCGGTTGCGGCGATCATCTCCAGATCGAAGTTGGTCCGCTGCTCCAGCCGCTGCGCCTCCAGCAGCTTGTTCTGTGCGTTCAGATCGGCGAGGCGCACGGCCAGCTCGGCGCGGATGCTGTCCATCGCCTGCTTCAGCGTGGGGCCGGGGGTTACGTGGTGGCTGTTGGGATAGATGGTGATATAATCGAGCTTGGCAGAGGCCTTTCCGGTCAGCGGATCGAACTCGGAAATTTCCTCGATCTCGTCACCGAAGAAGCTGATCCGCCACGCATTATCCTCATAATGCGAAGGGAACACCTCCAGATTGTCACCCCGCACCCGGAAGGTGCCGCGCACGAACGCGGCGTCGTTGCGCTTATACTGCATGGCGACGAGCTTGCGGATGATCTCGCGCTGGTCCTCCACCTGGCCCTTCTTCAGCGCGCAGGTCATCGCCGCATAGGTTTCGACCGAACCGATGCCATAGAGGCAGGAGACGGAGGCGACGATCAGCACATCGTCCCGCTCCAGCAGCGCACGCGTGGCCGAGTGGCGCATCCGGTCGATCGCCTCATTTACGCTGCTCTCCTTCTCGATATAGGTGTCAGAGCGCGGCACATAGGCTTCGGGCTGGTAATAGTCGTAATAAGAGACGAAATATTCGACCGCGTTGTCCGGGAAGAAGCTCTTGAACTCGCCATAAAGCTGCGCGGCGAGAATCTTGTTGGGCGCGAGGACGAGGGCAGGGCGCTGCACCGCCTCTATCACCTTCGCCATCGTGAAGGTCTTGCCAGAGCCGGTAACGCCCAGCAGCACCTGATCTTTCTCGCCAGCAACCGCTGCCTCGACCAGTTCCTCTATCGCGCGGGGCTGATCGCCCGCAGGTTCATAATCCGACACGATGCGAAACAGCTTGCCGCCGTCTACCTTGTCCGGCCGCGCCGGGCGGTGGGGAACGAAGGTTACGCCCGTTTCCGGCTCGTCGAGATTGGTGCGGATCATGATGCTCATGACACGAGATATGGAGCCGGGGTGCGCCGCGCGCAATGGTGTGTGAGACGCTAACCCTTGCCTCAAGGCTGCCAAATCCCCATAGGGCATGGTATATGAGTCTGAGCAGGACGTTTTGGGAGCAAATGACGTGGTAGTGGCAAACTGGGCGCCCGATAGCTGGCGCGGCCATGAAGGGCTGCAAATGCCCACCTATAATGATGCGGCGGCGCTGGGCGCGGCGGAAAAGCAGCTTTCGAGCTATCCCCCGCTGGTGTTCGCGGGCGAATCGCGCGCGCTGATGGCGGACCTTGCGGCGGCGCAGCGGGGCGAGGCGTTCCTGCTGCAGGGCGGCGATTGCGCCGAGAGCTTTGCCGAGTTCCACCCCAACAATATTCGCGACACCTTCCGTGTGCTGCTGCAGATGGCGGTGGTGCTGACCTTCGCCTCCAAGCTGCCGATCGTGAAGGTAGGGCGCATGGCGGGCCAGTTCGCCAAGCCGCGCTCCGCAGGCACCGAGGTAATCGGCGGGGTGGAGCTGCCCAGCTATCGCGGCGACATCATCAACGACATCGCCTTCACGCCGGAGAGCCGCGAGCCGGATCCGCAGCGCATGGTGCAGGCCTATAACCAGTCCGCCGCCACGCTCAATCTGCTGCGCGCGTTCGCACAGGGCGGCTATGCCAACCTGCATCAGGTGCATCGCTGGACGCTCGATTATATGGGCCGCAGCCCATGGGCCAAGAAATTCGCGCAGATGGCCGACCGGATCGGCGAGGCGCTCGATTTCATGAAGGCGTGCGGCATCGATGCCGACACCGTGCCGCAGCTCAATGGCACCAGCTTCTATACCAGCCATGAGGCGCTGCTCCTCCCCTATGAGCAGGCGCTGACTCGGCAGGACAGCCTCACCGGCGGCTGGTATGACACCTCCGCGCACATGCTGTGGATTGGCGATCGCACCCGCTTCGAAGGCTCGGCGCATGTCGAGTATCTGCGCGGCATCGGCAACCCCATCGGCATGAAATGTGGGCCGAGCCTGGAGCCGGATGCTCTCATCCGCCTGCTCGATGTGCTGAACCCGGACCGCAAGGAAGGCCGCATCACGCTCATCACTCGCTATGGGCATGACAAAATCGAGGCGGGCCTGCCCAAGCTGGTGCGCGCGGTGATGAGGGAGGGCCACCCGGTTCTGTGGTCATGCGACCCGATGCACGGCAACGTCATCAAGGCGGCCAATGGCTATAAGACGCGCCCGTTCGAGCGGATATTGGCCGAAGTGCGCGGCTTCTTCGCCGTGCACCGGGCCGAAGGAAGCTTCGGCGGCGGCATCCATGCCGAAATGACCGGCCAGAACGTGACCGAATGTACCGGCGGCGCGATCGCGATTACCGACGAGGGGCTGGCGGATCGCTATCACACCCATTGCGACCCGCGCCTCAACGCAGCGCAGTCGCTGGAGCTGGCGTTCCTGCTCGCCGAGATGCTGAACGACGAGCTCGCGGAGCGGCGCAAGGCCGCGGCGTAATTCGCTTGATTTGGCGGGGCGGCCGCGTTAGGTGGCCGCTCTCGCTGACGCATATGCAGCGCGGCCCCTTCGTCTAGCGGTCAGGACGCGGCCCTCTCACGGCTGAAACACGGGTTCGATTCCCGTAGGGGTCACCAGCCAAGCGATTTATCGAAAGCTGGGCGGTTCCACGATCTATTGCTCAATCGCTTCCGCTGCCTAGACAGTGCGCATACTTTTACCGCGCAACCACAAATAACGCTCTGAATTCAGAATCGTCGGCACTAGCTGGGCTGCTGAGGATACCCCGGCCTTGTGATAAGCTTGTTGGCGACAAGTCAACACGGTGCCGGGCATTGTCATTGGGGTGCGATGGCCCAGCTTGTCGCCTGCAGCATCCATCTGCGTAACAATCTGGCAGCCCTTCAACCATTGTGCAGCCGGTTCGATGTCGAGAAAGAGGCTCTCAACGCATAGAACGCCATGGGGCTTTGGGCACTTGAGACGATGATCAAGCGTCACGGCGGCACGTTTGCGTTAGGCTGCGGCCCCGGCCTCGCCGACTGCTGCCTCATCCCCCAGATCGCCTCGGCGCACCTGTTCAAGGTCGGCATCTCCCCCCCCCTGTCCCCGCATTACTGTCATCGATAAACACTGTGCCACTTTTGCCCATTCCTCCGCACACAACCGCAAAATCAAACCGACGGGGATATATAAGGGCAGACATAAGAGGGCTTCAAAAGCAAGCTACGCACAAATGGGTTCTTGGCCCTACTCATCCGCCCGCTCCAGATTCCAATTGACGCAAACTGCGTGCGCCGTCATTGTTAGTCATGTAATTAACTAACTCTTAAGGTGCGGCCGGGCAACTCGCCGGTCCCGCCCTGAAAATGGACTCGCAATGACGGAAGCGTATATTATTGATGCGGTGCGCACCCCGCGCGGCATCGGAAAAATCGGGAAGGGTGCGCTTGCGCATCTTCACCCTCAGCAACTGACTGCGGTGGTCCTGCGTGCAATTGCCAGCCGCAATTCTCTCGATACGGGCACCGTAGATGACATCATCTGGTCCACCTCAGCCCAGCGCGGCAAGCAGGGGGGCGATCTGGCCCGCATGGCCGCGCTGGATGCAGGGTTCGACATAAGTGCATCCGGCGTGACGCTAGACCGCTTCTGCGGAGGCGGCATTACCAGCGTGGCGCTCGGCACCGCACAGATCATGAGCGGCATGGAGGAGTGCATCATCGCCGGCGGCACCGAGATGATGAGTTACACCTCCGAACGCGAGCGCACCGAGGTGGCGGGCGGGCTGGAGCCTACGCTCATGGGCGCCCAAAACCCTAGCCTCGATCTACTCCATCCCCAGTCTCATCAGGGCATTTGCGCCGATGCGGTTGCGTCGTTGGAGGGCATCGGCCGGGCAGAACTGGATGCATGGGGCGCCGAAAGCCAGCGCCGGGCAGCCATCGCCATCGCGGAAGGCCGCTTCGCCAAGTCTCTGGTGCCGGTGTGCGACGATCAGGGCGCGGTGGTGCTGGACCGTGACGAATATCCGCGTCCCGGCACGACGGCCGAAGCACTGGGGCAGCTCAAACCGGCCTTCGCGGCGCTGGCAGACTGGGCCTATAACGAGCAGGGAGATAGCTTCCGCAAGCAGATCCTGCGCCGTTATCCCGATCTCGCGATAGAGCATGTTCATCATGCGGGGAACAGTTCAGGCGTGGTGGACGGCTCCGCCGCCATCCTGCTCGCGTCGCGAAGCTATGCCGAGCGGCACGGCCTTGCTCCCCGCGCCCGCATCCTTGCCACCGCCAATATGGGTGACGATCCGACGCTGATGTTGAACGCGCCCGTACCCGCCGCACGCAAGGTGCTCGAAAAGGCGAAGTTGCGCATCGAGGACATCGACCTTTGGGAGATCAATGAGGCGTTCGCTGTCGTGACGGAAAAGTTCATCCGCGCTCTTGGCCTCGACCGGGCGAAGGTCAATGTCAACGGCGGTTCGATAGCGCTCGGTCATCCAATAGGCGCGACAGGCGCAATTCTTATCGGCACTTTGGTCGACGAGCTGGAGCGAACCGGAAAGCGCTATGGCCTTGCCACAATGTGTGCGGCTGGAGGCATGGCACCAGCCATCATCATCGAACGTATCGATCACTTCGTAGATTGAGGAAGACCATGGACATCACCAAGGAAACCGTAGCAGTCGTCACAGGTGGTGCATCCGGCCTGGGGGCTGCAACCGCACGGGCGCTCGCCGCCAAGGGCGCACGCGTCGCGATTTTCGACCGCAATCAGGAACTGGGAACCGCGCTTGCCGCTGAGATTGACGGCATCTTCTGCAGCGTCGATGTCACGGACGACGCGTCGGTCGATGCCGGGTTCGCCCGCGCCCGCGCCGCCCACGGCCAAGAACGGGTACTGGTCTGCTGCGCAGGCGTCGGCAATGTCCACCGCACGGCTAACCGGTCGCGGACCGACGGCTCGATCCGCCACTTCCCAATGGATATTTTCGATCTGGTCATTCAGGTCAATCTCGTCGGTACGTTCCGGTGCGTTGCAAAATCCGCCGCGGGGATGCTGACCCTTGATGCGGGCGAGGATGGCGAACGCGGGGCTATGGTGCTGACCGCATCGGTCGCGGCAGAAGACGGGCAGATGGGACAAGCCGCCTATTCCGCATCCAAGGGTGGCATTGTCGGCATGACCCTGCCCATCGCGCGCGATCTGATGAGTGAAGGGATACGTGTGAACACGATCCTGCCTGGCATTTTTGATACGCCATTGATGAATTCCGCACCCGATGCCGTAAAAAGCGCGCTTGCTGCATCGATTGCCTTTCCCAAGCGCTTCGGTAAACCGGAGGAATATGCCCGCCTGGCCATGGCCATGATCGAGACGGCCTATTTCAATGGCGAGGATGTCCGGCTGGATGGCGCGATCCGTATGCAGCCGCGCTGAGGAAATGGGGAATCGGGAATGTCGGGAGAAATGTTGGCGGGTCGCACCGTTCTTGTCACCGGGGCGTCGGGTGGGCTGGGCGAGCGGTTTGCCCGAATTTGCGCAAATGCCGGCGCGGCGGTTGTGCTGGCCGCGAGACGTACGGAGCGGCTTGAGACCATCGCGGCAGAGCTGCGCAATACAGGTGCCAAGACCCTGGCCCTTCCTATGGACGTCACCAGCGAAGCTTCGGTCGAAGCGGCGTTTGACCGGGCGCAGGCAGAGCTGGGCGTGATCGACTCCGTGGTGGCCAATGCCGGGATAGAACATTCTGGACGCGTGAATGACATCGCGATCGAGGATTTCGATGCCGTCTTCGCGGTCAATGTGCGCGGTGTATTCCTGACCGCACGGACGGCCGCGAAGCGGATGCAGGCGGCCGACATAGCCGAAAGGGGCCGGATCGTCCTGATCTCCTCGATCACGGCACGCATCGTGTCGCCCGGAATGACGCCCTACAGCGTATCCAAGGCGGCGGTTAGCCATATGGGCCGACAGCTGGCACGCGAATGGGTTCGCACCGGACCGAATGTGAACTGCCTTTCGCCCGGCTATATCGCATCGGATCTGGTCAACGACTGGTTCGCGAGCGAAGGAGGCCAGAAACAGATGAACGGCTTCCCGCGCCGTCGGCTAGTTGAGGAAGACGGGCTGGATGGCGCCCTGCTCTATCTGTTGTCAGATGCGGCACGCAACACGACTGGCTCTGACATCACGGTGGATGACGGGCAGACGCTCTGACATGGGGTTTCGACCTCAGACGATCAGGCCCAGACGCCGCCCCCTCGCCACCGCGTCGCCCCGGCTGGTCGCGCCCAGTTTCGCGTTGATGTTGCGTAAATGGGTGCGGATCGTACTGTCCGACACGCCAAGATGTTTCGAGAGACGCGCATTGGAATAACCCTCGGCCAGCAGGCGCAAGACATCGATCTCCTTGGGCGTCAAATGGTCTGCCCCCATGTCGGCGGCAGTATCGGGCGCGTCCAGGCCCGGCGGCAGCGCATCTAGCAGCGTATTGAGATAGGATGCAAAAACAGGATTTGAGCGGCCCAGCTTTTCTTCAATGGCGGGTAGCGCGTAGGAGCGCACGGCGCGCGCTACGTGCGCACCCTCATCGACAATCAGGCGGACATACCCCTCGCGCGCGCATTTCATCAACGTGCTGCGCATCGTGGAACGGGACCGGCGCGCATCTCCGTTCATCAGCAATGCCGCAGCCTCCAGCAAACGTAGCGCCAACAGACGGCGGAGCCGGGATGATCGGCGGGCATCCATAATCTCGGTTTCGATCAGGGCAAGCGCCTCGCTCGCCCGGTGTTCATGGAGGTACAGGCGGATGCGCGCGAGATCTAAGGTATCGAGATCGTTAGCGATCAGTCGTTGTTCCCGTACACGCAACCAGAGCGTCTCTTCCTCCAGATTCGTAAGCTGGATCGCCGCTGACGCTCCATTGCCCTGTCGCAGGAACAAGCGTGCGCGTTCGAGCCGCGCTCCGGCCACCACTCTGCGCAAGCCATTGCGCTTGCCTGCCGCCTCCAGTTCGACCAGCAGTCGGTATGCCTCGTCTATGTCTCCTTCTTCGAAGGAAACGCGTGACAGGTATGTATAAGCCATGATCAGGTGATCAGGCATCCCGGCATCGCGGACGAACGGCAGGTGGAAGCGCAGGAGGCGCGCCGCCCGGTCAAGCTCGTTCACCTCGTAATAGGTGTAAGCATGGAGGACCCCCGCCCATGCGAAGCCGTTGAACGAAAAAATCTCGTCTTCGCGCCGGGTGCGCACGGCTATGTCGAACCGCGCCTTCGCGTTGCGAAAATTGTCTTCCTGAAGGTCCATGATGCCGCGCAAGGCTTCCGCATACATGGCAGAGAAAACCGCGCGGCTTTTGCGGGGGTTGTCCTCCGCCAGATCGAGCTGCTCCCGCGCCTTGTCGGCCAGACCGAGCGAGGCAAAGACATTGGCCATGCAGATATGGAATACCTCGCGTGTGTATCGGGACGCCCCGGCGAAGTAGGCCGATGCGGCGATGCCCGCATCATGCGCCGCAGGAAAATTGTCGAGCATGGCGTGGATCATCGGCAGCATGCACACCGCATCCGCGTAAGATGGCACATCGTCGCTGTGCAACAGGCCATAGCGATCCAGAACATCCTCGGCAGCGCGCGGCCCGGCGGTAAAGCAGGTCGCCCATGCCTGCACGATCTGTAACTTTGGCGCTGTCTTCATCGCATCCGCAGGCAAGCTGTCGAACCAGCGAGAGAGCAGACGAACCCGGCCTTGTTCAAGAAGGCTGAACCCCACGCCGTTCAGAAATTGGATGGCATCCTCATACCGCTGACACGCGATGGCGTGGTCGACAGCGGCCACCATCCGCCCCTGGGACTGATACCAGATCATCGCCTTGTGATGGAGGCGATCAACCTCCTCCGGTTGCTCGCTCTCCAAACGCCCCTGCAGATAGCTTCGGAACAGGCTGTGATACTTGTAGATATCCGCCTCGGCCGCCTTGGAAATCGGCACTCCTGTTCGGATCAGCTCGTCGATGACGGATGCGCTGGTACGCTGGCTGAAAATGGCGTCGCATAGCCCGGCATCGAACGCCTTGAACAGCGATGTCCGCAATAGGAATTGCCGGGTGTGTTCGGGCTGCGCCATAAGTATTTCTTCGGCGAGATAGGCTGACATTTCCGCCTGCGATCCCGAAAACCTGCTGACGAAATTCTCTGGATCAGCCCCTCCGTCCAATATCGTGGACGCCAGGCGGATGGCGACTGGCCATCCTTCCGTCTTCCTGTAAAGATGGAGCAAGTCTGCCGCTGGGAGAGACGACCGGCCACTGCGGCTCAGATACTGCGCCATTTCCTGCTCGCTGAACTGAAGCCGTGAGACGTCAATCTGCACCATGCTGCCACTGGTCTTGAGCTTCGCAAGACCAATAGCAGGCAGGGTGCGGCTGCCGATGACGACGCGGCCATGCGCGGGTGTCGACCTCATGATTTCTTTCACCAGTTTCAGCGCAGAGGGATCGTTGATCTGCTCGAAATCGTCGAGGAACAGGGCATAGGGCCGTGAGGCTTGGAAAAACCGCTCAATGAAGCGGTCTACCGACATTGCGCCATGGCTGTCCCACGCCGGTTCGGTCAGCCTTCGCGTGGCGGCATCCAGGCTCTGCAGCAGTCGATCGGGATCGTTGTCTGACGCGTCCAGGCTCAACCAGACGGGGGTGACACCCCTTGCCGTCAGATCCTCGGCGACCTGTGTCATGGAAACAGTCTTGCCGTACCCGGCCGGCGCGACAAAGAGCGTAAGCCGCGCATGGTGCGCAGCCAGAACCTGCTCGCAAATCGCTGTGCGGCGCAACCCATCCTGCAGGCTTGTGGGCTGAAACAGCTTGGCGCCGAAATGGGAATGGCTGGAACGAATGGCGTTACTTTCTGACAGGCTGTGCGGTGCGCCGGGTGCTCTGGCCCCGGCTGATCATGCAACGTTCCAAGAGTACTGGCAATGACCCGATAACGCGCCGTCCGGGGTCAGAACCTATGGATGCCCGCTCCGTGCGGCATGATACTCACTGACCAGTCGGCGGACGATCTGCGCAACCGGTTCGAGGCGCTCGATACTCCCGGCGGCCTGCCCGGCGCTCCACACGTTCGCGAAGGAATAATAATCCTCGGCAGGCGTCGACAGGATCTCGCCACGAGCGTCCATCACACCCGCTTCGACGAGCCTTGCGCGGACGAAATTGGCTGGCATCCCGGATATTCGGTCGGTCAGGATGATGTCATCCGCCGTCGCTGCCACGACTGCATCCTTGTGTTCTCTGGGCGCGAGACTCTCGTTAGACGCGAGGAACCGGGTTCCCATATAGCCGAAGTCCGCACCCAGCAGTTCGAGAGCCGCCAACTCGGCACCATGCGTCACACACCCCGCGATGGCCAGCGGACCATCGAAGATGGCGCGTACCGCAGCGGTAAAGGCGAAGGGGTTGAGCCATCCTGTATTTCCTCCAGCCCCCGCCGTGAGCAGGACGAGGCCATCCGCCCCCGCGGCAATGGCCTTCGTCGCATGGCGCATTGTTGCGACATCGGAAAATACAATACCCCCATAGTCATGGATCGGCGCGACGACGGTTTCTGGCGACCCCACGCTGGTGATCACGACCGGCGGCTTGTGGCGCAGGATCAGCGCGAAATCCTCATCCCGACGGGGGTTACGCCGGTCTAGGATCAGATTGACAGCATAGGGCGCGTACCCGACCGTCTCCTCGGCAATGCGCGCGAACCATCGGTCGAGCTCGTCGGGCGTCCGGGCGTTCAGGGACGGAAAGCTGCCGATGATCCCGCTGCGGCAAGCCTCGATAACCAGATCCGGCCCCGAAACCAGAAACATCGGCGCGGCAATGGCGGGAACCGAAAGACCCTGCCGCAGCCTGTATCGCTTGTCCGTGCCACTATCCTTGCTCATATATTGCGCTCCTGGCCCTCCCAATAAGGCTGGCGAAGAAGCTTTTTCAGAATCTTGCCGGTGGGGCTGCGCGGCAGGCTATCCGAAAATTCAATCGATTTGGGGGATTTGACACTGCCCAACCGCGATTTGCAATGCGCGATCAACTCTGCTTCGGAGAGGGTTTGGCCATCCTTGAGCTGAACCACTGCTTTTACCGCCTCGCCCCATTTGGGGTGGGGAATACCGAATACAGCGGCGAACAAGATCGACGGATGCTCTGTGAGACATTCCTCCACCTCAGCCGAAAAGACGTTGAAGCCGCCGCTGATTATCATGTCCTTCTTGCGATCGACCAGCGTGACATACTGCTGGTCGTCCTTGATGCCGATGTCCCCACTATGCAGCCAGTCGTGCCGGTACAGGTCCGCCGTCGCCGCAGGATTGTCGAGATAGCCCGCGCAATTGCCCCAGCTGCGCATCACCACCTCCCCGCTTTCTCCGGGGCCGACCAGTGCGCCACTGTCATCCATGATCTCCACACGGCGCATCAACGAAGCACGCCCGACCGAGCGGAGACGTAAATCCAAGCGCGTGCTGACGCCGGGGCGATGCTCTTCGGGGCGCAGGACGGCGATGGGGCCATTGGCCTCGGTCTGGCCGTACATGTTGTACAACACCTCGCCGAAGCGGCCCATTGCCTCGACCACGCGGGCGGAAGCCATCGGCGCCCCCGCATAGACAAGAGCCTTGAGCGAGCTGACATCATGCGGATGGGTCTTCAGGTGATCCAGCGCGAGGTAGACGAGCGTGGGCGGCAGGAATACGACCTCAGCGCGTTCCGTTTCGATCGTGCCTAGAATCTGATCCACCTTTGCTTCCGGCAGCAGGATATGCGTGGACCCGACCGCAGTCAGTGCAAAGAGCAGCGATCCGGCAAAATGCGTCACCGGTGCCGCTACCAGATGCTTCACAGGGTCATGCAGACGCAGTCCGAAGAGCATGTCGACCGTGACCGCAAGCGCGGTCATGTGTGTCTGGATCGCGATCTTGGGATTGCCCGTCGTGCCGCTGGTGCCGAAATAGGCCCATGCATCGCCCGGAGCGGCGGGCACGTCCCGCACCGGCGCGCCTTCGGGTGCCATCCAGTCGTCCAGACCCGGAAAGCGCGTGGCCGTGCTGTCGAGACAGACAAGCTCCTCCAAATTCGGGCAATCCGACAGCAGAATCTCGACCGTGCCCAAATGTTTGGAATGGAAAAAGAGCGTTCGTGCGCCCACCCCATTGAGATAGGCTGCGATGTCAGGGAGGGGATTGCGGTCGCTTGCCGGGGCGAGCGGGCGACCGGCGCGCATCGCGCCGTACATCGCCAGCACGCAGCGATAATCATTGGGCGTGAGAAGTGCGACCGGTCCCGCAACATCCGCCTCGCGTTGCAGTGCCGCACCAATCCGCTGAATGAGCACCGCGCTATCGCGATAGGACGTCTCGACATCGCCTTGCTTGAGGAAGACATGATCCGGATAGAGGCTCTCCGAACGGTCGAAAAAGTCTATCAGGCGCACGTCATCTGATCTCCGATCTGCGTTTCCTGCCATCCCAGACGCTGATCTTGTGTTTAGATTGCGCGTGCCTTGCGGAAAATCGTCGGAACCGACGATGCCAGGTTCGCCGGGACATTTTATGATGCGCAGGAGAGGGGCGAGAGGAAGAGATGCCATGCTAGCAGTCGGTCATTCGCAGTTCGGTCCCGGCGATCAGGTTGCCGAGTTGATCGAGGTACTTCCGCCCCCCGCGCCTGAGGCCGGACAGGTGCTGATTGCCATGGAAGCGGTGCCGATCAATCCGGGCGATTTGTTGCGCTTTGAGGGGCGTTATGGGAAAGACATCGCCACCCTGCCGATCTTTGCCGGTGGAGAAGGGGTGGGCAGGGTTATAGACGTAGGCGCGGATGTTAGGCACCTGAAGTGCGGCGATCGGGTGCTGGCTCACCAGGTGTTTGCAAAAACCGGCACTTGGCGCGAACAGATACTGATGCCCGCCGCCGTGCTGGTGCCTCTGCCCGACAACGATCCGCTCCAGCTTTCGATGCTGATGGTCAATCCGGCGACCGCGCGCCTGATGCTCACGGAGTTCGTCGACCTGCAACCCGGTGAATGGGTGATGCAGAATGCCGCCAATTCCGGAGTGGGCTGTTACCTCAACCGACTGGCGCAGGCGCGCCAGTTGCGCCTTATCAACATCGTGCGCCGCGAAACGGCGGTGGCCGAAGTGCGGCAGACAAGTCCCGACGCCATCGTCCTGACTGATGGTCCTGATCTGCCGGAGCGGGTCGCTGCACTGACGGGAGGCGCGCTGCCCCGGCTCGCCATCGATGCCATCGGCGGAGAGGCGACCCAAAATCTCGGTTCCAGCGTGGCCGAAGGCGGCGTGGTGGTGAACTACGGGCTGCTGTCGGGCGAGGCATGCCGCATTGCAGCGCGCGACACGGTGTTTCGCGATGTGTCGTTGCGGGGCTTCTGGCTGGCGCGCTGGTGGAACACAGCATCGCGAGAGGAAATCGCTGCACTCTATACCGAGCTGGGCGCCATGCTGGGCAAAGGCGACCTCACGATCCCGGTGGAGGCGACCTATCCGCTGGCCCGCGTCAAAGACGCGCTGGCGCACGCCGCGAAGCCCCATCGTAGTGGAAAGGTCATCATCACGATCCCCTGAACTGTCGCGATAAGGAGAGGAAGAGTTGTATAAATTATATGCCTATTGGTCTCGGCCAAAGCCTGAAGATCTTGAAGCGTTCGAGCAATATTATCTCTCGACCCATGTTCCGCGCGCTGCCGTGCTGCCGGAACTGGTGGAACTGACGGCGACCGTGGCGGAGGGGTTGCCGGGCATGGAACCAGCAAGCTACCGCATCGCCGTGATGACCTTTGCCGATCGCGCCGCCCTACTGCGCTGCATCGAGTCACCTGAATGGGCCGAAATGCGGCAGTGTTCGGGCGAAATCATTTCCCGCTTCGGGGTCAGTCTGGCTCTCGATCTCGGCACGGAAGTGTTATGCCCGCTGGGATGATCTTTCCAGCAACCGATGTGCAGAAGAGGCTGGCCGCAGGCGGCGGGCCGCTACCCGATAGGGCGGGGACGAAGACCGGCCAGCAAAATCTCCGTCACATGCGCGGAAAATTCCTGCTTGATGCGGTCCGTCACTTTGGCTGCGCCCAACACATGGCGGACAGTGCTGTTGGCGAAGAAGATATGCTCGCAAGCGCCGACAATCGTGAAATAGAGAAACCTTGGGTCTGTCTCCGCGAGGGTGCCCTCGTCAACTCCTTGCGCAATGATGACCCGATAGGCGTTCACCATCGGTGCCATGAAAATATCGATGACCCGTGTCGCTGCATCCGGCGAAGCGTTGTTGAGCAGATGATGAGTGACCCTGTTGAGATAAGGCGAGCGATGATAGGTGTTTATCACGCCACTTATGTGAATCCTGAGTTTTTCATCCGCAGGCAATGCGGTCGTCAACAGATGGTCCATCGCGGCCATCGGACGCTCTGCGTCCCGTTCCACAAGCGCAAGCAGCAGACCATCCTTGTTCCCGAAATAATATTTTATCATCGCCGCGTTCACGCCCGATCGCCGCGATATCTCTGCGAACGACACATCAAGATCGCCGCGCTCGGACAGGAGTTCCGCCGTTGCAACGAGCAACGCCTCCGCCGAAGCATTGGTTTTCCTTGCTATAGGCACGCTGTCCGTCCGCATAGTGTTCCTCAGTTACCCCACAGGAGCATTTCCGTTCCCGTCCCCGCTGCCCGGTCCATCATCGCGAGCGCTCGCTCCGTCAAGCGCCTAGCTAAAGCATGCACTCCTGTGGAGCAAGAACTCGCACCCGCATCACCGTGGCACCGCCCCGGCCGCGCACTTACACCGCCTGGGCGGATCGCTCCTGCCGCATTTCGACCCTCGCAGTCTCCGCACTTCCCCTGCGCAACACTTTCGGAAGCAGAAGACAAGATTGTTGCTTAATATAATTAATCAATTAAATATCAACTGTAGAATGAAAGTGCATATGATGGAATTGCTCGTGCCCGGAGCGCCGCGGGCCTCGAAACGACAACCGTTAGCCAGTCCGTTATAATAGCGTAGGATGGTCGCTGCGACGTAACAGGACCATCTGATTCTGGAGGAGCCGAAACGCCCATGGTTATTGCCGCTGTCGCGCGAAAGCCGCACTCGGATTTCAGCATTGAGGATATTCAGCTCGGTCCCCTGCGGCCTGATGAGATTCGGGTGAAAATCCTTGGCGTGGGCGTATGCCATACTGATCTTGTGATTCGGGATCAGTTCATACCCTATCCGCTGCCTGCTGTGATGGGGCACGAGGGCGCGGGGGTGGTGGAAGCCGTGGGCATTGACGTGGTCAATCTCGTACCGGGTGATCATGTCGTTCTCGGTTTCGCGCATTGCGGCACCTGCCCTCGTTGCCATCGGGGACTTCCCAGCTATTGCCTGTCATTCGGGGCGCTCAACTATGTCGGCAAACGACTGGATGATGGCTCGACCGCGTTCAGCAAGGACGGAGAGGAATTGTCCTCCCACTTCTTCGGCCAGTCGTCGTTTGCGAGCACGACGATCGTTGCTGCGCGCAACGCCGTGAAAGTCGATGCGGGCTTGCCGATCGCGCTGCTCGGCCCTTTGGGCTGCGGGTTCCAGACAGGCGCGGGCAGCGTCATGCGCTCGCTTGCCTGTACGCCCGGTTCATCCATTGCCATTTTCGGCGGTGGGCCGGTTGGACTGGCTGCTGTAATGGCCGCCGTCATCCGCGGCTGTTCGACCATCATCCTGGTCGATCCGCTTGCAAGCCGCCGGAATACAGGGCGGGACGTGGGAGCAACCCACGTCATCGATCCCGCTTCCACCGATACGGGGGAGGCTCTGCGTGCCATTGCTGCCGAAGGGCTGGACTATGTGCTGGACACGACCGGCAACGAACAGGTGGTGCAGACGGCGCTCGCGCATCTAGGCAATCATGGGGCGATGGGTCTGGTCGGCATCCCCAAAACCGGGGAAGCCGCGATATCGGTCAACCTCGCTTCCCTGCTCGTATCGGGCCAGCGGATCATGGGGATCATCGAGGGCGACAGCGATCCGCAAACTTTCATTCCTGAGTTGCTGGGTCATTTCAAGGCAGGGCGCTTTCCGTTTGACCGCCTGATCACGACCTTTCCCCTTGCCGAAATCAACGAGGCAATCGCCGCGCAGGCGCGTGGCGATTGCGTCAAAGCCGTGTTAATTCCCTGAACTGGAGCGCTGCCATGAACATCGAGATTCATCTACCCATGCTGATCGATGGCCAGCCTGTGGCGGGTGACGGGAGACTGAGCGTCATCAATCCCGCCACCGAGCAGGTGATCGGTACGGCGCCCGATGCCAGCCCAGACGATCTGGACCGCGCGGTCGCGGCGGCGCGAGCGGCATTTCCAGGCTGGGCGGCCACACCGATCGAGGAGCGTCGCAAAGCGCTCCATGCGATGGCTGACGTGATTGTTGCCCATAAGGATGAGCTCAAGAGCCTGCTCACCAGCGAGCAAGGCAAGCCGCATGCCGACGCGGAGGGCGAGATCATAGGCGGGGCCTATTGGTTGAGGGGGACGGCGACGCTCGATCTTCCCATCACCGTTCAGGAAGATGCGGATGGACGCACCAGCGAAACGCGCCACGTGCCGATCGGCGTCGTAGGTGCTATTGCGCCGTGGAACTTCCCCATTATCCTTGCGATGTTCAAGATCGGCCCAGCTCTTCTTGCTGGCAACACGATGGTGCTGAAGCCCTCGCCGTTCACTCCGCTCACCACTTTGCGCGTCGGCCAGCTGGTGGCGGACATCCTTCCGCCCGGCGTGCTCAATATCGTTACCGGGGGCGACGCGCTCGGCCCTTGGTTGACCAGCCATCCCGGCATCGACAAGGTCAGTTTCACCGGTTCCACCGCGACCGGCAAGCGCGTGATGCAATCCGCTGCCAGCAGCCTCAAGCGCGTAACGCTGGAACTCGGCGGCAATGACGCGGCGATCGTGCTGCCCGATGTTGACGTCGATGCGGTTGCGCAGGACCTGTTCTGGGCGGCGTTTGCGAACAGCGGCCAGATATGTATTGCGACCAAGCGCATGTATGTTCACGAGGACATCTACGACCGCGTGCGCGACGCCATCGTCGCCTATGCGCGCACGGTCAAAGTCGGCGATGGGTCCGAACAGGGCACCCAGCTCGGCCCGCTCAACAACCGGCAACAATATGAACGCGTTCTCGCCTTGATCGAGGATGCCAAGGCACAGGGCCATGTCTTCTTGATGGGCGGCGACGTGCCGGAAACACCCGGTTATTTCGTGCCTATCACGATCCTCGACAATCCTCCCGAAGATAGCCGCATCGTTCAGGAAGAGCAGTTTGGGCCAATTCTCCCCCTTCTTCGCTTCCGGGATATTGACGATGCAGTGCGCCGCGCCAACGCCAGCGAATATGGGCTGGGCGGATCGGTCTGGGCGAGCGACGAAGACAAGGCCAGCGAAATCGCGCGCCAGATCGCCAGTGGAACGGTTTGGATCAACGAGACCCGTCATCTCTCGCCGACCACGGCGTTCGGTGGGATGAAACAATCGGGTCTCGGTGTGGAAGGCGGCGTGGAAGGGCTGCTGGATTACACCAATACCCAAACGCTTTTCCGCCGGGGCAAGCAGGTCAGCACCGCATGACAACGACAGTGTCACGATCAGACGGCAACGCGGCGCATTGGCTGCCGACCGGTGCGGAAGCGCTCCCGCTTCTCGATGCTAAGCAGATCGGCCACCTGCGCCACATCGGCAATCTGGCGCGGCAGCTCGATGGCGACTGGTCGCGCATGGGGTGGATCGAGGCGGGGCAGGAATATATCAACGCCTATCGCTATCAATTGGCGTGGATGGCATACGCGCTGGGTATCGCGCATTTTCATCGGTTGCCCGGTGCACCCGGTGCGTTCAAGCAATCCTATGCCCATCTGATGCGCAAGATGCTGCGCTATGATGTGTGGAACTACTGGGAACATACCAGCAAGTCCGGCCCGTTTTTCGATGCCGACCTGACTGAGCTTCGGGAGGGCTGGCGCGACCCGGTCGTCAAGGAAAACATCATGTACAGCGGCCATGTCCATGCGATGGCGGGACTATTCGGTGTGCTGTTCGACGATGATCGCTACGAGCGTGAGGGCGGGCTGACGTTCGAGTTCAAGCCGGTCTTCTCATCCGGCGCGGAGAGCTTTGTCTACGATCTGACGTCACTCAATGAAGTGATTTACTGGCAGATGGTCGAAAGCGGATTTCTGGGCATCGCGTGCGAACCCAATATGGTGTTCATCAGCTGCAACCAGTTTCCGATGCTGGGCTTCCGCTTTCACGATGTGCGCAAGGGCACGGAGTTCGCCGATGAAGTCACGCGCGCCTACCATGCCGCATGGGAGCGCAAGGGCTGGGTCACTAACGATGACTTTTTCGCTTATTATTATGTGAAGCAGGACTACACCGTCGGCGCTGAGAACAGTTACAGTGCGACGATCCTGAACAGCTGGAACCCCGAATTCGTGCGCGATCTCTACCCGCGCCAGTTGGAGAAGGGCTTCATCGAACCGGAGCCGGGCATGCTGCTCCCCCGCCCACGGCTGATTACCGGCGAATATGTCGAGAAGTTCGAGCGACCGGACTCCGGTGTCGGCCTTGCAGCCCTGTGGTTTTCGGAAATGGGCGATGCGGAACGGCTGGAAAAGATCCTGTGCTACGCCGACACTTATCTCAATCCAACATGGGAAAAGGGCGGCCTCTATTATCCGCGCCGGGACGAGTTCTACGACGCGGACGGACGGTTCGTCTATGTCGATCCTTGGGTCGGCAACGCGCTGATTGCCTTCAGCCGCATGAACGTCCCCGATGGGCTGCACAAGCTGTATAGCCAGCCGTGGGACAAAGCCCATTTCGCCGAGCCGAACCTGGCCGATGTCTCTCCGTTTATTGACGTGCTGCGGGCGGGCTATCTCTCTGATGCAAGCGCGCTGGTTGTCACGGTTCAGGCCGACGCCAGCGCAAAGGGGCGAACGGCGCAGCTGGCCTTCGCGAACAGCGCGCAAGGATCGGGCCAATGGGTGCTGGAGCGCGACGGGGCGCGGCTGCTCGCCGGAGATGGTGCGAGCGTCAATGTTCACGATGGCTCCGTAACCGGATCGATAGAGGACGGCCTGCTTGTCCTTGACCTGCCAGTATCGGGGGCGACGGATCTGGTCCTGTGGGTCAACCAGTAACGGAATGTCCGGAGACGCTGAGGCGCACCACACGTTATGACCAAGTGCCCCCGCAGGGCGGTTTTGAACCAACTGGAGTGAATATGGCGACTAACCGCGTGAAAATCGGTGGCGCGTTTGAACTCATCGATCATCATGGGCAGCATGTCACCGACCGCACCTATCGCGGACGGCATATGATGATTTTCTTCGGGTTCACCCATTGCCGTAAGGTGTGCCCGGAAACTCTGGGAAAAATGTCGGACGTACTCGACCGGATCGGTAGTCGCGCGGAGGCCTTCGCGCCACTGTATATCACCGTCGATCCTGAACGAGACGATCCGCCGCGTATGAAGGAATTCCTGGAGACGAATTTTCCACGCTTCACAGGGCTGACCGGCAGCAAGGAGCAGATCGAAGCGGTCAGGAGCGCGTACAAGGTGTTCGCCCAGCGCGCGGCGGACGAGGACGATCCGGAAGGCTACGCGGTGCCGCACAGCGCACTGGTCTACATCACGGATCGGTCTGGGCAGTATCTCACCCACTTCAACGACGGAGCGCCGACGGAGAAAGTCGTCAGGGCACTGCAGGCGGTTTGGGAGAGCTAAGCGCCAAAAGAGTGATAAAAATACATCGGTTTGAAAATTAGCTAGTTGATTAATTGTAAACTTGATGGCACGTTGATAGAATGATTAGGGAAGGCTGACGCGCTGGCCTCATGGGGCTGAGCGTCGAACAGGGAAATGGGTGAAGCGCACCTAAGCCGCGCAGGCATCACGTCAGAAAAATCAGGGAGACCATCATGGTACGTAACCGACTTATGCAGAGTGTTTCCGCCGCCATTCTCGCAGCGGTAATCCCGTTCGGCGGGCCTGCTTTCGCGCAGACGCCAGCCTCCACTGGCACTGTCGCTGACGATGCTTCGGGCGAGGGCTTCGAGATAATAGTGACCGCCCAGAAGCGTTCGGAACGTCTGAGCGATGTGCCGATGTCGATTGCGTCGCTTGCCAGCGAAGACCTCGTCAAGCGCGGCGTGGAGAGCGTTGACGATCTTCCCCGGCTGGTTCCGGGCTTTACCTATCAGATCAACAATATCGGCCTGCCGGTATACGGCATCCGCGGCATCAGCTTCCTTGACCAGTCCTCGCTCGCCAATCCGGCGGTCAGTGTCTATGTCGACCAGATACCGCTGGCCTTCTCGACACTTACGCGCGGCGCGGCGCTCGATCTGGAACGTGTCGAGGTACTCAAGGGGCCGCAGGGAACCCTGTTCGGACAGAATTCGACGGGTGGTGCGGTCAACTACATTGCAGCCAAGCCGACCGAGCAGTTTTCGGCGGGCGGCAGCGTAACCTATGGCCGCTTCAACCAGCTGGGAGTTGATGGCTTTGTGAGTGCGCCCTTGTCTTCGACCTTGGGTATTCGCGTCGCGGCCAAGGCTGACATGCGGGGCAACTGGCAAAAGAGCACAAAGCGCAACGAGGAGAACGGCAAGCGCGATTTCCTTGTGGGCCGTGTCCTGCTGGATTGGAAGCCAAGCGCTGATGTTAACTTCACCCTCAATGTCAACGGCTGGCGCGACAAGTCCGACACACAATCGTCGCAGTTCATACGCTTCGCGCCGTTTACAACCTTCTTCCCCTATCAGCCGCCGGTCGATGCGCTGAGCGTGTATGGCCCTGTTCCGAAAAACGCGCGGGAAACCGATTTCGATCCCGGCGTCAATCTCGCACGCGACGATGATTTCTGGCAGGTCGCCTTGTCCGGCACGGTGAATG
Source organism: Sphingobium fluviale (assembly GCF_004122115.1). GTDB lineage: Bacteria > Pseudomonadota > Alphaproteobacteria > Sphingomonadales > Sphingomonadaceae > Sphingobium > Sphingobium fluviale. The sequence continues at coordinate 103,974 of NZ_SBKP01000004.1, forward strand.
TCACGCCCGACATCACACTTACGTCGCTGACCTCCTATCTCGAATTCAAGCAGAATTCGCCCTATGATGGCGATGCCACCGACTACCGCGACATTTTTGCGCGCGTTGTTTCCAATATCAAGACGTTCAACCAGGAGCTGCGCCTTTCCGGCAAGACCGGGCCTTTGCAGTGGATGATCGGCGGCAGCCTAGATCATCAGTCGCTCTATGAAGACCAGCGGATCGATTTCGGCGGCACCAACGCGTTTCTTTTCGGCGTCGTGCTCACCCAGCTGTCTGATCTGAACACGCAGAAGGTCGACACCAGCGCTGTCTTCGGTAGTCTTGATCTCGATGTCGGCTCTGGCGTGACGTTGCAGGGGTCGGCGCGCTACACTTCGCAGGACCGTGACTATAACGGTTGTACGCGCGACGGCGGCGACGGCTCGTCTACGGCGTTCTCATCGACGCTCACATTCATTCTTACGGGCGCACCGCCCATTGCTCCGGCGGCTTGTACCTCGCTGGACATCAACACCTTCCAGCCCGTCAACGGTATTCCCCAGTCGCTGGATGAGAACAATTTCTCCTGGCGTCTGGGTGCGAACTGGAAGATCACGCCGGACGCGATGGTCTATGGCAACGTGACCAAGGGGTTCAAGTCGGGCAGCTTCTCCAACCTGCCGATCACCTTCTCCAATCAGGCGACCCGCGTGGATCAGGAATCGGTGCTCGCCTATGAAGCAGGTTTCAAGGCGGCGTTGCTCGACAAGACGATCCAAATAAGTGGTGCGGGATTCTATTATGATTTCCGTAACAAACAGGCAATTGGCACTGTCTCCACATTTCTTGGCCCCTTCAATGCGCTGATCAACCTGCCGAAAGCCAGCGTGAAAGGCGCCGAGTTGAACATCGATTGGCGGCCGGTGCGCAATCTGAAGCTCAATGCCGCCGGGACCTATCTCAAGACGCAAGTCGAGAACAGTCTTCTGACGCAGGACACGCTGGGTAACCCGATCGACGTGAAGGGCGAAGCTCTGCCTAACACGCCCAAGTGGCAGCTCACTGGTGACGCCGAATACAGCTTCCCGCTTGGTAGCAGCCTCGATGCCTATGTTGGCGGCTCGGTCAGCTACCGCTCGTCGGCCTTCGCCAACTTCGGGGAGCAGCCGGATCTGCTGATTGACAAATATGCGCTGGTTGGCTTGCGGGCCGGTCTGACAGACGCCGACAACCGCTGGCGCGTGCAGATCTGGGGACAGAATATCACCAACAAATATTACAGCACCAACATTGGCCGTCAGGTCGACACGCTGACCCGCTTTGCCGGTATGCCTGCGACTTACGGTGTTACGCTGGGCTTTACGTACTGACCGCAGGAGACAGCGGTGCCTTGTCGGTTGTCGCGCGCCAAGCGCCAGCAGGCAAGGGACCGTTCCTTCGGGTTCGCATGATGGTTGTCCGGAGGCTGCACCCGCCGGATGACCATCCCGAATATGATAAAGTTGCCTTGCCGCAGACCGGACCAGAGGGGATACGGAACGAGGCCGGAATATTCTTGTTATGCTGAGTGATCCTTTGCCCCAGCCTGTTTCCGCCGCGCTTGCGGGCGTGCGTGTGCTGGATATCGTGTCGGGCGGGATGGCGCTCACGGGGCGCGTTCTGGCGGACTTTGGTGCGCTGGTAACGCGGGTTGATTTCCAGAACGGCGGGCAAGGCCGCTCTGATCCAGATCGGGCCATCACGCGCACAGACATCGAACAGCTCGCCCTGGGCCGTGGCAAGCTCGCCCTGGCGATCGATCGTGCTGTCCCCGCCGATCGTGACCGGCTTCTCAATGCGATCCGGGATTGCGACATCCTGATCGACGACGGCGGCCTCGCCGCGCTCGAAGATGCCCGCTTTGCGAACGCCGCCTTGCGGGCGGCCAATCCGGCGCTGATCATCCTCAATCTTTCCGACTTTGGTGAAGCCAGCCCCCTGGCCTGCTGGCGCGCAACCAATCCGGTTCTCCACGCATTGTCGGGTGGATTGTCGCGGTCCGGAAGGCCCGGCCACCCCCCTGTCATGCCACCCGAAGCCATTGCGAAAGCATGCGCGGCGGTCCATGCCGCCTTTGTCGCTTTACTGGCCTTCACCGAGCGGCTGGAGAGCGGGCGAGGGGATCTGATCGACTTTTCGATTCTCGATGGCGTGGTGCAGGCGCTGGACCCCGGCTTTGGCGTGAACGGCAGCGCCGCGGCCGGAGTCCGCGCGAGCGAATTGCCGCGCGGCCGCCCGGACGTACACCATCAATATCCCATCATTCCCTGCGCCGATGGTTATGTCCGGCTGTGTGTCCTCTCCCCACGCCAATGGCAGGCGATGTTCAAGTGGATGGGCGAACCCGCCGAGTTTGCCGATCCTGCCTACGAACAGCTTCGGACGCGCTTCAATTCCACAACGCTGGTTCCCGCCATCGCCCGCTTCTTTGCCGACAAGACACGGGCGGAACTGGAGCAACAGGGACAAGCGATCGGCGTACCCACGGCGGCTTTGCAAAGCGCTGACGAGGCAATCGACAGCGACCAGAACCGCTCGCGTCAGCTCTATGAAGCGCATAGGCTGCGCGGTGTCGACATTCGCCTGCCCCGCGCCCCGGTCGAAGTCGACGGAACACGATTGCCCCTAACGACACCCGATCGGGACGCGCAGCGTGCGCGAGCAGCGCTGCTAAGGAACGATACGGGCGTGCCGCGTGCCCAGTCTGCCGGGCCGCTACAGGGGCTGCGCGTGATTGACATGGGCGTCATCGTGGTGGGCGCGGAAACCGGCAGGCTGCTTGCGGATGCGGGCGCGGATGTGATCAAGATCGAGAATCCCGCCTTTCCCGATGGGGTGCGGCAGACGCAGGACGGCAGCGTCATGTCGCCTTCCTTCGCGGCGGGCGGCCGGAACAAGCGCAGCCTTTCGCTCAACCTGCGCGATCCAGAGGGGAAGGCGCTGTTCCTTGATCTTGTCGCGCAGGCGGATGTCCTCCTGTCGAATTTCAAGCCCGGCACGCTGGATGCGCTTGGTTTTGACGACGAGACTTTGCGAGCGATCAATCCCGGTCTGGTGTCGATCCAGAGCTCTGCTTTCGGGTCAACCGGTCCCCGTAGCCGGCAGCTTGGTTATGGACCGTTGGTGCGCGCGGCCACCGGGCTATCGGCGCTGTGGTGTTCGCTTGATGATCCCGGTTCCTTTTCCGACGCGATGACGGTCTATCCCGATCATGTGGCCGGACGGCTGGGCGCGCTTTCCGCACTCGCGCTTCTTGTCCAGCGCAAAGCAACCGGAGCGGGAGGCAAGGCGACGATCGCGCAGGCAGAAATCATTCTCGACCATCTCGGCGTCGACATGGCCGTGGCCTCGCTGCGCGCACAAGGGCAGCAGATTGACGATGACCCCGATGCGCCATGGGGCGTCTATCCGTGCGGCGGTGATGACGACTGGTGCGTTGTAACCATCGAGAACGACGCGCAATGGACCGCACTTGCCCGCCTGATAGGTTTCGAGGGTCACGACACGGCAAACCGCTCTGATCGCGCGCGGCACCGCCCGGCCATCGAGCATGCGCTCACCAGCTGGCTCGCCGAGCGGTCATCGTATGAGGCCATGGAGCGGCTCCAGGCGAGCGGCGTTCCGGCGGGCGCGATGCTGCGGGTGGCAGACATGCCCGGCTTTCCGCATTTCGTATCGCGTGGCTTCTTTCGCGAGATCGCGCATCCCGCCATCCCGGCGCCTTTTCTGGTCGAGGCCCGGCCGGTGCGCGCCCAAAACATGCCAGATCCCGATCAGGCGCCCGCACCGTTGATTGGGCAGGACAGCGACGCTGTGCTCAGCGACTGGCTGGGATTGTCCCCCTCGCAGATGCAGGATCTCATGGCACGCAACATTATCGGCACCATCCGGTGACGCTTGGCGCCCTCTCCTTCCCTTGCAGGACACCTCCCCATGCACTTTGACGATATAGCCAACGGCGTTCTCCAGTCGGCGCGGGACGACCATGTCCTCGTGCTGCGCATCCACCGGCCCGAAGCGCGCAATGCGATCAATGTTGAAGTGGCCATGGCATTGGGCGATGCTCTGGATGCAGCGGATCGTGATCCGGATATCCGTGCCATCATCATCACGGGCGCGGGCGACAAGGCCTTTTGTGCCGGAGCCGACCTCAAGTCCGTTGCCGCTCGGCAACCAGTTATTCCGCAGGACGAGCGGCGCAAAGCATGGGGATTCGCGGGTGTCGTAAACCATCCCATAAGCAAACCACTGATCGCCGCCGTGAACGGCTTCGCTATGGGTGGCGGTACGGAAATCGTGCTGGCATGTGATCTGGCGGTCGCGTCGGACACCGCAACATTCGGGCTGCCTGAGGTGAAGCGTGGCCTTCTGGCCGCTGCGGGTGGGGCGTTCCGGCTTGTCCAGCAGGTGCCGCACAAGATCGCCATGGAAATCCTCCTGACCGGCGATCCCGTCAGTGCCGATCAGGCGTTGAATTTCGGTCTGGTCAACGCTGTCGTTTCGGCGGATGCACTGATGGACCGCGCTATGGACCTCGCCCGCAGGATTGCCGTCAACGCCCCCTTGTCCGTACAGGCGAGCAAGCGCGTCGCCCGTCGATTGAGCGACGGCAGATTCGAGGCCGACGAAGCGGACTGGCACCGCAACGAAGCAGAGACAGAAGCAGTATTTTCCTCTGAAGACGCCATGGAAGGGGCGCAGGCGTTTGCCGAAAAGCGTCCGCCCGTCTGGCGCGCGCGATGAGAGCGGCAGGCACAACACCGGTCATCATAGGTGTAGGCCAGTCGGTCGACCGGATCGACGCGCCCGATTACCAAGCATGGTCGGCGGCTGATCTGGCGGCGGTGGCGGCCCGCGCTGCCATTTCCGATGCGATGGCCCGCCGCGATCTTGCCCCGTATATCGATGCCATCGTAACCACCCGTACATTCGAGGACAGTGGGCTAGAGCAACCGATATTCGGCGCCTCAGACAATTTTCCGCGCTCCATTGCGGCGCGACTGGGCATAAAGCCGCGATCCGCATTCTGGGGCGAGGGTGGTGGCCAGTCACCTCAGGATCTTGTCAGCGAATTCTGCGAGCGGGTGGCCGCTGGGGAGTTCGATCTTGTTCTGCTGTGCGGTGCGGAAGCCATTTCTACGATACGCCACGCGGCGCGAGAGGGGCGTACACTCGATTTCTCGGAAAGCCCGGGTGGAGAGGTCGAGGATCGCGGTGCGAACCTACGCGCGTTTCAGGATCCGCTGGCCGAACGGCATGGGGTGGTCGACGCGCCGATTGGCTATGCTCTGGCGGAAAATGCGCGCCGCGCCGCATTGGGCATGACTCAGGCGGACTATGCCGAGCACATGGGGCGCCTCTTTGCGCCCCTCGCAGCCGTCGCGCGCACAAATTCAGCGGCGGCGTGGGATGTGCCGAACTATTCTGCCAGCGACCTTATCACGGTTAGCCCCGGCAATCGCTGGATTGCCGATCCCTATCCCCTGAGACTGGTCGCGCGGGATCAGGTCAATATGGGTGCGGCGGTGGTGATCGCATCGCAGCGGGTTGCCGATGATCTGGGGGTCGCGCCCGATCGGCGCGTCTATCTTCATGGTTATGCCAGAGCGACCGAAAAACCCTTGCTCTCGCGCCCCGATCTTAGCGCTTCTCCAGCTGCTCGCGCCGCGGCCCGCGCGGCGCTTAAGCGGGCGGGGCTGGTCCCCGATGCTGTGGCGACATTCGATTTCTATAGCTGCTTTCCCATTGCCGTGTCCAACGTCGCCATCGATGAGTTTGGATTGTCGGAAGATGACCCCCGCAAACTTTCCGTTGTCGGGGGGCTGCCGTACTTCGGAGGGCCGGGAAACAACTATTCCATGCATGCCATTGCGGCGCTTGTTCCCGTGTTGCGGGAAGCACCGGGTAAGGCGGGTTTTGTCGGAGCAAACGGCGGGTTTCTCTCCAAATACAGCGCCGGGGTTTACTCGACCATTCCCCGGCCTTGGCGAAACTGGAGCAGCACGTCGCTTCAGGCGGAGCTGGATGCTGTGCCCGCACAGCCGCTGCTCGATGGGTATGACGGCCCCGGAACCGTGGAAACGGCCAGCGTCCTGCACGTGAGGGGCGCGCCTGAAATGGCTGTCGTCATCGGGCGCACGCCAGGGGGCTTACGGTTCATTGCCCGGTCAAAACCTGGCGATGCCGCGACTATCGCTATGACCCACGAAAATGATGTGCTCGGCTGGCCTGTGACGGTCGCGCGTTCCGAGGAAGGCCTAAACCTGTTCGTATTCGGCGATGGCTAGGAATACCGCGACTGCGCTACGCTTGTGTGTCCTGATCTAAGGCCCGCCGCCGATAATCGCCGGGCGATATATCGAACCGGGACCGAAACGATCGCGCGAAATGCGCGGCATCCTTATAGCCCCACGCATAGGCGATCTGAGCGACCGGTATGGCTGCGTTGGCGGGGTCGGACAGCGCCTGCGCACAGCGGTCGAGGCGAAGGGACCAAATGAGCCGACCGGGCGTGCTATCCATCTCTCTCATCAGCATATGGACATAGCGCGCAGACATGCGCATCGCGCCAGCGATCTGCTCGACATTGAGGTCAGGGTCCGAGAGGTTCGTTTCCACATAGCGGATGATCCGGCGGCGAAGAACATCGGCTGATACGGCGCTGTCCAGGCGGGTCGACAGGGTGTTTTCCCGTAGTGCGGCGCATAACAGATCGATCAGCGTGTCGCGTACCGTAGTTCCCACCGAACCGGCATGCCCAATAATGCCGAAGCTGCTGGTGACGAAATCGCTGCACAGACGCCCAATCGGGGTCTGCGCACGAACAGGCCTTGCGGTGAAACGTTCGGCATGCGCCAGCCTGTCGCTCAGCAGTCGCTGGGGGATGCGTACGATGCGCTGGTGCATGGAGCCCGCAAAGCGCAGATCATAGGGCCGGGTCGAATCGTACAGCGCCAGATCACCGGGCTGAAGCGCGGCCTCGCGCCCGTCCTGCACCACCACACCCGTGCCGTTCACATGCTGGCTCAGGATGAAATAGGCATCGGCGGAGCGGCGAACATGCTCGCGCGTGTGAGACACATGATGCGGCGTCACGCGCATCTCCACCAGCCGCAGGTCACTTATGCCGTCGCTCACAAACTCCCAGTCGAACGAGCGACTTTCCGCAGCGTTACACGTTAGCGGAACGAACAGGTCGCAGACAACATCCTGCCAGTAGGCAAGCGGGTTTCCCTTAATATCGCTGGATCGCATGCGTACGGCTGTCATCGCCCACCTTTCCAACATCCGAACATCACCCAGTTTCGGTCTCAGTCAAGGTTTTCTTCGCCCTGTGCCAGCAGCGGACACGCAATCTTCGGTTATTGTCGTTCGGTAAGCGTCTGTCATCGCAGGGAACATACTATAGTGCCGAAAGCCAAACCGTTTTTAGCCGCCGCAGTTCAGGCCGCACCTGTCTATCTCGATCTGGCGGGAACCGTTGCCAAGACGATCGACCTCATCCGCCAGGCCAAGGCGCGCGACGTCGAACTGCTCGCCTTCCCCGAAACCTGGTTGCCCGGCTACTGCTTCTGGCCGTGGCTGGGACACCCGGCCTGGGGGATGCAATTCGTTCAGGCCTACCATGAAAACAGCATCGCGACCGAAAGCCCGGAAATGGAAGCGATCCGTTCTGCGGTGGCGGACGCGGGAATCCATGTCGTGCTCGGCACCAGCGAGCGAGATCATGGTACACTGTATATCGGGCAATCTATCATCGCGCCGGACGGCAGCGTCATCGCCCACCGGCGCAAGCTCAAGCCCACGCATGTGGAGCGCACCGTTTTCGGCGAGGGAGACGGAAGCGATCTCGCAGTGCACGATACATCGCTGGGCCGACTTGGGGCGCTATGCTGCTGGGAACATCTTCAGCCCCTCGTCAAATATGCGATGTATGCCCAGCATGAGCAGATCCATGTGGCTTCCTGGCCCAGTTTCGCGCTCTATGAAGGTGGTGCCTATGCTTTGGGCGCGGAGCTGAACACGGCGGTCAGTCAGGTTTATGCCGCCGAGGGTGGGTGTTTCGTGGTCGCGGCGACAGCGGTGGTGACGCCGGAGATGCAGGCGATTCTGTGCGACACGGACGAGCGCCGTATGTTCCTTCCCGTAGGCGGCGGCCGCTCGATGATTTTCGGGCCAGACGGTCGCCCGCTCGCCGATTTTATTCCGCATACCGAGGAAGGCCTCGTCATTGCCGAGATCGACCTTGGGCTGATTTCGCTCGCCAAATCGGCGGCCGATCCGGTCGGTCATTATGCGCGCCGCGACGTGACACGCCTGCTGTTCAACGCCGAGAGCACCCGCTGCGTGGAGCCGTTTACGCCTGGGTATCGGGAATTGGGAGCATCCTCGCCGCCTGACACGCCGCCGACACGGCCGACGACGGAGGGATGAACCCCTAGCTGTGGAGGCTCAACAGGCTGTTCATTGGCTGATTGAGCCGACTGATGGGTGGCATGGATTGTGGCTGCCGTGCGGACGGTGCCAGTTGTAATTATGCAGCCAGGGATCGAGCGCCTGTTTTCGGTGGTCTGAAGTTGGATATGCGCGGGCGTAGGCCCATTCGCGCAGGCTGGTCTGGATGAAGCGCTCGGCCTTGCCGTTGGTTTTGGGCGTGTAGGGCTTGGTACGGATATGCTTGAGGCCGAGCGCTTTGCAGGCATCCCTGAAGGCGAAGCTTTTGTAGCATGATCCGTAGCACATTGGGAGCGGCCTGTTGAAGGGCCGCAATGCCTTGATGGAGACAAGGGCGCGTAGCGCCCGCCAGCTTCATCAAGGCGGCCATGACCGGCCAGCAGGTCTCTAAAGTGAAGTTGTCGACTCAACCCTTTGGAGACTGACCGATCATGACCAAGCTTCATTCTACTCCCACGGATGCCGTTCTGGTAGCCATCGATATGTCCAAGCACCGCCAGGAAGTTCTGCTCGAACGACCGGAAGGCGGCCGCCGTCGCCGCATGACCGTCATGGCGACGAAGGAGGACTATGATCGGCTGGCGGCTGATCTGGCCGCCATCGGAAGGCCCATCATTGTTGGCTTCGAAGCGACTGGCAACTATCACCGCACGCTGGCGCACCGGTTGCTTTCCGCCGGGTTCGAGCTGCGCCTGATTTCGTCAGTCGGCCTGGCCAGGACGCGCGAAGCGCTGCACAATGGCTGGGACAAGAACGATTCCAAAGACGCCCAGGTCATCCTGCACATGCTGCGGATCGGTGCGACCCAGCGCTATGTCGATCCGCTGGCCGCTGGCATCAATGACCTGCAGGAGATGTCGAAGACGCATGAAGCCATTTCCAAGGCGAAAACCCAGACCTGGCACCGGATCCTGACGCACTATCTGCCGCTCTATTTCCCGGAGATCGAGCGTTTCGCCGGCAACAGCCGGTCCGATTGGTTTCTGGCACTGATCGAGCGGTTTCCAACGCCGGGCAGCATCACCGCACTCGGTCGCGAAGCTTTTACCAAACAAGCATGGCCACTGATCGGCCGCAAGGTTTCCAAGGCACGGGTAGTCAACGACATATACGAGACCGCCTGCGCTTCGATAGCGTTGCCGATTGATGAGGATTCCACTGCGGTCACCATGTTCCGCATGGTTATCGCCCAGGCCCGCACCCTTATTCAGCAGCGCAACGAGATCGAACGCATTGCTCATGATGCACTAGCCGCGAACCGTGATTATCAGCTCCTGCGCATGATCCCTGGTATCGGTCCGATCAATGCCCTGACGATCCTGGCTGAGGCTGGCGACCTTCGGCGATTTGCTCACCATCGCCAGTTCCTCAAGTTCTGCGGCCTCGACCTCGCCACCTGCCAGTCAGGGATATTTCGCGGGCGGACCAAGCTTTCGAAGTACGGCAATGCCAGATTGCGACGTACCTTCTGGATGGCCACTCAGGTCGCGATCCGGCAACCCAACAACAGTTTTCGCGACAAGCTCGGGCGCTATGTCGCCGGGCATGCCGACGACCCCGATCGTCGCCGCAAGGCAATGACCGCTCTCACCGCCAAGATGGCGCGTGTCGTACACGCCGTCATCAAGACGGGAACCGAGTACCGCCCGTTCCTCGAACGAGCGGACACCAGATGGAAGGACCCCTCTCTGCTGTGCCGTGAGGGCGCAAGTGCGACCCTGTAGATAATGTTCGGGCCTTCCATCTGGCATGCGCATCTCATCTTAAGGACGGTGAGGACCACGATCGCGATGATCGATGGATCCTGTGTTTGCTATGGCCGAGAGTGCTTTCCTTGACGATGGAAGCCATCTGGATCATAAAATCATCAGCGCCGATCACAATCGGCGTAACGAGACCTGCTGGCCTTTTCCCTCAGCTGCTTCCCAACATAGGACGTTGTCGGTCATGACGCGACAGACGACGATACCGAGGCTGCGGTAGTAGGCGACCGCCGCGTGAAGGAAAGCGACGGCGCTTTCCTTCTTCTCATCGGGGAGTATCTGGCTGAAGGCGATGCGCGAGGCGTCATCGATGCAGACGTGGACGAACTCCCAGCCGATGCCTCTGCTGTTAGACTGTCCGTGCCGGTCACCGGTGATGCGGTGCCCCACGCGCTCGAAGTGCCCGAGCTTCTTGATGTCGATGTGGATCAACTCGCCGGGATGTTCGCGTTCATAGCGGCGCACGGGTTCAAGCGGATCAAGGTCGCGTATGCACGAGAGGCGGTGACGGCGCAGCACCCGGCTGACGGTGGCGGGCGAGGCACCGAGCGCCTTGGCGATTTGCTTGCCGATGATGCGCCGGCGGCGCAAGGCGACGATCTGTTCGACCAGTTCGTCCGGCGTGGCGGTGGGCAAGTGGTGCGGTTGTGAGCTGCGGTCAACCAGCCCTGCGATGCCCTCGACCCGATAACGAGCCAACCACTTGGCGACGGTCCGTTGCGAGACACCCAGGGCAGTCGCGACTGCCCTGGGTGTCTCGCCAAGCGTGATGACGCGCCGAACGATCTCGGCACGACTGCAAGGTGTGGTTCGGGCATTCTGGTGAATGTTCATCCGGTCGTTCCTCCCAAGCTGACGTGTCGCAACATCAGTCCGGCCGGATCAAACCGGATGAACAACCTCCTGAAAGCTCACACCTAGATAGCGCGGCGTTAAATCTGGATCAGAAAAGGGAGCATGATCAGCTTACGGGCGGCAAAATCAGCCGGCGTGTAAAGATAGCCTACATCATAGCCTTCGCATTCGAACCGTGTGCCGAACTCCTTACCTACATCGCCATATCTAAACGTTGATAGTATATTGCCGGCACCTGGATTGGGGATTCTGTCACAGGTCTCTCATTCGCCAATCATCTCAAAAATCGTACCAAACTGTTGTGCGCAGAAATTTTGCATCTGTGGATCCTTTGACGCTGATTCCGTTCGCATCGAGCGGTTCGTGATGTCCGCCCAGTTTATGGTCATGGTGCAGGATGGGTTGGCTGCCTTAAATGGCATGAACGCAGGCGGCATACGCAACCAGTCAATGGCGAAGCTGATCTCGACCAGATCGCGGTTGTTATATCGAACGCCAAGAGGCTTTAACACCTGAGGCCAACGCAAGGCCCTCGCACTGGTTGATGATTCGACATGGAGCAAAAGGAAGTAGGCCGTGTCGTCGGTTGACATCGGCACGAAGATAGCGTCAGTGAAGAAAGCGTCATTGAAGATAGCTGGTGCGCCATCCTTGCTGTTTCCCAGCCAGAACGGAAATAGCGATGCGTCTCTTGACGAGCGGCAATCGCTGCCCTGCGCCACGATCTTGCCATCGAGAGCGAATGTCAACTGGCCTTCCTGGCTTTCTCCACCCTCTGTTTTTCCTGCCTGTCCTGAGGGCTTGCAGGCGATAGTGAGGGCGCCATAGGAGGTCAGGATACCTTGTCGTGGTTCCGCGATGAGGGGATGCCCCTGTATCAGCGAAACAGCCAAAAACAGGGTGCACAGAAGAGTTTTAGTCGACACTATCAACCTCCACGGCCTTGGCGGCGACATCGCAACGGCTCTGGTCTGCCTTGTCCGGCTGGGTAGCCAGAACGCGTGTCGACAGGATAGCACCCTGAATCCAGTCGATCTGAACTGCGCAGCGCAGAGCTGTTCCACCCGCTGGCGGGATGTTAAACTGCAAATCTACAATATCGTCGCTGAGGTAGCTGATCGTTAGATCGACATTGAGCGCGCTATAGTCGACCAGCACGGGTGTCGCCGTCCGGCTGACCCGAATAGCGATCGCCCGCGCTCCGGCTGCTGCCTGATCAAACTTAAGATACACATCGCTGGACTGATCGCTATGGAACAGGGCTGGCTTGCCGTTGCCTGGCAGATCCGCGACGCGATAGGTTTGACCAGGCTCGCAACGCCCCCTGCTCGCGACTGTAACCCCGTTCAGCTTGAATTCCCATAGACGCCGCCCGGCTGGGCAAGACAGAGTCAGGACACCGACCATAGTGCCAATGCCCTGAAGCGGTTGGCGCTGGATTGAATGCGGGGGCTGAGCCGACTGCGCGTCCGTTGCCACCGGGCCCATTACCAGAGCGCAGGCGCATAGGACCGCAACGGCCAAGTGCCTGAGGGATAGCGCACAATATGTCATGATGACGTTGTCATTCCGCACAAAACACCGATCATAGCCAAATCTTTTTCCCTCTTTGATTGATAAGACAGGCTGTGCCTTGTCCTTGCTCCGCCTGGCTGATGGCCGCGCTTGCAGAACCGTTGCTGCAACTCCGGGCAAAGCGTTCGCCATCCTCTACGCCTGCGTTGGCGGCGCGGCTTCCCGCTAATATCTGGTTCACCACTACAGGGCCGTTTACCGGCCCGCCTGAGTCTTTTTCAAGCTCTTCTATAGCGCTGGCTAGCTGGATGGGGCGTATGTTGCCGAACCCGATGTTGGGTGCCTGGGCCAGAAAATCGCTTGAGCGTGGTGCGGCTGGCGTCTCAGGCGGATCAGTAACCGGCCTGACTGGTGCCGGAGCCGGTGGATCATCCTGCGTCACCGCGACAGGCGGCTTAGGAATATCACCACGGTCTTCATCGTTCGCGTCCGGTTCCTTGGGGGTTTCTCCCGATACTAGAGCATTTCCTCCATCCGAATTTGCTATATTCCGACCGCCCTCATTGTTGTCTGAACCGGGCATTACGAAAGCATAGATACCCGCAACGAGAAGCAGACATGCCACAAGGCCTGCCAAAACAGGAAACGGCTTGCGCTTCTCGCCATTCTTGTCGGCATCTGTCATTTTGCCTGGAACGGCGCGGTCAAGATCTAGCATGTCGGTCCATTGCGCGATGGAACGAGGCCGTTGCTTTATATCCCACTCGACTGCGGACCGGAGGCCGCGAGCAACACTGTTTGGATAGTCTGATGGGATAGAAGCAAGGGCCTTGCTCAATGCTTCCAGTTGCCGCGATCCTTGGGCGCGGGTGCTCATCAGGGCTGTCGGGCCTAAGCTCAGAGGCTTCGTCGCAATCTCCAGCAGCATCAGCCCGGCGCTGTAAATATCGGTCCACGGCCCGATCTCATCGCCGCGCCCCTTGCCCGCGGCAAGCTGTTCCGCTTCATGGATAAGTTCATGCGGGGCATAGCGTTGCGTATAGGCAGGAACGTAAGACGTATCGCCATCACCGCTTCCTGTCATGGATCGCGAAAGGCCCACGTCGATCAGTACAGGCGCCGTGGCAGACTGATTGCGGAACATGACATTGCCCGGCTTGATGTCGCAATGAATGATCGGGTTGGAAGGCAAGGCGGTATGAAGTTCGCTCAACCCGTCGAGCAACTTGTCCGTAAATGGCCGGAAGATCGCATAAGGCCACGGTGCCGGATTGGTGCCTGCCGCGCGCCCGGTGCCCAGAACATCCCGCAACGATCCCCCGCGCAGGTATTCCATCACATAATAGGCTGTCCCGTTCGCCTCGAAGAAATCATATACTATGGGCAGTGGTGATGTAGCGAAGGCGGACAAGGCAATCTCGCGCATCCGGTCGTCGAAATCGACAATAACGTCGAGGGCGTCATCTGTGAGGTCCGAGCGGGTTCCCAGATGGGGCAGGCGTTCCATGAAGGCACTCACCCGCTCTATCCGTTCTCTGTCTGCACCCGCCAGATCGGTTGCGCCAGCTTTATGAACTGCGGTAATCGCACGCAGGCAGGTCAGCAAAAACAGGCGCTCCGCCTCTTTGCGAAAGCGGGTGAGAAACAGGTTAAAATGCTCTACCCTCTCGAAGCCAGAGCTGGGCTGGACGCGTGACTCGCCAAGCGAGCGCTCTGCGAATTGGGCGGGGAAAAACTCCTTTACTGCAACAGCTTCGCCAGGCTGCAACCAGAGATATTGCGAGTAATCGAGGTCGGATGGTCCCGCCAGCGCCTCCTTGCGCGCCAAATAGGTTATGCCAAACCCCCCTGCGCCCAGACATCTGTCTATGACATAGCGCGGCTCTGCTGCGGAATTTGAGTGAGACCCTCCCCGCAGTGGCGATATAACCGATCCTGGTTGAAGCTCCCCCAATTATGCCTCCGCTTGGTGTCACTTCGCCCTAGTTGGGCAGAACCTCTTTCGAGATCTTGCCGTCAGCGGCGTCGAAGAAGGCAAGACCCATGATCCATGCCAACCTACCGGGGCGGGTGAAGAACAGCGTCTTACGTGCGAATACAAGCTCTTCCGACAGCACACGCAGCAGAGCCGCGCCTGCCTTCAGCTCTTCAGGTGTGAACACCTTGCCGGAAGCCATACGTCCCAGATCGCCAGCGATGAGATCCTTGTGGGCGCCTGCTGGGATGGCACTGGTATCAACTGCGAAGAGGTTTGCCTGATCGGTTTGGGCGAGGGTGCAAAACCGATCAATATCCGCTGGCTTCAGCGGGACATAACGATCCGTATTCAGCGGCGCCTGCGTGGTCGCCAGCACCCACGGAAGCCCCCCGTTGAGATATACGCGGTTGCGCTGTGCCATGATTGCGCCGGCGCTGATCACCATCTTGCGAATTTCGGCGCGCAGATCAGCATCGGCCAGGCGGTTGGCGGCTGCCGTGAAACTTTCGTCTTCGCCTTGTGCCGATGAAACTTTGCGGGCGAAGCTCTTTGTTCCGAAATCCATGCTGAAATGATGGAATTGTTCAGAGGCGTCGGGTGCTGTGCTGACATAGCACCCTTTTGTGTTCCCTGACCCTATATCGATCATCGTGACCTGTGGCCGTCGATGGCTGAGGCGCACCTTGTTGACCACGCCGTCGAACGTGTATTCGGTTTCTTTCTGTACCGAAATGAAATTCATGACGAGGCCGGTCCGCTCGGCTACAGCCTTTGCCACAGCGTCGCGAACGTCGGCTTTGGATGCTACGCCGCTGGACCCAACCAGCTTTATGGCCTCAAAGGCAAGGCCTGTGGCTTTGATCTGTGTGATGGCTTTCGCGACCGCCTCTGCCACCAAAGGCGCGTTGCCGGGGTCGATGGCATTGGCCTCTGTCGGCTCGAATGCTTTCATCACCTCAAGATCAGGCTCCAGGCCGCGCTTGATGCGAACGATTGAGGGCTTCACGCCGCTCGATCCTACTTCGATCAATGCCCATGGCTTGCCATCGCGAGGGGGCTCTGCCGCAAAAAGTGGCGGTACTACCGACAGTGCGGCGCATCCCCCCATTGCCAGAAGGATGTCTCGACGGTCCATCGACGATTTCATACTCATCCTTTTACTCCCAGCGGCCATTTTCGGCCCAGTTGAAGTTTGGCGAACAGAAGGGAACAAAGCGCAGCGTAGTATCGCCCAGAACGATGTCCTGCATCGGCTCCAGTTCCTGCGCGGATAGCACCGGCTTGTTATTGGTATAGCAGATGAAGCGGCCGTCGCCGGGGCTGAGGTAGAACCCCCCACTGCGCGGATCGAATGTAACCCGGCAATGCGCTCCTTCCTCTATGCCCTTGTCGCCGAACTCCAGCCTGATGCGCGCACTGCCGCCCTTCCCCACAGAGTTGATGCCCGATACGATACGGAAATCCGCTCCTTTGCCCGGTCCATCGACAATCACGAGCCAGCCGACGACGGCTTCTTCTATACCACGTTTTGGGGCTTTGATTTCAGCAGAATCTGACGGAATCGGCGCGCGGGGGGTCTGATCATCGCGATCCGGCGTGATTGTCAGAGCATCTATTGCTGCCGGCTCTGGCGCTCGTTGAGGACGAGGCTTGCGGGTGGGGCCCCATGATGTTTTGGTTGTTTCCGACATGATCTGCCTCTGCTCTGGTTATTTATGATGTTTCATCTTGGGATGATCCCTGCCCGGCCTTACTAGGATTGGGTGCAGGAGTCGGCTCCGCCGGTTGTGCCGATTTTGTCGCAGGCCCGTTCCCTGTGAGCGTCGGTTTAAGCGGCTCGCCCTTATCGCCAGCGTTGGATCGCTCCGTCCGTTTAACAACTGGAGCAGGCTTTTCCACGACAGCCGGTGTATCAACAAGCCGGGTCGTGGCATCCGCCTTGGTTACGGCGGGTTGCGGCACCGGCGGCACCCCCGCTATAGGCACACGCGCCTTGGCTGTATCGCCCGTCACGCTGGCGTTGTCGGCCGCTTCTTCGATTTTCTCCTTGTCCGGGCTTAGGATCAGCCAAGTTCCCAACGCGCCAAGAATGGTGCCAAGAGCAAGGCCGGCGAGCAAGCCTGTGAGCAAACCGACCTGCCATTGTCTGGACGTTCGACGGCCTGACGGTGATGACTTGCGCTCAGCCTTTTTGTTCGCGCTGCCCGCCGCGACATCTCCAATACTTGCCGAGCCGCCGAAGATGACTGCTACCGTTGTATTATCCTGCCGGGGGCGTTGCGCTTGCTCCACTGCTGCAATCAGGGCTTCTGCGGCACTCGGTGCATCTGCGCTTCCTCGCACGATAGCGGCGATGCGGTCCATCTCGATTGTCTCGATGCCATCCGTGGCCAGCACCAGTATCTCATCCTCAGAGAAGCGGCGCCAAACGGTATGATCATCCACAAGCGGGATATGGCTTCCCATCACTGCCGAGCGGAGCATATTGGCAGACGGCACCGCCGATACATCACCACCGGTTTCCTCAGTGCGCCGTCGTTCCTCGCGAAAGGAATGGTCCTCGTTGATGCGGGAAATGCCCTCCTTGCGTATGCTGAGGAGCAGGCTGTCCCCAACGCTCAGCCAACGGAAGGCGGATCCCTCCTCATTCAATTCGAGCGCGACGACAGTGCAGCCCATTCCATCAGCAGAGCTGTTGCGCGCAACGAAATCCGCAAGACGTTCGTTTGCCCAGTCCAGCGCCTCGCGCAAGATCGTCGCCTCTCCGCTCGTATCCCGCTGATAGGCAGTGATGAAGGATTTAACGGCAAGCTCGCTCGCTACATCCCCGGCGGCATGTCCACCCATGCCATCCGCGACCACAACAAGCCTTGGGCGTCCCATGGCGCCGTCAACGAATTCTTCCGTCCAGGCAATGCTGTCTTCCTGGGCCTTGCGCTGCCCAATCGTCTTGGCAGAGCCGAACGCGTTGAATTGGCTCACGGGTTGCTATCCTTCGCCGCCGGCAAATCCTGCCAGTCGAACTCCGGGGAGCAAAGCTGGATGAAGCGCAGAGTGGTGTGGCCGATTTCAATCTGCATGTTCGGCGTGAGGGGCAGTGGCGCCAGAACAGGCCGCCCATCAATATATGTCAATCCCGTTCCCTCACCGGGCCGGACATAGAATGATCGGCCCTTTGCGTCATAGATGATCCGAGCGTGGGGACCGCGCGAGATGGATTCATCGCCGAAGTTCAACGGAACCTCTACATTCGCGCCGCGCCCGATGCTGTTGGAGCCATAGAACAAAGGGAGAGCGTTGCCGAAACCGGGTCCATTTACTATCGCCAGCCAGCCAACCGGAACTTCCGACAGATCTATTTTGCCGCTTTGCTTCGGCGATTTGAAAAGGCGTGTGCGTTCCTCGTCATCGTGATCGGTCCCAGCGGCGTTACTATCTTGACGCACTGCGTCCTGTTTTTTCCCCGCATCGCCCGACCCGCTGTTCCTTGCAATCCTCGTCGCCTTCTCGCCGTCGACATCGTCCGGGTCGACTCCCAGCCCCCAGCCTTGCTTGTCCGGTCGCGCCACTTGCGTGGGCTTGTCACCAGAACTGTCTCTTCTGTTCATGATGTTCTCCTGTAATTAACGGAATTTGCAAGTGAAGACGATGTTGGGACCGAAGCTGACACGATCGCCATTGCGTACTTCCTCCTCATGGTTCGGCGTGAGACGCCGACCGTTCAGGAAGAGTCCGTTCGCCGATCCCATGTCGCAGATAAACAGTCGGCCTGTCTGGCGCGTGAATCGTGCGTGTTCGCGGCTGACCTCTTCTTTGGGGATGACAACGTCGGCCATTTCGATCGACCGCCCGACGATAACGCCGCGCTCCAGATCGATACCGGGCAGCTTCACTGCCCCTTCCGCGCTATCAAGAACGACATCGCGATCCTGCTGGGCGGAAAGATCCTTCTCCCGCTTGCTGAGAAGAGCTGCCTGACTGGCCCGCTTGGCCAGAACAGACTTGCGGCGGCGGCTAAGCCACCAGATCAGCCCACCGAAGCCGAGTACCCCCGCGCTGCCCAGTGCGATGGGCGTGTAGCGTTCCAGCGGATCGACCGACTCCTCCAGCTGCTTATCAAGCTTTTCGGTATAGTCTTCCAGCTCCTCGGCCGTTCGTTCGGCGTCCTCCGCTATGCGGGCTTGACGCTTGGCTTCGACCTCGTTGCTGGCTGCTTCGGCAGCCCGCTGCGCGGCACGGGCAGCAGCAGCACGCTGGCGAGCTTGTTTTGCGGCTTCGCGGCCCTGATCGCGCGCTTCGGCCTGGATGCGTGCGCTCTCTTCGGCATCCGGCTTCTGTGCTGGTGCCGTTTCCGGTAGAGCGTCAGTTGCGTTGTCGCCACCCTTCGCGGGGGGAGGCGATTGGTCAGGCGCGCCTGCAGTGCCGACGGCGGGCGTATCGCCACAGGCTGCCCCGGAATATTTGGCGGCGACACCAGCCTGTTTCAGAATTGCAACCAGTTCCCGTGATGCAACGGAGAACAGGAAGGTCGACCCATCTTTGGATGCACCTTGCGTGTTGATGCCGACCACACGGTGGCACTGATCGAACAACGGTCCACCGCTATTGCCCGGTGCAATCTGTGCGCTGTGCTGTATCAGCCATGTGGGATTTTTGGCATCGCCACTACCCGCTCTGCCACTGAATACCCGCGAGACTGTGCCATAGGTCAGTGATGCAGATACCGTTTCCTCTACATTGACGACATCCGCTAGGCCAGGAAAGCCCATTGCCCAGACAGGTACGCCCAAAGCCGGAGACCCCGACGCGATTGGGAGCGCGCGACCTCCCAGACCCGGCGCGCTTAATACTGCAAGGTCATGAACCGGGCTGGAATGAAGTACCGTCGCCTTCACCGCATGGCTGCCGTCGTCTCCATTGGGCACTACCGCAAGGCCCTGCCCGGCGCTCGATACATGATGGTTGGTGACGACGATGCCGGGGGCTACGATAAACCCGGATCCGTGCCCCGCTAATTTGCCTGACGCATTTAGGATGGCGACATACACCACCGATCCCGACACCCGGCGATAGTCGAAGCTGCCAGCTTCGGCAGCATTGGAGGAAAAAAAGCTGAGCAGCGCCAGCAGTGGGGCGCATTTCGTGAGGAAGCGGCGAAGCATCGTCAGAGAATCCTTACTTCGAGTTCGTGAGATGCGAGGCGGAGCGTGTCCCCGCTCGACAACGGTACGGGCGATCGCGGTTCGAGCGGGCGCCCGTTAACGAATGTCCCCTGCGATGAGCCGCAATCTTCGACCATCAGGCTGTTCTCGCCAACGAAGAGACGCGCATGCACGCGGCTTACATCGTCAGGGCCAAACAGCACGTCGCACTCCTGGGCATTGCGCCCTATGACCACGCCCTTGCCCGTTATGGAAAGTTGAGCCGCGCTGATCTTCAAAATGCCACTCTGGCCGCGCAGCGTAACATCGCGCCAGGGCTTGATTGAGAGCGCGCGCTCGGCTTCGTCAGATCTGGCGCGCAGCACCGCGATCGATTTTTCGCGGTCCATCTCATGCCGTCGCCCACGCCGAAGCAGGAAGGCGCCTCCAACCAACAGCGCAACGAGCAAGATTGGCACGATGATGGTGATGATCATGTCGCGCTTGTGCGCTGCGCGATAATCCTTGATCGTCTCGATCAAATTTTCGGCTTTCTGTGCGACGCGCTCGTAGTTGCTGATCGAGGTTTGCAGAGACGCAAGCTTCGCCTGATTCTCGGCTGAGTTGCCTTGCTGGAAGAGGGCTGCTTGTGCTTGCAGCTCCTTCACCCGCGCGCGCGCAGCCCCGGCACGATCGCTCTCCGCAGTAATCAGGCGCGACAGCCCATCTTTATCCTTGGCTATGACGCATTTCGATGTCGAGTCCACGACGTCAATCTTGGCTTCGTCGATCAGTGCCCGCAGAGTTGGTATAACTGCTGCTTCCGTGGAATCACCGCCGGGTAGGAAGCCAACAAGCTCTCCGCAATCATTGAGGAGAGCACCGCCTTCCGGCGCGGCATCACCGGTGATACGAATAGGGTCACGGTCGATGACGAGAAAGCGCTTGGGTGATTGTAACACAGCCCGCAATTCAGGCGCTGCACCCGCATGGAGCGTGAGAGGATCGGCAAAGGCCGGTGAAGTATAAGCGAGGCGATAGGTTGTGAGGCCGGCCTTGTCGAGCAACTGTGCATTGGTCTTTACCAGTGCCAGATGCCGGTCCTTATTGACGGCAATCACGGTTCCGCCGGCTCCGGCTGCCGCACCCGCAGAATCATGACGTGTACCGCGGCCATGCTTGGCCGGGTCTGCCGCCCCTGTGCCAAAAGAGACCTGCACAACATCGCCCTTTTGCATGGAAAGGCTTGTCAGCAGCGTATCCGAGCTGATGCGAACGGCAACCCCCGCCTTGTCTGCCTTGCCCTGAGTGATGTGAGCTACCGCTGGTGCAGCAGGCTGGGGGTCGGGCTTTCGCTCAGTGGCATTGGCTGCGCCGACGGTCAGGAGTAGGCTAGTCAGCAGCGAGCGTCTGAAAGTCCGATAAATATGCATAAGTCGCATTCCCCCTCGATTATCGTGTCGCACCGCTGCGATAGCGATACCATAGAACAACAGCCGTGGCGCTGACGATCACCAAATAGTGGATCGCGAGCAGCGACAGCGAATCATTAAGCGGCTTGGCGGTCAGCGCGATCGGCCTGCCTGTGGCGGCATTGATCGTCTCGACCACTTCTCCGCTGCGCACGAAAACAGCCGTCATCGCCTCACGCAGCACATTGGTCGGCACTGCGATCGCTCCGAAGTCAGCCAGCAGTTTCGGCGGATTGGGTACGATGGAACCGATTGTGATGAGCTGTGGCACAAGGACCAACGGCACAATTGCTGTCGCTTGGCTCTCGGACACTGCCGACGCTGACACGAGTAGCCCGATCGTAACTGCCAGATACCCGGCCATGTTGATGATGAAAAACTGTGCGAAAATATTACCCGGTATGCCGTCGCTTAATAGAAGCAGAAGCAGGTGAACAAAAGCAAGTTGCACCGTCACGAACGCGGAACCCACTACGATGCGGGAGATCAGATAGGCTGTCAAAGACAAGTTCACATCGCGTTCGCGCTGGACGATGACGGCCTCTGCAACGATGTCCTTGGAGGCGCCGCTCGCCCCGATCCACATTGCGGACATGACACATAAAGTGATGAGAATTTTCTTCGACTCGACTATCTGGAAGCCTTCCCCGAAGTCGCTAAATGCCCACCCTACAAAGAAACCGATAACCACCGCCTGCACCAACGCGAGCGTGAGCGTCGGCCCGTCGGCAAGCAACAGGGAGAGGTTGCGGCGCATCAAAACACCAGTCTGATCAACTTTTTGGGCAAACGCGGTGAGAAAGGACCGCTGCTTGCGCCTGGATAGGGACGTAACCCCCTGCGACATTGTGTAATCGCTGTCTCGTCTTGGCTCCGCGACATAGCGCTTTGCCCAGCCTTCGGATGTTTCAGGCGTCAACAGCGCTATAACTTTACCCAGCCGGTCAACGCGGAAATGGTGAAGCGCATCGTCCGGGGTTCCCTGGAATACGAGATGCCCGCCGGGCGCCATCACAACAAGCTGATTGCAGAAAGCCTGAATGTTCGCCAACGCATGGGTGACGCAGATGATGGTCATGCCGTCCTTCGCCAGATTGGCCATCAGGCGCATGATCTCGAACTCGGTCTGCTCATCGAGACCGCTGGTGACTTCATCAAGAAATAGGATGCGTGGCTTGCAGAGAATTTCTGCGGCGAGGCAAGCGCGCTTCTTTTGTCCGCCGGACAGCTTACGAAATTCAATGTCCAGAAAATCGCTCATCTCGACTCGTGCCACCGCTTCGTCGATAGCGCTTCTCCGCTCCTCCGGCCGGGTATCGAGAGGCAGTCGAAGCTCCGCCACATAACCCAGCGCCTTGCGCAGTGTAAGCCGTTCATGCAGGATCTCGCGCTGTGGCACATATGCCATAAGCTGTTTGAGCGCGTTGAACTCAGTTGTTAAATCGGTTCCGTCAATGTCGACCTGTCCACCTGACAAAGGTGACCGACCAGCGATGGCGTTCATCAGGGTGGTCTTGCCCGCGCCGCTGCCGCCTATGATACAGACGACCTCGCCTTCCCGTATTGTGACCGAGCTTGGCTGGAGGATACGTCGCTGGCCTGAAACGGTGCTGACATCGACCGTCACGTCCTGCGCAACCACTAGTGGCCGATCCGGCTTCATGCGCGGCATGACGAGTGTTCCGCGCTCAAACACGAAACGGGATTGACCAATGACGATTTGGTCCCCCTCCCGCAGCATCTGTTCGCCGGCGATGCGCTGGCCATTCACGAAAGTGCCGTTGGTGCTGCCCAGATCGATCAGGTCCACACCGTTACGGCCCTGGCGCAACTCGGCATGCCGACGCGACACAGTCGGATCGTCAAGCACATAGCCGCCTTCGCCTGGATCGCGCCCGATGACTGATCCCGGACGCATGAGCGCGGGGCCGCCTCTGTTTCGGTTGCCGCCGCCATTCGCCATAGCATGGCCGATCAGCGCGGTGGTGCGATCCTCACCGTCCTGCGCCAAAGATAGGCGAACCCGTGTTTGCCCAAAGGATAGCAGGGAGCCTACCCGAACCTCCACAGCATCCGAGGCTGCGCGCCCGTCCAGCAGGATCGGGCTGCTCTCGCTCAGCGGCGTCAGCATCAATCTATTGCCGACCCGCTCCAGTTGAAGAGCCTTGCGCGGACAATAGGGATCATCGAAGCGGATATCGGCAGAGACATGCCGACCGATCAGCCATGGGCCATTGCCGGTCAGATCACGTCTGTTTCCGCTTTCGTCTATGAGCGCATACATGCCCGTTCTCCGCCTGTCCTCCTCAGCCGATCAGACGGTTACCCATTGTCCATTGCTGTTCATGCAGCGGCTTTCTTTTGCGCCAGTCGCCTTTTCCTTGTCGGTTATGGCGAGCGCATGTCCGTCACGGCAGGTTTGCTTCATCGCGACCGTAACCACGGATACCGGGCGGCTCTCTTTGTTCATCGCCATGAACTGAGTCTGATCCATCGAGGTGAGGCTCAGCGATGCGGCGGGAACCCAGCCCTCGGCTGCCCGACCGGTGCTGGACATAAGCAGCCATTTCTTGTCGGGCGTGGACGCCATCGCCACCATCTGTTTGTTGACCGGCAAGGTTTCAAACATGGTTGACCCGGAGGCCGCAGACGGCTTGCTGCGGATGTTGGCCACGCTGACGACCTTGTATACACCGCTCAGCGGAGCCGTATTGGCCGTTTCGACTGCTCGACCCTGCAATACGGGGATAGACGCCTGCGTGGAGCGTGAATATGTCTTGTCGATAATGTAGGAATATTGGCCTTGTTGGTTGTCGCCGAGTTGGACGGGGACTGTTTGGCTTTTCCCGGTGGTGAGCGCCAGTGTCATGGCCTGCTTGGCCTTTTCGCACGCCTTCTTGTCCATGTCCTTGCCTAGAAGGGCGCCAAGACCTCCCGTAACGCCGGCCATTGCTATACTGGTCTCAGTTTTATGTCCCTTCTTGCCAAATATTTGGCCCGCAACGATTCCTATAACAACACCAGCAACAGCACCGATCTTCGCGCCCTTACTAAAGCCGACGTCGCATTGCTTGCTGGCCGAAGCAGTGCTCGGCGCTGCGGTTGCGGGCAGGGAAATGGACGCAGATGAGATCATCAGGGACAGCGCAACAGCGCCGCCTATTTTGGCATGATAAGACATGATGTAATTCCCCAAGAGATTCGTTGTACGATTTTGTTGAGTAATGCTTTCAAAAACAAGTGATGCCAAGAAATTTCAGAGCAGTCCTTGTTCAAAAATGGGAACACTTCCCATCGAAATTTTGATGGTCGTTTTTTCGTGCTGTATTATGGCCTTCATTCGCAACGATAATTGCATGCTGTGCAATTGCGCGGTGCGTCCCCCAAAATAATTCATTATGAACTGATCGGCATGACAGAGGGAGGACCTGGCGCAGCAAATCTGCTTTAGCGTCCGCACACCTCTGGACGAGGCCCGGCTTAACGAATATGGTCAGGCCGTGGCGAAATAAGGGGGCGGCGCAGGTTGGGTCATGAGCCGCCTGCTCTGAAAATACATGATAGCTAGGTATTTTTCTAAGAAAACGGGTATTGGGTGCGCTTTTTTTTGTTTGCTCGCTTCGATACATTTCACACTCCTTGCTCAAACCCCGACCCAGACGACTCTGGACGAGAATGGCATAACCCTTAAGTTCTCCGCATCGCGAGCTGGCGAGCAGCTCGATTTCTTTGCGATCAACCTTGGACACCTCGGTGTATATTCGATTGGATCGGACGGGGTCATCCGTCTAAATCTGTCGCGTGTCAGTCCGCGGCCTGGCGTGTGTTTTTTTGCCGTCAATACCCAGTCACAGACGCTGATTCGGTTTAGCGCGCAGAACGGGTTCCGCAATCCCTTCTGGGAACAGCGCGGCACCACTGGCGCGCAGCGGCAGACCGACCGTTCTGTTGCCCAGATCGAGAAGGATATACGGGATTTCGAAGCCCGTCTGGTGGACGCGCGAGCAATATTGGCGCGAGAGGACGGTGGGCGCTACCGCAACGGCCAGTGTTTCCGAGCAGCGGTGAGGAGGAGGGCGCGGCCAACCTTCGGATTCGAGGGTAACGGCGCCGCAATCTATGCGGCAAGCCGCTGCGAACGCGTAATTGGTGTGCGCCCGCTCAATTGTGAGGCAGTGCTGAGCAGGGTCGAGCTGGATGACAATGCTCCCTTCTTGGCGCCACAGTGCAACACCCTCATGAGTGCATCCCGACAGGTTATTGCAGGTCCACATGACAAGAATGATGCGGCCGCACATGAGGCCATCGTCAATCGTTACGCCGGGCAGGCCGTGACAGATGCTGACAGTCGCCCTCGGCTGGCAGGGCAGTGTATAGCCGAAATCAGGCAGGCCTCGATTAGCCTGCTGAGCCAATGGCGTGAGGAGCGTGATCGCGTGAACGGTGAGGAAGACAGGGCATTCGCAGGCTGCACCAAGGCGCTCGAAATTGTCGCGGATGAGACGGTCCTGCGGCAAGAACTAGCAGAAGAACTGGCTGCTGCGCGTGCGCGCGATGCCATCCGCCCAAAGCGCGGCGCACCAGCGCCGGCCTCCCGTAGCGCCAGTGCCTATCCTTGCTCTCCCAACACAGGTAATTGAGCGATGAGCCGTTCTCCCCTTCCCAATGGCCACATCCTTCGTCCGGACCACCGCGCAGGCTCCGATGCCGGATATGTCATTCAGCGCAAGCTCGACGCCGGTGGCTTTGGCATTACTTACGAAGCGATCCGCGCGCCGGGAGACGATGCGGGCGGCGCCCACTTCTGGCTTGCTCCCTATCAGCGGGTCGCGATCAAGGAATTTTTCCCGGACGAGATAGCCGAACGGCGCGGCCTCGAAGTAGTGGTCTTGGACACGGAAGACGATTACAAAGAGATATTCCAGCAGTCGTTCGACAGGTTCCTGCGCGAGGCGGAACGGCTATACTTTCTCACCTGCCTGCGTGCATTACGCGCTGCGCTTGATGCCGTTCCCGGCTCAGATGCCGAGCGTAAGGTGCAGGATAGCATCCGCACCCGCCTGGATAGCGGCATGGACAAGGCGTTCCTGCGCAACACCGGGGCTGCCATGCGTTTGGTGAACCAGCTTGAGGGCAATCTCGAACATATTGCGCGCAAGGCCATTGAGTCCGCCCCGCTTCCTATCGTTCATGATTATTTTCTGGCTGATGGCACCGCATATTATGTGATGGAATTTCTCGATGGGCGCACGTTGCGTGACAGGCTGGCTCAGGGTCGACGCGAAGGGAGCCGCCGCAAGCAGATGTATCATGGTGTTCAGTATGATCTGATCGACCCCCCGAAAGTCGCGCAGCTTGAACACTTCATTGGCAAGTCGCTTGACGCGCTGGAAGAGCTGCACTGCGGCATCCCGGATCAGCAACTCATCCATTGCGACCTGAAGCCGGGCAACATCATGTTCCGGTCTCAGAATTCTGACGATCCGGTGCTGATCGACTTTGGGCTGGCACGAAACACGATTGGGGATCGTTCGCGAAGCATGATGGGCGGTACATCGGGCTATGCCCCGATCGAGATCGACCCGATTGCCGCCAATCAGGGAGGCAGCGCTGCCCGCGCAAGTGGCAAGGCCAGCGCGGGGCCGTGGACCGATATCTATTCCATGGCGGTAATATTGCGGATGCTCTGCACCGGCCTTGATTTCAAGGCGATGCCCTCCGCTTATTCACGCCGGATGGAGACGAGGGGCGGGCAACCGGACCCGATGACGTTGCTCCCTCCCATGCCGGACATAATCCCAACCGCGATTGCACGGGCTGTCGAACAGGGACTCGCAATCGAGCCGGAGGATCGCCCTCAATCCATCGCGCAATGGCGCAAGGCGTTCGGTATAGCACGAACAGCCATTCCCACAGGTAAGGTGGCCCCCGCTTCCGAAATATGGGGTCTTGGATCAGAGAGTGCAGATACCGACATCCGGGATCAGGACGAGAACCAGGCAACCCTCTCGGTTCAACCGTTCCGGTCCACGCATAACAGTAAGGATGATGACGCGGACGCCCTGGATTCGTCGGCGTACGAGGCACCGGGGCCGAGGTTACGTGTCAGCCACAACCAGCTTGTTACTGCCGGCGTAGGCGCTCTCTCCGTGCTGTTGCTCGGATTTGGGGTGATGCAATTAATGGATGGCAAAACTGCCGCGCCTGACAGCGCGACCGTTCCGGTCTCCGAAATCCAAAACATTGCAGGCAGTGGCGCTGAAATCGCCAATGGAGACCTGACACAGCAGC
Organism: Sphingobium fluviale; assembly: GCF_004122115.1. Classification (GTDB taxonomy): domain Bacteria; phylum Pseudomonadota; class Alphaproteobacteria; order Sphingomonadales; family Sphingomonadaceae; genus Sphingobium; species Sphingobium fluviale. Next base: position 131,464 of record NZ_SBKP01000004.1, read on the forward strand.
CGGATCCGCGCGTGGCGCAAGTACAGGGAACACCAGTGCAGGGAGCGCCAATACAGCTTCCTGTCACTGGTCTTAATCCCCAGATGCCATCCGGCCCTTTGCCAATGCCACAGCCAGCGCCCCAGCCAGCGGTGCCTGAGCCGCCCGTTGTAGCGGCTCAGATGCGCCGGTTTGGGGAACTGGGCATCGCTGTCCGCAGCATTACTGATCGCAGCCGTCTGTCTTCCATGATGATGTCAGGGGCAACCCCCAACGATCCGGTTGTCGTAACACAGGTGTTCAAGAATGTTCGATTTAACATTAATGACGTCTACGTCAGCAGTTGCAGCGGCCAGTCCGCTATGGCGGAACTGGTGCGCGCAAATGCGGGTCAACAGGCATGCCTCCAGACCGATAGTGGGGATGGGGTGTATATCAACTGATATGGACCTGTGGCTTATCGGGCGGGGCGTATGACCACCTTAGTTGACAGCGACAGCATCCTGCGCACTCTGTTCGAAGGACGGATTGCTCTGATGCTGGAGGATGTTCCTGATTTTGGCGAGCCGGTTCGTCGTGCACTTCTCAATGCGGGGTTCCAGGAGGTGGTGCTGGTCAGCACAGGCGATCAGGCGTTGGCGCTTGCGATGTGCCAGCGCTTTGACGTGCTGCTGCTCGACAGAAACAATCCGGGGCTTGATGGGCTAGAGGTGTTGCGCCGTGTTCGTGCGGCTGGCGATCCTGAACGGACGAGCAGAGATGCCGTCGCCCTCGTCATATCCATGTACGGGTCAGACGAAGACAGGCTTGAGGGACTGATGGCCGGTGCCAACGATTATATCCCGAAACGGGTCGACTTCCCTGAACGGGAGGTTGTGCTGCGCGTCGCTTCTCAGTTGATGGTTACGCCCAGGCCTGCCGCGCCTGCCAGAACAGCCGAGGTCGAAGAGATCAGCTATGGCGGCCTGCGCTTTCTGCTGCGCCCGCGCACGCTATTTTTCCAGAACTTGGCTATCGATGCCGGAGGCGGCAAGCTGCCCTTGGCGATTATCGAGGCATTGATCCGCGCGAAAGGTGTTCCTTTATCCCACACCATGTTATGGGATAGTTGTTGGGTAGACTGGCGATTTCGGCCAGACACCTATGTCAATGTTGTCGATACACGTATCAAGGCTGTTCGCAAGCGCCTTAGCGAGCAGATGCCAGACGGATTACGAGACCGTCATAGTGTTATCGCCAATGTATGGCAGGAAGGTTTCGTCATTCGCGACAACGCAGAATGGCGCCCTGACACATGATGATGCGCCCCTTCCTTCTGATAGCGACCCTGGGTGGATCCCTGTCGGCGTTTGGTGTGTTGTTGACCGCGAGGATCGCTTCGTCTTCGCAGGCGGAAGCAATTCAGGCGCGAGTCGAGGCGCAAGCTGTCGCCATTGCAGAACATGGCGATACTATTCCTGACTATGTACGGGCGCTTGCCCAATCCCAATCTGTTTTGGACGCATGCACAAGGAGCGCGCCCGGAAGCCTTATCGTCATGCTGCGTGAAGAGGGGCGGCCGCTACAGGCAACTGGCTCGATACTGGCGTGGCCGGGCGCAAGCGATGGCATTTTTCGTGTTGCCGTCAATCCCCCCGAACATTGCGCATTGGAACATAGTGTCGAGGCAATTGGTGTCGTGCGTACATACTCTGGTGGCCAGTTTATGGTCGCGCAGCTTGCTGAGCGCGACCCGTCGCTCAGGCAGGCTGCGCTCCTGATTGCTGTCTGCCTCGTCGTGCTGAATGTCGGATTGGCCTATGTGCTGGGTCGCCGCGCGGAACAGTCGCAGGTGGCGCGCATAGGCCGCCTGACGCGCGTGCTTGATGCGATCGAGACATCCGGTTTCACTGTGCGGGCCGAGCCGGATGGACGCGGCGCGGCTTTCGATCTGTTGGTCAATCATGTGAATGCCATGATTGCTCGCATGGGCGATCTTACCGGCAATCTGTCGCGCCTCACACTACATATCGCCCATGATTTGCGATCTCCGCTGGAGATTCTTCAGCGGCATTTGCGGCGGCTGCACCAGCAAATGGGGGATAGCGACATCGGTTCAGAGATGTCAGAAGCGCGGGAGAAGGTGACTGCCCTCATGGCGCGGTGCGAGCAACTGCTTGCCATTGCGCGGATAGAAACGACCAGTACTGCCAGCTTTACTTCGGTTCCGTTGCGCGAGCAGCTCAGCATGCTGATTGAAGATATGTTTCTGGACCATTCGATCAGTTGCAACGTCTCGCTTGATCTCGAAGCGCCGATGGAGCTGAACGTTCCCGGCCAGCCTGAAATGATCCAGCGCATGTTTACCAACCTCTTGCAGAATGCGCTGAAGTTCGCCAAGCCGGGTACGGCCATTCTTGTCCGGCTGACCCGTGACGGCGTGATGGCCTGCGTTCGCATCTCCAACACGGGGCCGATCGTATCGGGAGATCGGCTCGATCAGATTTTCGACCCTCATGTCGCCACCTCGGTTACCAGTGGGGGAGGCTATGGTCTGGGCCTGCCATTCGTTCGGGCTGCGGCACGGCGTCACGGCGGGGACGCCTATGCAGAGCCTATTGCGGATGGGATGTGCATGGTCGTCCGCCTCCCTATCGGACGAGATCCGATCGTTTCCTGACATCAGTCTGCTGTCCTGCTGCACTGCGCGTCTGACGTGGACTGTCGCGTATCGCGCGGCGCGCGCCAGAAGCTCGACAGAAGATTCGAATCCTTCAGACCGCTAAACAGGGTTCATAGCCGGGCTGGCAACAAGACGATGGCCCGAACAAGCTGACAGAGATGTTTCGCCTATGTGAACCTATAGCATGAAAGGATTGAACAATGTCCGTTTTCAAGAAAATGACCATTGCCACACTGGCTCTTCTTTCCGTCGTATCAACTTCGGCCAATGCGTATGATACGCAGAACCGCCGTATTCGGATCAATAATTATTCCAGTCTGCCTGTATATCACCTCTACATCAGCAATGCTGGCAGCAGGCGCTGGAACAGCGATCAGCTTGGCGCGTCCGAATCTATCGGCAGCAACCGGTCACAGGTCTGGAATGTCGATGACGGATCTGGCTACTGTCGGTTTGATTTCAAATTCGTCATGTCTGACGGGTCGACGCGCTACAAGTATAATTACAATGTCTGCGAAGCGAGTTATCTGGATGTTATAGACTGATCTCTCGGCATGCCGGCCTTCCTTCCTCCAAACTGCCCGGTGCCTTACCGCACCGGGCACCTCTTTTACGGTGAACACTCATGCAATTACGCCTGAAAAAGCACTTTTTCGCCTTGGGATGCCTGGCTGCGCTCGCTGCCTGCGTAAGCCCAGAAACAAACATTCGGCGCGGGCTTGTTGACGCAGGCTTGAACGCGGCGATGGCACAGTGCATGGCCAAACCTATGGCGCAGCAGCTCAGTACACAGCAGTTGTTGAAACTCCGCTCGTTCAGCAAATCGAAGGAACGCAATCCCGGTAATGTAAGGCAGGGGAGCCTCAGTCTGGGTGATGTTGTCAATGGCATGTACGCGCTGAACGATCCTGAGATTGTCGCCATTGTTGCGGCGGCGGCCTTGCAGTGTACCCTGTCTGCTAAATAGGGAGGTTCTCACAGTCCGTTTCCAAACAGACTCTCAAAAGCAGCGTGGCCTTGCGTTGCCGAGACTCGGCGCACTATAGCGTTGTCATGTCCGATGATCTGTTCGCATCCGCCCCTTCCACATCCTCCGGCAACTATGACGCCTCCTCGATCGAGGTGCTGGAGGGGCTGGAGCCTGTCCGCCGCCGCCCCGGCATGTATATCGGCGGGACGGATGAGCGCGCGTTGCATCATCTGGCTTCCGAAGTGCTCGACAATGCGATGGACGAGGCTGTGGCGGGCCACGCGACGCGGATCGAGCTGGTGTTCGAACCGGGAAACCGCCTGACGATCACCGATAACGGCCGGGGTATCCCGGTCGATCCGCATCCCAAGTTCCCGGACAAGTCGGCGCTTGAGGTGATCCTCACCACGCTCCATTCGGGCGGTAAATTCTCGGACAAGGCCTATTCCACCTCCGGCGGTCTGCACGGCGTGGGCGTTTCGGTGGTGAACGCGCTGTCGTCTGACACTTGCGTGGAGGTCGCCCGCAACAAGGAGCTGTTTCGCCAGCGGTTCAGCAAGGGCCATCCGGTCAGCGCGCTGGAAAAGGTCGGCGCGGCGCCCAACCGGCGCGGCACCTCCGTTACTTTCGTGCCCGATACGGAGATTTTCGGCGCGCAGAATTTCAAGCCCGCGCGCCTGCACAAGCTCGCCCGGTCCAAGGCCTATCTGTTCGCGGGGGTGGAGATACGCTGGCGCTGTGACCCGGCGTTGATCAGCGACGATACGCCCGCCGAGGCGGTGTTCCAGTTCCCCGGCGGGCTGGCCGATCATCTCGCCGAGCAGGTTGCAGAGCGGCAGTGCGCCACCAAGGACTTCTTCACCGGCACGCAGGATTTCGGCACCGCGACCGGGCGCGCGGAATGGGCGATCGCCTGGCCGCTCTGGTCAGACGGATCCTACTCCTGGTATTGCAACACCATCCCCACGCCCGATGGCGGCACGCATGAAGCGGGGCTGCGCGCGGCGCTGGTGAAGGGCATCCGCGCCTTTGGCGATTTGGCGGGGGTCAAGAAGGCGAAGGACATCACCGCTGAAGACGTGATGACAGGGTGCGAGCTGATGCTCAGCGTCTTTATCCGCGATCCGCAGTTCCAGAGCCAGACCAAAGATCGCCTGACGTCGCCGGAGGCATCAGGCCTCGTCGAAAAGGCGGTGCGCGACCATTTCGACCATTTCCTTGCCGACAACATGGACCGGGGCAAGGCTCTGCTCTCCTATGTGATCGACCGGATGGACGAGCGCCTCGCCCGCAAGGCCGAGAAGGAAGTAAAGCGCAAGACGGCGACCTCAGGGCGCAAGCTGCGCCTGCCGGGCAAGCTCACCGATTGCAGCGCGGACGACCCGGCAGGCACCGAAATCTTCATCGTCGAGGGCGATAGCGCGGGCGGCTCCGCCAAGCAGGCGCGGGACCGCAAGACGCAGGCGATCCTGCCCATTCGCGGCAAGATATTGAACGTAGCATCGGCCACATCGGCCAAGATCCTTGCCAACAGCGAGATCGCGGATCTTATTCTGGCGATAGGCTGCGGCACGCGCAAGGACTGCAACCCCGATCTGCTGCGCTATGAACGCATCGTCATCATGACTGATGCGGATGTCGACGGCGCGCATATCGCGACCCTGTTGATGACGTTCTTTTTTCAGGAAATGCCGGAGCTGGTGAAGCGCGGGCACCTCTACCTCGCGCAGCCGCCGCTTTATCGGCTCACCACCGGCGGCAAGAGCATCTATGCGCGCGATGACGCGCACAAGGACGAAATTCTTGCCAACGAGCTGAAGGGCAAGAAGGTCGATGTCTCGCGCTTCAAGGGGCTGGGCGAGATGAACCCGACTCAGCTGCGCGAGACGACGATGGACCCGAAGACGCGCGGCATGATCCGCATCACATTGCCGCAGGAATATGAGGAAGCGGCGGCGGTGCGCGATCTGGTCGACCGGCTGATGGGCACCAACCCCGCCCACCGCTTTGCGTTCATACAAGACAATGCGGCGGCGGTGGACGACGACATGATCGACGCCTGACGAGCGGGCCCGGTCTGGCCGCGCGCCCGACCATGGAACAGAATGTCACCCGGATGGTTTTCTTCTCGCCAAGCGAGGAGATTGAGTATGGCCGAATATCGCAATGAAAATATCGGGCACGAGCGGCGCAGCGGAACAGGCCGCATCGTGCTGATCGTCGCGATTGTCGCGGCAGTCATCGTCGGACTGCTGTTCGCGACCGGTTTCTGGACCGCCGATGTGGAAGAAGGCGCGCTGCCGGATGTCGATGTGAGCGCGACCGGAGGCGAGATGCCCGCGGTTGACGTGGATTCCAAGGAGGTTGTTGTCGGCACCAAGGAAGAAACGATCGATGTGCCGACGGTGGGTGTGAAAGACAACGGCGAGGAATAAAGCGCCGTTCCGGGTTCAAAGACGTTTTCGGGGGGGCATTTTGCCCCCCGTTTCTTTAGGCTGCAATGCCTGTCAGCCCTGCGGCTCCAGCCCCATATCCCTTAGCCAGCCGCGCCTGTGCGCGAAACGGAATACCGGATTGAGCAGCGCGTTGCTCCAGCCCGAATTGGTGGCAAAGTCGCGGCGCAAAGTGTCGTGGTGGAGCTGGTGCGCCGCAGGTGTCATTAACAGGCCGACCTGGCGCATCAGTGTGATAATCCGGGGGTTCTCCGCGCGGTGCAGCGTCCCGTGAAAATATTGCGCGAAGGTGCCCCCAATGAGCAGGCTGAGCATCCCCGCCACCGCCCACCCCGGCACGGGAAACAACAGGCAGGCCACGTTCAGCAACAGCGACAGCGGCAGGGACCCCGCCACAATCGTCGAGCCGATCTGCCGCAGCATCGTGCGCCGCCCCAGCGCATCGGGCCGGGGGTGGTGGTTCTTGAAGTCATAGACCAGCCGCTCGAAAGGGTTGAGCCGCGCCATGCTGGTGCGGAACATCCCCAGATATTCGTCACTCTCGCGCGAGCCGGTGTAGAAATAGAGCCGGTCCAGCCCCGCGCCCAGCCGCGCCGGATGATAATCCATCACCATATGCACAAGCCCGGAGATCATGTCCGCCACATACCAGCCCGCCAGTACCGCCGGGATCATCCACAGACTGAAATCGCGCGCGGCAAAGCCGAGGTTGGCGAGGCCAGACAGGATGAGCGCGAAGATGGCAAGCCGCATCAGCATGGCCGCGCTTGTACCAGCCGGAGCGGGGAGGGGGCAAGAGGAGCGAGTCTCTGTTCTAATCCCCGACCCTTCTCAACATCGCCTTCGCCGTCAGCCTTTCCGGCTGGTCGCGCCAGATGCCGCGGGTGTCGTAGACGGCTTTGCCGGTGCGTTCGTCAAGCGGCACTGATTTGAACACATCATGATCCACCAGCACGATGAAGATGCCGCAGCTCTCGATCGCGGTGTCGATGTCGATCAGCTCTGCATGCGTGTCGGCAAACTCCATCGGCAGGGCGGAGGCGTAAGGCTCGACCAGCTTTACCCGGCGGCCATAGCGGCGGGCGAGGCGGTGGGCGATTTCGAGTGCCGGGCTCTCGCGGAAGTCGTCAATATTGGGTTTGAAGGCGAGGCCCAGGCACGCGATGTCATCGTCCGGGAACGTATCTATGAGGTCAGACGCTCGCCCAAGCACATGATCGGTCTTGGAGAGGTTCACCTCGCGCGCGGTGCGGATCAGCTTCGCGTTCTCCGGATCGGCATGGACGATGAACCAGGGGTCGACCGCGATGCAGTGGCCGCCTACACCGGGGCCGGGCTGGAGGATGTTGACGCGCGGGTGGCGGTTGGCGAGGCTGATGACCTCCCACACGTCGATGCCCGCCTTGTCGGCGATCAGGCTCAGCTCGTTGGCGAAGGCGATGTTGACATCGCGGAAGCTGTTTTCGACGAGCTTCACCATCTCCGCCGCACGGGCCGACGTGGTGATGCACGCGCCGCGCACGAAGCCACGATAGAAAGACAGCGCTTTTCGCGCGCAACGCGGCGTAATGCCGCCGATGCAGCGGTCATTGTCGATCAGCTCCACAAGGATGCGGCCGGGCAGTACGCGCTCCGGGCAATAGGCGATGGCGATGTCTGCTACGCCATTGCCTGCGTGCGGCATCTTGAGATCGGGGCGCAGCTCGGCGAGCACGTCGCGCATCGCCTCGGTGGTGCCCACGGGAGAGGTGGACTCAAGGATCACGACATTGCCCGCCGCGAGGACGGGCGCGATGGTGCGGGCGGCGTTCAAGACATAGGAAATGTCCGGCGCGTTGTCCTCGCTCACCGGGGTCGGCACGGCGATGACGAAAACGTCCGACGGCTCGATCTGAAGCGAGGCGCGCAGGGTGCCGCGCGCGACCACGCCCTGCACCAGGCCATCGAGATCGACCTCCTCTATATGCACTTTGCCGCTGTTGATCGTGTCCACGACATGCGCGGATACATCGATGCCCAGGACCTTCGCGCCCGAACGCGCGATCAGTGCGGCGGTGGGCAGGCCGATATAGCCGAGGCCGATAACGGCGACCTGTTGCTCAGTGCTGGTGGGCATGTGCGATGATCCTTGCAATCTGTTCCCCCGCCGTGCCGTCGCCAAAGGGGTTGTGCGCTTTCGACATGGCGGAATAGGCCTCGCTATCGTCCAAAAGCCTGAACATTTCGGTAACGATGCGGGCGCGATCTGTGCCGACGAGGCGGGCGGTGCCTGCGGCCACGCCCTCCGGGCGCTCGGTCGTTTCGCGCATCACCAGCACCGGCTTGCCCAATGAGGGCGCTTCCTCCTGCACGCCGCCGCTGTCCGTCAAGACCAGCTCGGCCATATCGAGCAGACGGACGAAGTGGGGATAATCGAGCGGGTCGATCATCGCGACATTGTCGAGGTTCGCGAGCGCGCTGTCCATCACCGCGCGGACATTGGGGTTGGGGTGAACCGGGAATACCACGGCGACATCGGGGCGGGCGGCGATGTCTTTGATCGCGCCCGCTATCGCCTCCATCCCATGCCCAAAATTCTCGCGCCGGTGCGAGGTGACGGCGATGATGCGCTTGCCCGCAAAGCGCGCGGCCAGCGCGTCGAGGCCAGAGGCGAGAGCTGGGTCGGCATGGATGCGAGCGCGGGTGGCGAGCAGCGCGTCTATCACGGTGTTGCCGGTGATGTGGATCGAGGCGGCGTCGCGGTTTTCCGCGAGCAGGGCGTCCGCCGCCGTCTGGGTCGGCGCGAAGTTCATGTCGGCTATGCAGGCGACGACCCGGCGGTTGACCTCTTCGGGCCAGGGGTGGTGAATGTCCCCGCTGCGCAGGCCCGCCTCGACATGGCCTACGGGCACCTTGCGGTAATAGGCGGCGAGGCTGGCGACCATGGTGGTGAGCGTATCGCCATGGACGATCACGCGGTCCGGCTTTTCGGCATCGAGCGCCGCGCCGATGCTGGTGATGAGCCGCGCGGTCAGCGCATCGAGGCTCTGGTTCTCCTGCATGACATCAAGGTCGATATCCGGTACGATCCCGGCAATCTCCAGCACCTGATCGAGCAGGCCGCGATGCTGCGCGGTGACGCAGACGCGCGTGTCGATGCCCGGCTGCGCGCGCAGGGCATGCACCACGGGGAAGAGCTTGATCGCTTCCGGACGGGTGCCGAAGATGATGAGGATTTTCGCCATGAAGTCCTGATGATTAAGGTGTCGCGTTCGCCTGTACCGGCAATAGGTAAGCATCTGCTGAACATCATGACAATGTGAAGACGACACGTATGCGGTCATGACGGGATAATGGTTAAAGCTCCATTATGGATAGGGCAGCCGGAATGCATGGAAAAACAAAGAAATGAGACATATCCGCGCGCTCACGTAAACTTTTGGCAACCATTCTTCTCTACAATTTCACCTTGGATCAGAAGGTGCAAAAAAGCCGTTGATGGCTAGAGAAAACAGGAATTTCGTGAAAGCGTGGCGCAAGGCTGCCTGGTGGCTGTCCGCCGCAGACGCCGATTCGACTCCCGCCCTGCGCCATATCGGTATGGAGCAGGCGCGCGGTGCCAGCCGGGGCGTAGCGCGAACGGCCCTGCCCGTTATGGTATTGGCGCTAACGATTGGCAGCTTCTTTTCCAACCCGCACAACGCCACCCTGCTCTGGATTTTGACCGCGACACAGATCGGCATTGCTCTTGCCGCGCAGTTCCTGATGCCGTTTACGCGTTTCAGCCGCATCCAGTATCGTTCGGTCGCGGCCTGTTTCCGGGCTTTTACCACATATACCTTCTTCATCTCTCTGGGCTGGGGGCTGCTGTTCGTCACTGCCAGTCATGGCAGCGGCACCGAGCAAAAGATGGTGCTGCTCGCCACGCATGTGGGCGTGATATGCGTTGGCGGCCTGACCTTCGCGATGATCCCACGGGCGTCGCTGGTCTATATCTTCAACCTTTGGCTGCTGGCTGAGGTGCATATTTTCAGCGTACCGGGCGGCGGGCTGGTGCTGCTCGCCGCGCTGGTCACACTGTTTTCGATGATGCTGGCGCAGGCCTATCTCCAGATGGCGAAGGCCTTTGTCGAGCGGATGAAATCCGACATGGAGCGCCGCGAGACCGAGCGGCGCATGGCCGAGGCCGAGCGTCAGGAGATAGAGCGCAGCTCTGCCGCCGCGCTCGCCGCCCGTGCCCAGCGCGAAAAGGATCGTGAACGCGCGATGGCGGAACGGCAGGCGGCGATGGTGACGCTCGCCACACGCTATGAGGAGTCGGTCGCGGCGCTGGCTGAGCATCTGGACGAGGCAATCAGCGCGCTGGCGCTGGCAACGGAGAATATCAGCCATCTTAACGCCAATGCGCGCGAAAAGGCGCAACATGTGCTGGATCTCGCCACCAGTACCACCGATGCTGTCGAATCTGTCGCCCATGCCACGGGCGCGCTTAACGAATCCGCCGCCGAAATTGCCGCGGAGGCGGACGAGCAGGTTGCTATCGGGCAAGCCGCGCGCGCGGCGGGCGATAACGGCCTTGTCAGCCTTGAGGCTCTGGCGCAGCAGACCGACAATATCGGTGAGATCGTCCGCATGATCCAGGATCTGGCGGGCCAGACCGGGCTGCTCTCGCTCAATGCCACGATTGAGGCGGCACGCGCGGGCGAGGCTGGGCGCGGGTTCGTGATCGTCGCCAACGAGGTGAAGCAGCTCGCCACCCAGACGCACAATGCGGTTGCGCGCATAGACGATATTATCGAGGGGACGCGCGAGAAGATGGGCGTGGCCGACAGCGCGATGCGTTCGGTCGCGGAGACAATCGCCATGATGTCCGCGCGCGGCAGCCATATCGCCAGCGCCGTCACCGGCCAGCGCCTGACGACCTCAGAGATCAGCGAGGCGGCCGGCCGCACCGCGTCAGCCTCTCAGCAGGTGCGGATGACAGCCGACGAGGTGGCAAAAAGCGCGCGCGAGGCGGATATGCTGGCCGAGGAAATCCGCGCGATCATGGCGTCGCTGCGCGCCCGATCCGAGGCGCTGCGTAGCACCAGCAACGATTTCCTTGCTTCGTTGCGGGATGACCGAAGCGCCGCTTAGGGGGGCGTAGGACGTATCGGCTTTGCGCCGGGGCGCCCCGCCATCCGCATCGAGAGCCGTGCGGCGCCCTGAGGAGACATCGCCGCCATCAACAGCGCGGCGGACCGTTCGCGCATCTTCTTCGCGACCAGATATTGCACCTCAAGATCCAGCTGCTCGAATACCGGCGCGGCCTTGGCGGGCTTCATCGCCTGATAGATGCGGGCGAGCGTATCGAACTGGTCGGGCTGGGCAGAAGGTGAGGGCGTGCCGGGGGGCGGGGGAGCGGAGGGTGGTCCGGTTGTCGGGTCACCAGCCTGCGTGCTTGATTTGAGCGCCGATTGCAGCCGCGCCGCCGCCGCCTTCACCGCCTGTTCCTGAAGATCGATCGCGCGCGCTCGCGCCCGCGTCGCAGCGTCTCGTTTCGCCATGTCATCTGCCACCATCGCGCCCATACGGGTGGTGGGGGCGGGTTCGGCGGCGGGCGTGGCCTTTGCCTGCTCGGCAATCGCCGTACCCGCCGAAACGAGCGTGCTGCCGCCGGTCATCAGCGCGGCGACGGTGGTCATGGCCAGCAGCAGCGGTGCGCGGCGGCGGGTCATGGCGCGGGTGCCCTGGCTTTGCGGGCGCGCTTGGGGGCGGGTTCAGGCGGGGGCGGCATTTCCGGTGCGGGCGCCTCGACCGACCCCGCGCCGGACAATCGCTCCGCCATCGCGTCGGCAATGCCGATCATCACGCGCAACTCCTCGCTCAGTTCGCGCGCCGCCATCACCTCGCGCGCTACCGCCGCGCCATCTCCGCCCAGCGCCTGCCGCAGGCCGGAGAGCACATTGCGCGCCTCGCGCGTGGCGGCGTCGAGCGCCGTCACCGCCTCGCCCAGCCGCCCGTCCGCCACCATCCGCAGCCTTTGCATAAGCCGCACCGTCTGCACGATGACGCCGCCGCACAATATGGCGAGCAGCAACTGGCTCATGATCGTTACGTTCATGGTTGTTTCCCCCGGCTGATCGGTGTGGCGAGGCTGACGGCGAGGTTGCCGCGCCTTTGCCCGGCGCGCACCTGCGCCATGGTGAGGCCGCCACATTGCATGGTCATCCGCTGCGATGGCTCGGTGTGAAACGAGAGGTTCTGGCCGATCTCCAGTGCCTGCACATGCTCTAGCGGCAGCGCGATCTCGCCGAGCAGGACGGATAGCTCCACCTGCGTCGCCAGCATCTGCTGGCGCATATGATCCGGCCAGATACTCTCGCGCCCCGCCGTGTCGCCCATGAAGCGCTGGGCCAGCTTGTCGCGTACCGGCTCTATCGTCGCCTGTGGGAACATCATCGAAAAGCGCCCGCCGCGCCCGTCTATGTCCACACGAAAGGTACAAATTGCGCCGATATTGCTCGGCCGCGCGATGGCGGCGAAGCGCGGGTTTGTCTCGATCCGTTCCAGCTTGATCGTCACTGGCGCAATAGGCGCGAGCGCGGTGCTGAACTCGAAGATCGCGAGGCGCAGCACGCGCGCCACCAACGCCGTCTCGATCGTGGTGAAATCGCGCCCGTCGATCATGATCTGGGTGCCACGCTTGCCGCCCAAAAGCGCATCGACGATGGCATAGATAAGGCCGGAATCGACAGTGATGATGCCGTAATTTTCCCATTGCTCCACGCGGATGACAGCGATCATCGCGGGCAGGGTGACGCGGTCCATAAAATCGCCGAAGCGGGCGGTGGTTACATCGTCAAGGCTGATGTCGATGCTGTCCGAGGTGAGCGTGCGCATCGAGGTGGAGAGCGCGCGCACCATCCGCTCGCACACAACCTCCAGCATCGGCAGGCGCTCATGGTTGATGATCTCCGATTCCAGCACGGCGCGCAGGCCCACGCGCTGAGGCTCCGCCCCGCCGCCGCCGCCGAACAGCGCGTCGATACTGGCCTGATCGAAGGTTCCGCCTTCCGCGCCGCCGATCACAGGCGGATCGGGCAGCTTGAACTCGACAAATTCCTCGAAGTCGTCGGGCGCTTCCTCGGTCATTGCTGGACCAGATCCTGGATGAGAACATCCTTCACCATGCCTTTGCCCGCGGCCTCGGTCGCGCGGACAAGCATTTCCTCCTTGATGCGGAACACCGCGGCGGAGCCGGAAATGTCCTCCGGCCGTAATTCACGCAGGAAGGGCTGGTAGGAATCGATGATGAGCGGGAGCTTGGCCTTGAGTTTCTCGGTCTTTTCAGCCGATTTTGCCTCCAGCATGAAGCGGATCTTGAGGTAGCGCGGCTCGCCATTGGTGGTGCGCAGATTGACGATCATCGGCGGCACATCGACGAGCGGCAGTTCTCCGTCCTTGCCCTCGCTTTCTCCTTCAGCGCTTTCCTCTTCCTCGGCCTCTTCTTCCTCTGCTTCCGCATGCACTTCTTTCGCCTGCTCGCCGTAGGCGGGTTTTTCCTCACCGCCCGCCAGCATCATTGCCGCGCCGCCGCCGCCCGCGACCAGCAGCAGTGCTGCCGCGCCGCCGATCATCACCTTCTTGTTCCTGAGTAAGGCGAGCTTGCCTGCCGGGGGAGGAGGGGCATCGGGGCCGACATCGACAAGGCCGCTTGCCTCCTCCTCAGGGCTGGCGGGAGGAGGCGTGGTGTCTTCGGGTTTTTTGCGTGGAGCCATGCGGCGGTTTGTCCCTTGTCAAAAATCCGGCTGTCGCGCGCGGGCGGGCCGTCGTCCCTCCTATTATAGAGGCGAGGGGCGGCAAAAATTTCCGCCTCCAACCCAAATCCATGCAGTTTTTGCCGGGACATCGAGCGATGGACATTTCGACCTATGTTCTTTTGAGCCACGAGCAGGCGCTGCGCCGCAGGCTCGACATCGCCGCCAACAATATGGCGAACAGCGAGACGGCAGGCTTCAGGCGCGAGGCGCCGGTGTTTCACGAATATGTGGAGACGATGGAAGGGCCGCCGCCCCGCGAGGCGCCGCGCGATGCGCGCGCCACCCGCTTTGTGCAGGATTATCGCGCCAGGCTGGATACCCGCAGCGGCGCGTTCCAGCCGACAGGCAACCCGCTCGACATCATGATCGACGGGCCGGGCTGGCTCGCCGTTCACGATGCGGGGGGAGAAACCGCCTATACACGCGCGGGGTTCCTAAAGGTGAGCGAGGCGGGCGAGCTGGTGACTTCCGGTGGAGCGAAAGTGCTGGACGAGGGCGGCCAGCCAATCGCGATCCCGCCCGATGCGCTGCCCACACTGGCGATAGCGCCCGATGGCACGCTTTCCGCGCAGACGGGGCCGCTGGGGCGCATCGGCGTGACGGTGTTTGAAGATGACAGCGCGCTCAGCCAGCGCGGTGATGGATTAATGGCGGGGAGCGGTGGGCGTTCGCTCGGCGCCAACGAGACGCGCATCAGGAGCGGGGGCGTCGAAGGCTCCAACGTCCAGCCGATCAGCGAGACGACCGAGCTGATCGACATATTGCGCAGCTATCAGTCCAGCATGGCGATCAGCAAGGCGATCGACGATCTGCGCCGCGACGCGATCGGGCGGCTGGGCAGGATCGGGTAAGGAGGATTTATGCGCTCACTTTCCATCGCTTCGTCCGGCATGCTGGCGCAGCAGACCAATGTCGATGTGATTTCCCACAACATCGCCAACATGAACACCACTGGCTTCAAGCGCCAGCGGGCCGAGTTTCAGGATCTGCTCTATCAGCAGGAAACGCCACCCGGCGCAGGCAATGACGGCGCGCGCGCGCCTTCGGGCATCCAGATCGGTGCGGGGGTGAAGACCGGCGCGATCTATCGCATCGAGCAGCAGGGAGCGCTGCAACAGACCGGCAATCGCTATGACATCGCGATCGAGGGGCGCGGCTATTTCCCGGTGACGCTGCCGTCGGGCGAGACAGCATATACGCGCGACGGGTCTTTCCAGCTTTCCGACCAAGGCGAGCTGGTGAGTGCGCAGGGCTATGCCGTGCAGCCGGGCATCACGATTCCGCAGGGGACGGTGGATGTGACCATCTCGAAGACCGGGGAGGTGCAGGTGCGCACCTCAGGCAGCCCGACGCCGCAGACCGTGGGGCAGATCCAGCTCGCGACCTTCATCAACGATGCGGGTTTGCAGGCGCAGGGAGACAATCTGTTCCTCGAAAGCGCGGCATCTGGGCAGGCGAGCCTCGCCAACCCCGGCGAGCCGGGCTTTGGCACGGTGCAACAGGGCTTTGTCGAAGGGTCGAACGTCAACCCGGTGGAGGAGATCACGGCGCTGATCTCCGCCCAGCGCGCCTATGAGATGAACAGCCGGGTGGTGAAGACGGTGGACGAGATGCTCGCTGCATCGAGCCAGCTGCGGTGATTGCGGTGTTGCTTATGGCTGCTGCTGCCGGGGCTGCGGAGGCGGATGTGCTGGTGCGCCCGGTTGCGCGCGGCGAGGTGTTGGCGTCTGCGGATTTCGAGCGTGCGTCTGTGCCTGCCGCCACCGCCCGCTTTGCCCTGCGCGGGGCGGATGTGGCGGGGAAGGAGGCGCGGCGCGCGCTGGCCCTTGGCGCAACGGTGCGCGCGAGCGATATCGGGCCGCCGACGTTGGTGCGCCGGGGCGAGGGGGTGACGCTGGTCATGCGCTCCGGCCGCCTGACGATCACCGCGCCGGGCCGGGCACTGGGCGATGGCGCGGCGGGCGGGGCTGTGCGCGTGGTCAATCTCGCGACCGACCGCACGCTGGATGCGCGGGTGACAGGGCCGGGCGCGGCGGAGGTAGATGCGCCATGAGGAGATATGTCGCGCTTGGGTTGTGTATCGCCCTCACCGCCTGCGGCACATGGGGGCGGCTGAAGGATGTGGGCCGCGCGCCAGGCTTGAGCGAGACGCAGGCGCCGCCCGCGCCGGCGGCGGAGCCTTCGCTCACCCAGCTTTCCACCGCGCAGCGCGGCGGGGAGGCAGCCGATCCGCCCGTTGCCGCCTCCGCCTCGCTGTTTCGCAATGGCGCGGGCGCGCTGTTTCAGGATCAGCGCGCATCCAAAGTGGGCGACATCCTCACCATTCGCATCGACATTTCCGACAAGGCCTCTGTCAGCAACGCGACCAGCCGTTCCCGATCCGGCTCAGAGGCGGGCGGGGCGAGTGCGCTGTTCGGGCTGGAGAAGATCGTGAAGCGCGCGATCGGGGTGGACAGCAACACCCTCGTCGGCAGCAGCACGGAATCGAGCAACGACGGCAAGGGCAGCACCACGCGCAGCGAGACGATCAGCATGACGATGGCCGCGATCGTCACCGCCGTGCTGCCCAACGGCAACCTCGTCATCAAGGGGCGGCAGGAAAGCCGCGTCAACTTCGAGCTGCGCGAGCTGCTGGTGAGCGGCATCGTCCGCCCGCAGGACGTTGCGCGCGACAACAGCATCCGCCACACCCAGATCGCCGAGGCGCGGATCAGCTATGGCGGCAAGGGGCAACTCACCGACGCACAACAGGCGCGCTGGGGGCAGCAATTGCTGGATGTGTTGTCGCCGTTTTGACGAATGACATTGCACCTCTCCTCAATCGTCACCCTGGGCTTGAACCGGGGTCCCGCTTCTTACTAATCGGCACAAGCTTGGCCGCACTTTCGAAAGAATAGCGGGACCCCGGATCAAGTCCGGGGTGACGGTACTGGTTACTCCCATCTTAACCACGAATATCGCCCCGTCCATTTTGCCCCGCCTTCATCCCATCCCAGAATGAGCCTGTGCGCCGCAGTGTCGCGGGGCATCGTGGGTCGGCGTTTCCGGCTCCGGGCCGCAGAAGCGGTTCCGCTTCTCCCAGAAAGGGATCATCATGGGTTTTTCCGTCAACACCAATCTGGGCGCAATGGCCGCCCTTCAGTCCCTCAATGAAACCAACCGCGGCCTGGCGCAGGTCCAGACCCGCATCAACACCGGCCTGTCCGTCTCGTCCACCAAGGATGACTCGGCGTCCTATGCCATCGCGCAGACGCTGCGCGGTGATCTGGGTGGCCTCAAGTCCGTCAGCAGCTCGCTAAGCCGCGCCAAGAGCGTCACCGACGTGGCGATTGCGGGCGCGGAGCAGATTTCCGACGTCATCAACCAGATGAAGGCCAAGGCCTATCAGTCCGCCGACGCGGGCATCGATGCCAACAGCCGCGCGGCGATCAACTCTGACTTCGTGGCGCTGCGCGATCAGATCACCACGATCGTCAACAGCTCTGACTTCAATGGCACCAACCTGCTGCTGACAGGTGGCGGCACCGTGACGGCGCTGCAATCGGTGAAAGATGGCAATACCGGCACCGCGACATACGATCCCGACTCGCTCTCCGTGGCGAACCAGGGTCTGGACCTCGGCGGTTCGGTGGTGACTGTCGCGGCGACGGGGCAGGTGAATACGCAGGCGGCGGCGCAGGCGATGATCGACACGCTGACGACCACGCAGTCTAACCTCGCCACCTCGCTCTCGACACTGGGCGCTGCCTCGCGCAAGATCGAGGCGCAACAGACCTTCACTGGCAAGCTCAGTGATGTGGTGGAGGCCGGCATCGGCAACCTCGTCGACGCCGATCTGGCGAAGGAATCGGCGAAGTTGCAGGCGTTGCAGGTCAAGCAGCAGCTGGGCGTGCAGGCGCTGTCGATCGCCAATCAGGCGCCCTCGACGATCATCTCGTTGTTCCGTTAATATATGGTCCGGGAGGCGGCGCGCCGTCTCCCGGCCTTCCGTGTTCCGGGAGGCCATGATGTATTCACGCACCCGCGATATCGAAGACCGGCAGGGCACCTGCCTGCGCGTTAGTATCTCCACGCGGCCCCATGGCGCGCTGGTGAGCCTGGAGCGGCGCGACCAGCCGCACCGCCCCTGCGCGCAGCTCAGCCTATATGGGGCAGAGATATTATCGGGCTTTCTGATGTCCGCGCGCCTGTCTGCCCCGCACCCGATGCCGGACGAAGAGACAGACACACCTCACCCGGCGCGCTTTCGCCTCGATTGCGCGGGCGAAGCGCGCGTGGTGATCGAGCAGGACGAGCGCTTCCCCCTCGCGATAGGCGCGCAGCTATGGGACCGGCTCTATGCCGAGCTGTGCCTCGTCATCGCCCATGGCCGCGCGCGCAGCGAGGCTGGGGATAGGTATAATCCCGTAGGGGTTCTTCACTGATTGGCAAGCAGTGCCGGAGGGATCAGTCTTCATCCCATAGGACGCAGCCGGTCAAAAAACCCTTCGGGCGCAAGAGCACAGATGAGGGCGAACAATCGGGGGAGAGCGTTCCCATGAATATGCTGAACCATCCAGATCCGCGCGGTGCGTGGCCGCTGGAGCAAGAGACGCAGTTCTCGCATTATGATCTGACGATCCGGGTGACAGTGAATGACCCCGCCATGCTCTGGCGCAGGGCGGCGGCGCATCTATTGACCTTTGGCGGGGTGGACGAGGCGGCGCTGGAGGAGACGATCGGCTCCGCCGAAGATCCGAGCGTTGCCGATTGCCTCGCCGCCATCCTTGGCCCGATGCCGATCGAGGGGTTGCGTTATGAAATGTTCTCCATCCGCAGTGCTGCAGGCAATGACAGGCCACAACCTATGCTGTGCGGCGGATAGCTTTCCCCCCACCGGTGCGGGTCAGGCCCCTTTGATTGGCCCGTGTCGCATCCCGGCTCTCTTCGTCCCGCCCACATAGGCGGAGGGAGCCGGGATTTTCCTTATGTGCATACTCTACCGAAAAAAGGAGCCAGCGGGCATGCGTGGGGGGACAAGGCCCACTGGCTCCGTCTGCACGCGGTCTGAAAGCGCTTCAGCGCGTGGGCGGAGCAGCATCCCGTTCGTGGGGACTGGACTGGCTGGAATGACACTCCGTTCGATTATTATAGGATGGACGCGCTATCCGGTGGCACCGGCGGCGGTAAAATTCCGCACATCAGAAAACGGGATGGTACGGCCATTGATCGTCAGAGTTATGCCATCTTCGGTACGGTTGACGGCGTTGACCGTTCCCGATGCGCTGAGTGTGGCGGTGACGGGCTTGCCATTGGCGTCGCGCGCATCGAGCGCGAGTGTGTAGCCGCCTTCGGGTGCGGTTCCGCCTGTGGAGAGCGCGCCATCCCACAACAGCCCGCGCGCATCGGGGCTGAGCGTGCGGCGCTCGACCTCGCGCCCGGCCGCGTCGCGTATGCTGGCGACGAGGCTGGCTGGCGCGCCGTCTGTCTCCCATGTCCAGTGTGCGGGGGTGGAGGCAGTGAGGCCCGCCTGCGCGCCAGCATAGGCGGCCTGGCGGCCGATCAGAGTGGAGGCCTGCATCATGTCCTGGCTGCCGAGGCGGGCGAGAATGTCTTTCAGCGCGCCGGTTTGCTGTATGGACTGCTCGACCTGGCTATATTGCACCAGCTGCTGCGTATATTGGCTGCTGTCCATCGGCGAGAGCGGATCCTGATTTTGCATCTGGGTGGTGAGCAGGCGCAGGAACATTGTGTAGTCGCTGGAGAGCTTGGATAGCGCGCCGTCCTGAGGCGGGGCGGGCGGAGATGTGGTGATCGGGTTAGCCGTCATGCGCGTTTCCTTCAGGCGATGAGGTTGAGGGAGCCGCTTATGCGCAGGCGGCGAAACTCTGGCGCGGGGACGGGCGAAGCCTCATCCGCAGTGAGTGGAAGCGCATCGGGAAGGCTCGGCGGCTGGCTATATGTCTGCCGTTCGCGCCCGCTGCTCTGGCTCTGTGCGCTGAAGCTGAAGGATTGCGCATCGGTGCCGATGCCTGCCTGCCCCAGCGCGCGGCTGAGGTCTGCGCTGTCCCGCCGCAACAGGTCGAGCGTGGCGGGCTGGCTTGCGGCGACCACGGCGCGCAGCGGGCCGCCGTCCTCGAAGCTCAGCGTCACCTCTATGCGGCCATGATCGGGCGGATCGAGCCGCAGGGAAAGCGTTTCCGCCGAACCGCTGTCGCCCCGACTGACGTGGCGGGCGATCGCGATGCCCAGCTCCTCTCCGAAGCGGCCGGGAGCGGTAGAGATGGTCGGTGTGGCCGCGCGGGCGGGCGCGGAGGGCGTCGTCGGCTGGTCGGTCAATGCCAGTGTCGGGGAGGGGGCGGCGCTTGTGGTGTCGTCCCGTTGCTCAGGGGAGGAAGGTACAAGACCCGGTTGGCTTGGTGCCTGTTGCCCCTTCAGGTCTGAAAGCGAGGATGTGACGAGGGTCGCATCCTGCCGCTTGGGTCCGGTCTGAAGGGTGCGGGGGGGTGTTTCCGGATCGGTCGCTGGGAGGTCTTCAGGCGGGGGAGGTGCGACCGTCGGCTGATGCTGGGCAGGTGGGGGTGTGGGGGCAGCGATAGCGGGCTGAATGGGAGGGGTGAAAAGGGCGACGGGATCGTCAGCGTCTGACGGGATTTCGCTCTTCTCGCCGTCGGTTTCGGTCACGGCATCTGGCTGCGTTTCGGCCTCTGTCGGGATTCCCACCGCTACCATTGCCAGTGGTATCGAGCTGGCTTGCGGCGGTATGATGGGCGAAGGCGAGGCTGGGCTTTCCGCTTCCATGGGCGGAGGCTTTGGGAGCGCTACTGTGGCGCGCGCCGCCCCCGGCACCTGCGGCGTCTGGATTTCGCTACCTTCGATTCCGCCCAGGATCTGGGCGAAACCGGGCAGGACACCGCCTTCCGCCGCCACGGGCACTGTCGGGGCGACCGATCCGGGCATAGTCGCCGCAGGCGCGGGCGCACCGGCGGCGGGGGCAGGGGGCGATGCGGCATCGGTCATGGTCACTCCTTCGCTGCTTTCATTATAGGCGGGGCCGGCGCTCATCCGATCATCCCCAAAGTGCGGATGCGGGCGCGGGGGTGGACCTCGTTCTGCGAGAGCACGACCGTCGCCGGGCGCACGCGCTCGATGATCGAGCGCACGAACGGGCGGATCATCGGATTGGTGAGGATGCAGGGAATTTCGCCCTCGCCTGCCATGCGGTCATAGGCCTCGCGCACATTGGCGATGAAGCCTTGCAGCGAGGAGGGCGCCATCGCCAGATGCCGCTCCTCGCCCTCGCCGACGATGCTCTCGGTAAATTCCTGATCCCACCGACCGGACAGGGTAAGGATCGGGATCGCACCGTCGCGCATGTGCGTGGTGCTGATCTGGCGAGCTAGGCGGGCGCGCACATGCTCGGTCATCTGCGTGAGGTTGTGGGTGAGCGGCGCGGCCTCGGCGATGCCTTCGAGGATGGTCGGCAAGTCGCGGATCGAGACGCCTTCGGACAGCAGATTTTGCAGAACGCGCTGGATGCCGGAGATGGAGATGCGGGCGGGCACGATGTCCGCCACCAGCTTTTCCATGTCCTTGTGCAGCTCGGACAGCAGCTTTGCCGTCTCGGTGTAGCTCAACAGGTCGGCGATGTTGTCTTTTACGATTTCGGTCAGGTGCGTGGTGATGACGGTGCCGGGGTCGACCATGGTGAGGCCACGGAAGCCCGCTTCCTCGCGCAGCTCCCGCCCAATCCATAAGGCAGGCAGGCCGAACACCGGCTCGCGCGTTTCCTCGCCGGAGAGGCCGAGGTCGCCGCCATCAGGATTGATGACGAGCAGCCGGTCTATCCGCGCTTCGCCGCGCCCCATCTCTGCCTCGCGCAGGGTGATCACATAGTCGTTCGCGCCGAGCGCCATATTGTCGAGGATGCGCACTGGCGGCAGCACGAAGCCATAGTCGAGCGCCATCTGGCGGCGGAGCGCGCGCACCTGATCGTCGAGACGCTGCTCCGCGCCGCCCTCGTTGACGAGCGGGAGGAGAGCGTAGCCGATCTCGACGCGCACCGGATCAATGCTAAGCGTTTGAGCTATCGGCTCCTCGGCAAGGGGTGGCGGGGCGGATGCGGCGGCTTCCTCGGCGCGTTGCGCTATCAAACGCGCCTCCGCTCGCTTACCCAGCTCTCGCGCGGCCCAGCCGGTTGCCCCGGCGAGCAGCGCGAAGGGCAGGAACGGCAGGCCGGGCAACAGCGCCAGCGTGCCGAGCAGCACCGCCGTCATCCCGAAGGCCTTGGGGAAGCGGCCCAATTGGTCTGAAAGCGCCGCGCCGGTGCGCCCGCTCATCCCGCCCTTCGAGACGAGCAGCCCGGCGGCGGTGGAGACGATCAGTGCCGGAATCTGGCTCACCAGCCCGTCGCCCACGGTGAGGATGGTATAGGTGTTGAACGCGGTGACGAAATCCACGCCGTGGATCGCGACGCCGATGATCAGGCCGACCACGATATTGATTGCGGTGATGAGCAGGCCCGCCACCGCATCGCCCTTCACAAATTTTGACGCACCATCCATCGCGCCGAAGAAGCCGCTTTCGGCCTCCAGCTCGGTGCGGCGGGCGCGGGCGGTGGTCTCGTCAATCATTCCGGCGTTCAAATCCGCGTCGATTGCCATCTGCTTGCCGGGCATGGCATCCAAGGAAAAGCGCGCAGCGACTTCCGCGATGCGCCCCGCGCCCTTGGTGATGACGATGAAGTTGATGACGATGAGGATGAGGAAGATGGTGAGGCCGATCACGGTCTGCCCGCCCATCAGAAATTCGCCAAACGCCGCGATCACGCCCCCCGCCGCGTGGACTCCCTCATGCCCGTGGCCGAGGATCAGGCGCGTGGAGGCAAGGTTGAGGCCGAGGCGCAGCATGGTGGCGATCAGCAGGATCGTCGGGAAGGCGGAGAGTTCCAGCGGCTTTTCGATGAACAGCGCCGTCATCAGGATCATCACCGAGAGAGCGATCGAGATAGTGAGGCCTATGTCGAGCAGGAACGGCGGCATCGGCAATATGAGCATGCCGATGATCGCGATGACGGCGAGCGCTAAAGCAAGATCGCGCTCGCCGCCCAAGCGCTGGAGAAGGGAGAGGAAGCGCTCTCGCATCGTCTAGCGCACCCGGAACCCTGCCGCCTCGAACTCGCGCAGCTTGTTGCGCATCGTTCGCACCGAAATGCCGAGAATGGCCGACGCTGAAGTGCGATTGCCGCGGCAGCTGTCGAGCGTCTTGAGGATCAGCGCGCGCTCGACGGCGGAGACGCTCTGGCCCACGAGCGCCTCGATGCCGCGCGGATCGTGCTCGTCCCGCTCCTGCGTTGCCACCAGCATCAGCGCGGCGGCGATCAGCTCCCGGTCGGGCGGCAGCGGCACATAATCGCGCGCGCCCGCGCGGATCGCGGCGACGGCCTGCTCGGCGGTTGCTTCCACCCCGCAGGCGACGACGGGCGTGCTGAGGCTTTCCGCGCGCAGGTCGGCGATGAGGGCGGGCACATCGAGGCGCACGTCGATCATCGCGAGATCGGTCGCGCCGCAGCGCAGATGAGCGAGCGCGGCCTCGCGGCTGGCGGCCAAGGCAACGCCCGCGCCCGCGCCCAGCGCCATCTCCGCCGCGCGGGAGAGTTCGCTCCCCGGCGCACCAGCCAGCAGCAGGCGGACGGCTCGGTTCATGCGTCGCTCTTCACGATTTCGGTCAGCGTCACGCCAAGCAGCCCGTCGATCATCACGATCTCGCCGCGCGCGATAATGCGGTCATTCACCAAAATGTCGATCGGTTCGCCCACGCGGCGATCCAGCTCGAACACATGGCCGGGGTGCATCGAGACGAGCTCGGAAATGGGCATGCGCGCGCGGCCCAGCACCGCCTGCACGCGCACCGGCACGTCATAAACGGCCTCCAGCGAGGGCGCGCCGTCCTCGTCCAGCTCAGGCGCGAAGGCGGAGCGGAGCGGGAGGTCCATGCCGGGCGGGTCGGGCAGATCGTCGAATGCCAGCTCGGTGCCCATGTCGAACCCTGCCGCCTCTTCGGTTTCGGGCGGAAGCACTTCTCCCTCGGCTGGCGGCTGGGCGGCGGCGTCCTCCGGCTCTTCGGGCGGGATTTCGGGCGGATCGGCGGGATTGTCCATCATCGCGTCCTCATGCGTTCATCCACTGGCGGATCACCGAGGCGGACTCGGCGGGGTTGCTGGCGATCGTCTCGCCGATGCGCTTCAGCGAACTGGCCTTGATGCCTCCCTCCACCTGCGCCAGCGCGATCTCCTGATCGAGCGCGGCCATGTGAGACGGGTTGGCGAGGCTAGGCGGCGCAGGGAGCGCGGGGTCGCCCTCCAGCGCGGGCAGCATCGTGTCACCATTGGCGTCTGGCTCCATCGTGTCGGCTGCGCGCCGGCCGGAGAGCAGGGCGGCGCTTCCATTAGCATCTCCGCCGCCGCCCGAACGCACTATCCTGAGCACCATCAGCCCCACGCCCGCCACCAGCAGCAGTTCGAGCATCGGCAATATCTGGGCGGTCGGGACATAGCGCATGATGTCCAGACCCGCGCCTTCCTCCTCGGCTGTCGGCGTGAACGGCATTGCCTCCACCACCACGCTGTCGCCGCGCTCGGCGTCATAACCCACAGCGTTCTCCACCAGCCGGGTGAGCTTCTGCATCTGGTCTGCAGGCAGGCTTTTCTTGGCGCCGGGGTCGATGGAGACGGCGACAGACAACCGCTTGATGCTGCCCGGCCCGGTGGCAGTTACGGTGTCGGTGCGGCTGTTGTCGTAGGTGACGTCCTCCGATGTTTCGTTGGCGCGGGACTGGGTTTGTGTGCCGCCTGAGGCCGGGCCGGACGCCCCGCCGGTGGGGAGCTGGTTGCCGACGGTCACGCCGCCGTCGCCCGCCTGGCTCTCCTGATTCTGGTTGCCGCTCTCGACGCTGATCTGGCGGGAGATGACCTGCGCGTCGGGATCGAACATGCGCGCTTCCTCGCGTTTTTGCGCGCGGTCCAGCTCGGCGGAAACCTCGGCGCGCACCTTGCCCGCGCCGACGATTGGCTCCAGCAGTTGCTCGATCTGGCCGCGCAGCCGCTGTTCCAAAGCCAGTTGCCGCTCGTCGATCTCCTGCCCTCCCGCTGACCCCGCCTCGCCCGCGCGCGCCAGCAGCCGCCCCTGCGCGTCGATGATCGACACGGCTTCGGGGCTGAGTTCGGGCACGGCGGCGGCGACGAGGCTGCGGATCGCCTCGATATTCTCGCCCGACAGGCGGCTGCGGGTTTTCACCGTCACGGCGGCGGATGCCTTGCGCTCCTCGCGCGCGAAGATCGCCTTGTCGGGCATCACGATATGCACGCGCGCGGCGCTCACCGCCTGAAGCGTCGAGATGGAGCGCGCCAGCTCGCCCTCGATCGCGCGCGTCTCGTTCATTTTCTCGCGCGCGGCGGACATGCCGAAGGGCTGCTCGGCATCCAGCACCTCATAGCCGATCTTGCCGCCCAGCTGCTCACCCGCAAGGGTCATGCGCAGCTCTGCCAGCCGGTCCTGCGGGGCGAGGATCGCGGTGCCGTCTGCCGAGAGCTGGAATTCGATGTTCTGGGCCTTGAGCTTTTCGGAAATCGCCTGCGCGGAGGAAGGATCAAGATCGGTGTAGAGATAGGCGAGGCCCGCCGATGAGGGGCGCAGCGCCAGCATCACGAGGCCGATGACCAGCGCGAGGCCGACCGCGCCAATCACCAGCGCGCGCCCGCGCCCCAGCTGCGCCAGCAATGTTGCCAAAAATTCCAAGTGCCGACCCGAAGTCCGTTTATGCGCGGCCCCTGCCGCTTCCACTTCATTATAGGAAGGGAGGCGGGCAGTATTTGCCGGGTGGAGGCAATTTTTGCCGGATTAGGTGAGGCCCAGGGCGGCAAGCTCCGCGTGAATCGCGCGCTGGCGCTCGGCTGCGTCAAGGCGCATGCCGCCGCCCTCCCAGCGCAGATGCGCGTCGCCCATGGCAAGCGCGTCGTCATGCAGTACCACGAGGTTGAGTCTGCGCCGGTCGCCCGCCTGCCGGGTGGCGATGCGCGCTTCGATATCGGGCGCGAGATCGGGGTGTACGCTGATTATCACCTCCTGCCCGCGCGCGATTTCGCTCAAGACCCGCCCGATCGCCTGATCGATCGCCTCGCCCGGCGCATCGGATAGCGCGCGCGCCGCCAGCGCCTCGCCGATGCTGAGCGCGAGCGTTGTGGCCTCTTCGCGCAGTTGCTCGGTTATCGCGTCACGGCCATGCTCGAACTCTTCCGATGCGGTGTGGAGCGCGTCCCAGGCGGAAAGCAGAGCCTGCTCCCGTTCGGCACGCATCTGGGCAAGAGCCTCCATATAGCCCTCGCTGCGTGCGCGGGCGATGGCGACGGACTGATCGGCACGCAACGCCTCCATCTCCGCCCGCACGGCTGCGAGAGCCAGCGCGGCATCGGTGATCGGGATGTCGTCGCCCTGCGGCGGGTCAATAAAATGTGTGGCGAAGCGGAAGGGCTGTGCGCCGCGAGACTGGTCCAATTGCGCGGCCTCCGGTTAGATGATCATCGTTTCGTCGTCCTTGGGATCGACAAGCACGATCTCTCCCCGGTCGGCCAGCAGCTTGGCGAGGCGCACGAGGCCGCCTTGAGCCTCCTCACATTCGCGCGCGCGCACCGGCCCCATGCTGGCCATATCCTCGCGCAGCATCTTGGCCGCGCGCTCGGTCATCGCCGCGAGGAAGATGGCGCGCATCTCTTCGGGCGCGCCCTTGAGCGCCAGCGCCATCTGGCGCTTGTCGGCATTTTTCACCAGCGCGGCGATGGCGGCGGGCATCAGATTGGCAAGGTCGTCGAAGGTGAACATCAGCGCACGGATGCGTTCCGCCGAGTCGGGCGCACGGGCGTCCAGCGCGCCGAGGATCGCCTCCTCGGTCGCGCGGTCGAACGCGTTGAACACATCCGCCATCGACTCGTGTGGATCTTTGCGCTGAGAGCGGGAGAGATTCGTCATGAACTCGTTCTTGAGCGTGTTCTCGATCTCCAGCACGATCTCGCGTTGCACCGGCTCCATCCGCAGCATGCGCTGGATCACGTCGATGGCGAAGTCGCGCGGCAGGGCGGAGAGTACGCGCGCGCAATGCTCAGGCTTCAGCTTGGCGAGGATGACGGCGACGGTCTGGGGATATTCGTTCTTCAGGAAGGCGGCGAGCACGGTTTCCGAGACGTTGGAGAGCTTGTCCCACATGGTGCGGCCGGATGGCCCGCGAATATCTTCCATCACCTCCTTCAATTTGTCGTCGGGCAGGATCCCTTCAAGCAGCCGCTCGGTCGTCTCGAAGCTGCCGTGCAGCGAGGAGATGGTCGATACTTCGCTGGAAAACAGCACGAGCAGATGCTCGACGATGTGCGCAGGCACGCGCCCCAGCTGCGCCATCGTGGTGGATAGCTCCTTCACCTCATCGATGCCGAGTTGCTGCCAGATCAGCGCGCCATTCTCCTTGCCCAGCGCCAGCATCAGCGCGGCGGCGCGCTGCATGCCGGAGAATTTCTTGAGCTCGCTGGGTTCGATCAACTGCTGCATCGGCTTGGACTGGCCCTGTTAACCACGAATTTCCGCCACTCGCGCACGGGTGGAGGCCTATCCCGCTATTATAGGAGAAAGACGGAGCATCGCGGATCGGAGCAAAGACGAAGGCGTAACGGCGTGACGACAAGCATTTCGAACAGTCTGGTTGGCTTGAGCCTGCTTACGGGCGGGAACGGCTTTGCCGCGCTTGGCGGGGTGCAAAAGGTCGAGTCCGCCGCCGTGCGCCTCGCCAAGGCGGGCTTCACGCTGGCGCCGACCACGCCGCCGTGGAAGGATGCGAAGGCACCACCGCCGGACAGCGCGCAGGTGGCCGCGATCAAGCGCCTCGGCTCGATCATCGACAAGGCCGACGCCAGCCTGCCCGCCGATGTTCAGACCAGCTTCACCGCCTATAAGGCGCTCGACCGGCTGCGCGTACTCGCCCAGACCGCGTCCGCCGCCACGACCGGCAGCGGCGAACGGACGAAGCTCGATTCGCTGTTTGCCAGGGGGCTGGCCGATCTTCAGGCCTTTCTGGGGCAGGCGCCTTCCGAGACGCTCGACCTTGCCTTCGGCATTCCCACGCGCCGGGCGGAAAGCGTGAGCCTGCCCGTGCCCGCCGCGCTGGAGGTGAAGGGGCAGGGCGTGCTGTCCGCACGCGATACGCCGATACCGGGCATGGCGGGGACCGAGCAATTCACGCTGACGCTGACCAAGCCGGGAGGCGGAACGCCCGATGTGGTGAGCGTGGATTTGACCTCCACGCCCCAGCCGCCGACGCTCGATAGCGTGGCGAACGCGATCAACGCAGCCATTTCCGCGATTCCGCTGCGCAATCCGGACGGAAGTGTGTTTATCGATCCTGCCACCGGCCAGCCGCAGCCCAAATGGCTTGTGCGCTTCGTGCCGGACAAGAGCACCGACAAATGGGGCTTTGCGATCAAGAACCCGGCGCAGGAGCAGGTGTCGATCGTGCAGGACAATGCGCCCGACGCGGTGATGGTGGCGGCGGGACAGACTGCGCTGGACTCGCCGGAGCAGGTGCGGCTGTTGCGCTTTGACGACCCCGCCAATGGCGGAGCGCAGCACAGCTATGGCCCGATTGCGGGCTATGACCGCCTCGGCACCGAGCTGGCGAAGCTTTCCGCGCCCAAGACCACCGCGCCCAAAGGCGTCACCCTCTCGCAGCCGCAGGTTTTTGCGCCGACCAGCGCCGCAGCCATCGCCACCGCAAGCGACGGCAGCAGCTATGTCGTCGGCACTACGGCGGGCGAGCTGGACGCGAACCGGCCGGTGGGCGCGCAGGACCTGATGCTCACCAAGATCGACAGCGAGGGGCGGGTGCTGTGGCAGCAGATGCTCGGCGCGGCGGACAGCGCCAGCGGTGCGGCGGTGAGCATCGCCGCCAATGGCGATGTCGTGGTGGCGGGCACGGTCAGCGGCGCGTTCGACGGCGCGGCGAGCGATGGCGACATGCTGGTCGCGCGTTACACGCAAGACGGCGACGAGCAGTTTGCCACGCTGGTGCGCGCCATCGGCGTCGAGCAGGCGAGCGCGATTGCGACCGGCGCGGACGGCAGCATCTATGTCGGCGGTACGGCGAAGGGCGTCGGCGGCTTCGGTTCCGGCGATGCAGTAATCGCCAAGCTCGACGCCAATGGTTTGGTCACTGCACGGCGGACGATAGACGCGGGCGGTAGCGAGAGCGTGCGCGCACTGGGGATTGCCGCGGATGGCTCGCTGCTCGCGCTCACGAATGAAACCGGCCACGCCGTGCTGCGCCAGATCGACAGCGCAACGCTCGCCACCGACACGGCCAGCATCGACCTTGGCCTAGCAGATGCACGCGCGCTGGCGGTGGCGGCGGATGGGAGCATCGCGGTTGGCGGTGCGACGGATGCGGCGCTGGGTGGCGCGCAGGTCAACGGCATTTCGGGCGGGCGGGATGGCTTTGTCACGCGCCTGACCGCCAGCCTGACGGGCGCGCAGACCAGCTATATCGGCAGCAGCGGCACCGATCAGGTCGACAGCATCGCGTTCCTCAATGGCCGCTTGTATGCGGGCGGGCGGACGAGCGGCGCGCTGCCCGGCGCCATCCGCACCGGGGCCACCGACGGCTTTGTCGTCTCGCTCAATGCTGCATCGGGCGCGCAGCTTTCCGCCAGTCAGTTCGGTCGGGTGGCGGAGCAGACCGGGCCGGTGCGGATCGCGGCTGCGCCCGGCGGGGCGAGCGTGCTGGGCGCGATGGGCCTTGCGCGCGGCACTTTGACCCCGCAGGATTCAGGGCTGCTTACCACGCATACATCACTGCGCGCCGGGGACAGCTTTTCCGTGCGCCTCAACAGCGGCGCGGTGAGGAAGATCACCATCGCGGCGGAGGACACGCTCGCCACCTTGTCCGCGCGGGTGAAGTCCGCGCTGTCCGGCAAAGCGGCGATCACCACGCCGACCGTCAATGGCGAGCGGCTGTTGCGGATCGAGGCGAAGGCGGGCGCGGATGTAGAGCTGATCGCCGGGCCGCAAGGCAGCGATGCGCTTGCCAAGCTGGGGATGGAGCCGCAGCGCCTGACCGTTCCCGCTATTGCCGGACCGAGGGAGCCCAAGGTCCGCCCCGGCGGTACTTTTGGCCTGTCGCTCACCGAAGCATTGTCGATCGGAACGGCGAAGGACGCCGCGATCGCCCTCAAGGTGGTGAAGGACGCGATTTCGGTCAGCCAGACGGCCTATCGTTCGCTTTACTGGGATGATGGCAAGGTTGCGCTTGCCGAGGCAGGCAGCGGGGGAGGGCGCGGACCATCGCCCTATCAGCAGGCGCAGCTTGCGCGCTATCAGGATGCGCTGACCCGCATCAGCGGCATTACGGGCATATTATGAGCGGGCTGAATGATGCCATCGCGCAGGCGATGCGCCATTTGGGCGAGCGACAGCGCGTTATCGCACAGAACATCGCCAACAGCGATACGCCCGGCTATCGCGCGCAGGAGCTTGCCGAGCCGAAGGCCAGCTTTGCCGCGATGGTCGATGGCCGCATCGTCACCGCCCGCCCGCATGTCACGCTGAGCGAGGGCATGCGCCGCCTCGGCGCACGGCAGACGAGCGGCGGGGCGTTGATCCCCGATCCTTCGATCTCTGAGGTGAAGCCAGATGGCAATACGGTGACGCTGGAGGATCAGGTGCTCAAGATGGGGCAGATCCAGGCCGATTATGCCGCGCTCACCGGCCTTTATCGTAAGCAGATGGCGCTCGTCCGTTCCGCGCTGGGCAAAGGCGGCTCTACCTGAATTTAGCTCTGGCGCTTGGTGCCCCTATGTCATAGGCTAAACCGCGTTGCTTTCGCGTTGCCTCCCCCTTCGGCGCGAGAGGGCGTAATGGTCGGGATTACACAAGGGCAATTTCATGGCAAAAGCGGAAGCATGGCGGCTGGAGGCTGACAACTATCCCGTCTCGATCGTCGTCCCGCCCCGATATGCGGACCTCGATACATTAGGCCACATCAACAATGTCGCGATAGCGGCAATGTTTGAAACGGCCCGCGTCCATTTCCATCATCTTCTGGGGCATCACCCGTCGGATTCCGGGGTGCGCTGGCTGGTGGCTGCGGTGGACCTCAAATATGTGACGGAAGCGCACTTCCCCTACGATGTCACTATACACAGCGGCATCGGCCAGATCGGTAATTCAAGCTGGGTGCTCTATTCGGCCGCCTTTCAACAAGGGGAATGTGTGGCGACGTGCGATACCGTGATGGTGCTGCATGGGCCGAAGGGGTCTCGCGTGATTGACCAGCAGGTCCGTGCCGTGATGGAAGCGAATCTCGCCCGGCCGGCCCGGTTGGGCGCAGACTGAGGCCGCTTGTCCAATAAAAAACCCGGCCGTTGCGTGGGCCGGGTCATTCGTCGCCAAGGCGACAGGCTGGCGCGAAGCTTAGCCCTGACGCGCCTTGAAGCGGCGGTTGGTCTTGTTGATGACGTAGGTGCGGCCGCGGCGACGGATCACGCGGTTGTCCCGGTGGCGGTCTTTCAGCGACTTCAGCGAGTTGCGGATCTTCATGGCTTGGCCTTTTTTACGTGATTCTGGTGTCTGATAAAACGAAGCGCTGCCCCTATGGGGATCAGGCCGCAAAGTCAAGGCCGGGGCTGAGGGCTTTTTACAATTCAGCCGATCATCGGGCTTGTTCAGCCTGTGTGCAGCGATACTATGGTGGTTCAATATCGAACAGCAAGGGAGATGGGCCATGTCTAAGCGTATGGCAAAGCACTGGGTGATGGGCGCGCTGCTCCCGGCGGTGGCCCTGTTGGGCGGCTGTGCGACGGCGGTGTCGCCGGTAGAGGTGACGCGCTTTCATGCGCCCGATCCGGTGGCGCGATCGGGCGGGTTTCTCATTGAGTCGATGGTGCCGCAGGCATCGGACTCGATCGAGTTCCGCACCTATGCCGCCGCTGTGAGCCAGGAGATGCAGCGCATCGGCTTTACCGATGAGGCGGGCAAGCAGACACTTGTACCCAGCGAATATGTCGTGCGCGTGGATGCGCAGCGCAGCGTGCAATCCCCCCTTGTTAACCGCTCGCCGGTCAGCGTCGGTGTCGGTGGATCGACCGGCAGCTATGGTAGCGGCGTCGGCCTTGGTATCGGCATTGATCTGTCAGGCAAGCCCAAGAATATTGTGACGACATCGCTCTCTGTTCAAATCCGCAAGCGCGCGGACAATAGCACGATATGGGAGGGCCGTGCGATGACACAGGCGAAGGAAGGCACACCCGCAGCCCAGCCCGGCCTCGCCGCCGCGAAGCTCGCGAGTGCATTATATAGTGACTATCCCGGAAAGTCTGGGGAAACTATCACCGTCAAATGACCGCTGCTTGCGCCCGTTGCATGTGATGACTGTCACGCAGCTACGGGACATGACAGTTTTATTGCATGGACTTAGGGAGGCGCCACCCCAAGACTGACTTCCCGAAGCCCACAGGTGATGCAGCAGGGTCATTGGCAAGAGCTGTATCGCCATCGGGTCGCGTGCCAATGACCACCTACCCCCTATCTATAGGGGAGATTTCATACTTCGGCCGCGAAAGTATCGCACTGGCCGGGGTCGCCGGTTTGCAGTCCGCGCTTCAGCCAATACATCCGCTGCTCGGCGGATCCATGGGTAAACATACTCTCGACCGGCCTGCGCCCCGCCGCTTTCATCAGGGTGTCGTCGCCAATCTGGTGGGCGGCGCGCAGCCCTTCTTCCAGATCGCCCGGTTCCATCAGATTCTGGTCACGTGCGGCCCATACGCCCGCATAACAATCAGCCTGCAACTCCATCCTCACTTGCAAGGCATTGCCTTCCTCCTGACTGGCGCGCTGTTGGGCCTGCCGAACCTTTTCTGAAATACCGGTGACGGTCTGGATATGATGGCCCACTTCATGCGCGATGACGTATCCGATCGGAAAATCGCCAGGCGCGCCCATGCGCGTTTTCAGATCGTTGAAGAACTCGGTGTCGATATAGATTTTCTGGTCTGCGGGGCAATAAAACGGCCCCATAGCCGATTGTGCGGCGCCACAGCCGGACATGCCGTTCTGGCTATAGAATACAAGCGTGGGTTCGGGATAATCGGATCCGTTGGCCGCGAATATTTCCTGCCACCGCCGTTCGGTAGAGCCAAGCACCTGCAGCGACGTGCGCTGTATGTCAGTCAGCCCGGCTGGGTCAGCCTGTTGCGTTTGTTGTTGCGGAGACAGGCTTGAGCCACCCCCGCCCACCAGCGAGCCGAGGTTGAGGCCGCCGCCCATTACCGCGAAGATCAGCAGCGCAATCGCGATGCCGCCGCAGCCGAATTTGCTGCCGATCATCGGAAGAAGCATACCAAGCAGGTTGCCGCCGCCCATTCCGCCGCCGAAGCCACCCCCGCCGCCCTGCTGGACCTCGAAATTGCTGCTTTCTTGCTCGTCGTCCAGGCGCATGAGACGCTCTCCACGTTCGGTCTATTCTGTCAGGAGTAGGGCAATTCACCGCTCAAGAAAAGTGCGCCGGGCTTGGCGCGCTTGTAAATTCACGATATTGCGGTGCAGCGCGATCGGACGCAGATCATTTTTGGGAAAACGCATGACGCTCAGAGGCAAGACAGCGCTTATTACAGGCTCAACCTCCGGCATCGGGCTGGCCTATGCGAAGGCGCTCGCCGGGCAAGGCGCCAACATTATCATCAACGGCTTTGGCGCGCCCGAAGCGATCGAGCAGGAGCGGCTGGCGCTCGAAGGATTGAGCGGCGCGCGCGCGGTCTATTGCGGGCATGATATGACCAAGCCTGATGAGATCGAGGCGATGATGCGCCACGCAGCCGATGCCTTTGGCGGGGTGGACATCCTCATCAACAATGCGGGGATGCAGCATGTCGCCCCGGTCGAGGCATTTCCGGTCGAGAAATGGGATCTTATTATTGCCCTCAACCTCACGTCTGCCTTTCATACCTGCCGCCTCGCCATCCCCTATATGAAGCAGCAGAGATGGGGCCGGATTATCCAGACCGCGTCCGCCCATTCGCTCACCGCATCGCCATTCAAAAGCGCCTATGTTACCGCCAAACACGGCCTTGCGGGTCTCACCAAGACGATCGCGCTCGAAACCGCCACGTTTGGCATCACGGCAAATTGCATCTCGCCCGGTTATGTCTGGACGCCGCTGGTGGAAAACCAGATCCCTGATACGATGAAAGCCCGCAATATGACGCGGGAGCAGGTGATGAACGATGTGCTGCTTGCGGGCCAGCCGACCAAGCAGTTCGTGACGGTGGAGCAAGTGGCGGAGACCGCGTTGTTCCTGTGCTCCGATGCCGCATCCAATATAACCGGCACGAATATTTCCGTCGATGGCGGCTGGACGGCGCAATAGGCAACTTGTCCTTCATGGCTTTGAACCCTAGAGGACGATCCGGGATTGTGAATACGCGGCCACACTCGCCGCGATTCGGGAGGCAGAAATGACACATGTCGATTTCGCGGCCATGCGCGCCGCCATGGTGGCTAGCCAGCTCCGCACCAGCGATGTCAACGATCCGGCCGTACTCGCGGCGATGGCATCTGTGGCGCGCGAGGAGTTTGTGCCCGCTGCCCGGCGCGAGACATGCTATACCGACAGGCCGGTGCCGTTGGGCAACGGAGCGGCGATGAACCCGCCGCTGGCCACCGGGCGTCTGCTCGCTGCCGCGCAGATCGAGCCGGGAGAGAAGGTGCTGCTGCTCGGAGATGCAACCGGCTACACTCTGGCGTTGCTGCGGCATATGGGCGCCGAGGTTGTCTTGTGTGGCGCCAAACCTGCGCAGGGAGACGGCAAACAGGCGCCTTATGATGTCATCCTGATCGATGGGGCGGTGGATGCTCTCCCCCCGGCGCTCAATGCGCAGCTGGCAGAAGGCGGAAGAGTGGCCACGGGCCTGATCGAGCGCGGCGTCACCAGACTGGTTCTTGGGCGCAAGGCTGGCGGCACTCTTGGATTTGCAACGATCGCGGATATGGAGATGGTGCGCGCCAACGGATTTGAGGCCGAGAAAGCCGGCTTCGTCTTTTGACGGGTCGGAAAGGCTTGTAAAACCGCTTCAAGGACGGTGCTTGACACAGCATTTAACCATGTCAATGTGCGCGCGAGACGCGGGGGCGTGGGCAAACAGGTGACCAAAGATATGGGTGATATGAGCAAGGAACCGTCGATGGAAGAAATATTGTCTTCTATCAAGCGGATAATTGCTGATGATGGGGAGATGCCCGCGCGCAAGGAACCCAGGACACCGGCGCGTCGTGAGGCAGACCGCGAATCACGTCGCAAGGCTGTAGTGGCCGGACTGGCCAAGGACGCTGACGCAGGCATTGCTGCATCCTCCTATGTCGACGAGGTGCTGGAGCTGACCGAGGAGATGCCCAGGGTCGGCCAGACAAGCAGGGTTGAAGATCCTGCCGCGGCGCTCGATCTGGAGGAATGGGCTGATGACGCTGTGCTGACGCAGGATGATCAGGACGGCATTGTGCTGGAGCTGAGCGACAGCCTAGACATTGCCGATGAAGTCACAGTTCCTGCTGTAGAGGAAGGAATTGCCATGCCAGCCGTTGCATCTGCTGCGCCCGCGCCGGTAGAGGCCGAGACGATCGTTTCTCATGCTAGCGAGGCTGCCGCGCGCACGTCGCTTGCCGCCCTGTCTTCGCTCCTTGTGAAGCCCGCCGAGCCGGAGGCAGCCGAAAATACGCTCGAAGGGCTGGTGCGCGAGATGCTGCGCCCGATGATGAAGGACTGGCTTGACGCGAACCTGCCTCGCCTTGTCGAGGGCATGGTTGCCAAGGAAATAGCGCGGATCACTGGCCGGTCGCTCTGATTGCTTCTTCTTGCTGCATCCGCGAATTGACCTGCGGAGCATAAGCGTTATTGGCTTTTCGCCATGACAGAGCTTGCAAAAACATTCGATCCCGCCTCCATCGAGGCCCGATGGTATCAGCATTGGGAGGCGAACGGCCTGTTCCGGCCGGAGCGCCCAGATGCGCAGCCCTTCACCATCGTCAATCCGCCGCCGAACGTGACCGGCAGCCTGCATATCGGCCACGCGCTCGATAACACGTTGCAGGACATCATGATCCGGTACGAGCGGCTGCGCGGCAAGGATGCGCTGTGGGTGGTCGGCACCGATCATGCCGGCATCGCGACGCAGATGGTGGTCGAGCGGCAGCTGAACGCCGCCGGGCAAAAGCGGACGGACTATAGCCGCGAAGCGTTCATCGACAAGGTTTGGGAGTGGAAGGCGGAGAGCGGCGGCACGATCACCGGCCAGTTGCGCCGCCTCGGTTGCTCTATGGACTGGTCGCGCGAGCAATTCACGATGGATCCGCATTTCACCCGCGCGGTCGTCAAGGTGTTCGTCGATCTCTACAACGAGGGCCTGATCTATCGCGACAAGCGGCTGGTGAACTGGGACCCCGGCCTCAAGACCGCGATTTCCGATCTTGAGGTGGAAACGCGCGAGGTGCAGGGCAAGTTCTGGCACTTCCGCTATCCGCTGGCTGATGGCGTGCGGCTGGATGATGGCCGCGACTATATCGTCGTCGCCACCACGCGGCCTGAAACCATGCTGGCAGACATGGCGGTGGCGGTGAACGGCGCGGACGCGCGCTATGCCAGCGTCATCGGCAAGTATATCACCCTGCCGATCACCGGGCGGCGCATCCCGATTGTGGCGGATGACCATGCGGACCCGGAGCTGGGCAGTGGTGCGGTCAAGATCACACCGGGGCATGATTTCAACGACTTCGAGGTCGGCAAGCGCGCAGGGTTTGCTGCCGCCGAGATGCTCAACATGCTCGATGCAGATGCGAAGGTCGTGCAGTGCGGCGGGATACCGGACGAGTATCTGGGGCTGGACCGGTTTGAGGCGCGCAAGGCTGTCGTCGCGGCGCTGGAGGCGGCGGGCCTACTGGAGCAGATCGAGGACCGCGTGATCCAGACGCCCTATGGCGACCGCTCCGGCGTGGTGATCGAGCCGTGGCTGACCGATCAATGGTATGTAGACGCTGAAGCTCTAACGCGGGGACCTAAGCGGCTTGTTGAGCGTGGAACGATCGAAATAGTTCCCAAGAGCTGGGAAAAAACATTTTTCCATTGGATGGACAATATCCAGCCTTGGTGCGTCTCCCGCCAGCTCTGGTGGGGGCATCGGATACCGGCTTGGTATGGTCCGAGTTGTGTTCGCACACCTAACGGGTTCTCGACCACCATTGTTGCTACCGGTAAGTATCAAGATGACGCTTGGTTCGAGTTCGTGGGTGAGTCAGAAAATGAGGTAATTGAGGCAGCCAAGAAAAAGTATGCCGAGATTACTGGCCTTAACATTCAGATTAGGATCATAGATCAGGACAGTTCAGAGTATAAGTCTGAGGCTTTTCATGCCCGTCAGATAGATCCTTATACGTATGAGTTTGACCTATATCGGGAAACAGACGTCCTTGACACATGGTTCTCCTCAGCGCTCTGGCCGTTCGCCACGCTCGGCTGGCCGGACGATACTGCACCGCTGGTCGCCAGGCACTACCCCAATGATCTGCTGATTTCCGGTTTCGATATCCTGTTCTTCTGGTGCGCGCGGATGGCGATGCAGGGCATCCACTTCATGAAAGAAGTTCCTTGGAAGCGGCTCTATCTGCATGGGCTGGTGCGCGCGGCGGATGGGCAGAAAATGTCCAAATCCAAGGGCAATGTCGTCGATCCGCTCGGCCTGATCGATCAATATGGCGCGGATGCGCTGCGCTTTTTCATGGCGGCGATGGAAAGCCAGGGCCGCGACGTGAAGATGGATGAAAAGCGGGTCGAGGGCTATCGCAACTTCGCGACCAAGCTGTGGAACGCGACGCGCTTTGCGATGAGCAACGGCATCGGCGCCTCCTCCTCGGTCGCGGCGCCGCCCGCCACGCTTGCGGTGAACAAGTGGATCATCGGCGAAGTGGTGGAAACCCTCGCCGCGCTGGACAAGGCGCTTGCCGAGCTGCGTTTCGACGCGGCGGCGAACGCGATCTATCATTTCGTGTGGGATCAGTTTTGCGACTGGTATCTGGAGCTGATCAAGCCGGTACTACAGACAGAAACCGGGCATCTAACTACAAATTATAATCATGAGCATCGAACCGAAACTCGCGCGGTAGCGGGCTGGGTGCTCGACCAGATACTGGTGATGCTGCACCCGTTCATGCCGTTCATCACCGAGGAATTGTGGCATGCGCTTGGGCAGCGGGAGTATGACCTTATCGTCGCCAAATGGCCGGAACCTGGAGCTGCGGTGGACGCTGAGGCGACGGCCGACATAGAATGGCTCGTTAAACTAGTGAACGAAATTCGTGCGGTCAGGACCGAACTGGGAGTGCCAGCGTCAGCTAAATTGAAAGCGGTAATTACCGAAGCGAACGATCTAACGCTGTCACGTATTTCACAAAATCTGCCCTCGATAAGCCGGTTGGCGCGTGTTTCTGAGCTGTTCGAACGGAAATTCAAATTTGGTTCTGAAATAACATTGACTGGACCGGCAGCAGGCCCACCAGATAAAGATTTGCTCGTTGGCGGATCAGCTCAAGTTGTCGTTGACGAAGCGACATTTGTGCTTCTCCTCGAAGGCGTGATCGACATCGCTGCCGAGAAAGCGCGCCTCAGCAAGGCAAAGGACGCGGCAGAAAAGGAGGCGGCGTCGCTCTCTGCCCGCCTCAATAACCCCGCGTTCGTCGAGAAGGCCAAGCCTGAAGCGGTGGAGAAGGCCCGCGCGGATCATGCTGAAAAATCCGCCGAGGCGGAGCGGCTGGCGGCGGCGCTGGCGCGGTTGGGATAGGCGCATACCAGAGTCAGCGGCGGTTCATCCGCGCCGCCCTATCGCCGCTGCGAGCAGGTGCGAGGGGAGAGGCGCGCTTGCCGGATGAAGTTTTAGCCGCCAAGGACATGCCTTTTATGCGCCCACTCCTGTTGCCAGCCAGCCTCCTCGTAGCCAGCTTTGTCCCAGCCGTCGCGCAGGGGCAGGCGCAAAAGCCGCAGGTGGACGATCAGGCCGAGGAGGAGATCGTCGTCACCGCCTCATCGCGCCTGCCTGGTGGCGCATTGGGCGAGATCAAGCCGGAGGTGTCGCTGGGCGCGGCGGATGTGCGGGCGCTGGGCGTCAGCAGCGTGACCGAGATTTTGGCCGAGCTGGCGCCCCAGATCAGGGGGACGGGCGGCGGCCAGCCGCTGATCCTGCTCGAAGGGCGGCGGGTTTCCGGGCGGCAGGAGATAGAGCGCATCCCCTCCGAGGCGATCGCGCGGGTCGATGTTCTGCCGGAGCAGGTGGCGCTCAAATATGGCTATCCGGCCGATCAGAAGGTCGTCAACTTCGTGCTGCGCAAACGGTTTCGCGCGTGGACGCTGGACGGGCGGCAGCGGTTCGCCACCGAGGGGGGCGGCGGGCGGACCAACGCGGAGGCGAGCTATTTCTCGGTGCGGGATGGTGCGCGTTTCAACCTCAGTGCCGAATATATCGACACCGCGATGCTGACCGAGGCGGAGCGCGGGCTGGCGGCGGCGGGGGGCGCAAGCGGGCGCTCGCTGATCGCATCACGGCGGGAGTTCGAGGCGAATGTCGCCTATCACCGCCCGTTGTCCGAGCGGCTGGATGCCAGCGTCAACGGCGTGTTGAGCAGCGACGAGAGCCGGGCGCTCACCGGCGCGATAGGCGCGCAGACGCGCACCACCAGCAGCCAGACCGCGCATCTTGGCACGACGATGAACCTCGATGTCGCGCGGTGGCGGGGGACGTGGACGAGCGCGTATGATCATAGCGAATCGAGGGCTATTTCCACGGTGATAGCGCCTGGCCAGCCGGCGGATCAGGCGCGCAGCAACAATGATCTGCTAGTGAGTGACATTAGCATTAATGGACCGGTGGCACGGCTGCCCGCGGGCGAGGTATCGCTGACCGCGCGGGCGGGCGGCACGCTTTCCCGCTATGACAGCCAGTCCCTGCGCGCCGCTAATCAGCAGTCCGCCTCCCTGAAGCGCACCAGCGGCCTCGGCTCGCTCAGCCTCGATGTTCCTGTGCTGGACAGCCCGACGCGCTGGATCGGCGACCTCTCCCTTAACGCCAATGTGCAGGGCGAAACACTGTCTGATTTCGGCACTGTGCGCGGCTTTGGCGGCGGGTTCAGCTGGGCGCCGATCAAGACCGTGAGCCTCGTCGGCTCCTATAAGGATGCGCAGAGCGCGCCGACCGTCCAGCAGCTCGGCGATCCGCAGATCATCACGGATTCCGTGCGCTATTTCGATTATGTGCGCGGGGAGAGCAGGCTGGTGCGGCTCACCTCTGGCGGCAATCCGGCGCTGGATAAAGCGCAGGTGCGCGAATGGCGGCTGGGGCTGAACGTCAAGGCGATGGACAAGCCCAACCTCAGCCTTTCGCTCGATTATACACGCAAGCGCACCGAAAACGGCATTGTCGCGCTACCCACGCTCACCGCCGCGAGCCTCGCCGCCTATCCCGGTCGCTTCAATTTCGACCCTTCCGGAGCGTTGATCGGGGTGGATGCGCGCGCCGTCAACATTGCGGAGCAGCAGAGCGATGTGCTGCGCTGGGGCATCAATTTCTCGAAATCGCTCAAGACACCGCAGGCGCAGATAGACGCGATCCGATCCTATATGGCGCAGCGGTTTCCCGGTGGGCCGCCGGGTGTGGAGCAGGGTGGTAGCCTGGGCGCCGGAGCGGCGGCGGCTCCTGGCGGCGGCCCGGCACGCGGCGGTGGGGGCTTCGGTGGGCGCGGAGGCGCCGCGGGCGGCCGTCTCAGCTTCTCGCTTTACCACAGCATCCACCTGACCGAGACAGCGACGCTTATCGCCGGGCAACCGCAGATCGACCTGCTGAACGGCGGCACCTTGAATGGCGGCGCGCCCCAGCCCCGGCATGAGGTGGAAGCGACGGCGGGCTATAATCGGGGCTGGCTCGGCGGGCGGCTGACCGCCAACTGGCAGAGCAGCGCGCAGGTGCGGGACCCCGGCGGCGCGCCCACGGGGAACCTGCGTTTCGATGATCTCACCAAGGTCAACCTGCGCATGTTCATCAATGTCGGGCAAATCCCCTCGGTGTTGCGCAATCATCCATGGCTGTTTGGTACGCGCATCGGGGTGGGCGTGGGCAATATTTTCAATGCGCGTCAGAAGGTGACGGATGGCACCGGCGCAACGCCGCCCGCCTATAGCGGCGCACAGCTCGATCCGCTGGGGCGGACGATTACGATCAGTGTGCGTAAACTCTTGTTTTGAGGGTTACAGGCCAAGCTGCGCGCGTTCTTCGGGCGAGAGTTGCTCGCGCACCATCTGTTGGAAAATCGCCCGCGCGCCCGGCCCATTGAAGTGCTGGCGGTCATAATAAGCGGGGTCTTGTCCGGCGGTAAGGGCGCACTGTTTTGCCGTGGCGTCACACAGGGCCGCGCGCGGTGAAAGATAGGTGGCGAACTGACGCGCCAGCGGGGCGAGGCGGGCGTCGGCCTGCCAGATATGGCGGCTAAGGTAATGCGCGGGCAGATCCGGCTCTCCGCGCACCCGCGCCGCAGCCATCAGTTTCGGCACGCGCACGCTATATTCGGGCGTCGGGCCGATGACGAGGATCGGTGCGCCGATGTGCTTGAGGCGCTCGCCCAGTGCAGCCACCTGTGCGGGGTTGAGGCGCTTCACCTGCCAGCTGACGACAATGAGGTCAGGCTTTGCCCGCGCGGTGACATCGAGCGCCTTGCGGATCAGCTGGCCGCAGGGGGTCTGGGCAGCCTGTGGGCTGAGCGCGCCATCGGGCGCGCAGGCGGCGTAGGTCGCCTCCATCACGCGCGCTCTGGGGATGGCATCGAGCGCGGGGCGGAACATGTTGGCGTGGCTGTCTCCCAACAGCAGGATGCGCCGTTCGCCGGGCTTGACGGCAGGCGCGAGGCAGTCTGCGGGGAATTGGGCAGGGTCGTCGCGCTCGGTAAGGATGCAGCGGCGCCACGGGTTGTCCTCCGCGCCTTGCACAAAGCTGGCGATGCGCACCGTCTCGGCATCGAACCGGGCGGGGAAGCCCTTGGCGACGACGAGCAGCGCGCACAGGCCCAGCACCAGCGCCGCGCCGCCGCCGGTCCAGGCTAGCAGCGCGCGGCCGGGCATCGTCGTGCCCTTGCGGAACGGCTGTTCGACAAAGCGCCAGCTTGCCCATGCGGCAAGGAAGGCGAAGGTGACGATGGCGGCGCTCAAGGTGTTGGAGGGCACATCGACCAGCGCAATCTCGCGCGCGAAGACGATGGCGGGCCAGTGCCACAGATACAGCGAATAGGAGATGAGGCCGACCCACAGGAAGGGCTTGAACGCCAGCACCCGCGCGACGCCGCTGCCCCCATGTTGCCCCGTCCAGATGATGAGCGCGGTGCCCAGCACCGGCGGCACGGCGGCGAGGCCGGGCCAGCCCATATCGGGCCGCAGCAGCGCGAGGCTGAGCACGATCAACGCCGCGCCCAGCCCTGCGACCACTTCCCGCGCCCAGCGCGCCGCCAGAAGGGGAAGCGACAGCCGATTGAGGATCACGCCCGCCAGCAGCTCCCACGCGCGGCCCTGCGGCAGGTAGAACGCATCGATGGGCGCGCTTTGCACTTGGCTGACATTGAGCACGAGCGATCCGGCGAGCATCAGCACCAGCGCGGGGAGGATCGCGCGGCGCGCATATTTCGCCAACAGCGCGAGAACGACCGGCGCGAGTATGTAGAACTGCTCTTCCACCCCCAGCGACCAGGTGTGGAGCAGTGGCATGTCTGCCGCCGCCTCGTTGAAATAATCCACCGTGTGCCAGAAATAGAGGTTGGAGGCCGAGAGCAGCGCCGCCGCCGCCGAGACGCCGCCCTGTTCCAGCTCGCTCGGCATGAGGAGAAGCGCGGAAGCGCCAAGCACGGCAAGGATGCTCACCAGCAGCGCGGGCACGATCCGCCGCAGCCGCCGCTCGTAAAAGCGCAGGAACGAAAACTCCCCCGCCGCGCACTCACGCAAGATGATCCCGCCGATGAGATAGCCCGATATGACGAAGAAGATATCGACGCCGAGCCCACCCGCAGGCAACAGGCTGGGCCGCAGATGATAGGCAAAGACGCTCAAGACCGCGACCGCGCGCAGCCCGTCTATATCCGGCCGGTATTTCATGCCGCCTTCATGCCGCATAGGTGCGGGTGCCCCCTGACAGATCGGTTGTCGCCCGTTTTTTCATGACGGCAGCGCCGCCGATATGCAAATGCGTTAAGTGTGTTATGGCAAGGCCGGGGCGATCAGATCACGATAGCGCCCGCCGGCTGGCGCAGCTCGTCGGTGAGCGAGGCGACCTTGAGGCGCAGCTCGTTGACGTTGGTGGAAACGTCGGCGGCGATGCCCGACACCATCGCGACATTCTTGATGCCGTTGCTGGCGGCTTCGCCCGCGACACCCGCGATGCTCTCAAGCTTTGCCGAGAGGGCGACGAGCTGATCGACGCTGCGATCGACTTGCCCCAGCGAGAGTGACTGGCCCGCGACGACATTCTCGATCGTCTCCGCCGCCTGCGAGGCGGGGCTGAGCGCTCCGATCAGGTCGTTGATGGCTTCGATTGAGCGGCGCTTGGTTTCAGCGATCTCGGCGAGCTGCTCGCTCACCTGATGGGTCAGGCCGGCGGTGTGCGCGGCCAGCGCCTTCACCTCGCCCGCAACGACTGCAAAGCCCCGCCCGCTTTCGCCCGCGCGCGCCGCCTCGATCGTGGCATTGAGGGCCAGCAGGTTGGTCTGCGAGGTGATCTCGCCGATCATTTCCGAGATGCTTCGGATGCGGCTGATTGCCTCCCCCACATCACCGATGCGCTCCGCCACCACACCTGCCTTTTCAATCGCGGCTTCAAGCGACTGATCCGTCACCTGCGTGTGGGATTGCACGGAGGAACAGGACTGCGAGAGATGATGGGTGGCGCTGATAACATCGTTCAGCCGTTCGCGCGCAGCGGCGCTGGCAGACTGCACATCGAGCGCGGAAACATGGGTCGATTCGGCGGAGTGGCGCAGATCGCCGGATTTCTGGCCCAGTTCCGACACCATGTCATAGAGCGACGCGACGAAAGCCATCACCTCCTGGTCTATGCGGTCGGCAATGTCCTTCATCACCGCATCGCGCATGGCCTCTGCGCGCATATGGGCCTGCGCCGATTCGGCCAGCAGCTTGGCGTTCTCCTCCCGCGCAGCTTCCACCGCTTTGGTCAGGTCTTGCTGACGGGTGCGCTCTGCCGCCATCTGGGCCTTCTGTTCGATGAAATTGTCATGCGCCCTCTGTGCCTGCGCCAGCGCGTTGCGGCTCATGCGCAGCACCATCAATATTCCTGCGATGAAGCAGAGCGCGAACGCGATTGTAAAGGGAAAGACAATGATGCGCAGGCGCGAGCCGGGGCGGGCAGAATCCCAGTGCAGGCATCCGATCATCCGGCCGTCTGAAGCTTGCAGCGCGATGC
Organism: Sphingobium fluviale; assembly: GCF_004122115.1. GTDB lineage: Bacteria > Pseudomonadota > Alphaproteobacteria > Sphingomonadales > Sphingomonadaceae > Sphingobium > Sphingobium fluviale. The sequence goes on from NZ_SBKP01000004.1 coordinate 175,859, forward strand.
CGTCCGGCCGTTGCTCCGGCATACCTACCCGGATGGTCAGGTTCTTGAGGCTGTAATTGCGGGCAAGCTCGTTGAGCATCGGGGTGTCCAGCTCTTTGGCGAACAGCAGCATGGTGGACGCCTGGCCCTTGCGCAGCCGCACCTGGCCGTCGCTGGGCACGATGGCGGCCATGCCCATCAGCGTGGGGCGGCCACCGGCGACCGTGAGGCTGACGAGGCGCTTGTCTTGCCCTGTCGGGGCCGCGCGCATTTCTTTCAGCATCCGCGCATAGTCCTTGCCGAAGACCGCCGCAGGATCGAGAGCCTTCTGCTTGTCGCGATAGCTGCTGTAGATGATCTCGTCGTCCGGCCCGATGACGAAGCTGTAGTCATATCCCTGAATTTCATAGAGATAGGGGCCGAGATTGGTATTCGCCCAGTTGATGTTGCGGCTGAGCACCATGTTCTCTACCGCGTCGTTCCAAACGCCATAGTCACCCAGATTGCGGGTGAGAAACTCCTCGCGCGAGTGCAGGGCCGCGCTGGCGAGGTTGCGCTCCTGTTCCATTTGCAGGGCGTCCTGCGCATATGTCATCCAGATCAGCATGGATATGCCGATGGCGAGGAAAGCAGATACAACGCCAATAAGCGGCAAACCGAACTTGCGGAGGAACGTTGAAGGGCGGGTCCATGGCATGATGTTCGGCGGCTCAGTATGTTTTGGTTCGTTGCGACTATGCGATAGCGATAAAGTATTGAAAAACAGTATCATTGCGGATGTCTGAGAATCCGGTGGCGGCGTTCGGCAAGATTTGCCGCTTGACCGGAACCTCTGTCGGCATATGGCCGTTTATGCCAAGGTGCGGGTTGCGGTGGTGGCATGATAGCCTTATCGGACTTGTGCAAACTCGAAGTCGTTTCATGGAAGGCTGGATTTGGGCACGCCTTTGCTCACTATTGCATTGATGATGGCCCCGGCACGGGCGGACACGAGCATCGGCGGTCCACCGCCAGTGGTGCCAGCACCTCCGCAGGCGACCGCGCCAGCACCGCCCACATCGCCAGAGGGGCAGGACGTCATCACCGTATCGGCAGAGCGCGGCGCGCCCAAGGAAGATCCGGCGCAGGCGGTCAATCAGCTGAGCTATGAAGCGGTACAGGCGATCGACAAGGCGGTGATCGGCCCGGTTGCGCGGGAATATAAGGAAAGCGTGCCGAAAAAGATGCGCAAGAGCGTGCGCAACGTCATCAATAATCTGGATGAGCCGATTGTTTTCGTGAACTTCCTGCTGCAGTTCAAGGTCGGCAAGGCGGCAGAGACGCTGGCGCGCTTTGGCCTCAATTCCACTGTCGGCCTGGCCGGGGTGATGGATGTGGCCAAGAAAAAGCCGTTCAATCTGCCCCGCCGGTCCAACGGCCTTGCCGATACCCTGGGCTATTATGGCGTGGGGCCGGGGCCGTATCTTTTTCTGCCGCTGATCGGATCGACGACAGTGCGCGATGTGTTCGGCCGAATGTTGGATCTGAGCCTTGTGCCGGTGGTGGCGGGAAAGCCGTTTAACACACCATATTATGCCTTGCCCAAAGGCGGCCTGAGCGCGCTGGACGAACGCGCCGAGTTTGACGACGAGCTGAAGGAGATCCGCGAGAGCGGCAATCCCTATGCGGCCCAGCGCACGTATTATCTTAACAAGCGCAAGGCGGAGATTCTGGCGCTGCACAGCGAGGAATATCGCATCAGGAAGATGGCGGAGGAAGCCGCAAAGCAAGCCGCCGATGCCGCTGCCGCCGCTAGCCGGAACGAGGGTGGCGTAAGCGCGCCCTCTGCTCCGGCAGCGCCCGCGCCCGCTGCGGCAGAGCCAGCGCCTCCTGCGCTCCCTGCGCCAGCGCCACAGCCCACTCAGCCCTGACGCCTGCGCCATAGCCAGGCGTCACGCCGCGTGCGCTATCCCGCCTGCCGAGCGAAAGGCGCGGCTGGTGAGGGGCACGTCGTTGTTCGGCATGTCGATCTGGAAATTGCCCACCAGCTTGGCGAGAGATTCCGCCTCGCCCGCGAGGTTGCGGGCAGAGGCGGTCGATTGCTCGACCATCGCGGCGTTTTGCTGCGTCATCTGGTCCATCTCGCCGACGGCAGTGTTGACCTGAACCAGCACCAGCGATTCCTCCTCTACCGAGCCTGCGATATTGCGCACCAGCTTGGTGATCTCGCTCACCCGCTCGACGATATGATCCAGCGTTTCGCCCGCCTGCCCCACCAGGCGCACGCCATTCTCCACCTGCTGCGCGGAGGAGGTGATGAGCTTTTTCACATCGTTGGCGGCGTCTGCCGTGCGTTGGGCAAGGCCGCGCACTTCGGCGGCGACGACGGCGAAGCCATCGCCCGCATCGCCCGCACGCGCCGCCTCTACCGCTGCGTTCAGCGCGAGAAGGTTGGTCTGGAACGCGACATTGTCGATCAATGCGATGATCTGGCTGATCTGTTTCGAGCTGTTCTCGATCTCGTCCATCGCGGCGATGGCATCATGCACGATCCGACCGCCCTGCTCGGCGGCGTCGTGCGCATCCTGCACCGCGCTGTTGGCCTCCTTGGCGGCATCGGCGGTTTCGCGCACCGAGCCGGTGGCGGTGGTCATCGAGGCGGAGGTTTGCTCCAGCGCGGCGGCCTGTTGCTCGGTGCGGATCGACAGGTCGTTTGAGGCCTGCGCGATCTCGCCGGTGCCAAGACGGATGGCCTGCGAGGCTTCCGAAACGGCGCGCAGGGCGCTGCCCATCGCGGTGAGGGCAGAGTTGAAGTCCTGCCGCAGCTCTTCGTACTGGCCCTCGAACTGGTCCTCTATGCGATAGCTGACATCGCCGTTGGCGAGGTGGCGCAGCGCGATGGACAGCGCATCGATGATGCGGGTGCGCTCGGCCTGTTGCTGGCGGCCCAGCTCTTCCAGCGCGCGCTTGTCTACTTCCGCCTGACGGAAGTTGACGAGGGCACGGGCGACATCGCCCATCTCGTCGGAGCGCGTGTCGCCCTCGATCGCCACAGAGAGATCGCCGTTCACCATCGCGCGCATCGTCTCCGCCGTGCGGGCCAGCGGGGCGGAGACGCGGGTGAGCATCATCCATGCGAAGGCGCCGACGCCTGCGAGTATCATAACGCCAAGGATGCTGAGCACCAGAATGACGCTGCTGAGGGTGTCTTTGCCCTGCTGCTCGATTTCACTTGTCGCGGCGTTCAGTTCGGTCACGACATTGTCCATCGTGGCGCGATGCTGGCGGTAATGCGGCGCCATCAGCTTGTCGTGCACGTGGCGCGCGGCAGCTATGTCACCGCGGCGCAGGGTGGGGATCAGCTGCTGCTCCGCAATAGCGAACACCTTATCCGATTCGGCAAGCGCGGCGTTGAGCTCTTGGCGCATCTTCGATGGCAGCTCCTGCGCCAACCAGTAGCGTTTGCGCTCCTCATATTCGGTTTTCAGCGTGCCGATATTGTCGATATGGAAGTTCATGCGGTCCGGCTCGTCGATCGCCAGCGTCATTTCCAGATAGGGGCGTACGATGAACAGCGGCGGGGGCATCGCATCTCCGCCCAATTGCAGGAACTTGCGTTGCTCGGTTTCCAGCGGACCGCCGAGGCGGATCATGTTAATGTCTCTCACCGCGACGATGCCGCCAATGGTGAGGAGAAGAATCAGCGCCAGCGCGCTCAGTTGGATAAGCTTGCGAATGGTCATGCCCAAGTTCCTGAGAGAGTGTCCTTGAGGGGCATTATAGGAAGGGCGGGGGGCAGACGGTTTTAAGGTTAATGTTTTATGCAAAGCAGGGTGGAGGCGTTGTTCCCGCCTGCGCGCTTGACCGCAACCGGAGGCACCGTTATAGGGCGCGCTGCCTCGCGGCCAGTAGTTGGGGATTCTCGCCCGTCCGTTTCGCGGATTTGCGCAGTTCCGAAGTGCCGATTGCGGGTCATAGATAAAGAGCTGAACATTGCCGGCTTGTCTTGCAGGTCCAGGGGGTCATTGGCCGCCGGGGCCGTTGCTGTCGTGATAAACCACAGCGGCAACAAGGGACGGGTGCGGTAAAGTAACTGAGAAGGTGAAGGGCTTCATGCCAACGATTAACCAACTGGTCCGCAAGGGCCGCGAGCCGCAGAAGGCCAAGAGCAAGGTCCCTGCGATGGAAGCGAACCCGCAAAAGCGCGGCGTTTGCACCCGTGTCTATACCACGACCCCGAAAAAGCCGAACTCGGCGCTCCGCAAGGTTGCCAAGGTGCGCCTGACCAACCAGCGCGAGGTCATCACCTATATTCCGGGTGAAGGCCACAACCTGCAGGAGCACAGCGTCGTGCTGATCCGCGGCGGCCGTGTGCGCGACCTTCCCGGTGTGCGCTATCATGTGCTGCGCGGCGTGCTCGATACGCAGGGCGTCAAGGATCGCAAGCAGAGCCGTTCGAAGTACGGCGCGAAGCGTCCGAAGTAAGGCAGGGGAGAACACACTATGTCACGTCGTCGTCGCCCCGAAAAGCGCATCATCCTGCCCGATCCCAAGTATAAGGATCAGGTGCTTTCCAAGTTCATGAACAGCGTGATGCTGGACGGCAAGAAGGCCGTTGCGGAGCAGATCGTCTATGGCGCGCTGGAGTCTGTCGAGGCCAAGGCCAAGAAAGACCCGATCCAGATGTTCCATGACGCACTGAACAACGTCAAGCCGGGCATCGAGGTCCGCAGCCGCCGTGTCGGTGGCGCCACCTATCAGGTTCCTGTCGAGGTGCGCCCTGAGCGCGCCCAGGCGCTCGCCATCCGCTGGCTGATCACCGCCGCGCGCGGCCGCAGCGAAACCACAATGGCCGCCCGTCTTTCGGGTGAGCTGATGGATGCCGCCAACAACCGTGGCAACGCGGTCAAAAAGCGCGAAGATACCCACCGCATGGCAGAGGCGAACCGCGCCTTCTCGCACTATCGCTGGTAAATTGTCCGGGCGGCCGGGGCAGCATGCTCCGGCCTCCTTTTGCATATAACCCAACCCGCCGCACCCGGCACACGGAGTAAGCATCATGGCCCGCAGCCATCCGCTCAGCATGTATCGCAACATCGGTATCATGGCGCATATCGACGCCGGCAAGACCACGACCACCGAGCGCATCCTTTATTACACCGGCAAGTCCTACAAGATCGGCGAAGTGCATGACGGCGCGGCGACGATGGACTGGATGGAGCAGGAGCAGGAGCGCGGGATCACGATCACGTCGGCGGCGACGACCTGCTTCTGGCAGGACCACCGCATCAACATCATCGACACCCCCGGTCACGTGGACTTCACGATCGAGGTTGAGCGTTCCCTGCGCGTGCTTGACGGCGCGGTCGCCTGTTTCGATGGCGTTGCGGGCGTTGAGCCGCAGTCCGAGACTGTGTGGCGCCAGGCCGACAAATATGGCGTGCCGCGCATGTGCTTCATCAACAAGCTCGACCGCACCGGCGCGAATTTCGAATATTGTGTGCAGTCGATCATCGACCGCCTGGGCGCCACGCCTGCGGTGCTCTATCTCCCCATCGGCATCGAGAGCGACCTCAAGGGTCTGGTCGATCTGGTCTATAACCGCGCGATCATCTGGAAGGACGAGTCGCTGGGCGCCGAGTTCTTCTATGAGGACATTCCGGCAGACCTCGTCGACAAGGCGGCGGAATATCGCGAGAAGCTGATCGAGCTGGCCGTCGAGCAGGATGACGCCGCGATGGAGGCCTATCTCGAAGGCACAGAGCCGGATGTCGATACGCTCAAGAAGCTGATCCGCAAGGGTACGCTGAACCAGAGCTTCGTGCCGGTGTGCTGCGGCTCTGCGTTCAAGAACAAGGGCGTTCAGCCGCTGCTCGACGCCGTGGTGGACTATCTGCCTTCGCCGCTCGACATCGAGGACGTGCAGGGCGTGAAGATGGACAGCGACGAGGCGGACAGCCGCCCGCCGGCAGACGACGCGCCGTTCTCGGCTCTGGCGTTCAAGGTGATGAACGATCCGTTCGTCGGCTCGCTCACCTTCATCCGCATCTATTCGGGCACGCTGACCAAGGGCACCTACCTCAACTCCGTCAAGGACAAGAAGGAGAAGGTCGGGCGCATGCTGGAAATGCACGCCAACGAGCGCAAGGACGTGGACGAGGCCTTCGCGGGCGACATCATCGCGCTGGCCGGCATGAAGGAAACGACCACGGGCGACACGCTCTGCGCCGAGAAGGCGCCGATCATTCTGGAGCGCATGGAGTTCCCTGAGCCGGTGATCGAGCTGTCGGTGGAGCCGAAGACCAAGGCCGACCAGGAGAAGATGGGCGTCGCGCTCAACCGCCTCTCGGCCGAAGACCCGTCCTTCCGCGTTTCGACCGATCACGAGAGCGGACAGACCATCATCAAGGGCATGGGCGAACTTCACCTCGACATCATCGTCGACCGGATGCGCCGCGAGTTCAAGGTCGAGGCCAATGTCGGCGCGCCGCAGGTGGCCTATCGCGAATATCTCGCGAAGCCGGTGGACATCGATTACACCCACAAGAAGCAGTCCGGCGGTTCGGGCCAGTTCGCGCGGATCAAGTTCAAGCTGACGCCGGGCGAGCGCGGATCTGGCATCGTGTTCGTCGATTCGATCAAGGGCGGCAATATTCCCAAGGAATATATCCCTTCGGTCGAGAAGGGCATGCGCGAGACCGCCGAATCCGGTTCGCTGATCGGCTTCCCGATCATCGACTTCGCGATCGAGCTGTATGACGGCGCCTATCACGACGTCGACTCGTCTGCTCTGGCATTCGAAATCGCGGGCCGTGCGGGCATGCGCGAGGCGGCGCAGAAATCCGGCATCAAGCTGCTGGAGCCGATCATGAAGGTCGAGGTCGTATCCCCTGAGGAATATCTGGGCGACGTCATCGGCGACATGAACAGCCGCCGTGGCCAAATTCAGGGCACGGACACGCGCGGCAACGCGCAGGTGGTGGAGGCCATGGTGCCGCTCGCCAACATGTTCGGCTATGTGAACCAGCTCCGCAGCTTCACGCAGGGCCGGGCGAACTATTCGATGTTCTTCTCGCACTATGACGAAGTGCCGCAGAATGTCGCCGACGAAGTGAAAGCTAAGATGGCCTGATTTCTGCAGCCAACTGGCGGGGGAAAATTCCCCGCCAAAAGCTGCAATACGGGCTGGCATTATCGTAATTTGCTGCTATGAGCGCCACTTCGCGAGGCGCCTCCAGGCAGTCGAAGCAGATTTGGACAAGAAGAGGTAGGAAATGGCTAAGGCTAAATTTGAGCGGACCAAGCCGCACTGCAACATCGGCACCATCGGTCACGTTGACCATGGCAAGACCTCGCTGACCGCAGCGATCACCAAGGTGCTCGCCGAGACCGGCGGCGCGACCTTCACCAGCTATGACAACATCGACAAGGCGCCCGAAGAGCGCGAGCGCGGCATCACCATCTCGACCGCGCACGTCGAGTATGAGACCGAAGCGCGCCACTATGCGCACGTCGATTGCCCTGGTCACGCCGACTATGTGAAGAACATGATCACCGGCGCGGCGCAGATGGACGGCGCGATCCTCGTCGTTTCCGCGACCGACGGCCCGATGCCGCAGACCCGCGAGCACATCCTGCTCGCCAAGCAGGTCGGCGTTCCCCAGCTCGTCGTGTTCATGAACAAGGTTGACCTTGTTGATGACGCCGAAATTCTGGAGCTGGTTGAACTGGAAATCCGCGAGCTGCTGTCTTCCTATGATTTTGACGGCGACAATATTCCGATCATCGCCGGTTCGGCTGTTGCCGCCCTTCAGGACAAGACCCCTGAAATCGGCCACGACGCGATCCTGAAGCTGATGCAGGCCGTTGACACCTGGATCCCGCAGCCGGAGCGCCCGGTTGACAAGCCGTTCCTGATGCCGATCGAGGACGTGTTCTCGATCTCTGGCCGCGGTACGGTTGTGACCGGCCGTGTCGAGACTGGCATCGTCAAGGTGGGCGAGGAAGTCGAGATCGTCGGCATCAAGGACACCAAGAAGACCGTCGTCACAGGCGTTGAAATGTTCCGCAAGCTGCTCGACGAGGGCCGTGCGGGCGACAACATCGGCGCGCTGATCCGTGGCGTGGGCCGTGAAGAGGTTGAGCGCGGCCAGGTGCTGTGCAAGCCCGGCTCGATCACTCCGCACACCGAGTTTGACGCCGAAGTCTATGTGCTGTCGAAGGAAGAAGGCGGCCGTCACACGCCGTTCTTCGCGAACTATCGTCCGCAGTTCTACTTCCGCACCACCGACGTCACCGGCGAGGTTATCCTCCCCGCCGGCACCGAGATGGTGATGCCCGGCGACAATGTGAAGCTCGGCGTGAAGCTGATCGCCCCGATCGCGATGGATGCGGGTCTCCGCTTCGCAATTCGTGAAGGCGGCCGCACCGTCGGCGCAGGGGTTGTCGGAACGATCTCTAAGTAATATAGGCACCGGACCGCGCGGGTCGTCTGATTCGCGCGGTCTGATTTTTTCTGGCTCTTTCGCATCGGTAAGTTGGACATGGAAACGCAGAATATCCGTATTCGCCTCAAGGCATTCGACCATCGTGTGCTCGATCAGGCGACCGGCGACATCGCCGACACGGCGCGCCGCACGGGCGCCCTTATTCGCGGTCCCATTCCGCTGCCGACGCGCATCGAAAAGTTCACGGTCAACCGTGGGCCGCACGTTGACAAGAAGAGCCGCGAGCAGTTCGAGGTTCGCACTTACAAGCGCATGCTTGACATTGTGCAGCCGACGCCGCAGACGGTCGACGCGCTGATGAAGCTCGATCTGGCTGCCGGCGTGAACGTCGAGATCAAACTGGCCTGATGGCCGCGCGCGAGGCGCTCCTCGGAGTGGCCTCGCATTGATATTGGGATACCGCCGGATTTATCCGGGCTGCGTCCCCCGTCGCTTTCCTCTTGAGGAAGGCATCCAGCCCGGACGGGGACCACGCATATTTTTGGGTTGGCCGCTTGCGGATGTCCGCCAAGCGGTTTTTTCGTTGGATACGCCCGCTGGCGCGCTTTTTGGTGCAAACGCGGGCCTCTATTGGAGGACAAGATCATGCGCACTGGCGTGATCGCGAAGAAAGTCGGGATGACCCGCCTCTTCAACGAGGACGGACGGCACGTGCCGGTTACCGTTCTTGCTCTGGAGGGCAACCAGGTCATTTCGCGCCGCGAGATTGATAGGGACGGCTATGTGGCTGTCCAGTTGGGTGCAGGCGTTGCCAAGGCGAAGAATGTCGCCAAGCCGCAGCGTGAGCAGTTTGCCAAGGCTGAAGTGGAACTGAAGGCGCAGATCGCCGAGTTCCGCGTCGCCGAAGATGCGCTGCTCGATGTCGGCGCGGAAATCGCCGCCGATCATTTCATCGCGGGCCAGCTCGTCGATGTGACCGGCCACACGCAGGGCAAGGGCTTTGCCGGTGCGATGAAGCGCTGGGGCTTCGGAGGCATGCGCGCCACTCACGGTGTGTCCATCTCTCACCGTGCGCACGGTTCGACGGGTAATCGTCAGGATCCGGGCCGCGTGTTCAAGAACAAGAAAATGGCGGGCCACATGGGTGATCGCCAGCGCACGCAGCAGAACCTCGAAATCGTCCGCACGGATGTCGAGCGCGGTCTGCTGTTCGTGAAGGGCAGCGTTCCCGGCTCGAAGGGCACGTGGCTGCTGGTCAAGGATGCGGTCAAGGTGCCGCGCCCGGCCGAAGTGCCCTATCCCGCCAGCTTGCGCCAAGCTGCGAATTCCAACGAGGCCGCTCCGGCTGCTGCTGACACGCCCGCCGAGGATGTCGCCGCTGTGGAAGCGACCGAAGGCCAGGAGGGCTAAGCCATGAAGGTAGACGTCAAAACCCTGGACGCCGCCAAGGCCGGTGATGTCGAGCTGAACGATGCCGTATTCGGCCTCGAACCGCGCGCGGACATTCTGCACCGCGTCGTGACCTGGCAGCTCGAAAAGCGCCGTGGCACCGCCCGTGGCGCGCGTGAGCGCTCTGATGTGGCGCGCACCGGCAAGAAGTTCGGTCGCCAGAAGGGCGGCGGTGTGGCACGTCACGGCGATCGCCGCGCCCCGATCTTCATCGGCGGCGGCAAGGCCCACGGCCCCCGCGTTCGGGATTTCAACCCGTCGCTCAACAAGAAGATCCGCGCGCTTGGCCTCAAGATGGCGCTGTCATCCAAGATCAAGACCGGCACGCTGTTCGTGATCGACAATTTGGATGTTGCCGAGGGCAAGACCAAGGTTCTTGCCGGTCAGCTTGAGAAGCTGGGCTTCGGACGCGCGCTGTTCATTGATGGCGATGCCATCAACGTCAGCTTCGCCAAGGCATCGTCCAACCTCGTGGGCATCAACGTGCTGCCCGCCGTTGGCGCCAATGTGTATGACATTCTGCGTGCGGATACGCTGGTTTTGACCCGCGCCGCCGTGGAAAAGCTGGAGGCTCGTTTCAATGGCTAAGACCACAGCCCCCGCCGCGACCCTGCGTCATTACGACGTCGTGCTCGCCCCGCACATCACCGAGAAGGCGACGCTGCTTTCCGAGAACAACGCAGTGGTCTTCAAAGTGGCGAAGGATGCGTCCAAGCCGGAGATCAAGGCCGCTGTCGAGGCGCTCTTTGGTGTGAAGGTCAAGGGCGTCAACACCCTCGTCCAGAAGGGCAAGACCAAGCGCTGGAAGGGCAAGCCCTACACGCGCAGCGACTTCAAGAAGGCGATCGTCACGCTGGCCGAAGGCCAGTCGATTGACGTGACCAGCACGATCTGAGCTGAGGACGGACAATGGCACTCAAGCATTACAATCCGACCAGCCCGGCCCAGCGCGGCCTGATCCTGGTCGACAAGTCTCACCTGCACAAGGGCAAGCCCGTCAAGGCGCTGACCGAAGGCAAGCGCAAGACCGGCGGCCGCAACAACAAGGGCCATGTGACCTCGCGCGGTATCGCCGGCGGCCACAAGCAGCGCTATCGCATCATCGATTTCAAGCGCCGCAAGTGGGACATGGAAGGCACGGTCGAGCGTCTGGAATATGACCCCAACCGTACCGCCTTCATCGCGCTCGTTTCCTACGCGGACGGCGAACAGGCCTATATCCTCGCGCCGCAGCGCCTCGCCGCTGGCGACAAGGTGATCGCCGCGAAGAAGACCGACGTGAAGCCGGGCAACGCGATGGAACTGGGCCAGATGCCGGTCGGCACCATCATCCACAATGTGGAGATGAAGCCCGGCAAGGGCGGCCAGCTCGCCCGTTCGGCAGGCACCTATGCACAGCTCGTCGGCCGTGATCGCGGCATGGTGATGGTGCGTCTGAACTCTGGCGAACAGCGCTATATCCGCTCTGACTGCATGGGCACGGTGGGCGCGGTTTCGAACCCCGATAACGCCAACACTAATCTGGCGAAGGCCGGCCGCAACCGCTGGCTGGGCAAGCGCCCGCTGACACGCGGCGTCGCCAAGAACCCGGTCGATCACCCGCATGGCGGTGGTGAAGGCCGGACCTCCGGCGGTCGCCATCCGGTGACGCCGTGGGGCAAGCCGACCAAGGGTGCGCGCACCCGCCACAACAAGGCGACCGACAAGTTCATCATCCGGTCGCGTCACGCGAAGAAGAAGAGGTAAGCGATGGCTCGTTCCGTCTGGAAGGGTCCGTTTGTGGACCTGCATCTGCTGAAAAAGGCAGAGTCTGCTCAGGATGCGGGTGGCAAGGGTGGCCCGATCAAGACCTGGTCGCGTCGCTCGACCATCCTGCCGCAGTTCGTTGGGCTGACGTTCAACGTCTACAACGGCAAGAAGCATATCCCTGTCTCGGTCAACGAAGACATGGTGGGCCACAAGCTGGGCGAGTTCGCGCCGACGCGCACCTTCCCCGGCCACGCCGCTGACAAGAAGGGCAAGCGCTGATGGGCAAGGCAAAATCTCCCCGCCGCGTGGGCGACAACGAGGCGCTGGCCGTCGGCACGTCGATCCGTGGTTCGGCGCAGAAGCTGAACCTCGTCGCGACGCTGATCCGCGGCCGCAAGGTTGAGGAAGCGATGAACATCCTCGCTTTCTCCAAGCGCGCGATGGCGGTTGATGTGCGCAAGGTGCTGGCCTCGGCCATCGCCAACGCCGAGAACAACCACAATCTTGACGTGGACAGCCTGGTCGTTGCCGAGGCATCGGTCGGCAAAGGCATCGTCATGAAGCGTTTCCACACCCGCGGTCGCGGCAAATCGACCCGCATCCTAAAGCCCTTCAGCCGGGTTCGGATCGTGGTGCGCGAACAGAACGAAGCGGAGGCTTAAAGCTATGGGTCACAAGAGCAATCCGATCGGTCTGCGTCTTCAGATCAACCGCACATGGGACAGCCGCTGGTTCGCCGAGCGTGGCGACTATGGCCGTCTCCTCATGGAGGATCTCAAGATCCGCCAATATGTGATGAAGAACCTGCCGCAGGCGGCGATCTCCAAGGTCGTGATCGAGCGCCCGGCCAAGCTGTGCCGCGTATCGATCTATGCCGCCCGCCCCGGTGTCATCATCGGCAAGAAGGGTGCGGACATCGAAAAGCTGCGCCGCAAGCTGGGTGAGTTCACCTCCTCCGACGTCAGCCTCAACATCGTCGAGATCCGCAAGCCGGAGATCGATTCGAAGCTGGTGGCGCAGGGTGTGGCCGATCAGCTTGAGCGCCGCATCGCGTTCCGCCGCGCCATGAAGCGCGCGGTGCAGTCTGCGCTGCGTCTGGGTGCCGAGGGCATCAAGATCACCTGCGGCGGCCGTCTGGGCGGCGCGGAAATCGCGCGGACCGAGTGGTATCGCGAGGGTCGCGTTCCGCTGCACACGCTGCGCGGCAACGTCGATTATGCCGAGGCCACTGCCCACACCGCTTATGGCGTGTGCGGCATCAAGGTCTGGATCTTCAAGGGCGAGATTCTCGGCCACGACCCGATGGCGACCGACCGGCTGATGATGGAGGCTCAAACCTCCGGCGTCCGTCCGGCGCATTGATTTTTAAGAAGGTAGTATAGCGTCATGCTGCAACCGAAGAAAATGAAGTTCCGCAAGGCCTTCAAGGGCCGGATCAAGGGCGATGCCAAAGGCGGCAGCGACCTGAACTTCGGCGCTTATGGCCTGAAGGCCATGGAGCCGGAGCGGATCACCGCCCGCCAGATCGAGGCGGCCCGCCGCGCGATCACGCGCCACATCCGCCGTCAGGGCCGCTTGTGGATCCGCGTGTTCCCCGACGTGCCGGTGTCGAAGAAGCCCGCCGAAGTCCGCCAGGGCAAGGGCAAGGGCTCCGTTGAATATTGGGCGGCGCGCGTAAAGCCGGGCCGCATCCTGTTCGAGCTGGACGGCGTTCCCGGCCCACTCGCGGCGGAAGCCTTTTCGCGCGCAGCGATGAAGCTGCCGATCAAGACCAAGGTTGTGGCTCGCCTGGGCGACACCTCGCATCTGGGAGCTGGAGCATGAGCAAGATCGCTGACCTGCGCACCAAAACCGACGATGAACTGAACGGCGAGCTGGTGAACCTGAAGAAGGAGCAGTTCAACCTGCGCTTTCAGGCGGCAACCAACCAGCTTGAGAAGCCGGCACGGGTGCGCGAAGTGCGCCGCGCCATCGCCAAGATCAAAACTCTCCAGACCGAGCGTACGCGCTCGGCTGCGCAGTAAGGAAGGAACCAGACGATGCCGAAGCGCGTGCTGACGGGAACGGTGGTTTCCGACAAGGGTGACAAGACGGTAGTGGTCCGCGTAGAGCGCAAGGTGAAGCACCCGCTCTATGGCAAGATCATCCGCCGCTCGAAGAAGTATCATGCTCATGACGAGGCCAATGCCTATCATGAGGGTGAGACCGTCCGCATTGAGGAGACGGCGCCGATCAGCAAGCTCAAGACCTGGAAGGTCATCGAGCGGGTGGATACGCACAAGTCCCCGGAAGTGGCGGCTTAAAGACGCTTAATTGAGGAACCACCGGAAGCTTCCGGCAGGCCAGACAAGAAGGAACCGGATCCATGATCCAGATGCAATCCAATCTAGACGTCGCGGATAACAGCGGCGCGAAGCGTGTCCAGTGCATCAAGGTGCTGGGCGGCTCCAAGCGGCGCACCGCGGGCGTGGGCGACATCATCGTCGTCTCGATCAAGGAAGCGCAGCCGAAGGGCAAGGTGAAGAAGGGCGACGTGCATCGCGCCGTCATCGTGCGCACCCGCAAGGATGTGCGCCGCGCCGACGGCAGCGTGATCCGCTTTGACGGCAACGCCGCCGTGCTGGTCAACAAGAACCAGGAGCCGATCGGCACCCGCATCTTTGGCCCCGTGGTGCGCGAGCTGCGCGCGACCGGCCACATGAAGATCATCTCGCTGGCTCCGGAGGTGCTGTAATGAGCGCGGCCAAGATCAAGAAGGGCGACACCGTTGTTGTGCTCGCCGGCAAGGACAAGGGCCGTTCCGGCGCTGTTCTTCAGGTCTTCCCCAAGGAAGACAAGGTGCTGGTTGACGGCATCAACGTGCATGCGCGCCACCGCAAGGCGGATCAGATGAACCCGCAGGGCGGCATCGATCGCAAGCCCGCGCCGCTGCACATTTCCAACGTCGCCGTTGCGGGCAAGGATGGCAAGGCCACCCGCGTCCGCTTCGAGGTGCGCGATGGCAAGAAGGTCCGCGTGGCCGTGAAGTCCGGGGAGGTCATCTGATGGCTGACAAATACACACCGCGCATGAAGGCGATCTATGACGAGCAGATCGTCGCGGCGATGACCGAGAAGTTCGGTTACAAGAACCGCATGCAGGTTCCGGTGATCGAGAAGATCACGCTCAACATGGGCGTGGGCGAAGCGACGCAGGACAAGAAGAAGGTCACGTCCGCCGCCGAGGAAATGGAGCTGATCGCGGGTCAGAAGCCGGTCATCACCAAGGCCAAGAAGTCCATCGCCCAGTTCAAGCTGCGCGAAGGCATGCCGATCGGTGCGAAGGTCACGCTGCGCCGCGAGCGCATGTATGAGTTCCTCGACCGCATGATCACGATCGCGATGCCCCGCATCCGCGACTTCCGTGGCCTGAACCCGAAGAGCTTCGACGGGCGCGGCAACTATGCTTTCGGGATCAAGGAACAGATCATCTTCCCCGAAATCAACTATGACCGCATCGAGAAGGTGCGCGGCATGGACATCATCATCACGACCACCGCGACAACGGACGACGAGGCGCGCGAGCTGCTGCGCCTGTTCGGTTTCCCGTTCCCGGTCGAAGAGGAAAAGCAGGCCGCGTGAGCGTGTCTGGCTGCAAGGTAGGAAAGAGAGCTTAAGTCGATGGCGAAACTGAGTTCCATTAACAAGAACGAGCGGCGCAAGAAGCTGGTGAAGAAATATGCCGGCAAATATGCAAAGCTGAAGGCGATCGCGGCGGATACCTCGCTCGATGACACCGACCGCCTGATGGCGCGGTTGAAGATGGCGGAGCTGCCGCGCAACGGCAACCCCACGCGCATCCGCAACCGGTGCGAGCTGACCGGCCGCCCGCGCGCTTATTATCGCAAGTTCCGGCTCTGCCGTATTCAGCTGCGCGATCTGGCCAACAAGGGCCTGATCCCCGGCGTCACCAAGTCGAGCTGGTAAGGATATCATCTTATGGCATTGACCGATCCTCTGGGTGATATGCTCACCCGCATCCGTAACGGCCAGTCGGCCCGCAAGGACAGCGTGACCACGCCGGCTTCCAAGCTGCGCGCCCGCGTTCTCGATGTGCTTCAGCGCGAAGGCTATATCCGTGGTTACACCGAGGAAGCCCTCGGCAAGCACCCCGGCCTGCGCATCGAGCTGAAATATTTCGAGGGCCAGCCCGCGATCAAGCATGTCGCCCGCGTCTCGAAGCCGGGCCGCCGTGTCTATTCGGGCAGCAAGGAGCTGCCGATTGTGCGCAACGGCCTCGGCATCACTATCGTATCCACGCCCAAGGGCGTTCTGTCTGACGCGGAAGCGCGGGATCAGAATGTCGGCGGCGAAGTGCTGGCGGAGGTGTTCTGATGAGCCGCACTGGCAAAAAACCCGTGGCGATCCCCTCTGGCGTCACCGCCAGCATCGAGGGCGGCGTCGTGTCGATGAAGGGGCCGAAGGGCACCCTTACGATCGCGATGGCTGACGAAGTCACCTACGCGCTGGAAGACGGCAAGCTGACCGTCGCTCCCGCCAACGCCACCAAGCGCGCCCGCTCCTTCTGGGGCATGCAGCGCACGCTGATCCAGAACCTCGTCACCGGCGTGACCGAGGGCTATACCAAGGTTCTGGAAATCACCGGCGTCGGCTATCGCGCCAACGCGCAGGGCAAGACGCTGAAGCTGCAGCTCGGCTACAGCCATGACGTCGATTTCGCGGTGCCGGAAGGCATCGAGATCAAGACCCCGGATAACACCACGGTCGAGATCTCAGGCATCGACAAGCAGCAGGTGGGCCAGGTGGCCGCCGAAATCCGCCGCTGGCGCAAGCCAGAGCCTTACAAGGGCAAGGGCATCAAATATCGCGGCGAGTTTATCTTCCGCAAAGAAGGCAAGAAGAAGTAAGCTATGGCGAAACTCTCTCTCTTCGAGCGGCGTCGTCGCCGCGTTCGCACCACCCTCAAGGCGCGTTCGGGCACCCGTCCGCGCCTGTCCATCCACCGTTCGGGCAAGCATATCTATGCCCAGGTCATTGACGACGCGCAGGGCCACACCCTCGCCGCCGCCTCGACGCTGGACAAGGATGTGCGCGGCAAGGTCGGCTCCAACGCCGCGGCCGCTGCCGATGTCGGCAAGCGCGTGGCCGAGGCCGCGACCAAGGCGGGCGTCACCCAGGTGGTGTTCGACCGTGGTGGTTTTCTCTTTCATGGCCGCGTGAAGGCGCTGGCCGATGCGGCTCGCGAAGCCGGGCTGGAGTTCTGATATGGCTGATGAAAACGACATTCAGGCGCAGGCCGGTGCTCCGGCTGCGGTAGAGGGCGAAGCTCCGACCGAAGGCCGTGGCGCACGCCGTGGCCGTGGCGGCGGCGATCGTAACCGGGGCGGTGGTGACCGTGGTGGCCGTGGCCGCCGCGATGACCGCCGTGGCGGCAACCGCGACGAGGAACAGGGCGAGGAGCTGGTTGAAAAGCTGGTTCACATCAACCGCGTGTCCAAGACCGTGAAGGGCGGCAAGCGCTTCGGCTTTGCGGCACTCGTGGTTGTGGGCGATGGCAAGGGCCGGGTCGGCTTCGGCCATGGCAAGGCGCGCGAGGTGCCTGAGGCGATCAGCAAGGCGACCGCAGCGGCCAAGAAGAAAATGGTCCGGGTTCCGCTGAAGGAAGGCCGCACGCTGCATCATGATGGCCGTGGCGTCTTCGGCGCAGGCAATGTCACGCTGCGCTCGGCTCCGGCAGGAACCGGCATCATCGCCGGTGGCCCGATGCGCGCCGTGTTCGAGAGCCTGGGCGTGGCGGACGTCGTCACCAAGTCGGTCGGCACATCCAACCCCTATAACATGATCCGCGCCACCTTCGAGGCGCTGACCGATCAGTCCAGCCCCAAGGCCGTGGCCCAGCGCCGTGGCAAGAAGGTTGCGGATCTGCTGCGTCGTGGCGGTGCCTCTGCCGAGGTCGCCCAGATCGACGCCGAAGCGATTGCGGAGTAAGCGATATGGCAAAGATCAAGCTGAAGCAGATCGGATCGCCGATCCGCCGCCCCGAAGCCCAGAAGAAGATCCTGATCGGTCTGGGCCTCGGCAAGATGCACCGTGAGGTGGAGCTGGAAGATACGCCCGAAGTACGCGGCGCGATCAGGAAGCTGCCGCATATGGTGCAGGTGATCGACTGAGCCGGCGTACTCCTGCGAAAGCAGGAGTCCAGAGTTCCAGATGCCGCGTTCTGCGGCTCTGGGTTCCTGCTTTCGCAGGAACACAATGACAGCGCGAACATAGCGAAAGCGAGTGCACAGACATGAAACTGAACGAACTCTCTGATAATGTAGGCGCCCGCAAGGGCCGCATGCGCGTGGGCCGTGGGATCGGCTCCGGCAAGGGCAAGACCGCAGGGCGCGGCCAGAAGGGCGCCAAGGCGCGCTCTGGCGTCGCGATCAATGGCTTTGAGGGTGGCCAGATGCCGCTCCACATGCGGATCCCGAAGCGCGGCTTCAACAACATCTTCGCCAAGGATTACGCGATCGTGAACCTCGGCGCGATCCAGAAGGCCGTCGACGCGGGCAAGATCGCCGCTGGCGCTGCGCTCGATCATGATGCGCTGAAGGCCGCTGGCCTGGCGCGCGGTGGCAAGGATGGCGTCCGCCTGCTCGGCAAGGGCGATCTCTCCGCGAAGCTGACCTTCACTGTCGCCGGTGCGTCGAAGGGCGCGATCGAGGCGGTTGAGAAGGCTGGTGGCTCGGTCTCTGTAATCGAGGTGGTAAGCGCCGCCGACAAGGCCGCCGCGAAGAAGGGAACTGTCCGCGCAGCGAAAATCGCAGCACGGAAGTAAGACCCGTTCGCACCAGAGTTCGAAGCCCCGCTTGCCCGCACTGGGAAGGCGGGGTTTCGCTTTTTGAGGCACCGCAGTGCGGTAATGTCCTTGCATAGGGGCGGGTGCGTCGCCAAGTCCCGCTCGTGATCGAAAGCGGTATCAGGTTAATGGTTCACACCCGCCACAATAGCCGCTAAGGGACGATTTCGCCTTCCCGCAGGCGTCAGTTTTTGAAGGTTTGAGAGCAAGCATGGCAACCACGGCCGATAAAATGGCAGCGAACATCAACTTCGCCAAATTCGCACAGGCGACCGAGCTGAAGAAGCGCCTGTGGTTTACCATCGGCGCGCTGATCGTGTTCCGGTTCCTCAGCCATGTGCCGCTGCCGGGCGTGGACCCGACCGTGCTCAAGACGCTCTATGCCCAGACGCAGGGCGGCGTGCTCGATATCTTCAACACCTTCTCCGGCGGCGCGCTGGAGCGCATGAGCCTGATCGCGCTCGGCATCATGCCCTATATCACCGCGTCGATCGTGGTGCAGCTTGCCGCCTCGCTCCACCCCACGCTCGCCGCGATCAAGAAGGAAGGCGAGAGCGGACGCAAGCGCCTCAACCAGTATACGCGCTATGGCACCGTAGGCCTCACCGCTGTGCAGGGCTATTTCATCGCCGTGGGGCTGGAAAGCTTTGGCGCGGCGCAGGGCATGCAGGCGGTGGTGGAGCCGGGCACATTGTTCCGCATCACCGCCGTAGTCTCGCTGATCGGCGGCACGATGTTCCTGATGTGGCTGGGCGAGCAGATCACCTCGCGCGGGATCGGCAACGGCACCTCGCTCATCATCATGGCGGGCATCGTGGCGCAGTTGCCAGTGACGCTGGCGAACCTGTTCCAGTCTGGCCGTGAAGGCTCGATCTCTGGCCTGCTGATCCTTGGTATCATCATTGTGGGCCTCGGCCTCATCGCGCTCATCTGCTTCATGGAGCGGGCGCAGCGCCGGGTGCTGATCCAGTACCCCAAGCGCCAGACGCGCCAGGGCATCATGCAGGCGGACCGCAGCCACCTGCCCCTGAAGGTCAACACGGCGGGCGTAATCCCGCCGATCTTCGCCAGCTCGCTGTTGCTGATGCCGCTCACCGTCTCGAAGTTCGCGGGGGATCAGGTGGCGGGAGAAAGCGCATGGGGCGATTTCGTGCTGGCGCTCAACCAGTATCTCAGCCACGGCAGCCTTGTTTACATGCTGCTCTATGGCTTCGGCATCGTTTTCTTCTGCTTTTTCTATACGGCCCTTGTGTTCAACCCGGAGGAGACGGCGGAGAACCTCAAGAAGAATGGCGGGTTCATTCCGGGCATCCGGCCGGGCAAGAACACTGAAAACTACCTCGATTATGTGCTGACGCGCATCACCGTGATCGGCGCGGCCTATCTCGCCTTCATCTGCCTGGTGCCGGAATATGCTATCAGCCAGGCGGGCATACCCTTCTACCTTGGTGGAACTAGCCTGCTCATCGTCGTCAATGTAACGGTGGATACGGTGACGCAGATTCAGAGCCATCTGCTGGCGCATCAATATGGCGACCTTATCAAGAAGGCGCGCCTCAAGGGACGTATGCGCTAACCCGCTGCACCGGGTAGCGCCATAACAGGGGACGGACATGAACATCATTTTACTTGGCCCTCCAGGTGCAGGCAAAGGCACGCAGGCGAGCCGCCTCGTGGAAAGCAGGGGCATGGTGCAGCTCTCGACCGGAGATATGCTGCGCGCTGCGGTGAAGGCGGGCACCCCTGTGGGCTTGCAGGCCAAGGCCGTGATGGAATCAGGCGGGCTGGTGTCTGACGAGATCGTCTCCGGCATCATCGGCGAAGCATTGGATGCGCTCTCTCCCGAAACCGGCGTGATCTTTGATGGCTATCCGCGCACGGAGGCGCAGGCCCATTCGCTGGACGAGATATTGTCGGCACGCGGCCGCAGCCTCGCGCATGTGATCGAGCTGGAGGTTGACGAGGACGCGCTGGTCGAGCGCATTACCGGCCGCTTCACCTGCGCCAATTGCGGCGAGGGCTATCACGACACATTCAAGCAGCCCGCCAAAGAGGGCGTGTGCGACAAGTGCGGCAGCACCGAGTTCAAGCGCCGCGCCGACGACAATGAGGAAACCGTGCGCACGCGCATGGCCGAGTATCGCGCCAAGACCGCGCCGATTCTGCCGATTTATGAAGCACGCGGCATCGTCTCGCGTGTCGACGGCATGGCCGACATGGACGATGTGACGGTGGCGATCGGCGCAATCCTCGGCTGATGCGGGCCGGGCGACCCCTTCCGTTGCTCGGCAGGGATGATCGAGCTTAATCACAGGGCACGGGCGCTGGCGCTGCTGTTGGCGGCGCTGGCGGGGTTTGTCGACGCGATCGGCTTCATCCAGATCGGCGGATTTTTTGTCTCGTTCATGAGTGGCAACAGCACCCGCCTCGCCGTGGGCCTGATGCATGACGCGACAGACTGGATGCGGGCGGCGGGGCTGATCTCCGCATTCTTCCTCGGCGTGATTGCGGGCTCGTTGACGGGCAGGCTCGCGCGCAGGCGGCACAGGGCGGTGCTGGGGCTGGTGGCGCTGCTGCTGACGCTGGGTGCCGCGACGGGAGGCGCAGGCTGGGCCATGCCCTCCGCGCTGCTGCTCGCGCTGGCCATGGGCGCGGAGAACGCCACATTCGAACGCGATGGCGAGGTGCGCGTGGCGCTTACCTATATGACGGGTAAGCGGATTTTATCCCCCACATTTTACTAATAGAATCAGCTGCTAAGTTACGCCGTTCATTTGGGGAGGTGTAATTAGCGATGGACGAGGAAGCTGCATTCGAAAGTGGATGCGAAGTTAGCGATGCTGTTCGGCCTGAGCCGATGGACGTCGTTCCGGAATCGGTGACGCGGCGGCGCT
>NZ_SBKP01000005.1 GCF_004122115.1 Sphingobium fluviale
AAATGCCACCGCGTGAGTGGTCCATGGCCAAGGCTCAGTTCGCCGTGATCTTCGGCGAGCGCTTCATCAGAGCCATGGCGGCGTAATGTTCAACCGCCCGCCCACACACGGAAATCCTGACAGTCCCCCTGCAAGGCGACATTCGGGTGAGCGCGACAGAAATAACAAGCGCGCCGACTAAGGATCAGGCTGCCGCGCCAGTGACTGAGCATGTTACAGCTGCGTATACTCCGGCTGCATCTATACCTCTCACACTCCACCCAGATAAATATCAGCTCCGCGAGCTGTCGGCTCAAGAGTTGACGGCTAACGCATCCGTCTGGATGGCGGCGGCGGCGGTGCTCACTTTAGTGATCACGTCCCTCGGCACCTTTTTTATCTGGGGACAAGTCCGACTTACCCGCAAAGCCGTGGAAGAGGCTGTCGCCGGAACCGAAGCCACTCGAGAAGCGAATGCTATCGCTCGCCAGACAGGAGAAGCTCAGGTCCGTTGCTACCTCTCGCCAAAGGAGGTGCAATTCTGCATAGACAATCTCGCCATCCCGCATGTTCGTATGAACTTCCTCAATTCAGGGCAATCACCGGCACGCAATTTCCGCTGGGTGTTCCAAGTTCGAGTGAAGGTGATGCCAGATGGCTGGGACTGGGAAAATCAGCCCAGAGAGCCGGGCGGTGGCCGTGACATTCCCGCCCAGCAGGAGGAGACAGTTGAGTTGGCCATCGTCGACGAGAAGCCAATTTCGCAAGGCAATTTGTCTGACCTTCTGCTCGAGCCGGAGGCACGTATCACTGTAAGCATCAAGGCCATTTGGGATGACGTATTCGGAACCGAATGGAGCGAGACATGGCTGTTTCAGGCAACTGCCGCGACTGGTGTTGACGTATACGTGGCGATGTTTCCTGACTTTACCTAAAAGGCATAACACCCCTGACCAGCAACTACGCACTTTAACTCCAGCATCTTGGTGCCATGTGCAGCCGAATATATCCGAGTATACTCATTCGCCTCAGCCCCACCGTTACGGGCATATACCATAGACCTGAACCCCGACCATAAGCGCATTAAGCAATAAAAAATATAACATAATTTCAATTCTTTACATTACACATTGCCACGTTATCATCACTAAGTGTTGGTATAGAGTTCGATATTTCATGCGTCAGGCAAAGTATTTTGGTAAATTCGAAGAGTATTCAGAGGCGATTGGCTACGTCCGTGTTTCGACTTCAAAGCAAGGGCGCTCCGGGCTTGGGCTAGAAGCGCAGCGTGAAGCGATCAGTCAGTTTGCTGAACGTGAGTGCATAACGATAATCGAGTGCTTCGAGGAGGTGGAAACGGGAAAAGGCTGGGATGCCCTAGATCGGCGTCCCGTTCTTCGGGAAGCGTTGGCAAAGGCCAAGCAGCGACAATGCCCGATAATCGTTTCCAAGCTGGATCGCCTTTCGCGTGATGTGCATTTCATCTCCGGGCTGATGGCGCAAAGGGTGCCGTTCATGGTTGCCGAGCTGGGCGCAGACACAGACCCGTTCCTGCTGCATCTGTTTGCGGCGCTGGCCGAGAAGGAGAGGGCGCTGATATCGCAGCGAACCAAAGATGCCTTGGCGCGCAAGATCGCTGCTGGCGTCCCATTGGGCAACAGGACCAATCTTGCAGAGGCGCAGCGGCTGGGGGCGGCGGCGAACATCAGAGCAGCTCGTCAATTCTCTGCAACAGTTGCACCCGTTATCGAGCAGCTCCGCAGGTCTGGAACCGGCACATTGTCCGGTATTGCATCAGGGCTTGAGCGATTGGGCATTCGGACGGCTCGCGGGGGCACATGGACGCCAATGCAAGTAAAGCGTGTGATGGCCTATGCCGAGCAGAACGATCTCGCATGAGCTGTCGCCGCAATCGAGTTACGCCAGACGGGGATATCATCGCCATACCTGCTCGCGGGCGGCTGATGGGCAATCGCGGTCGCCTGGTGGATCAGTGCGGCGAGATAGTGCGGCATTTCGAGCGGGAGCGTTGGATCAGTTGCGTATTGGATGAGGTGCATGGCGGGCCGGTCGCTATGGACAACCCCAACAGCTATACACCTCTGTTCTTTACCGACGATGCCGTTGCGCTGGCCGCAGGTCATCGCCCCTGTGGGCAGTGTCGTCAGGACGATTATGGGCGCTTCCTCGCCGCATGGAAACGGATGCAGGGCATCTCAGGCCACATCCGTGTCTATTCCGAGGAAATGGACGCCAATCTCCATGCGCGCCGGATGCGCTGGAGAAGTGGGCGCGATCAGCGCGCCATTCCGTTCGATCAGATACCATCCGGTGCATTCTTCCGGTCAGATCGAATATCGCCGCATCCTCTGCTTTACTGGGCAGGGCGGTTGTGGCCGTGGGCAGAGGGCGCTTATCTTGCCCCGTTAGATGTGGCTGATAGCTATGGCCATGTCGGCGGGCCATGGCATTTCAGTTGGAAAATAATAGCGCATGGCGGAATGGATTGGCGGGCGTTCGGACCACAATTATAGTTATCAAACCTGAGCAATAAACATTCGATTGAGTTTGACGCCTTCTCGACTTTTATAGTTTTGCAATTTAATCCCGCATTCGACGGGGGATCAAAGCGTATGGGTTTTCGATTTAGGAAATCGGTAAAAATCCTTCCCGGCTTCAGGATCAATCTCAGCAAATCTGGCGTAAGCACATCGCTTGGTCGTCCCGGCGCAACCGTTAATATCAGCAAGCGCGGAACGCGTTACACGACAGGTTTGCCGGGGACGGGACTTTCATATTCTGCGCTTGCTCCAAAACGAAGCGAGGGTGAAATCACATCGTCAGGTAGCTCTGGTAAGCCACAATCCGCCAAGACCGGTTGTGGCTGCGTCATTCTCCTACTGGTAGCTATCGTGACAATCGGTCAGTGCTCTTCCACGCCTGATAAGCATGATGCTGCGCTACCTTTTGCCTCTGGCGCTGCAATGAAATTCGGTAATGGCGACACCGTCTATGTCACAGCATCTCAGCTCAATGCGCGTGACGAACCGTCAGCTTCTGCAAAGATAGTAACCAGCTTGCCCTCAGGCGCATCTGTGCAGGTAATTGATCGGTCAGGGGAATGGCTCAAGATCATGCAAGACGGTGCAATACTGTGGATAGCAGCACAGCATGTTTCTTCTGAAAAACCTTCGATCCGCGAAACGCTTTCAACGACGGCTCCGTTAGCGCTGCCGACCCGTAGTAACGATGATCGATCAACAAGCGGGCATTCTGGGTTTGGAAAGCAGTGCAAGAAAGGAAAGCCTTGCGGAAATGCTTGTATTTCTCGTAATCGGGTTTGTCATAAATGACTGAAGCACGTGATTACGTTGCACTTAATCGCTTCCGTTTCGAGGGTGCCACGCATCCATCCTTCTATAGAGCATCATATAGCGTAGGATACATAGTAAGCGTGGGCTGGAGGCCGCAGATCAGGCGGCTGCGGCGATCGATTGCTGATCTGGCCGCCAGTTCCAGGGCAGAAGTTCATCCCAGCGGGCAACAGGCCAGTCGCCAGCGATCTTGGCGATGACGTCAGCGATATAGGCCTGTGGTTCGAGGCCATTGAGCTTTGCGGTTTCGATGACGGAATAGATGGCGGCGGCGCGATCGCCGCCGGCCTTTGACCCGGCGAACAGCCAGTTTTTACGGCCCAAGGCCACGCACCGCATGGCGCGCTCCGCGATGTTGTTGTCGATTTCCAGGCGGCCATCGTCGAGGAAGCGCGTGAGCGCGACCCAGCGCTTGCGGCCATAGGCGATCGCCTTGGCCATCTCGGACTTGGGCGAGAGACGGCGCAGGGCATCGTCGAGTGCCTGGCGCAGCTTGTCGATCAATGGCTGGGTGCGGTCCTGCCGGCTTCTTCGTCGGATCTCGGGTTGCTGGCCTCGAACCTCTGCCTCGATCTCATAGAGCTGGCCGACGCGTTCCAGCAGATCAGTGGTAAGCGGCGTCGGCTTGGTGGCGTGGATGTCGAATATCTTGCGCCGGAAATGCGCCCAGCAGGCGACCTCGGTGACGCGGTTGGTGTCGTAGAGCTTGTCGTATCCCGCATAGCCATCGGCCTGCAGATAGCCGCTGAAGCTGGCCAGCTGCCGCTGGGGATGGGCGCCGGTCCGATCGGTGGTGAACTCATACCAGACCAGCGAGGGAGTGGTGGCTCCGGAACCGCGATCATCGACGGCGTAGGCCCAGAGCCTGCCAGTCGCCGTCTTGCCGCGTCCCGGATCAAGCATGGGAACCGGCGTATCGTCGGTATGGATCTTCGCGGCGGTCAGGCCGACCTCGCGGATGCGACTGATGATCGGGTCGAGCAGCACGGATGCTTGCCCGACCCATCCTGCGAGCGTCGAGCGGTCGATCTCGATGCCCTGCGCAGCCATGATCTCAGCCTGGCGGTACAGCGGTAGATGATGGTCGAACTTGGAGACGACAACGTGGGCCAGCGTGCCGAAGGTCGCCTTGCCCCGGGCAATGGCTTTTACCGGCGCGGGTGCCTGCACGATCTTCTCGCAGGACCGGCAGCTATACTTGGGCCGGATGGTCCGAACGACACGCCATTGCACCGGCACGGCATCCAGCATCTCGTCGCTATCCTGCCCCAGAGGCCGCAGCGCGCCACCGCAGCCCGGACAGGTGCAGTTGCCCTGCTCGGGCTCAATCCGCTGTTCCTCCCGCGGCAGATGGGCAGGCAGCGCACGAACGGGCGATGGCCGATCGATGGCTACCGGCTCGCCTCGGCGCGCGGCGGTGACGATGGCTTCGCCTTCCAGTTCCTCAAGCGCCAGCTCAAGCTGAGCGATCTGGGCGTCGAGCTTCTCGGACGACTTGCCAAACTGCATCCGCTTGAGGCGCGCGATCTGCACGCGCAGCGTGTCGATCAGGATGTCACGAGCAGAAATATCGGCGTGGGCGGCCGCCAAAGCAGCTTCGAGCTCGGCGATCCGAGCGTCTTTGTCAGCTGTGGAAAGGCCTGCGTCCGACACCGCGATCCTATAGCGGAACAGCGGCCGCAATGCCAGAAAAAGCGCCGGAAAATGGGCGTTT
This sequence comes from Sphingobium fluviale, assembly GCF_004122115.1. Taxonomy (GTDB): domain Bacteria; phylum Pseudomonadota; class Alphaproteobacteria; order Sphingomonadales; family Sphingomonadaceae; genus Sphingobium; species Sphingobium fluviale. The sequence continues at coordinate 5,068 of NZ_SBKP01000005.1, forward strand.
TATCCCGCGAGTGATGGGGTAAAAGTGCGCTCCGGCCGCCGCCAGTCGATGCCTTCCAATAGCATGGAAAGCTGGGCCGCGGTCATCACCACCGACCCGGCCTTGGTCGATGGCCACACGAACCGGCCCCGGTCCATCCGCTTGGAAAACAGGCACATGCCCTGGCCGTCATACCAAAGCAGCTTCACCAGATCGCCTCGCTTTCCGCGAAAGGCGAACAGCGCGCCGGAATGCGGGCTTTGCTCCAGAACCTGCTGCGTCATCACGGCAAGGCCGTCAAAACCCTTGCGCATGTCTGTCGCGCCGCAGGCCAGGAATATCCGCGTCGATGGCGGCAGCGGGATCATCGCGTCAGGATGCCGATCACCCGCGACAGGGCATCAGCATCGACCGTGGTATCCACGCTTACCCTGATACCCGACGGCAACTCGATCCCGATCACGCCGCCGCTGCGCGCCGCGACCGTTGGGGCGGGCAAGGCTAGCTGCTCGCTGATCTGCACCTCCGCAAAAACAGGCTCGATCGGCGTGCGCACCCCGGTCAGTTCGCCGGACATCGCCTGTCGCCGCCATGTGTAGATCGAGCCGCTGCCGACATCATGGCGTTCACAGGCCGCGCGCACACAGCCCTCCGGGCCGAATGCATCCCGCAGCACGGCCAGCTTCTGCTCCACCGTCCAGCGCCGCCGGCCCGACACCCGGCTAATGACCTCTATCCGACTACTCATACGACCGCTCGTATGAGTAGTCGCTGCACCGCTCGCTGAATCCTCAATCTCGTCCGACACCGGCCACCCCCGCTCAAAGAGGGGCAATCATCCCGGCAAATGGCCGGCCCGCAAGGCGGCCGTCAGAATTCGCTTACGATACATAAGCATGCAGACAGCATACTGATGGCATCACACCCACCTTCAGCACAGCCAAACATAAGATATCGATCACACACTGGCTTAAAACCCTATGATATAAGTCGATCTGCTGAGTTTCTATTCCCTGCGGGGGAAGGACGTCACGACAGGGTTAAGCTGCGTGTCGCAGTGCGGATAGCGATCCCATCGAACATGAGTTCAAATGGGTATTGCCAGCTTATAAATAGTCAGGACGGCACAGGCCCAGACATAATCAGGGCACGGCAGCGCGATAGCCGCCAAATCAAGATCAGCACTATTAGCGAGCAATGGCTCTTCAATCTGCACGGGAAATTGTGGAGGCAAACTAACGCAACAATGTTAGACGGCGCGCTTGATCTTGAAATCAATCCCACGCGGTTTCTAGCGTATCAGGATGCCCCTTACGCGGCAGAGCTGATGCAACTACCGACATTAGAAGTCATGCACCGTGCGGCAGATCGACGTATTCACCTCCAACACGCCACTCTGGATACTGAGGACAACATTCTGGTTGGCACTCTGCATCTCGGAGGCGAGCTGTTTTCCCAGCGTTCAGCGGATTGGCAAAGAAGCCTCATCGGTTATTTGAGCCATGTGCAGCAATGTTGCGTGAATGTGTTGGCACCGCCCGGTAGTGATGCAGAGATCATCGGGTTCGAGATCAGAAGCGTTAGACAGGTCGAGTGCTACTGGGAGCTTCGTGCAGAGCAAGCGCCCCTCATACTGCGGGATATGTCAATCGCCGTCCGGTCAAGTGATCCAGAAGCCGAGATACATTACCTTATTGGTGCTGCTGCCAATGCCAGTTGGCTTAAGATCGAACTGACCAAAAAAATTCATCTGGTGATCTATGCGAAGTGCATGGACCGGCTACGCTTCGAAGTTCGCTATATAGATGGCATTCAAGGCGAGCTTGAGGCATTCCATTGCAACGTAGCAAGCCCTATGCTTCAGCGATTGATGGACATTCGAATAGGTGCAGCCGCCCGTGTTCAACGTTTTTGGCGCGATTATGCGGAAAGATTGACACCTCAATTCGGGGCGCAGCAGATCATCGACTTCATTGCCAGCTTCAACGAAATTGCACCTGTTGCAGTGAGACACGAGTTGCTGACCTTGTTGGCCGCCAACCGCGCACTCATAGCTAATGACGAGGCAGGTATTGTCACAAATGAGCTATGCGAAGCACTGCGCCGAGCAGGAATATTGGAACGCTCCCGGCACCGGCAAAGAGGACGTATATATCGCATGGCACGGAGATACCGTGCTGTCTTTCAGCAGATGTTTGGCGGGGATGATATTGTAACGTGATAAGGAGAGGGGCGGGGATGAAGCTCATAAGTGCAGACAGAAAGCGGCGGTTGGCCTCAAAGGCACGTAGGCTTGGCTGGGTGGCGATGGTTCCAATAGCTGGTGCGATTGGGTTACTAGCTGCACCCGCGCCATCGAGCATGTATTTTCCCGAGCAGAGGACATGCCCCATCGGCGGCGAGAAGTTCGAGTTCATGGGATTAATGAGCATATCGACATGGGGTGCCTTGCCGGATGGCATGCCCATCGGTTCTGGCTATTTCCCTACAGACCTTCCGCAATGTCCGCGCAACGGCCTAGTCATGTATCGTGATTTCAATGCCGATGAGTTGAAGAAACTGAAAGTGGTCATTGAAAGTCGCGAATATCGCAAGTTGCGGGATAAGGGCAGTCCAAAACATTATCTCGCCTTCCAACTGGCGAAAGCGCTCGGAGACGAGGATGCGCCGTGGCTATTGCTGAGCGCGACGTGGCAGGCAAAGAATGAGAACCCGAAAGATGCCCGTGTGAATGCTTATAACGAGGAATTTGCGTCGCTCGTTCAAGCGCTTCCAATCAGTGCAACCTCTTTCAATTCCATCGCGCTGCGTGCTCGTGCTGCCAATGCGCTGCGTGAAATCGGACACTTTAGTGAGGCCGACAACCTCCGCAGATCAATTGTCATTGCTCCAGACGCGGGCAGTGGCGAGAGTGACGCCGATGAAAACCGAAAGGGGTGGGCTGAGTTTCTTGTGCTTCTGGCTGGGCCGATCGCACGGCAGGACAGGAGCCGCTCACCGATCGATATGATGAGTGAGCGATCGGCGGCATTCCGATGCCTATCAGAGGAGTTGGCGACCACGGGCATGCAGGGATCATCCGAACCCTTGTCACCATTCGAGAGAGATTATTGTGCCTCGCCAAAATTAACCGATGCCATTGCGGAGGTGCGGCGGAATATCCGCCAAAGTTCCGAGGATGTGAAGGAATATGACGGAGTGGTAGGTAACGCATACAACCCCGGCACCACGAACGACTTGGAGGCAGCTGAAAAGGCAATGAACGCAGCAATGAATGAAGCGCGGGCCGAGGAAGTGGCTAGGGTGGAAGCAGCTGCGCGTAATGTGATGGAGGCTGCGGACAGAGCCGCAAAAGCTCAATAGTGATCAACCACTGGTAAAGAGGCCGATGTCAGTTTTCTCTGCAACAGTTTCACAGGTCCGTATTGTTGACCTATCGCTCATGAGAATTTTATTAAGGTATTGATTATAGGTGTTAAATTTTTATTGGGTCGTATCGAACACACTTTTTACACCCCCTTCAGCCAGTCGAAATGTGCACTGATTAAGTAGTTTGCTGTTTCGCATATACAATCTCGGTGAGGCAGTATGGCCACCTCTTCGGTTCTAACCACAGTCCCGTCCACATCTCGGCAGAATGGGCAATCAGGGTTCAATGTGCTGTATTTGAACCCGTCAAGATGATCGCTCAGGTTGGTTGAGAGTTTGCACAATGTAGCCTGTTTGAAGCGGTTTTCCGAGAACATTGCGCGCAGAAGCGTCTTTTCATGCGCAACGAGAGGGCACTCACGACCTACCTCTGTTAACTCGTCAAGGGCCTTACGAGAGAGGAAGCCGTTTGCGCGAACGCCCAAAGCTTTCTTCTCCTCTTTGGATAGCTGCACACCATTTTTGCGGTAGGCAGTAGTAATAGCGCGGGGGTGGTCTGTCATCCCGCCTTCCATGAGTGATATTATGGTAGGGATGGCATCCGGCGTCAGGTAATTAAGGCGCATCACCGCTTCATGAGCCGCTTCATACCTGATGTTTTCCGCTGTTAGCAGAGGCTTTGTATCTGAAAATTTGCCACTGTGCTCCAATTGAATGTTGGTCTCACCGGCTTGGTGTCGCTTTAGAGCCTGTTTTTTCAGCTTCAGCGCTGCCTCATTGATTTCCGTGACTTGGGTAGATGTGAGTGTCGCATCATTCCCGCATACAACGCAAAGACGGGTTTGATCGAGTGCGTCGAAGGGGACATCAAGCTGCGCCCCACAATCACAAGCGATGCTGATATTTTCAAAAGTGACCTTCGGTTTCTCAGTTTGAACTGATGATACCAATACAGCCTCGGCGACTGGTTCCTGAATGTTAGCTGGCTCCAAGCGCTCTAATAATTTGAGGACGGCTTTTCCAATTTTTCTTCCTTCATTGCGTCCGCGATGGTCATGGTAAAGGCGGCCAATTTGAAGTTCCGTTTCGCTATTAACGCCAACATGCACGGCATCAATTTTTGCCCGCCGAAATGTCGTGACAGCTTCGTTTAGGGCGTCTTGTGCGGTGCCCGTGACAATATGCTCAGCATGAATGTTGCCGCTCTGACGGAAGAGAGTGACCCTGTAGATGCCAAAGGGTGCTAGTTTCAACATATGTCGCAACTGATCGAGATATACTGTTCGGTCGTCATTTGGATCATTCAACCGCCTATGGCTTTCCTCCATCGCCCACCAACTGACTAACAGGAGCGCAAGGATTGCAGGGCCGAAGATGATCCATTCAACCGTCTTGGCGTCCATTCGTCACCCTCCTGCGCCGATATATATGTGGTAGCGGATCATAAGCGACAGCATTGTGAGATTGCTAGCCTTAGTGTGCCGCACCATTGTGCGCTGCCACTGATATTATGAAAGTCGAAGCTGACATAACAGGTTGCCAGAGATACGGTTGTATGATACAAAAATCATGAAAACAGCTTTGTATCGATCCATTTAAATATCTGAAAATAAAACATAATGGAAGAATGGCGTATAGTCCCACCCTCTCCGCCATCATTTGTCTGCGCGATGCCGCTCGCCAACCCATCGATCGAATGTACAGGATGGTAGGCATCGGCAGGGCACCCTCACACCGTGGCGCCCGATGCGGCAGTGTGGCTGGACAGCAAAAATCACCCTGCTCGTCTAACGGGTATAATCGCCCAAATTTATTTTCATTCGCGCTCCGTTCTCTTGCCTTTTGCGCAAGCCAGCTTTTCCCGCGCGTCGCTGCATTGCACATATGCCTTTTGTCGATGAACCGAATCCCGGCAGCGACGAACCGAGTCCCTGAATTGTCATTTACCCTCTTGCATCGTTCAGCCGCTGTGGCACTATCCCTAGTGTAGGGACACTGGGGGTCACGCAACAGATTGTGGTTTGAAAACGCCGGAGATTTCGGCGAATGGCTCTTTTTGCGCCGTTTTTCGAGCCATTAGCTGCGTGAAAACCCATGCCCAGAATGTCAAAAGAGTGTAGGGTGAATTCTTTAACCCGGCACCCTTGACCGAATCGAACAGACAGTGAACACTTGAGGGGCGGCAATAGATGGATTTCAGAGATGGCGAGCAAGTGAGCGCAGGCGATATGGCAGTGATGGAAATGGAGCGGCCCGAAGCGGCCAAGGCAGAACCCAAGGCGACCGAGGCCACCAATGCCCCGGCCAAGGAGGCGGTGCCCGACTCGAAGAGCGTCGCGGTGCGTCGGTTCGATGTCGTGACCGATCCTTCGCGCGATGCGCTGCTCACCGATTTCGGCAAGGAGACGCTGAAGGACCGCTATCTCCTCCCCGGAGAGAGCTATCAGGATCTGTTCGCCCGCGTCGCCTCCGCCTATGCCGACGACGCAGATCACGCCCAGCGCATCTATGACTATATCAGCCGCCTGTGGTTCATGCCCGCAACGCCCGTCCTCTCCAACGGCGGCACCGGGCGCGGCCTGCCGATCTCGTGCTATCTCAACAGCGTGGACGACAGCCTGGAGGGCATCGTCAACACCTGGAACGAGAATGTGTGGCTCGCCTCGCGCGGCGGCGGCATCGGCACCTATTGGGGCAATGTGCGCGGCATCGGCGAGCCGGTGGGCTTGAATGGCAAGACGAGCGGTATCATCCCGTTCGTGCGGGTGATGGACAGCCTCACGCTCGCGATTTCCCAAGGCTCGCTGCGCCGTGGCTCGGCCGCCTGCTATATCGACATCTCCCACCCGGAGATCGAGGAGTTCCTCGAAATCCGCAAGCCGTCGGGCGATTTCAACCGCAAGGCGCTCAATCTCCACCATGGCGTGCTCATCACCGATGCCTTCATGGAGGCGGTGCGCGATGGCGCGGAGTTTGCGCTCACTTCGCCCAAGGATGGCTCTGTGCGCGCCACGGTCGATGCGCGCGCGCTGTTCCAGAAGCTGGTCGAGACGCGTCTCGCCACCGGCGAACCCTATATCGTCTTCTCCGATCAGGTGAACCGGATGATGCCAAAGCATCACCGTGACCTTGGCCTCAAGGTCTCCACCTCCAACCTCTGCTCGGAAATTACCCTGCCCACGGGTCGCGATCATCTGGGCAATGACCGCACGGCGGTGTGTTGCCTCTCCTCGCTCAACCTCGAAACATGGGATGAGTGGAAGGACGACAAGCAGTTCGTGGAAGACGTGATGCGCTTCCTCGACAATGTGTTGCAGGACTATATCGACCGCGCACCGGATGAGATGGCCCGCGCCAAATATAGCGCGGAGCGCGAGCGCTCGGTCGGCCTTGGCGTCATGGGCTTTCACAGCTTCCTGCAGGCGCGGCTCATCCCGTTTGAAAGCGCGATGGCGAAAAGCTGGAACCTCAAGATATTCAAGCACATTTCAGCCAAGGTCAACGAAGCCTCGATGATGCTGGCGCAGGAGCGCGGCCCGTGCCCCGATGCTGCCGACATGGGCGTGATGGAGCGGTTTAGCTGCAAGATGGCGATCGCGCCGACCGCGTCTATCAGCATCATCTGCGGCGGCACATCCGCCTGCATCGAGCCGATCCCGGCGAATATCTATACGCACAAGACGCTGTCGGGCAGCTTCTCGATCAAGAACCCCTATCTCGAAAAGCTGCTGGTCGAGAAGGCGAAGGACAGCACCAACGTCTGGAACTCGATTCTGGAGCGCGGCGGCTCGGTCCAGCATCTCGATTTCCTGAGCCAGGAGGAAAAGGACGCGTTCAAGACCAGCTTCGAGATCGACCAGCGCTGGCTGCTCGAACTCGCGGCGGACCGCACGCCCTATATCGATCAGGCGCAGTCGCTGAACCTGTTCATCCCGGCCGATGTCGAGAAATGGGATCTGCTGATGCTCCACTTCCGCGCGTGGGAGCTGGGCATCAAGTCGCTCTATTATCTCCGCTCCAAATCGGTCCAGCGCGCGGGCTTCGCCGGCGGCGTCGAGGCGGACAATACGGCGGAAGCGCCCAAATTCGAAATCGGCGAGAGCACCGACTATGACGAATGTCTGGCGTGTCAGTGATCGTCGGCCAGTGATACCCGGACAGGCCTAGCCAATGACCCACCGCCGCATCGTCACCGGGCTTGATGCCGCCGGGCGCTCCGCCATCCTGATCGATGGCGCGGCGGAGATGGTGGCGTGGGCAACCGCGGAAACTCCGGTCGACAATAGCGGCAGCGCGGATCAGGGCGGCGGCTTCTCCTTCGCCATGCCGCGCGGGGGCAGCAAGTTCCTGATGCTGGAGATTCCGTCTACCCCGCCCGGTGAGATGTTCGGCCCCGGCATGCACGCCACGGACACGATCGACTATCTGGTGGTGGTAAAGGGCGAGATCGTCCTTATCACCGAAAGCGGAGAGACGGTGTGCCGCGTGGGCGACATGATCGTTGATCGCGGCGTGATGCACGGCTGGCGCAACGATGGCGCGGAAGGCGCGCTGCTTGCCTGCGTGATGATCGATGCCGCGCCGGTGGGCAACGGAGCCACGCTCAAATGAGCCGCAAGTCCGCCCCCCGCCATGCAATGACCCCGGCATCTCGCGATACCGGGGTCAAAGTTGCCCGGCCGGTCGGCTGGGCAAGGGGGGCTCGTGCGTTAGCGGGCCATGCTCGCGTTCATGCCCTCTTTGAGGTAGACGCGATTGTCGTCGATCCGGTCGACCGCATCGAGCGGCACCGTGTGGTGGCGCCCATCGGCAGAGTCAGAGCGGGTGAGGATGATCGTCTCGTCCTCGATCTTGTCGACCGTGCCGATGTGCTGGCCCATGGAATTGCTGACTTCCATATGCTCCTTGATGCGCCATTTCTCGAACATGCTATATCTCCTGTCTGGGTGGTCCGTGCCAGAAGAACCCGCCAGCAACCCGCCCGTTCCGCGCCTCATCGCGCCTTTGCCACACAGACGCGCCGAGCCGTTGCCTGCGCGCCGCCCTCTGCGCCCCGGCCCGGCTAACGCGCCGCCCGCCTGACCCCATTCACACCCTTTTCAAAAAATTCCGGAGTAAGCCCATGTCCCTTCTTAAAGCCTCCAAAGTCTACAAGCCCTTCGAATATCCCTGGGCTTATGAATATTGGAAACGCCAGCAGCAGGTCCACTGGATGCCGGAGGAAGTGCCGCTGGGCGAGGATTGCCGCGACTGGGCGCAGAAACTTTCGGAGCATGAGCGCAACCTGCTGACCCAGATCTTCCGCTTTTTCACCCAGGCGGATGTTGAGGTGCAGGATTGCTATCACGACAAATATGGCCGCGTGTTCAAGCCGACCGAAGTGAAGATGATGCTGACGGCGTTCAGCAACATGGAGACGATCCACATCGCCGCCTATTCGCACCTGCTCGACACCATCGGCATGCCGGAGAGCGAATATTCCATGTTCCTCGAATATGAGGAAATGCGCGCCAAGCATGATTATATGCAGCAGTTCGGCGTCGATAATGACGAAGACATCGCCCGCACCCTCGCGATGTTCGGCGGCTTTACCGAGGGGATGCAGCTCTTCGCCTCCTTCGCGATGCTGATGAACTTCCCGCGCTTCAACAAGATGAAGGGCATGGGCCAGATCGTCACATGGTCCGTGCGGGATGAGAGCCTGCACTGCGAGGGCATCGTGCGCCTGTTCCACGAATTCGTGAAAGAGCGCGGCTGCCTGACGAAGGCGGTGAAGGAAGACATTATCGACTGCTGCCAGAAGACGGTGCGGCTGGAGGATGCCTTCATCGATCTGGCGTTCGAGATGGGGCCGGTGCCGGGCATGACGGCGAAGGAAATCAAGCGCTATATCCGCTATATCGCGGACTGGCGGCTGGGGCAGCTGGGCTTCCAGCCGATCTACATGATCGAGGATCACCCGCTGCCATGGCTCGCGCCGCTGCTCAATGGCGTGGAGCACGCCAACTTCTTTGAGACCCGCGCCACCGAATATTCCAAGGGCGCGACCCGCGGCAACTGGAACGAAGTGTGGGACAGCTTTGACCGGCGCAAGCGCAAGGTGGCGAACGAAGACAGCAGCGCGGGGGATGAGGGCGAGGATATGTTCACGCGGGCCGGGGTTGCTGCGGAGTAGGGGGATGCCATTGATGCCTGGGTCAGAAGCGAGCAGCGGCGAAGCGGCGCATGAGAAAGCGGCTTTTTGCCACCACAAGCGCACAACCCGCGTCAGACGAAACCCTATGATATGGACTTTGGGCGGATAAGGCGACATAGGGCACAGCATATCGAACCCTAGCCCACGGACCCATTCTCATGACCGTCATCAAGGCCGCAGACCTGATCGAGAGCGTCGCCGACGCGCTGCAATATATCAGCTATTATCACCCGATGGATTATATCCGCGCGCTGGGCGAGGCCTATAAGGCCGAGCAAGGCCCGGCGGCGAAGGACGCGATCGCGCAGATCCTCACCAACAGCCGCATGTGCGCCGAGGGGCATCGGCCGATCTGTCAGGATACCGGCATCGTCAATGTGTTCATCGAATGGGGCATGGATTGCCAGCTCGATGATACCTCGCGCCCGCTGCAGGAGATTGTCGACGAAGGTGTGCGCCGCGCCTATCTGCATCCTGAGAACAGATTGCGCGCCTCGGTGCTGCGCGATCCCGCCTTCACCCGCCAGAACACCAAGGACAACACGCCCTGCGTGCTGCATGTCGAGATGGTGCCGGGCAACACGGTTTCCATCGACGTCGCGGCGAAGGGCGGCGGCAGCGAGAACAAATCCAAGTTCAAGATGATGAACCCGTCTGACAGCATCGTCGATTGGGTGCTGGAGATGCTCCCCCAGATGGGCGCGGGCTGGTGCCCCCCCGGCATGCTCGGCATCGGCATCGGCGGCACTGCAGAGAAAGCGGTGCTGCTCGCCAAGCAGAGCCTGATGGACCCCATCGACATGGCGCAATTGAAGGCGCGCGGGCCGCAGACCGACATCGAGCGCCTGCGCATCGAGATATTCGACAAGGTCAATGCGCTCGGCATCGGCGCGCAGGGGCTGGGCGGGCTTTCGACCATCCTCGATGTGAAGATCTATGACTATCCCTGCCATGCGGCGGGCAAGCCGGTGGCGATGATCCCCAACTGCGCCGCCACGCGCCACGCGCATGTCACGCTGGATGGCTCCGGCCCGGCCTATCTGGAACAGCCGAACCTCGACGAGTGGCCCGATGTGCATTGGGAGCCGGATGCCGCGGCGATCAAGGTTGACCTCGATACGCTGACGCCGGAAATCGTGCAGAGCTGGAAGCAGGGCGACCGGCTGCTCCTCAACGGCAAGATGCTGACCGGGCGCGACGCCGCGCACAAGCGCATCCAGGATATGCTCAGCCGTGGCGAGCCGCTGCCGGTCGATTTCAAGGGCCGCGCGATCTATTATGTCGGCCCGGTAGACCCCGTGATGGGCGAGGTTGTCGGCCCCGCAGGCCCGACCACCGCCACGCGTATGGACAAGTTCACCGACATGATGCTGGATCTTGGCCTCCTCACGATGATCGGCAAGGCCGAGCGCGGCATGGGCGCGGTAGAGGTGATAAAGAAGCACAAGGTGACATATCTGATGGCGGTCGGCGGCGCGGCCTATCTGGTTGCGCGCGCGATCAAGGGCGCCAAGGTCGTCGGCTTCGAGGATCTGGGCATGGAGGCAATTTACGAGTTCGAGGTGAAGGACATGCCCGTCACCGTTGCGGTGGATAGTGAGGGCAACAATGTCCACTATCTCGCGCCGCTGGTCTGGCGGGACAAGATTGCCAAGGAAGGCCTGCTGGGCTGAACGGGGCGAGGGTGCATGAGTGCGCGCAACAAAGCGCGGACATGGGCGTTAGCTTCAGTAAAGGAGCACGCCATATGGCATTTACGCAATTAGACCCGCCTATTCCGCTCGAAGTGATCGACAAGGGCAAGGGCTTCGCAATTGGCATGATCGATTACGGACCGGAGCATAACCTGATCTGGGTGACGGCGATTGATGACACAGGCGAAATCTGGTGCGCGCCCAACCCCAAGGTGCGGATGCAACAGAACTGGACGCTGGGCCGCCCGCGCCCCGGCTGTGACAAAGACCATGGCAATGAGCTGCACAAGGCGATTTGATTAGGGCGTGCGCTCAATGGGGATTTCCCGCATAATGGAGGAGAGCATGACCGAAGAACCGAACGAATTGGCCGTCGAAATTTTCATCAATGCCCCGCCGCAAAAAGTGTGGGACATCATGACGGCCCGTCAGGAGGAATGGTGGTGCCCGAAGCCATGGCGCACAGAGATCATCGAGCAGGATTGGCGCGCGGGTGGACGCTCCGCCATGGTGATGCGCGGGCCGAATGAGGGCGAGGAGCATATGCTGGAGGGCATATTTCTGGAGGTGACGCCCGGCGTGCGCTTCGTCACCACCGACGCGGTGAAGACCGGCGGGGTGGCGGGGGCATGGGCGCCGCAGGAGGCGTTCATGATCGGCATCTGGGAAGTGGCGCCGGAAGGCGAAGGCACGCGCTATCGGGCATCCGCCCGCCACTGGACCGCCGAGGCAAGGCAGCAGCACGCAGACATGGGCTTCACCGATGGTTGGCAGGCCTGTGCGCAACAGCTCAAGGATCTGGCCGAGGGCGCATAGGGCAGATGGCGTGTACGCCGCCTGGCGGCTTCGCCTTCACACCCATGTATCGTGTTTACCGCTCCTGATACCCCGAAAGTGCCGATTGCTGGCTTGCGCGGCCATGGGTTCCGGACGGAAATGACTAAATTGTCACTACAGCCCCTAGTGCGCGCTGCGTTAGATATGGATCAGTAAGTGCGCTCTATGTTTTTGTTGTGTTACATCGTTCTGGCGCAAAACCGGTTCCCATTTTTGCGCACGATGCTCTAAGTTCCCCCGCGGTATCGAGCGCAGGATGTGAACACACAACCGGCAACCTTGGAGCAGAGCGATGGCAAACAAGCATGGCGATTTCATCTGGTACGAGCTGATGACGAGAGAGGCGGATGCCGCTCAAAGCTTTTATGGCTCCCTACTCGAATGGACTTTTGCGGGCAGCGATACGCCTGGAATGGATTATCGGATAATCAATGCGCCAGCCCACAGCGTTGGCGGCGTGATGCAGCTGACGCCCCAAATGATTGAGGGCGGCGCATTTCCGGCCTGGGTTGGCTATGTCGCGGTAGATGACGTGGACAAATGCGCCGAGAGCATTGCTCATGGTGGCGGCAATATCCTGATGCCGGGAATGGACATTGCAGAGGTTGGCCGCATCGCCATGGTGACCGATCCACAGGGCGCGCCCTTTTACATAATGGCCCCGTCCGGCAATGGCGAGAGCCTGGCCTTTGCTCATGACCGCCCGCGGATCGGCCACTGCGCCTGGAATGAGCTGATCACGTCTGATCAGGGGGCGGCGCTGCATTTCTATGGGGCCCGATTTGGTTGGGTGAAGGACGGAGCGATGGATATGGGACCGATGGGATCCTATGATTTCATTCGTCACGGAGCCATGATCGGCGCGATCATGACCGGCACGGATCAGATGGGGCCTCCACACTGGAATCACTATTTTCGCGTAGCCGATATCGATGCAGCGGTAGCGGCCATAGATAGCGGCGGTGGCAAGGTACTCAACGGCCCGATGGAAATACCGGGCGGCGACTTCGCATTGCAGGGCATAGACCCCCAAGGTGCACATTTCGCGCTGGTAGGGCCGCGTCACTGATAAGAAGTGGGCCTTTATCGACATACCAAAGTTATTTCGGCGGATCGGGCGGATTGTATTTTTCGACAAACGTCACTGCGGCTTGAAGCATCGTCAAGCGGGTGTCGCTGTTTGATAGCCAGTGATCTTCGCCCGGCAGTGTAATGAATTCGACGGTCTTGCCGGCTCTGCGGAGAGCCGCAGCCATGTCGGTGCTCTGGTCGTAGAGGACGACAGTATCATCCTTGCCATGAATGAGCAGAACCGGCGCATCGACGTTATCGACATGGCGGATGGGAGATATATCGCGCAGATCCCGGCCCGATCCGACTTCCCTTTTAAGGGTGCGGCGCAGGGTGTTGTTGCCGCCGCTTTCGCTAATGTCGGAGTTTACCATTTTCTGTACGTCGCTCACTCCGGCGAAAGACACCGCGCAGCGATATAGACCGTGTTGTAGGGTGACGCCTGCCAGCGCGGCATAACCGCCATAGCTGGCGCCCATGATACAGGCGCGCTTGGGATCGGCTATTCCGTCTTTCACCAATTGGGCTAGACCGTCCGAGATGTCGGTCTGCATCTTGCGGCCCCATTCGCCATGGCCGGCTCGCTCGAAATCCGCACCATAACCGGTGGAGCCGCGGAAATTTGGCTGGAGGACGGCATATCCGCGTGCGGCAAACGCCTGCGCCCACCAGTCGAAGCCCGGATAATCACGTGACGCCGGGCCGCCATGAGGGAAAATGATCACGGGCAGATTCTTGGCAGCGCGCTGCGGCGGCAGGGTCAGAACAGCTGCGATGTCCTTGCCGTCGCCCGCCTTGTAGTGAATCATCTTCATCGGCGCGACGTCTTCTGCTGCAATCGGGTAGGACGTGCCCAGTACATCGGCCTTGCCGGTCCGGATATCGACCTGCCACCACGTCTGCGGATCATTCACCCCTTCCGTCATGACGATCAGCCTGTTGAAAGCGTCGTTCCAGTCGATGAGGCGCACGCTGACACCTGGAAATGCCTTTTGCGTTGCTTCGACGACTTTTTGGTGAAACCGGTTGAAGAATTGATAGGTGGGAACATCACCCTCATGCCGGTATCCCATGAGCTGGCGGGTGCGATTGTCGAAGAAACTCCCGCCGATGCGCATATCGGCCAGGATTTCAGACGCGCTCCCTCCTGTTATGGGAACTTCCATCCATCGCTCGCGACCAGTCTCCTGGTCCTCCTGGGTATATATGACGGTATCTGCTTTAGGTCCGAAACCTACCAGACCGACATTGCCGAACTTGTCGATACCGGTCGCGATCTTCTCACCCTGTGCATTGGTTAGGCGCCAGTTGCCATCGATCGAGCGGAAGTCGAAAGTGACGCTGACCTTGCCGTCCGGACCTATCAGCCATGTACGGTAGTTCTCCTGATCGTCAACGCGCGGAGCAAGCTTCTTGTTCTTGCGCGTTTGCAAATCGACCTCATACAAAACCGGGCGTGCGCTCTTAAGCCAAGGCTCTACTTTGCCGTCGGTCTCGAACGTTATGCCGCCAAAATAGCCGTACCATTTGCCATCGCGCTGGTTCAGCCCGTGAAAGCCGCGGATTCCACCCCGGATCGAGGGGTTCTTGTCAAACACGCTCCAGGGCTTGCCGCCCCCGATGGGAATGACCAACATCGAATAGAGTTCCGCCTTGTCGGCGGTGAAGCCTATTCCAAGATTTGCGGTGTTTGAAGTTTCAAGAAGGACCATGCCGTCGCCGGCCCAATAGAGCCCTCTTACCTTGGCGGCACCTATACTGACCGCCATGACGGGCTTGGTGTTCTTGTCGAGGATGATCAGGCGGCGCAGATCGCCTGTGGTGCCGATGAGCGCGATATGATCGCCTGACTGGGAAATCGCGGCGCGCTCGAAGCTTGGCTGTTTTCCATAAACCGAGAGGGGCGGCGCCGCGTGGAGCGAGATGGAAAGCGAAAGAGAAACGAACAGCGCCAAACAGCAGCGCCAAGTGCACCACACAAGCTTCACGCAAAATTCTCCCCCGTTGCCCCCAGTGATACTACATTAGAATAGGAGAATTTCTACTGTTACCGACTACATTATTGCCGAAGGGCGTCGCTCACCCCTTGTACAACCCATCCAGCCTTTCCTGATAAACTCCGCGGATCACATGCCGCCTGATCTTGATCGAGGGGGTGAGCATCTGGTTCTCGATTGTAAAGGGCGCGTCGGCTATGATGAACTGGCGCACGCGCTCGGTGACGGAGAGGTCAGCGTTCACCCGGTCCACCGCCGCGCGCAAGGCGGTGTGGAGCGCGGGGTCGGCGGCGAGTTCGGTCAGGGAGGCTTGCCCCTTGCCGTTGGTCTTCGCCCATTCGGCCAGCCACTCCGCCTCCGGCACGATGACGCCGACGAGATAGGGCCGCCGGTCTCCGCTCACCATCGCTTGCGCGATCTCGTCCTGCAAGGTCAGCATGCCCTCGACCTTTTGCGGCGAGACATTGTCGCCCTTGTCGTTGACGATGATGTCCTTCTTGCGATCCGTGATCTTGAGGCGGCCACCCGCATCGAACTCGCCAATGTCGCCGGTGTGGAGCCAGCCATCGCGCAGCACGCGAGCGCTTTCTTCGGGATTGCGCCAATAGCCGTGCATCACCAGCTCGCCGCGCACGAGGATCTCGCCATCCTCCGCAATTCTGACTTCCACACCTTTAAGCGGCGTGCCCACCGTGTCCATCTTCATGCCGGTGCGGGGCCGGG
Source organism: Sphingobium fluviale (assembly GCF_004122115.1). GTDB lineage: Bacteria > Pseudomonadota > Alphaproteobacteria > Sphingomonadales > Sphingomonadaceae > Sphingobium > Sphingobium fluviale. Next base: position 20,934 of record NZ_SBKP01000005.1, read on the forward strand.
TGACGGAGATGACCGGCCCGGCCTCGGTCTGGCCATAGCCCTGCAACAGCGTGAGGCCGAGCGCGTGGAAGAAGGCGCCGACATCGGGGTTGAGCGGTGCGCCGCCCGACACCAGCGCCTTGATCCGCCCGCCAAAGCGCGCCTGAACCTTGGGCTTGATTGTGCGGTTGAGGAAGGCGCGAACCGGCACATCCCATAGCGCGAGCGGCTTGCCCCCCGCCTCGCGTGTGCCGATACGCAGCGCCTGATCGAGCAGGATCTGCGCGACGCGGCCCTGTTTTTCGATCGCCTTCATCACGCGGGCGCGCAGCACCTCGAACAGGCGGGGCACCACGACCATGATCGTGGGGCGCACTTCCTCGATGTTGGAGGCAAGCTTGTCCAGCCCCTCGGCGTAATAAATCTGTGCGCCCAGCCCGATGGGGAGGAACTGGCCGCCGCTATGCTCATAGGCGTGGGAGAGGGGGAGGAAGGAGAGAAATATCTCGTCGCCCCAGCCGAAATCGCCGGCGATCACGTCGATACAGCCCTCGACGTTCAATAGGATCGCGCCGTGATGCTGCTTTACCCCGCGTGGTGCGCCGCCGGTGCCGCTGGTGTAGATGAGGCAGGCGAGGTCGTCTCGGCTAGCGGTGAGGGAGGCGGCGCAGGCGGCGGGATCGGCTGCCGGGTCGTCGGCATGGGCGGCGATCAGCGCGTCCCACTGGCGCAGCTCCGCCACGCCCGCTTGGGCAAATTTCAGCGGCTCGATGCCGATGACGAGGCGGACAGTGTTGGAATGGATCACGGCGGGCATCAGCGCCTTGGCGAGCTTAGCCGTGGAGACGATGACGGCGCGTGCCCCGCTGTCGTTGAGGATATGATCGTGATCGCGCGTGGTGTTTGTGGTGTAGGTTGGCACGCTGACCGCGCCTGCCGCCATTATGCCAAGATCGGCGATGCAGAATTCCGGCCGGTTTTCGGACACGATCATCACCCGGTCGCCGGGGTTGATCCCCTCCGCGCGCAGGGCGGCAGCGAGGGCAGCTACCTGGCGCGCGGCTTCGGCCCAGCTGATAGGGTGCCATGCGCCCCCGGCCTTGTGCCACAGGAAGGGCCGCTCGCCCCGCTCCGCCGCGCGGGTGAAGAACATGGTGACGAGGTTGGGGAAGTGCTCGAACTGACGCATCTGCTCTCCGTTTATTGTTCCACTTCCGTGGACAGGCGGTGCCAGCCCTCTCCCCCGCCCAACCTCCCGACACTCTATACTAACGGGAGGTTGGGCGGGGGAAAGGGCCAGTGCTGAGGCCCATCATATCCCTCTCATTCCGTAAGGGCCACCCCCACGCTGCGCGGGTCCGCCGCGCCCTGCCAGCGGCCATCGGGCAGGCGCTCCGCCGCGTTGGCCTTGAGCCGCGCATTGAGCGTGCCGACATGATGGCCCATGGCTTCGAGCGCGGGCTTCATTGCGTCCAGTCTGGTGCCGGATTCCAGCGTCAGGCCGTTGCGATCAAAGAAAATCAGACCCAGCCCGATACTGTCGCGCGCGCTCATGCCCCAGTCTAGATGGGCGATGAGGGCTTTTGCCACCTGCATGATAATCGTCGCGCCGCCCGCCGCGCCAACGACGAAGACAGGCTTGCCGTCGGCATCATAGACGATGGTGGGCGCCATTGATGAGCGCGGCCGCTTGCCCGGCTGCACCCGGTTGGCGACGAGCGTGCCGTCTTTCTCCGGGGCGAAATCAAAGTCGGTCAGCTCATTGTTGAGAAAAAAACCGTGGGCGATGAGCTGGCTGCCAAACGGGCCTTCAACGGTGGAGGTGATTGCGGCAATATTGCCAGCATCATCTACGGCGACGAAGTGCGTGGTGCCGGGTGTATCGCTCCCCATGGCGGGAATACGCGGTGGCGCGCCTGCCGGAATACCCGCCTCATAGCTGGCGCGGGGAGTGTCTGGCGCGATCAGGGCAGAGCGGGCCTGTACATAGCTTCGGTCGATCAGACCGCTAACCGGCACGGATACAAAGTCGCTGTCCCCCAGATATGCGTTCCTGTCGGCAAAGGCCAGCCGCATCGCCTCGCCGATCAAGTGCCAGCTTTGTGGATTGTCCGGCCCCAGCGCCTTCATGTCGAACCGCTCCAGCATACCGAGGATTTGCACAACCGCCACCGCCCCTGAGGAGGGCGGGCCCATGCCGCATATCTTATAGACGCGGTATTGCCCGCACACGGGCGGGCGGAACTTTGCGCGGTAGGACGCAAGATCTGCTTTTGTGAGATGGGCGGGGTTGCGCGGGGCATTGGCCACTGCGGCGCTGATGCCCGCCGCGCCGCCTCCCTTATAAAGAGCGCGTGGGCCTTTGGCGGCGATCTTCTCCAGAAAGTCCGCCAGCGCGGGGTTACGCAGCGTCTCTCCCTCTCGTGCCGGCCTGCCATCGATCCAGTAGATCGCGCGGGCATCGGGAAAGCTTTCCGACCAGAGCGGGGCTGCTCTCTCAAGCCCGTCGGCCAGTGGCTTCGTCACGACGAACCCCTCGCGCGCCAGCTTGATGGCGGGCGCAAACAGGTCTGCCCATTTCAGCCGGCCCCATTTTTCATGCGCCTTTTTCATCAGCGCGATATTGCCCGGCACACCGACCGACTTGCCACCGGGAACAGCCTGTACGAAGGGCAGGGGCTTGCCGTTCGGCCCAAGAAACAGCGCGGGAGTCGCGGATTTGGGCGCTGTTTCCCGCCCGTCTATCGTGGCAAGCGCGCCACTCTTTTCGTCATGATGCACCAGAAAGCCGCCGCCGCCGATGCCGCTCGATTGCGGCTCGACTACGGTGAGCGCCAGCATCATCGCGAGCGCGGCATCGGTGGCACTGCCGCCCTTGCGCAGCATTTCCATGCCCGCTTCGGATGCGCGCGGATCGGCCGAGGAGACCGTACCTGCCGCCCATGCCTGCGCGGTGAGGGTGAACAGCGCCAGCAGCGCGACCAGCAACGCCCGAAGTTCAGCCACGCGGCGCATCGACACCCACCGCCTGCGATATGTTGGTAAACCCGTCGCGCATCAGCAATTCCTTCAGTCCCTTGTTGATCCGTGCCGCGAGCCAAGGACCTTCGTAGACCATCGCACTATAAATCTGCACCAGCGATGCGCCAGCGCGTATTCGCTCATAGGCTTGCTCCGCGTTTGCGATGCCGCCGACACCGATCAGCGGCACCGATGTGCCCAAGGCTGCCCGGAAATCCCGCAACCGCTGGAGCGCGAGGTCATGCAAAGGCGCGCCGGAGAGGCCGCCTGTCTCACCCGCGTACCGGGATTGCAACGCAGGGCGGCTGATCGTGGTGTTCGATACGATCAGGGCGTCGATCTTGTGCTCCGTCACGCTTGCCGCGATGTCGTCTATGTCGGCTGGCTCAAGGTCCGGCGCCACCTTGAGGAAAATGGGCGGGCCTTGCTCGCCGCGCGCCGCCATAACCGCGCCGAGCAGCTCATCCAGCGGCCCGCGCCCCTGCAATGCGCGCAGTCCTGGCGTGTTGGGGGACGATATGTTGACGGTAAGATAGTCTGCCAGTGGGGCCATTGCCTGTATGCCGGTGACATAATCGGCAATGCGGTCTGCTGCGTCCTTGTTGGCGCCGATGTTGATGCCTATCACACGGCCTGCGCGCGGCATGGCGGCGATGCGCCGCGCGGCGTCTGCCTGCCCGCCATTGTTGAAGCCCATGCGGTTGATGACGGCGCGGTCTTCGGCGAGGCGAAACAGGCGGGGCTTGGGATTGCCGCTCTGTGGCAGCGGAGTAAGAGTGCCCAGCTCCGCAAAACCATATCCGAAATGGTGCATTTTGTGGGCTACCAAACCATCCTTGTCGAAGCCCGCCGCCAGACCGACCGGGTTAGGAAAGTCGATGCCTGCCATCCGTATGCTCAGCATAGGGTCGGCCCCAGCCGGGCTGCCTTGGGGCATTGCTCCTATGGTTTGCATTGCCAGATGATGTGCCTTCTCGGCGTTCAGGCGGAATAACAATGGGCTGAGTAGGCGGTAAATCATGATGTCTCGTTATGGCAGTCGGGCAACCGCTCGTCAAAGCGTTCGCTTTCTGACCGAAATGCCGTGAAACTGTATATCATAACGTATCCATGTCCAATTCATACAAGCATGCCGCGTGGCTCTGGCATAAACAGATGCCGCGACCCGAAGGGCTCTCTGGTCATGCGACCAAGAGACCTTTATACCTTAGGCCCGGTAGCTATGTGCTGCCGGGCCTTTTTTGTTGCGCCGGTCAGAGGCATTTGCTTGCGCGGAACCCTGAAAATGCTCTCGTCATGGAGTCTGACCGTTTTCCGAGCCGATGAGCGTTCTGCGTTCATCTTGAAAACGGTCTGGCGGGAAATTCGGATCAGGTACTGAGCAATATCTTGCCCGCACAGACACGCCGCTATAAAGACAACGGTATCAGGGTGGGAATTATATCCCGGTCCAGATGATATATAGAGAACGCACGGCAAGGGCAGCACGTCGTCATGGATCATTTATTTCCGGGGAAAGACGAAGAAACGCAGGTGGAACTGCATTATTGGGAACCATCAGAAAAATTACGGTATTATTTTGGTTCTATATATCGCTTTTCCACTAATACGCCCAATTATAGAGACATGACGAGAGCAGACATGCCGCAGTTGCGGTTCATGGTGGCGGGGCATGGCGATTATGAGTTCTTCGATGGCCGGGTTGCTACCACGCCCGAAGTTTGTCTGGTCGGCCCTACTATGGGGGCGACACGTTTCCTCCTGAAAAGCCCTGCCGAGGTTTATGGCGTGTCCGTATTGCCATTGGGCTGGCTTGCCATGTGCGGAACCGATGCGAGCCAGCATGTCGATACGCTATTCGATGTCGTGCAGCGCGCAGGTGAGCGGTTCCAGAATGAGCTTGAGCGCCTTCGCGCCGAACCAGACAGAGATGTGGCTGCGGCAGGCCTTTGGGATTTTCTGGAGAGCGAGCTTAGCCCTGTGAGCAGCCAGATGATCGCGCTTGTGTCGGCGATTGACGAATGGCTGAGCGACTCCGACTCGCCGCAGATCGAGGACATTGTTGAGACGACTGGCCTTTCCGCACGGCAGCTCGCACGTTATACCAACAAGCTCTATGGCGCGCCGCCCAAGCTGCTCGCGCGGAAATATCGGGCGCTGCGGTGTGCGTCGCAGATCGTGATCGATAAGAAGAACTGGACGGAGTTGTGCGACGAGGGGAATTTCTATGACCAGTCGCACTTCATCCGCGAGATCAAGCAGTTCCTAGGCCATACCCCGCACCAGTTGCTGCATGACCCGACGGCGGTGGCGCGGTTGACGGTGCAGCGGCGGGCGCTGACCGGGTTGGCCAAGATCAACCGGATCAGCTGACGCGGAGGCTGAGGAGATTTGGCTCAGAGGGGCCTGCAAAGCGCTATTTTCTGCGCTTCGGTGCTCACGTACCTTTAAGTACGCTGCGCTCCGATGCTCGAAAATCCCACTTTTCGGCTCCCTCTGAGCCGAATCCTCACAGCCTCCTTTACAGGGCTTTTTCCACATGGAAAGGCACTGCAAAGGCTTGATTTGTAGGATCGCCGCGCCCACATGGCATAAATCGGAGTGATTCGTTCCGAATTAGGTCGGGATTTGGAGTTATGCGGCTTTCGAGCCTTGCGGATTATGCGGTGGTGATGATGGGCGCGGCTGCGCGCCATTGCGGCTCGGCGTCGCTTGTCGATGCCGAGGGTCGAAAGCGCGCGCGCACCAGCGCGACCGAGCTCGCCGCCGAGACCGGCATCCCGCTGCCCACCGCGCAGAAGCTCGTCAGCCTGCTTACCCGCGCGGGGCTGCTGAAATCCGTGCGTGGGGCGGGCGGCGGCATCAAGCTCGCGCGTCCCTCCGCCGCGATCAGCCTTGCGGACATTATCGAGGCGATCGAAGGGCCGATCGCGATGACCAACTGCACCACGCACACGACATGCAGCTGCACCATCGCGCCCGATTGCACCGTGAAACCGCACTGGAACGCGGTGAACAGCGCCATTCGCGGCGCGCTCGGCGATGTCAGCCTTGCCAGCATTTCAGCGGGAGCGCGGATATGAACCCGCGCGAAGCGCATTACCCTTTTTCTCTCGGCGTCCTCTGCGCCTCTGCGCGAGAAATTTTTGTTCGCGCAGAGGCCGCAAAGAGCGCAGAGAGTTTTGAGAGCCGCTTCGCGGCGGGGGTGGTGCAATGAACAGCGCACCCGTAAAGGATGCCGCCGCCCATGCCGCCGCAGCGCGCGTGGCGGAATATGAGCATGGCTGGTCATCGCCAATAGAGCAGGAATATGGCCCGAAGGGCTTGTCCGAGGATACCGTCCGCTTCATTTCGGCCAAAAAGAACGAGCCGGAATGGATGCTGGATTGGCGCCTCAAGGCCTATCGCCACTGGCTGACGATGACGCCGCCGGACTGGGCGAAGCTGAACGTGCCTCCCATCGATTACCAGAACGCCTATTACTGGGCCGCGCCCAAGGCGAAGCCGAAGCTCGGCAGCCTGGACGAGGTCGACCCGGAAATCCTGCGCGTTTACGAGAAGCTCGGCATCCCGCTGGAGGAGCAGAAGGTGCTCGCTGGTGTCGAGGGTGCGCGGAAAGTGGCTGTCGACGCGGTGTTCGACAGCGTGTCGGTCGCCACTACCTTCCGCAAGGAGCTGGAGGAGGCGGGCGTCATCTTCCGCTCGATCTCGGAAGCGATCCGCGAATATCCCGATCTGGTTAAAAGGTGGCTGGGCAAGGTCGTGCCGATGCACGACAATTATTTCGCCACACTGAACTGCGCGGTCTTCAGCGACGGCACGTTTGTCTACATCCCGGAGGGCGTGCGCTGCCCGATGGAGCTTTCCACCTATTTCCGCATCAATGCCGAAAATACCGGCCAGTTCGAGCGCACGTTGATCGTTGCCGACAAGGGCAGCTATGTGTCTTATCTCGAAGGCTGCACCGCGCCGCAGCGCGACGAGAATCAGCTCCACGCCGCCGTGGTCGAGCTGGTGGCGCTGGACGACGCCGAGATCAAATATTCGACGGTGCAAAACTGGTTTCCGGGCGACGCCAACGGCAAGGGCGGCATCTATAATTTCGTGACCAAGCGCGCGCTGTGCCAGGGCCGCAACAGCAAGGTGAGCTGGACGCAGGTGGAAACCGGGTCTGCCATCACCTGGAAATATCCGAGCTGCGTGCTGAATGGCGAGAATTCGGTCGGCGAGTTTTACTCGGTCGCGGTGACGAACAATTATCAGCAGGCCGACACCGGCACCAAGATGATCCACAATGGCAAGGGATCGCGCTCGACGATTGTGTCGAAGGGTATCAGCGCGGGCAAATCGAGCGGCACCTATCGCGGGCTGGTGCGCGTGGGTGCGTCGGCGGATGGCGTGCGGAATTTTACGCAGTGTGACAGCTTGCTGCTGGGGAGCGAGTGCGGCGCGCATACGGTGCCGTACATCGAGGTGAAGAACCCTACGGCGACGATCGAGCATGAGGCGACGACATCCAAGATTTCCGACGACCAGCTGTTCTACGCGATGCAGCGCGGGCTGGGGCAGGAGGAGGCGGTGGCGCTGATCGTCAACGGCTTTGCGAAGGAAGTGCTGCAGCAGCTGCCGATGGAATTCGCGGTGGAGGCGCAGAAGCTGCTGGGGATCAGCCTTGAGGGGAGCGTGGGGTGATGAGATTTGGCTTTTTCTTCGCCACAGTGTTGTTAGCGAAGGCAGGAATAGCAGTTGCTCAGGTACCTGAAGGCGGCCTTACAGGTGATCAAAAAGCTTATATAGCCTATGATCAATGCATGATGCAGGCAGCGATGCGCGCGTCACGCACGCCTGCGAAAGATGAGGACATCTTTGGAATCGCTGAGGCTGACTGTGCAGCAACCCGCGCGGCAGTTGTGGTTGGCCTAGAATCTAACAAGCCTTTCCTCGATTCCCTTGATGCTGCTGACGCTGACAAGGCTGCTAAGTTTCCAGCATGGATCAGGGGCGTTCGGGAACGGCGCGCTGCAAGAGATGCCCAATTTGCGAGGCCAAATAATGCTCCAAATCAATAACCTCTCGAACACCGTCGGGGACAAGCCGATCCTAAAGGGACTCTCGCTCAGCATCAACGCGGGGGAGGTTCATGCGATCATGGGGCCGAACGGCGCGGGGAAATCGACGCTGGCCTATACGCTCGGCGGGCGGCCGGGGTATGAGGTGACGGGGGGTGAGGTCACATTTGACGGTCAGGATCTGCTCGCCCTCGCGCCGCATGAGCGCGCGGCGGCGGGGTTGTTCCTCGGCTTTCAGTATCCGGTCGAGATTCCGGGCGTGTCGAACCTGCAGTTCCTGCGCGAGAGCCTCAACTCCCAGCGCCGCGTGCGCGGGGAGGAGCCGCTTTCGGGCGCGGAGTTCATCAAGCTTGCCAAAGAGAAGGCGGCGCTGCTCGGCCTTGATATGGAGATGCTGAAGCGGCCGGTGAATGTCGGCTTTTCGGGCGGCGAGAAGAAGCGCGCCGAGATGGTGCAGATGGGCATCCTCGACCCGCGTCTTGCGATCCTCGACGAGACGGACAGCGGGCTGGACATCGATGCGCTGAAGATCGTCGGCGCCGGCATCAACGCGATCATGCGCAAGCCCGACAAGGCGGTGCTGCTCATCACCCACTATCAGCGGCTCTTGGATTATGTGAAGCCCGATTTCGTGCATGTGCTCTCCAAGGGGCGGATCATCAAGACCGGCGGGCCTGAGCTGGCGCTGGAGCTGGAGCGGGAAGGCTATGCAGAGGTGGTGGCGTGAGCGCCGCAGGCAGAATCCCCTGTTTCTCTGCGTACTCTGCGCCTCTGCGCGAGAAAAAATGTGTTCGCGCAGAGGCCGCAAAGGACGCAGAGATTTTTGAGAGCCGCTGTGCGGCGCGGAATGTGCTGTGACGGCTCTCGTTCTTCCGACGAAGCGCGCCGAGGACTGGCGCTATAGCGACGTTGAGGCGGCGGCATCCGTGTGGCCGGTGCCTGCGCCGGAGCGGATCGTGCTGGGGCCGGGCGAGCAGGGTAGCCAAGCACTGTTGCAGGATGCGGCGGACGATGCGGTGGTGGTGCGGGATTATGTCATCACGCTGGCCGAGGGCGCGCGGCTCGACTTTCATCTGCTGAATATTGGCGGGCGGCTGGGCCGGATGACCTTCGACGTGCGGCTGGAACGCGGCGCGCATTTCGGGCTGCATACGGCTGTGATCGGCGGCGGGGAGCAGACGCTGGAAGTCGTCACCACCGTCAGCCACGCCGAGCCGGATGCGACGAGCGAGCAGGTGGTGCGCACGGTGCTGGGCGGGCGGGCGACGGGCAATTATCTGGGCAAGATCGGCGTCGCCAAACATGCGCAGGGCACGGACGCCAGCCAGTCGGTCAAGGCGATGCTGCTTTCGCGGCAGGCAAGCGCCAACGCCAAGCCGGAGCTGGAGATTTTCGCCGACGATGTGAAATGCGCGCATGGCTGCGCGATCGGCGAGCTGGACAAACAGGCGCTGTTTTACATGGCGGCGCGCGGGCTGGACCCGCAGACCGCGCAGACGCTCCTCTTGCGCGCGTTCGTGGCGGGTGTGTTTGATGGCATCGCGGACGAGGCGGAGCGCGAGCGGTTCGAGGCGGCGGCGCTCAAGAAGCTGGAGGGGTTGGCATGAGTGGAGCGCTTGCGGCTCTGGACCGGCGCGCCGATTTCCCCGGCCTGCTGACCGCCGATGGCCAGCCGTGGCATTATCTTGACACCGCCGCGACCGCGCAGAAGCCCCGCGCGGTGATTGACGCGATGGCGCGGGCGATGGGCGAGGATTATGCCACCGTGCACCGCGGCGTCTATGCGCGCTCGGCCAACATGACCCTGGCGTTCGAGGCGGCGCGGCGGCGGGTGGCGGGGTTCATCGGCGCGGGCGGCGCAGAGGAGATCGTGTTCGTGCGCGGGGCGACCGAGGGGATCAACCTCGTCGCGCAGAGCTGGGGCGGGGCGAACCTGCAGGCGGGCGACCGCATATTGCTGAGCCAGCTGGAGCATCACAGCAATATCGTGCCGTGGCAGATGGCGGCGGAACGGGCGGGCGCGCAGATCGATGTCGTGCCGCTGACTGAAGACAGCCGCATTGACGTTGAGGCGATGGCCGCGATGATTACGCCTGCGCATAAAATGGTCGCGCTGGCGCATGTGTCCAACGTGCTCGGCTCGACGCTCGATGTCGCCCGCGCGGCGGAGATTGCACATTCGGTGGGCGCGCTGCTGTTGGTCGATGGCTGTCAGGCGGTGCCGCGTGTGCCGGTAGATGTCGGTGCGCTGGGCTGTGATTTCTATGTGTTTTCAGGGCACAAGCTCTATGGGCCGACCGGCATCGGCGTGCTGTGGGGCAGGAAAGAGCTGCTCGACGCGATGCCGCCCTATCAGGGTGGAGGCTCGATGATCGACCGCGTGACCTTCGCGAAGACCACCTATGCCCCCGCGCCGACGCGGTTTGAGGCGGGAACGCCCGCGATCGTGGAGGCGGTCGCGCTGGCGGCGGCGGTGGATTATGTGGAGGGCATCGGCCTTTCCGCCATCCACGCGCATGAGGCGGCGCTGGTCGCGCAAGCGCGCGATGCGCTGTCGCAGATCAACTCTGTGCGCTTGCTTGGCCCGGAGGACAGCGCGGGCATCATTTCCTTTGAGGTGCAGGGGGTGCATCCGCACGATGTCGGCACCATATTGGATGAGGAAGGCGTCGCCATCCGGGCCGGGCATCATTGCGCGCAGCCGCTGATGGATTTCTTAAGCGTGCCCGCCACCGCGCGGGCAAGCTTTGGCATCTATAGCGACGAAAGCGACATCGCGGCGCTGGTGCGGGGAATAGAGAGAGTAAGGAAGATCTTCGCCAAATGAGGACAAGATGAACGAGGAACGCAAGATCATGACCGAGGAAGTGGACGCGGTTGCGCCCCCGCCCAAGGCGCGTGTGGACGAAGCGATGGAAAGCGCCGGCGACAAGCTGGAACGCAAGCGGGATTATCTCGAAGGCTTCCTGAGCCAGCAGCCTGCCGAAGCGGCGCCGGGCGAGCCGGGCGGAGACGTATATGAGGGCGTGATTGCGGCGCTGAAGGAAATTTATGACCCGGAGATTCCGGTCAATATCTATGACCTCGGCCTGATCTATGGCGTCGACGTGACCGATGGCCATGTGGTGGTGACGATGACGCTGACCACGCCGCATTGCCCGGTGGCGGAGAGCATGCCCGCCGAGGTGGAACTGCGCGTAGGCGCTGTGCCGGGCGCGGGCGATGTGGAGGTGAACCTCGTCTGGGACCCGCCGTGGGACCCGCAATTGATGTCGGATGAAGCCAAGCTCGAACTGGGTATGCTATGACCGTAGAGACCAAGACCCCGCGCGCACGGCCTGCCGCCGTCACGCTGACGCCATCCGCCGAGAAGCGCATTGCGGACCTGATGGCGCGCGCGCCGGAGGGGGCGATCGGCGTCAAGCTTTCCACCCCGCGCCGGGGTTGCTCCGGCCTTGCCTATTCGGTCGATTATGTGACTGAGGAAGCCAAGTTCGACGAGAAGATCGTGACGCCCGGCGGGGTGTTTTACATCGACGGCGGCTCGGTGCTCTATCTCGTCGGCAGCATCATGGACTGGCGCGAGGATGATTTCGCTGCCGGTTTCGTGTTCGACAATCCCAATGCCAAGGGAAGTTGCGGCTGCGGCGAGAGCTTTACGGTTTAAGGTGGCCTCTTGTGTGATCTGCGGTTAGTTACTGTCCCATGCGAACTCATCCACGCCTGATCCTTGCCCTGCTCCTCGCCCCCGCCGCATGTGCCGGGCCGGTGGAGACGCGCATCAATGCTGCGGGTGCTGGCGTGGCGCCGCAACAGGCGTTGATGTGGGCGCCGTTGCCCGCTGGCGCGAGTGCCGAGGTGGAGCAGGCGCGCACAGCCCTCGCCAGCGCGCTGCAAACGCAGGGCTATCGCATCGTCGACGACGCGCCGCTGGCGCTCTCGTTGGGCGTGTCAGAGCGCCCGGCGCGGATCGGCCTGACGATGGGGCAGGGCGCGGCGCTATCCCCCGCCAAGGAGGACCGCCCGTTGCAAAGCTGCGATGACAGGATGCTGCGGCTGCGGGTGAGCATCGTTGACCCTGTGAGCGGTGAAACGCGCTATAGCGGCGCGGCGGAAGAAGCGCATTGCCACGCCACGCTCACAGAAGCGCTGCCCCGGCTCGCGCGGCTGGCGGTGGCGGATATGGCAAGCCCGGCAGGCACGCGCCTGGTGCAAAGCGCGGGCAGGGATTAATCTTCCTCCCAGATCGGCAGCCGCAGCGTGAAGTGCGCGCCGCCTGACTCCGTTTCCGCATAGAGCGCCTCTCCGCCGCATTGCCGCGCCGCCGCCGCGACAAACGCCAGCCCCAGCCCAGACCCGCGCACGCCCGACGCCGCGCGGCTATAGCCAAAGCGGGCAAACGGATCGGCCTTGCGGGCAGGCGGCAGGCCCGGCCCGTCATCGCTGACGGACGCCAGCGCAAACTCTCCCTCGCGCGCAACGGCGCAGCGGATCACCCCGCCCTTGGGCGAGGCCTGCACCGCGTTGACGAGCAGGTTGGTGAAGGCGCGGACCAGCGCGTCGTCTTCGCCCAATATCCAGCACTCTGCGCCTTGCGCGGCGCTGCGGTCTATCTGGATGCCCTCTGCGGTGGCTTGCGGCCAGACCATGTCGATCGCCTGCGCCATCGCATCGCTCAGATCCACCGGGGCGCGCTCGGCTGGCTGGCTTTCGAGGCGGGCGAGCTGGACGAAATTGTCCGCCAGCATCAATGTGGTTTCGGCATAGCGGCGGATGCGGGTGCGGGAGATGCGGTGCTGCTCCGGCGTCTCGCGCTCGTTCTCGCTATCGAGCAGGGCGATGATCGCGGCTTGCGGCCCGCGCATGTCGTGGCTGAGGAATTGCAGCATCTCCTGCCGCTCTGCCGCGCTTTTGCGCATCAGGGCGATGATCTGGTCGAGGCGGTCTGTGCCGCGCGCGATCCTGTCTCCGCCATGCCCCTCCAGCAGCGCGGGCGAGAGGGCGGATTGCGCCAGCAGCGTGTCGATCTGCGTATCGATGAAATGGGCCACCGCGCTCAGGCGCCGCCAGCTCCAGAGCGGATAGACAATCGCCAGCCCGATCAGCGCGCCTACCGGCGAGGCCCAGCAGCCGGTCCATGCCAGCGCGGCAACCGTGCCCGCGATCAGCGCGCCTGCCATCGCCAGCGTCAATATCAGCGCCTGCGTGGGTGACAGCCGCCAGAAGGCGATCATCAACAGCCAGAGGGGGATGAGCGACCAGCTTGCCACCCAATCCCGCCCCATCGGCATGATGAAGCGATTGGCAAGCAGGCTGTTCAGCAAATTGGCTTGCACCTCCGCGCCCGGCATCAGCTCCGCACTGCCCGGCACGGGGTAATGATCGCGAAGGCCCGTGGCGCTCGCGCCGACGATCACCGTCTTGCCGCGCAGCAGGCCGGGCGGTGTTTCCCCGGAGAGCAGGTGCGCGAAGCTGATCGTGCGGAAGCTGCCGGTGGGGTGGAAGGGCACATAGACCGAGGGATGGTCCGCGCTGGCATGGGCATAAGCGGGGGAGGGCGCGCCGCGCATCGCGCGATAGCCCAGCTCTGTGAGGTGGGGGAGCCAGTGCGCGCCGTCCCGCGCCTTCAGCTCCACGCGCCGGGCGCGGCCATCGCTGTCCAGCTCCAGATTGACGATGCCGAGGCCTGCCGCCGCCGCCGTGAGTGCGGGCTGGGGCCGCTGGACCGCATATGGCGCGCCATCTGGGCCGGGAATGTCGAACAGCACCGGCAGATAGACCGGCGGGCCATCGCGCATGGCCTGCGCCAGTGCCGCGTCCTGCGGCGACGGCTCTATGAACAGCACGTCATAGAGGATCGCCCGCGCACCCGCTTCCCTGAGCCGCGCCAGCATCGCAGCATGTATATCGCGCGGCCAGGGCCAGCGGCCGATACGCTCCAGCGATTCATTGTCGATCACGACGATGACGATGCCATCATCGGGCGGCGCGGCGTGGAGCGGCGCGGCGGCGTCGTACATCAGCCGCTCGGCCCGCTCGAACAGGCCTGCGCGCTCGCCCCAACATATAGCGAGGCTGGCGACCAGCCCGATCAGTAGCCATTCCAGCCAGAGGCGGCGGAATTTCACGGCTTGCCGGTCGTATCCGGGGAAACGATCAACCGCTGCGGCGGCAGCCAGTTGGTCACAGATTCACCGCCCTCATACTGGCTGACGCCTACGCGCCAGACATAGGTGCCGGGGGGAAGATCGGACAGGGTGAGCGAGTCCGCCTCCAGCCCCGGCTCATCGACCAGCGCCGGAGCATCTGCGCGTTCGGGCCGCAGGATGAAATGATAGAGCCGCTTGCCAGAGCCACTGCCCGACCAGGCGAAGCGCCAGCCATCCGCGCCCGCTTCCGCCGAAGCGGTGAGGCCAGCCAGCACCCGGCGCATCGCGTAGCTTTGCGGCATGCCCTCCAGCCCGCTCGGCGCGATGGCGGTGGCGCGCACAAACCAGCGGCCGTTGGGAACGTCCGCAAAGCGCAGTTCCGGCGTGGGGGAGGTTGCCTCCCGCTCCAGCTCGACAAACCCGGCATCGCGGGCGATCTGTATATGATAGCCGCGCGCGCCGCTAATGGGCGCGAGGCGCAACGTGACCAGCGGATCGGTCTGTACCTTGCCCGGCTCGGTCAGCTCTGGCGGGGGCAGCAGCGCCTCTTTCTCGACCGTGCCGTCCGCCGAGGCGCTCGCGCCGAAGCCCTGCTCGATCGGAATGTCTGCCGCTGCCTTGCCCGCCGCGAGGCCGACCGCGCCTTCCGTCACCTCGGTGAGCGAGGGTGCGCCTTCGCCTTCATAGCCGACGCGGAAATTTGTGCCGCGCACCGCGGCGGTGGCGATGGGGGTGCGGATGCGATAGCGGTCCGCCGCGCCTTTCAGCGGCGCAACGCTCGTCTCGATCCGGCCTTGCTCGACCAGAAAATCAAAGTCGACCGAGCCGGTGAGGAGGATGCGGCGCATCGCGCGCACCCTGATGCGGGTGTTAGACGGCAAGGATATGCGCGATCCGTTGGAAAGCTCCAGCGTGGCGAAGCTCGATGCGCCAGTCTCCAGCAGTGCGCCGGGGAGAACAGGCAAATCCTTCGCCAGCGGCGCGCGTGGCCCGGTGGCGGGCGTCAGGTTGCCCGCGCCCTTGAACGCGATGATGCGCGCGGCCAGCGGCTCGCTCTTGAGCAGGCGGGTGGGGATGAGCAGCCGCTTGCCCGGTGGGATATGGTGCGGGTTGCCGATACGGTTGTGGCTCTGGACAATGCGCCAGTCGTTCCGCCGCTCCATATAGCGCCCGGCGAGGGTGTAGAGATTGTCTCCCTTGCGAAAGACATAAGATATGGTGTCTTCAGCAGGAGACTGCGCCTGCGCCGGGGCGCTGGCTGCCAGCAACAGCGGAGCGAAGGCGAGCAGGCGGCGCCTTGCTATCCTCAGTCCGCCCATGTCACTCCTCCTCGTCAAACACCTCCAGCCGATAGCCATGGCCGAAGATGGTTTGCAGCCTATAGCCATTTTCCGGCCCCAAGCGAAGCTTTGATCGGATACGCGAGATGTGCATGTCGAGCGTGCGGGTCGGCAGGTCTGGCACGCTGTTCCACAGGGTTTCGAGGATGTAGGCGCGCGAAAAAGCGCGGTTGGGATTGAGGAAAAACATCCGCGCCAGCGCGAATTCCCGCGCGGTGAGGACGATCTCCTCGCCATCGAGCAGCACGTTGTTGGTCATGCGATCAAAGCTGTAGCGGCCAAATTCCTCCACCCGGCTCTGTTTCTCCGGCTGATGGGTGGTGCGGCGCATCACCGCTTCGACCCGCGCGAGGATCACATTCTTCGATTCCGGCTTGATGATATAATCGTCTGCCCCGGCGTTGAGCGCCTCTGCCACATCCGCCTTGTCTGACCGGCTGGTGAGCATGATGATGGGCGGGCAGGGAGAGAGCGCCTCGCGCGCCCAGCGGAGGATTTCGAGGCCGCTTGCCGTGGGCATCATCCAGTCGATGATCACAAGGTCGAACGTGTCGCGCGCCATCGCGTTCATCAGATCGCGCCCGTCGCGAAAGACGCTGCATTTATGCCCGCCATCGCTCAGCAACGAAACCATGAATTCCCGGATCGTTTCTTCGTCGTCGGCTATGGCGACCCGCATCAACCTCTCCAATAATGGCAGAATTTCAGCGTGGGTTTATGGGTGTCTCGCGCTCCTGTCATTGGCTGTTTGGGCCAATTTACACTTGTTTACTCAAGTAATATTTTCCAGCCATTGCCGGCTTGTCACAGCATGCGCTGCAACACTTTGTCTTTAAGGCGGAAGTGATGATAAAACGCCGCGCCAACATGCAGCACCAGGAGCGGCAGAAACAATGTGCCCATGATCTCGTGTCCTTCATGCGCGGCTTCTGCCAGCGGGCTGTCCTTGCCCACCGCGAACTTGGGAATATCGAACAGGCCGAACCAGTTGAGCGGATATGGCCCTGCGGACGACATGATCCAGCCGGACAGCGGCACGCCGATCATCATGACGTAGAAGAGGATATGCAGCCCCTTGGCGATGGCTGCCTGCCAGCCGGGCGTGCTGGTGGGGAGCGGCGGGGGCGTGTGCTTCAGCCGCCAGCCGAGGCGGATGAGAGAGAGGAACAACACCGTGATACCGATCGCCTTGTGCGCCCCTGCCATTGCCGGTTGCGCCTTCCACGCATCGTGGTTCAGCCCCAGAAACAGAGCGACGATGATGCCGATGCCGATAATCCAGTGCAGCATCCGCGCGACACCGTTATATTTCACCAACGCCTGATCGTTCATGTTCAAGCTCCCCAGTTTACTAAAGCGGCCCCGCGCCGCGCGTCTTACTTCCTGCGTGTTCCCGTCATCGCCATCGCGCCGAAAGCGCCTGCCTGGATCGTGCCGGTCAGCGTATCGCCCTCGACAATGGCTTCGCACTCCAGTGTCATCGGCATCGGGATGACCATGTCCATCGTCCATGTCAGCATATTGCCATCGACCTTGCCGCCCTTCACATCGAGCGAGCCCAGTGGCCCGGCATTGGTGCCGTGGAATGTTCCGCCGTTGCTGATGACGGTGAAGACGCTGGACTGGTCGCCCATCGGTGTCTTGGTGATGCAGTCATAGGCGCCATCAACGGATGCCATGCTTATTTCCTTCCTTCGTTCGCGGCGGGTTTGGCCGCGCCGCCTGAGTCGGGCGCGTCCGCCTGCGGCACAATCTCCACCGGAAGGCCAAGCTTTGCAAGCTGCGGCATCACGACGGCTTTATCTCCCACCACGACCCAGATGATTTTCGCCGGGTCCAGCGCAGCGCGGGCGGCGGCATCGAGCGCGGGCGCGCTCTGATCCTTGTAACGCGCGGCGAGGCTTTCGACATAATCGAACGGGCGGCCCAGCAGCGCATCCCGCTGCATCTGCGCCAGCACTGCGCCCGATGTCTCATAGCCGCCGGGCAGCTCGCGGATCGCGCCGTTGACCGTCCGCTCCAGCTCTGGCGCGGTGATGCCCTTGGCGGAGAGAAAATCGGTGACGATGGAGCGGATGGCGGCAATGCTGTCGCCGGTCCTGTCTGCCTGCACCGGCGCGACGATGACATAGGCGTTGGTCTGCGCGTTGCGCTCCAGCACCGAATAGGCACCATAGGACCAGCCCTTGTTCTCGCGCAAATCCATGTTGATGCGGGCTAGGAAGCTGCCGCCCAAAATGTCGTTCGCGGCGGTGAGATCGAGCAGGTCAT
This sequence comes from Sphingobium fluviale, assembly GCF_004122115.1. Lineage (GTDB taxonomy): Bacteria > Pseudomonadota > Alphaproteobacteria > Sphingomonadales > Sphingomonadaceae > Sphingobium > Sphingobium fluviale. Next base: position 38,763 of record NZ_SBKP01000005.1, read on the forward strand.
CCTTGCCAGTGCCGGAAAGGACCATGCCGCCATAGATCATAGACTGCGGCGATTGGGGGCGGTCGATCAGGATGATGCGCGGGCGGGCGGGCGGCGGCGCGGCGCTGAAATCCTTTTTGCCGGGCAGGTCGCGCGTCATCGGCCACGCGCCGAAGCGGCTTTCGAGCTGGGCGGTGAGGTCCGCCAACGTGACATCGCCCACGGCAAAGATCTCCGCCGTGTCCGCCCGCAGCCATTTGCGGTGGAAGGAGGCGAGGTTCTGGCTGGTCAGCTTCGCCACAACGGCGGGGTCGCCCGCGCCGCTCGCGCCGATGCCATAGGGGTGATCCGGCCCGTAGATCGCGGGGAAGAAGGTGCGCCGCGCCAGCCCGCGCGGATCGGTGCGCTCCTGCGCGATGGCATTGAGCATCCCGGCGCGCACCCGCTCCAGCTCTTTCGCATCGAAGCTGGGGTTCAGCACGATATCGGCCAGCAGATCGAGCGAGGGCGCGAGGTTAGGCGTCAGCGCATAAAGCGAGACGGTGGTGCGGTCCAATGACGCGCCGACGCTGATGTTGGCGCCGAGGCGCTCCTGCTCTTCGGCGATCTGGATGCTGGTGCGGCGCGCCGTGCCTTCCTTCAGCATCGCGAGCGTGAGCGCCTGCGTGCCCTGCGCGTCTTTGGGGTCTGCCGCCTTGCCCGCATCAAACGAGAGCGCGAGGCGCAACGTAGGCAGCCCGGTGCGCCGCGCGAGGTGAACCTTTACGCCGTTGGAGAGGGTGGCGGTTTCTACCGTCGGGAAATCGACATTGGCGAAGCTGCCCACGGTGGGGAACTTGCTGCGATCGACATCGGTAACGGCGGTCGGGGCCGGTTGTTCCCCTTCAGCAACATAATGGGCCGGGGCGCTGACGATGCCGCTGCGGGTCTTGGATGCGGAATCGCTGCTGCCCGCGTCGTCATACTCATCCCGTGCGCCGGGCACGACAGAGAGCGCCAGCACCGGGCGGCTGAGCCATTTGCTCAGCGCCGCGCGCACCCGCTCCGGCGTGGTGGAGGCGATTTCGGCCAGCTCCTTTTTGTAGCGGCCGGGGTCGTTGGAATAGAGCAAGCCTTGTCCCAGCACCGCCGCCTTGCCGCCGCCGTCGCCCACCTGCTCCAGAGCACCGATGCGTGCCGAAACATCACTCATCGCCACGCGGCGCACCTCGTCTGCGGTCGGGCCTTTGGCGGCATAATCGGCGAGAATCTCATCGAGGCGCTTGGCCAGCACCGCAGGATCGACGCCCGGCTTCACGTCCGCCGTCACCTCGAAAAATCCGAGCTGCGCGAGTTGCTGCACCTGCGCCGTCACGGAAACCGCGAGCTGCTCGCCCTTCACAAGGATATTGTCGAGCCGCGAGGACGCCAGCCCGCCCAGCACATGCGCGCCGATGGCGAGCGGGGTGGCGTCGGGATCGTTCAGCCCCGGCACCGTCCACCAGCGATAGAGCCGCGTGGTGGCGACGCGGTCCTTCAGCGTGATGTCCTTGCGGGCGGGCAGCGCGGGGATATCGACCTTGACCGGCGCCACCGCCGGCCCGCGCGGGATCGCGCCGAAATATTTGGTGACGAGGCGCTTGGCGGTCTTCACATCAATGTCGCCCGCCAGCACCAGCACGGCGTTGTTCGGCCCATAATGGCCGGTGAACCACGCGCGCACATCATCGAGCGTCGCGCCATCGAGATCCTTCATCGAGCCGATCGTGCTGTGGCCATAGGGATGATCGGCGGGCAGCAGCCCGGCGAGCTGCGCATATTCGACCATGCCATAGGGCTGGTTATCTCCCTGCCGCTTTTCGTTCTGCACTACGCCGCGCTGGTTATCGAGCTTGGCCTGATCGACCCCGCCCAAGAGATAGCCCATCCGGTCGCTCTCCATGAACAGCGCGGTCTCCACCGCGCCGGTCGGCACGGTCTGGTAATAATTCGTGCGGTCAAACCATGTGGTGCCGTTCATATCCGTCGCGCCGATCTGTTGCATCGGCTCGAAATAGTCGCCCGGCGCATGCTCGGACCCGTTGAACATCAGATGCTCGAACAGATGGGCAAAGCCGGTCTTGCCCGCAGGCTCATGCTTGGAGCCGACATTGTACCACACCGCCACCGCGACCACCGGCGCCTTGCGATCGGTATGGACGATGACGCGCAGGCCGTTTTTTAGGGAGAACTGGGAATAGGGGATATCGACTTTGGAGACGAGCGTGGCGGGGTCCACCTGCGCGGACGCCGTGGCGGGCGCGAGCGCCAGTGGGACAAGGGCAAGCGGCGCGAGGGCGAGGAGCAGGGGGAGTGCGCGGCGGCGGAGAAGAGCAGAGGGCATGAGCAGCTTTCAGGTGCGGTGATGGTGATGAGGCGCGAGCATAGCCGCCCGCGCCAGCGCTGCAACGCAAATTGGCGGGATGAGATGAAGCGGGGATGAATGGGGGGTGGGGCTGATTATGATTATGAACCCGTCATTTCTGTCAGATAATCACCAATGTGCTCACAGGTTGATTTAACAAAATCACTTTCAAGTCTAGATGCTTTGTGTGCTGGTTGTGTCAAACGCCAAACCCTATTGGGTTCACTACGAACAATCCTGTAAAGAGCGATCTTCTCGTCCACTGGGTCAGCAGCGCATGCTTGGTTTTCATCAAAGGCTTTGTACTCAGCCCAACCCCATGCGACAGGAAGCTTTTCTCCTTCAAGTGTGATCAGCGTGCCTCCCGAAACCATACGGGCGACTGGCACGATGCCCTCTACTTGTTCAAGCTTGCATATGCGGCCTTGCTTTCCGACTGTGCCGAAAACGAACCGAACCTGAAGAGCAGCGCAAGCTTTTGGCCACTCACTTCTGGCCCATGCGGACCAATTTGCCTTGCTTCTGGATGCCTCTGCTGGAAAGGGAGGCATTGAGCCGCCGAACTGCTGATAATGCAACTCATCTACGGTAGGGGCAATCCTTCTATCCTGACATCCGGACATCCCCAAGATAAGTGCCAAGGGCACCAACCATTTTGATGACATTGTCCCCTCCAAGCCGAAGCCAATCTAAACATACTTGAGGTATGGCTATACCCCGTATTCTTATAATTACCCCCGCATCTTCTCCGCTGCGGCGCAGGCGAGTACGTCGGCGCGTTCGTTTTCCGGGTGGCCGTTGTGGCCTTTTACCCAGCGCCAGTCCACTTGATGCGGGGCGGCGGCGGTGAGGAGGGCTTGCCAGAGGTCGGCGTTTTTCACCGGCTTTTTGTCGGCGGTTTTCCAGCCGTTGCGCTGCCAGCCGTGGACCCATTTGGTGATGCCGTCGCGCACATAGACGCTGTCGGTCGTCAGCACGACCTTGCACGGGCGCTTGAGCGCCGAGAGTGCCTGCACGGCGGCCATCATCTCCATGCGGTTGTTGGTGGTATCGGCCTCGCCGCCGGACAGCTCCTTTTCGTGCGGGCCGGAGCGGATCACCGCGCCCCAGCCGCCGGGGCCGGGGTTGCCCTTGCACGCGCCGTCTGTGAAAATCTCGACTTTCGTAAGGCCGGTCATGCGCCGAGCAGGTCCGCCGGGTTGGCCTGCGCGTAGAAATCGAGGCGTCTGAGGTAGGCGAGCGGATCCTTGCGCGTTACCAGCGCGTCCGCCGGCGTGTTGATCCAGTCATAGGCGCGGGTGAGCAAAAAGCGCAGCGCCGCGCCCCGGCACAGGATCGGGAAGGCAGCGCGCTCGGCTTGCGAAAGCCCGTGGGCCACCGTGTAGCCGCGCACCAGCGAAGCGCCCCGCGCCGCGTGATACGCCCCGCCGTCCGCCGCAAAGCACCACGCGCCGTGCATGATCGCCAGATCATAGGCGCGGATGTCTGTGCAGCTGAAGTAGAAGTCGATGAGGCCGGTGACGGCGTCTCCGCTCATCAGCACATTGTCCGGGAACAGATCGGCATGGATCACGCCGCGCTCCAGCGCGTTCGGCCAGTGCGCATCGAGGAAGGCCAGCTCCTGCGTCACCCGCGCGGCGAGGCCGGGGGCGATGTCATCCAGATGCGTGCCGCATTTGTCGGCAAGATCGTGCCAGCCGGGGAGGTCGAGCGCGTTGCGCCGCTCCTGCGCGAAGCCTTCGCTCGCGCGGTGCAGCTCGCCCATCGCGCGGCCTGCGGCGAGGCACTGGGCGGGGGTCGGCTCCGTCACCGAGATGCCGGAGAGGAACTCGATCAGGCAGGCGGGCCGCCCGGCGAGCTGTTGCAGCTTTTGGCCCTCGCGGTCCGCGATGAAGCGGGGCACCTTGCAGCCGTTCGCACCGAGATGATCGAGCAGGTCCATGAAGAAGGGCAGGTCCGCCTCGTCCACGCGCTTTTCATAGAGGGTGAGGATGAAGCGCTCCGACGCGCCGTTCGCCCGGCGGGTTTCCAGCATATAGTTGCTGTTCTCCACCCCCTCGGCAATGCCCTTGGCGGAGACGAGCTCGCCGGTGTCGTAGCGGGTGAGGAAAGCGGCCATTTCCTCTGAAGGGACGTGGGTATACACCGCCACCTTATGCTACCTCCAATCCCTTGGGCAGCTTGAAGGAGATGTTCTCTCGCGCGGTTTCCACGGTGCGCTCAGTGACGGCGTAGCGCGTACCGAGCGCGTCCACCACTTCGCGCACCAGCACTTCCGGCGCGGAGGCGCCCGCGGTGATGCCCAAGGTGCGCACACCCTCCAGCCAGCCGAAATCGATCTCCGCTCCGCGCTGGATAAGCTGTGCCTTCGCACCGGCGCGTTCGGCACATTCGACGAGGCGGAGCGAGTTGGAGCTGTTGGGCGCGCCGATCACCAGCACGGCGTCGCACTCCTGCGCCATCGCCTTTACCGCCGCCTGCCGGTTGGATGTTGCATAGCAGATATCCTCGCCCTTGGGCGCGACGATATCGGGGAAGCGCGCTTCCAATATGGCGATGATCGCGGCGGTATCATCAACAGAGAGCGTGGTCTGGGTGAGATAGCCGAGATTGGCGGGGTCTGCGGGCTGGATCGCGCGGGCGTCGTCCTCGGTCTCGATCAGGGTCATGCTGCCATCCGGCACCTGGCCGAAGGTGCCGACAACCTCCGGGTGGCCCTTGTGCCCGATGAACAAGATGTGCCGCCCGGCCTCTACCTGCCGCTCCGCCTGCCGGTGAACCTTGGAGACGAGCGGGCAGGTGGCATCGAGATAATCGAGGCCGCGATCCTCGGCCGCTGCCGGAACCGACTTGGGTACGCCATGGGCCGAAAACACCACCGGTACGCCGTCCGGCACCTCGTCCAGCTCCTCGACGAACACTGCGCCCTTGGCTTTGAGGCTATCGACCACGAAACGATTGTGGACGATCTCGTGCCGCACATAAACCGGCGCGCCATATTTCTCCAGCGCGCGCTCGACGATGATGATCGCGCGGTCCACCCCGGCGCAAAAGCCGCGCGGCGCGGCAATCAACAGAGCAAGCGGTGGCAGGGTCGAAGCGGCATCGGTCATAGCTTGAGCCATTAGGGAGGATTGGGTTGGAAGGCTAGTGCTATGCTGCGCAATCTGCGCGCTTTGTGTTGCGCGGTTGGCGCAGGGTCGATAAGAAGCCGGTTCTTACCGCCGAAGGAAATTCCGTGACACCAGCTTGCCACCCCTTGAGGACCCTCTCGATTGCCGCTGTCGCGCTGCTCGCGCTGGGCGCATGTTCCAGAAAGGGCGATCTTGATGAAACCGGCGGCATCATTGCCGTGCGGAGCGCCTGCCCGGTGGCGGCGATCCCCGCGCACACCGGCGATGTGACGCTGTTCAACCCGGCAGGCAGCACGGATGCCGCCGCGATCGATGTGGTGGCGAGCATGACCAATCTGCGCTCGACCTGTTCCGAAACGGCGGATCAGTTTTACACCGAGGCGACCTTCGATGTGCAGGCGAGCCGGCGCGATGCCAGTCAAGCGCGCGAAGTGGACCTGCCTTATTATTCCGTCGTCGTGCGCGGCGGCAACGCGGTGATCGCCAAGCGTGTCGGCACCGTGCGCCTGAGCTTTGCCGCCGGGCAAACTCGCGCGCAGGCGTCTGCCAAGGCGGCGTCTTATGTTGACCGCGCGCAGGCCGCGCTGCCTGCCGATGTGCAACGCAAGATCACGCAGAAGCGCAAATCGGGCGAAGAAGACGCAGCGATCGATCCCTTCACCCTGCCAGAGGTCAAGGCAGCATTGCAGCGAACCAGCTTTGAGCTGCTGGTGGGATTCAACCTGAGCCCAGAGCAGTTCAAATATAACGCTACCAGATAGACGTTCTCCGATCCGTCACCCTGAACTTGTTTCAGGGTCCATTTCTCCGCTAAGTGCGGCGCCAAGAGGCATGATGGATGCTGAACCAGGTTCAGCATGACCATCACCGCTTCAATGTTCGTCCTTGACGATGACCAAATGTTAGTAAGGGTTAAGCTTTGACACTCTACGTTCGTTTTGCCGCGCATATGGACGCCCTGCTCGATGGCATGATCGCCGCCGGGGAGCTGCCCGCCGAGATTAACCGCAAGGCCGTGACGGTCGAGCCGCCGCGCGATGCGAGCCACGGCGATCTTGCCACCAACGCCGCGATGGTGCTCGCCAAGCCTGCCGGGCTGAACCCGCGCGCGCTGGCCGAAACGATTGCCGCGCGGCTGGAGGCGCTCCCGGAGGTTGAGAGCGTGTCCATCGCCGGGCCGGGCTTCATCAACATGAGCCTGACGCCTGAGACATGGGCGGAGGAGCTGCGCGCCATTGCAGAGCAAGGTGCGGACTATGGCAAGTCGGGCAGCGGCGCGGGCGTCACGGTCAATGTCGAATATGTCTCCGCCAACCCCACGGGGCCGATGCACATGGGGCATTGCCGGGGCGCGGTGGTGGGCGATGCGCTCGCGACCCTGCTGGAGGCTGTCGGCCACAAGGTGACCCGCGAATATTATATCAACGATGCGGGCGGGCAGGTCGATGTGCTCGCGCGCTCGGTGCATCTGCGTTACCGCGAGGCGCTGGGCGAGGATGTCGGCGAAATACCCGAAGGCCTGTATCCCGGCGATTATCTGGTGCCGGTCGGGCAGGCGCTCGCCGCCGAATTTGAGTGCCGCTATGTCGGCGCCCCGGAAGCCGATTGGCTCGCCCTGTTCCGCACCCGCGCGGTGGCGGCGATGATGGAGATGATCCGCTCAGACCTCGCGCTGCTCGGCATCCATCATAACGTATTTTCCTCAGAGGCGGAATTGCAGGCGGCGGGCAAGCCCGAAGCCGCCGAGGCGTGGCTGCGCGCGCATGATCTCGTCTATGATGGCGTGCTGGAAGCGCCCAAGGGCGAGACGCCGGAGGATTGGGAGCCGGTTGAGCTGCCCTTGTTCCGCTCCACCAAGTTCGGCGACGATCAGGACCGGCCGATCAAGAAATCCAACGGCAGCTGGACCTATTTCGGCGCGGACATGGCCTATCATTACCAGAAAGCACAGAGCGCCGATCAGCTTATCGACATTTGGGGCGCGGACCACGCGGGGACGGTGAAGCGCATCCAGGCGGCGGTCGCGGCGCTGACGGAAGGCAAGGCGCGCTTCGACGTGAAGCTGGTGCAGATGGTGCGCCTGCTGCGCGATGGGGAGCCGGTGAAGATGTCCAAGCGCGCGGGCAACTTCGTCACGCTCGCCGATGTGGTGCGCGAGGTCGGCAAGGACGTGGTGCGCTTTACGATGCTGACCCGCAAGGCAGATGCGCAGATGGACTTCGATTTCGCCAAGGTGGTGGAGGCATCGAAGGACAATCCGGTGTTCTATGTGCAATATGCCCATGCGCGCATCGCCTCTTTGGGCAGGCGGGCGGCAGAGGCGGGCGTGGTGCTAACCGATCCCGACTTGTCCCGCCTTGGGACGGAGGAGCTGGCGCTCGTCAAACTTGCAGCGCAATATCCGCGCGTGGTCGAGGCCGCCGCGCAGGCGCGCGAGCCGCACAGAATCGCCTTTTTTCTAGGAGATTTGGCCGCTGCGTTCCACGGGTGGTGGAACATGGGCAACGATGATGCAGCGCGGCGAATAATCGTGGTTAACGACCCTGAAGTTACATCTGTAAGGCTTTTCTTGGCGCGTCAAATCGGGCAGATTGTCCGCAATGGCCTCGCCCTCATGGGAGTGGAGGCGCTTTCGGAGTTGCAGTGATGGCGAACAATGGCATGAACGACACCCTCGCGCTTGACGATGAGGACCGTCTGCCATGGCTGGAGCCAGCCTATGAGGATGAAGGCGAGGACGAGGTTTCGCTGCTGCGGCTGGGTGCGCTGATCCTTGCCGGCCTTGCCCTGCTGGGGCTTTTGGTGGGCGCGGTGTACATGATCCGCAACCACCTGACCGAGCAGGAAGAGCCGCAGGTGCTGACCGCGCCCAAGGGCGATTACAAGGTGCCCGCAAAGAGCGCGGACGCCAAGAAGTTTCAGGGCGAAGGCGACGAGAGCTTCGCCGCGAGCGAGGGGCAAGAGCGCGGCGGCGTGATCGACCCGACCAAGCTGCCTGAAGCGCCGATGGCCACAACCGCCAGCGCGGGCGCTGCCGCCGCAGGGGCGAAGCCGTCCGCGCCGGTTTTGAGCGGCCCGAAGGTCGTCATGCCCGTCTCCAAGCTGGGTCAGCCGCAGGCGGCGCCCAAGCCATCCGCCCCTGCCGCACCCGCCCCTGCCAAGGCTGGCGGCCCGATGATCCAGCTCGGCGCTTATGGTAGCGAGGCGCTCGCGAAATCGAGCTGGACGCGCCTTGCCAAGCGCTTCGATTACCTCGGTGCGCTCACCTATCATATCGAGCCTGTGACGGTGAACGGCACCCAATATTATCGCCTCCGCGCCGCTACCCCGCAGGCGGGCATATTGTGCGGCAAGCTTAAGGTGGCGGGCGAGGGCTGTATGGTGGTGAACTGAGGCGCGGATTTCGCTTTCAATCATTCGTCATGCTGAACTTGTTTCAGCATCCATCTCGCCTCACAAATATTCGACCCCGACGATGGATGGACCCTGAAACAAGTTCAGGGTGACGACTCCTGATGGCGCGCGGTTCGCTTGTCGAACTGATGCATTCCCCCTTCCCCCCGGCACCCGCCCCCGCTAGTCTCCGCCCATGAAGCCGGTGATTTTCGGAATAGCGGGGGACAGCCTCAGCGCGGAGGAGCGCGCGTTTTTTCGCGAGGCGGAGCCTGCGGGCTATATTCTGTTCAAGCGCAACTGCGTGGACAAGGCGCAGGTGCGCGCCTTGACGGACGATCTGCGCGGGCTGCACGGGCGCGACGACTTGGCTATCATGATCGATCAGGAGGGCGGGCGCGTGGCGCGGATGCAGCCGCCCGTCTGGCCTGCCTTCCCAGCCATGCAGCGGTTCGATGCGCTCTATGATGTCGCGCCCTCATCGGCGATGATGGCGGCGCGGTGGAATGCGCGGGCGATTGCGCAGACCTTGCGCGAAGTCGGCATCAATGTCGATGCGCTCCCCCTCCTCGATGTGCGGCAGGAGGGAGCGTCCGACATCATGGGCGACCGGACTCTGGGTACGGAGCCGATGCGCGTCGCGGCGCTGGGCCGCGCGGTGCTGGAAGGCTTGGGCGAGGGCGGCGTGATCGGCATCGTCAAGCATATGCCGGGGCATGGCCGGGCAAGCGTTGACAGCCATCATGATCTGCCGACCGTCACCGCCGACTCGGCGGCGCTGGAGAGCGACTTGGAGCCGTTCATTCGCCTGAAGGGCGCGCCGATGGGGATGACCGCGCATATCGTCTACACCGCCTGGGATGCGGAACGGCCCGCGAGTCTCTCTCCGGTGGTCATCGAGCAGATCATCCGCCAGCGGATCGGGTTCGACGGGCTGCTCATGTCCGACGATCTCGATATGAAGGCATTGCAGGGGGATATCCCATCCCTTGCGGCGGGTGTCGTGGCGGCGGGGTGCGACCTTGCGCTCAATTGCTGGGCGCGGATGGAGGATATGGTGGGGATCGCGAATGCGCTGTCCGATATTTCCGAGGTTTCGCGCGCGCGGCTCGACCGGGCGATGGCGGGCGCTGGGCAAGTGACAGACGATGTGCCGCTGGACGACATGCTCGCGCAGCGGGATGCGCTGCTGGGGGTGATGGCCTGATGGCGGGGCGCGAGGAAGCGCAAGACCTGTTCGCGCCGCCCCGCGCTGCGGAGGATGTGCTCACCTTGAGCTTCGATAGCTGGGAAGGGCCGCTCGACCTGCTGCTCACCCTCGCGCGCGGGCAGAAGGTGGACCTGAAGCAGATTTCGATCCTCGCGCTGGTCGAGCAATATCTGGCGTTCATATCCGGCGCGAAGGCGCTGAAGCTGGAGCTGGCCGCCGACTATCTGGTGATGGCGGCGTGGCTGGCGTACCTCAAATCCGCGCTGCTGCTGCCCAAGGCGATGCAGGAGGAGCCAAGCCCGGAAGAGCTGGCGCTCAGGCTGCACCTGAGGCTCCAGAGGCTTTCCGCGATGCGTGATGCCGGTGCGCGCCTGCTGGGGCGGGACCGGCTGGGGCGCGATGTGTTCGCGCGTGGTGCGCCGGAGGGGTTGCGCGTCGACAAAAAGGCGCTGTGGCAGGCAAGCCTCTATGATCTGGTCGCGGCATACGGCCAGGTGAAGGCGCGCACCGCACCGGTGGTGCATATCGTCTCCCGCCGCCCGGTGATGAGCCTTGACGAGGCAATCGTGCGGGTGGGCAGGCTGGTGGGCGTGCGGCTCGATTGGGCGCGGCTGGAGAGTTTCCTGCCCGATGGCGTCGTGGGCGCGCTGGGGCGGTCGGCACTGGCATCGAGCTTTGTCGCGATGCTGGAGCTGGCGCGGCAGGGCCGGGTAGACATCAGGCAGGAAGGCATGTTCGCGCCTATCTTCCTGCGCGCCTCCGGGGCTGATGGGGTTGAGGCGGGCGATATGCTGGAGGAGGCGGAGGCATGAGCATGGATGCGCGCGAGGAACCCGATGACCTCTCCCGCGCGCTGGAAGCCGCCTTGTTTGCCGCGACCGAGCCGATGAGCATCGCGCAGTTGCGGCAGATATTGGGCGATGCGCCGGATATTGCCGGAGCGCTCGCGGCGCTTGCGGCTGACTATGCCGGGCGGGGCGTCAATCTGGTGGAGCGGGGCGGGCGCTGGCATTTCCAGACCGCGCCGGACATGGCGCACCTGCTTCGGCGCGACAGGCAAGAACCGCGCAAGCTGAGCCGGGCGGGCATGGAGACGCTCGCGATCATCGCGTATCATGAGCCGGTGAGCCGCGCGGAGATAGAGGCGATCCGCGGCGTGCAGGTGGGCAAGGGCACGATAGACGTGCTGATGGAGGCGGGCTGGGTGCGCCCCGCCGGGCGGCGCGAGGTGCCGGGCAGGCCGCTCATCTATGCCACCACGCCCGATTTCCTGACGCATTTCGGGCTGGAAAGCCGCCGCGACTTGCCGGGTATAGACGATCTGCGCGCTGCCGGTCTGCTCGATCCCATCGATCTTGCGATAGATGGCCTGTTCGAGCGCGAAGAAGGCGATTCCGCGCTGGAAAACGAAGGCGAAGACGCCTAGTGTATGGCGCTTGATGGGGGTTTCGCCCTGAGGAGATATTAGATGGGTTCGTTTTCGCTGATGCACTGGGTTCTGGTGGTGCTGGTTATCGTGCTGCTGTTTGGCGGCGGCCGGATTTCCGGGCTGATGGGCGATGTCGCCAAGGGCATCAAGGCGTTCAAGAAGGGCATGGCCGACGACGAGGATAGCGCCACGGCCGCGCGCCCGGCCACCCGTATCGAAGGCCAGTCTGCGCCGGATGTTTCCGCCACTGCCTCCACCACCAAGGACGAGCAGAAGCAGGCTTGAGCGCGCGCCGCTTCCTACGCACTGCGGTTTGACCCATGTTTGACATTGGCTCCACCGAGCTGTTGCTCATCGTCATCGTTGCCGTCGTGGTCATTGGCCCGAAGGACTTGCCGCGCGCGCTTTATAAGGTGGGGCAAATGCTCGGCAAGGCGCGGTCTATGTCGCGCCATTTCCGCTCTGGCATAGACGCGATGATCCGCGAGGCCGAGATGGAGGATCTGCAAAAAAAATGGGATGCCGACAACCGCCGGATTATGGAGCAGCATCCGCAGGTAGAAGCTGTGCAAGAGCCGGAATATGACGCATCGACGGTCATCGGATCGGCAAGCCTGCCCGCGCCGGAGGGAGAAGTGGGGGATGCGCCCGTGACGCCCGCCGCACCCGCAACCGCGTCGGAAAAGCCCGCATGAAGGATCTGGATGACAGCAAGGCGCCGCTGCTCGATCATCTGATCGAGCTGCGCAGCCGCCTGCTCAAGTGTGTGGTGGCGCTGGTGCTCGGCTTTGCGCTGTGCTTTTATTTTTCGGACACGCTGTTCGCCATTCTGGTGCATCCGTTGAAAGACGCCTTTGGTCCGGCGGGCGGCAAGCTTGTCTACACCAAGCTTTACGAGGCCTTTTTCGTGCAGGTGAAGGTGGCGCTGTTCGGCTCTTTCTTCCTCTCGTTCCCCATCATCGCCAACCAGCTCTGGGCGTTCGTCGCGCCCGGTCTTTACGCCAAGGAGAAGAAGGCGCTGCTGCCATTTTTGCTGGCGACTCCGGTGCTGTTCATCGCGGGCGCGAGCCTCGCCTATTTCGTGGTGATGCCGACCGCGTTTCACTTTTTCCTTCAATATCAGGGGACGAGCAGCGGCTTGCAGGTGGAAGCGTTGCCCAGTGCCGACGCCTATCTCGGCCTTGTGATGCAGTTCATCCTCGCGTTCGGCATCTGCTTTTTGCTGCCGGTGCTTTTGATGCTGCTCAATCACGCCGGGCTGGTGACGCGCACGCAGCTTGTCGGGCTGCGCCGCTATATGATCGTGGTGGCGTTTATCGTGGCGGCGGTGCTGACGCCGCCCGATGTCGTGTCTCAGCTCATGCTCGCTGTGCCGCTGGTGCTGCTCTATGAGCTGGCGCTGATCGCGATGTGGTTTACCGATCGCAAACGGGGCGCGGAAGACAAGGCATTGGCGGTTTCTGAAAAAGGTTGAGCCCGGAACGCGGCTTGGGGGTGTGCGCTCCGGGCTCTTGTTTCGGATGGCTCTGCGGGGGGCAAAGGGTCGCCATCCGAAAGGTAAAACACGGCACATCGCGGTTGGTTCCCACGCCGCGAAAAAAATTTATACAAATTTTTATGGCCGCCCCGCGAAGCCCCATCGGGGCTTTAGCGGCGTAAAGCATCGCTCGCTTGGCACGAGGCATGGGGTGCGCTATTCGGCGGATATGACAACGATATCCGACACGCTTTCCCTCATCGGCAACACGCCTCTCGTCCGCCTCGTCGGCCCATCCGAGGAGAGCGGCTGCGAGATTTATGGCAAGTGCGAGTTCGCCAATCCCGGTGCTTCTGTAAAGGACCGTGCGGCGCTGTTCATCGTGCGCGATGCGGAGGAGCGCGGCTTGCTGAAGCCCGGCGGAACGATTGTCGAGGGCACGGCGGGCAACACGGGCATCGGCCTCGCGCTTGTCGCCAATGCGCGCGGCTACAAGACGATCATCGTCATGCCGGAGACGCAGAGCAAGGAAAAGATGGATACGCTGCGCGCGCTGGGTGCGGAGCTGGTGCTGGTGCCTGCAGCACCTTATTCCAACCCCGGCCATTTCGTGCATACCTCGCGCCGCATTGCGGAGGAAACGCCGGGAGCGATCTGGGCCAACCAGTTCGATAACATTGCCAACCGCAAGGCGCATATCGTTGGCACCGCAGAGGAAATCTGGGCGCAGATGGACGGCCGCATCGATGGCTTTACCTGCGCGGCGGGCACGGGCGGGACGATCGCGGGCGTGGGGCTGGGCCTCAAGGCGAAGGACGAAGGGATCACGATCGCGCTGTCGGATCCCTATGGCGCGGCGCTCTATAATTACTACGCGCATGGCGAGCTGAAGGCCGAAGGGTCATCGGTTGCGGAAGGGATCGGGCAGGGGCGCATCACCGGCAACCTCGATGGCGCGCCGATAGACACGCAGTTCCGCATCTCGGACGAGGAGGGGCTGGAGTGGGTGCGCCGCTTGCTCGCCGAGGAAGGGCTGTGCCTTGGTCTGTCCAGCGGCATCAACGTTGCCGGTGCGGTGGCGCTGGGCAAACAGCTTGGGCCGGGCAAGCGCATCGTCACCATATTGTGTGACACCGGTTTCCGCTATCTCTCCACGCTTTACAATGCAGAGTGGCTGGAAATGAAGGGCTTGACGGTGTTCCCCTGGCTCATGCACAAGGCAGATGCCTGAGCGACCGCAAGACAGGTCGTGAGGTAAACGAGGCCAATGACCGAAGCATCCGCACGCCGCAAGGAAGCCATGCAACGAATCCAGACCGGAATGACCGGGCTGTTCGGCATTGCGCTGCTCGTTGGCCTTGCCAGCGTGGTGGTCGATACGGTGCGGCGCGATGATGTGACCGAGGCGGATGCATCTCTTGCGACCAATGCGGCGCCGGAAGATGCCATAAATGCGGTGCCGAGCGAGCCACTGGCTGAGCTGGGCGTGGCCCCTGCGGCAGACGAGGATGCGCAAGGCTCTGTTGTCGCCGACCTCAAGCCTGATCCCAACCTCAAAAAGCCGATGGACCGTGCGCCTGCATCGGGCGGTGGCAAATCTCCATAAAACCCCCATACGCGCGTCGCCGCTGGCGGGGGCTTGCGATGGCCGTCGCCTTGTTTGTGCTGATCGTGATTGTGCTGTTTGCCGGGATGATGCCGTTCGTCATGCCTCTGGGGCTGGCGGCGGGCGGTGTGCTGGAAACGGGGCAGGTCGCGCCTTCTCGCTGGTGGCTGGCGGGTGTTGGTGCGCTGGGGCTGTATCTGCTGGCAAGCTGGCGGATGGAGCCGCGCGCGCGGCGCTGGTGGCTGGGCGTGTTGCTGGCGGGGATGCTGAGTGCTGTGCTGGTGTTCGGCTGGCGCGGCGCGCGGGATCAGCCGCAGTATGAAGCTGGGACGGACGCGGGCAGCACGCCGCGAACCATAGGCCTGATGAGTGCGCTCCCCTTGTTCTGGGCCGAAGGTGCTACGCCGGGCAATGCGATGACCGGCGCGGGCGAAAGCGGGCCTGCCGCGATCATCGATCACTTACACCCGCGCCCGGTCGATCATATCGATGCGGCATCGCTGCGTGGGCTGGATGCGCTTGTGCTTGCGCAGCCGCGGCTGCTCCAGCCCGCCGAGCTGGTGATGCTGGATGACTGGATCCGGCGTGGGGGCAAGGCGGTGATCTTTGCCGATCCGCTGCTGGCGTGGCCGAGTGAACTGCCGCTGGGCGACCCGCGCCGACCGCCGCTTACGAGCCTGCTCGATCCGCTGATGCTGCACTGGGGGCTGATGCTGGCGCCGGCGGCGCAGGGCGGGGGCGGGGTGGACCGGCGGATGCTGTCCACCGGCCATATGCTGATGATGGCGGGCGCATCGCGCTTTTTGCCGCATGGCAAGACGACTTGCGTGCTGGAGGAAGATGGCCTGATGGCGCTGTGTCGCATCGGCAAGGGGCGGGTGCGGTTGATTGCGGACTCTGACGTGCTGGACGAGCGGCTGTGGCTGGCGGACCCCCGCCACGCGGCCCGGAGCGAGGCCTATGCCTCGGACATTGTGCCATTGCTGAAAGACTGGGTGGCCGATCCGCTCGCCGCGCCAACACAAGCCGCGCCGCGCCGGGTGACGGACGATGCCGCGCTGATCGCCGCGCTGCGCTGGGCGTTGCTGGCGGGTTTTGGCTGGGCCGGGCTGGGATATTTTGGGCTGCATCGATGGGTTACGCGTAAATCTCAAGAAAATCATGGGTTTAGTAGGCATGGGGGAGGCGGATGATTGGTGTTCTCTGCCTCGGAAAAGCAGGGAAATAAGACGAAAACGACTCTATTCCCACTTTTTCCCAAATTTTCCCCTTTTTTCCCACATCGAGTCTTGATACACCATCCTCACTAGGGGCTGTTCAACCTGTGTGATTCCCGTGGCGGATCGGCGTTCCCCAATGCGCTTTTCCGGGCGGTGTCGTGCGGCCTGGGGCAGCGCAGAGATTGGGGATTGGTGCAACTGTGTCCGAGGGCGTCTTCTTTTCAGGGCACGACATCAGCGTCGCGGACGGCAAGGGCCGCTTTGCCCTGCCGCTGGAGATGCGCAAGGCCACCCGGCAAAGCAGCGGCGACAGCAACAAGCTCTGCATCACCCTTCATCCTGAGCATGACTGCGCGGTCGGCTTTGGGCTTTCTCACAAATATTGGCTGGAAGATCAGATATTAGAGGAGCAGCGGTCTGCGCGGAGCCGCGGCGAGGCGTTTGACGATGAGGCAGCGCGTGAAAAGCTGTTCCCCGATCTGGAAGACCTGAATTTCGACGATGGCGGCCGCTTCTTCCTGCCGGACGATATCAGGGGCATGATGGGCATCGGCGATGTCGCGCTGTTCGTCGGCACCGGGCGGAATATCCAGATCTGGGCACCTGAGAAATATCTGGAGTATAAGGGCCGCAGCCGCCGCGTCGTGTATGCGGTGGAGCAGTTCCTTGCAGGCAACGGCGCAGGCAAAGGCAAAGGGGCGGGCAAATGAGCGCCTCCGCCCTCGCTCCGTCTCAATCCGCACCCCATATCCCTGTTCTGCTCGATGATGTGATTACCGCGCTGGCGATCCGGCCCGGAGAGACGCATGTTGATGGCACCTATGGTGCGGGCGGCTATTCCCGCGCGATGGCGGCGGCGGGCGCCCATGTGATCGCGATCGACCGCGACCCCGATGCAATTGCCGAGGGGCGGGAGCGGATCGCGCGCGAAGGGCAGGATATCCGCCTGGTTGAAGGGCCGTTTTCCGCCATGGCATCGCTGGTGGAACAGGCAGGCGCAGCCCAAGTGGATGGCGTGGTGCTCGATATCGGCGTGTCCTCGATGCAGCTTGACCGGGCGGAGCGCGGCTTTTCGTTTCAGGCCGATGGCCCGCTCGATATGCGGATGGCGCAGGAGGGCATGACCGCCGCCGAGTTTGTGAATACCGCCGAGGAAGAGGATATAGCCGATGTGCTCTATCGCTATGGCGAGGAGCCGCGCTCGCGCCGGGTTGCGCGGGCAATTGTAGCCGCGCGGCCCATCACCCGCACGGCAGAGCTTGCGGGCGTGATCCGCCGGGCGCTCGGCCACAAGCCGCATGACAAGAAAGACCCGGCCACGCGCGCGTTTCAGGCGATACGAATTCATCTGAACGGCGAACTGGACGAGCTGGAGCGCGGGCTGGAGGCGGCGGAAGCGATCCTTGCGCCCGGTGGGCGGCTCGCGGTGGTGACGTTCCACAGCCTTGAGGACCGGATCGTGAAGCAGTTTCTGCGGCGGCGTTCTGGCGGTGAAGCGGCGGGATCGCGCCATCGCCCGCTGGTTCAGACCACGCAAGCCGCCGCTTTTGCAAAACCCGCCAAGGCTGTGCGCCCGTCTGAGGCGGAGATTCGCCGCAACCCGCGCGCCCGCTCCGCCACGCTGCGCAGCGCCGTTCGCCGCGATGACAGCACCCCGCCCCATGCAGCCCCCCCTCAGGAGACAATAGGATGATCGCTCTCAAGCGCCTGCAAAGTCTGTTCTGGGTGCTGTTCGTGGCCTTTGGCGCGCTGTCGGCCTATCTGGTGTCGCTGAAGGTGGCGACGGAGCGCAACGAGCTGATGCGGGTGCGCGCGCAGATCGCCGCCGCCCGCGCTGACATCCGCTATCTGGAAACGGAATTCGCCGCGCGCGCCAACATGCGCCAGCTGGAACGCTGGGCGAGCCAGGATTTTCATTACACCGCACTGGGGGCGGAGAATTATCTGTCTGATGAGCGCCAGCTTGCGCATCTCGATGGCCTGCAGCCCAATGGCCCCGATTATGCGCCGCAGCCGGTGCTGGTGGCCATGATCGAGAGCGGCGACCGGGCGCAGGCGGCCCTGCTTGAACAGGGTGCGGAATCGCCCGCTGTTGCCCCTGCGCCGGTTGCCCAGCCCAAGGCGCCTGCGCCCGTTACGATAGCGAAGCCTGACAAGGCTGAGGCTGCTCCCGCCCGGCTTGCAAAGGCGACAAAGCCTGCCCGCGCGGAGTCGCCTGCCCGCAAGGCAGAGCGTATGGCGATGCTCGACGCGCAGCTGCTGGACAGCAACACATTGGGTGAGCTGGGTCGCAAGGCGGCGTCTGAAGGCAGGCGGAGCATCCGCTGATGGCCACAATCGTCGTCCGGCATGAAAGACCCCCGATCCGGCGCGAGCGACTGAACCTGACGGCGGTGGCGCATCAGCGGTTGATGCTGGTGCTGTTGATCCTGATTGCGGTGTCGGCGTTGCTGGTGGTGCGGCTCATGTGGATTGGCGCGGTATCGGGTGCGCGCGGCGGACAGGACATCTCGGCTGCCGGGTTGCCTCCGCGCGCGGATATTGTCGATCGCAACGGCGTGCCTCTGGCGCGGATGATGGACGCCTATGCCATTTCGGTGCGGCCTCACAAGCTTATCAGCGATCCTGCCGAGCTGGCGCGCAAGCTGCACGAGATTTTTCCGGATACCCCGCAGGCAGAGTTTTACGCGAAGCTGACCGGCAAGGGCTGGGCCTATCTGCGCCACCGTGCGCTGCCTGAGGAAGTGGCGGCGGTCAATGCGCTGGGCGAGATCGGCATCGAGTTCCCGCGCGAGAAAGAGCGCATTTATCCGCAGAGCACGCTTGCTGCGCATGTTCTGGGTTTTGCGCCGGTGAAGGATGGCGAGATATATTCCGGCGGCATGGGGGCGGAAGCGGCGTTCAACGACCGGCTGGTCGATCCCTCGATGCGCGGGCAACCGCTGGTGCTCTCGGTCGATGCGCGGGTGCAGGGCGCACTGGAGAGCGAGCTGTATTCCGCCATGGTCGATCAGAAGGCCAAGGGCGCGACCGGCATCGTGCTAAACGCCAACACCGGCGAGGTGGTGGCGATGGCGTCGTTCCCCGTGTTCGATCCCAACAAGCTGGGTAAGGACGCCGATTCGCGCCGCAACAATGTCGTGCAGGCGCGCTATGAGCTTGGCTCCACCTTCAAGCCGCTTTCGGTCGCCGCGGCGATGGACGCAGGCGTCGTCACGTCAATGGCCAAGCCCTATGACGCCACCGCGCCGTTGCAGGTCGGCAAATACAGCATCAAAGACGATCACCCGCTGGGCCGCTGGCTCAATGTGCCGGAGACGCTGATCCACAGCTCCAACATCGTCACCGCGCGCATTGCCGACGAGATGGGCGCGGGGCCGATGCAAAAGCTCTATCGCGCGCTGGAGTTTGACCGCAGGCCGAGCATAGAGCTGAAGGAACGCTTTCCGACGCTGTGGCCGACAGAGTGGGGCCGCATCACCAATATGACGGTGGCCTATGGCCATGGCATCGCCGTTACGCCGCTGCATCTCGCCAGCGCCTATGCCGCGCTGGTCAATGGCGGCATCTGGCGTCCGGCGACGCTGCTCAAGCTGGAGGCAGATGCAGTGCCGCAGGGCCGCCGTGTGTTCTCGGCTGCCACCAGTGCGCGCATGCGCCAGCTGCTGCGCCTTATCGTGATGTATGGCACGGGCCGGACGGCGAACGCGCCGGGCTATCGCATCGGCGGCAAGACGGGCACGGCGGAAAAACCCTCTGCGGGCGGCTATGCGCGCCACGCCAATATCACCACCTTCGCCGCCGCCTTTCCGATGGACAATCCGCAATATGTCATCCTCGCGATGATGGACGAACCGCAGGGCAGCAGCCAGTTTCCCGGCGTGCGCACGGCGGCCTATACCTCTGCGCCTGTGGTGAAGCAGGTGGTGACGCGCATCGGCCCCATGCTGGGAATCCTGCCCGATCAGCGGCGCGATGTTGACATGTCCGAACTTATGCCGCTCCTGTCCCAAGACACAGGAGAAGACTGATGCGCCTCGATATGCTCGCCAAGGGTCTGGCGGGAGATGTGCCCGAAGTGGAGGTGAGCGGCTTTGCGATCGACAATCGCAAGGTCGCGCCCGGTTGCGTTTTTGGCGCGTTCGAGGGTGCGCGGGTCAACGGAGAGGACTTTATTCCGCAGGCGATTGCGGCGGGGGCGGTTGCGGTGGTGGCGCGGGCGGAGGCGCAAGTAGAGGGCGTTTTCCACGTAGCGGATGCAAACCCGCGCAGGCTGTTCGCGCAGATGGCGGCGCGATTTTATGCGCCGTTTCCAGTTACTTGCGTCGCAGTTACCGGAACCAATGGCAAGACATCCTGCGTCGAGCTGACGCGGCAGATCTGGCGCGCCCTGGGCCACACATCCGCCTCCATCGGCACGCTGGGCGTCACCACCTCGGTCGATCAGGTCTCCACCGGGCTGACCACGCCCGACATCGTCACCTTCCTCTCCAACATGGCGGGCCTCAGGAAAGAGGGCATCACCCACGCCGCGTTTGAGGCATCGAGCCACGGCCTCGCGCAGTATCGCACCGAAGGGCTGCCGGTGAAGGCGGGTGCGTTCACCAACCTGTCGCGCGATCATCTCGATTATCATGGCACGATGGATGCCTATTTCGCCGCCAAGATGCGCCTGTTCGACGAGGTGATCGAGGACAATGGCGCTGCGGTGATCTGGACCGACGACGAGCGCTCCGCAGATGTCATCGCGCGGGCGAAGGCGCGCGGGCTTCGGCTGGTCACTGTCGGCGAGGCGGGCGAGACTTTGCGCCTCGTCAGCCGCGAGCCGACCGCGCTGGGGCAAAAGCTCGTCATCGCGGCGGACGGGGCGGAGCACATAATCGTGCTGCCGCTGATTGGTGCCTATCAGGCCGCCAATGTGCTGATTGCCGCAGGGCTGGTGCTGGCAACCGGCACACCCTGGGCGCAGATCATGCCGCATCTCTCCCGCCTTCAGCCGGTGCGCGGGCGGCTGGAGCGCGCGGTGCTGACCAAGGCTGGCGCGCCGGTCTATGTCGATTACGCCCATACGCCCGATGGCCTGCGCGCGGCGATAGAGGCGCTGCGCCCGCATACCAAGGGCTGCCTCATCGTGCTGTTCGGCGCGGGCGGAGACAGGGACGCGGGCAAAAGGCCGTTGATGGGCAAGGTGGCCCACGAAATGGCCGATCATGTGATCGTGACCGATGACAATCCCCGCTCCGAAGACCCGACCGCCATCCGCGCCGCGATCATGGCGGGAGCTCCGCAGGCGCAAGAGATCGGCGGGCGCCGTGATGCCATCGCCGCAGCCATCGCACAGGCGGGAGCAGATGACATCGTGCTGCTCGCCGGCAAGGGGCATGAGCAGGGGCAGATCATCGGCGAGCGGGTGCTGCCGTTCGATGATGTCGAGGTGGCGCGGGAGTGCGCGCAATGAGCCACGCGCCGCTGTGGACCGCGCAGGAGATTGCAGAGGCGACAGGAGGCACGGCCTCGGCGGATTTCGATGTCTCAGGCGTCGCGTTCGACAGCCGCGAGGTTGGGCCGGGTGATCTGTTCATCGCCTTGAAGGGCGAGGCGACCGACGGGCACGCCTTCCTCGGCAAGGCCTATGATGCGGGCGCGGCGGGGGCGATCGTTTCGCAGCCGATAGAGCCGCCGCATGTGCTGGTGGCCGATACCACAGAGGCGCTCAACGCGCTGGGCCGGGCGGCGCGGGCGCGGATGAAGGGCAAGGTGATCGGCGTCACCGGCTCGGTCGGCAAGACCAGCACCAAGGAGGCGCTGTTCGCCGCGCTGGAGCGGGGCAGGCGGGGGCGGGTGCATCGCTCTGTCAAAAGCTATAACAATCATGTCGGCGTGCCGTTGTCCTTGGCGCGGATGCCGCGCGATACGGCCTTTGGCGTGTTCGAGATGGGCATGAACCACGCGGGCGAGCTGGCGGTGCTGACACGGCTGGTGCGGCCGCATGTCGCTATCGTCACCGCCATTGCCCCGGCGCATATCGAGTTTTTCGACACGGAGGAGGCGATAGCCCGCGCCAAGGCCGAGATTTTCGAGGGGCTGGAGCCGGGCGGCTTTGCCATCGTCCCTTATGACAGCCCGCATCGTGATCTGCTGGTGAAGGCGGCGGAGGACAATGGCGCGCGGGTCGTTACCTTTGGTCTGAAACAGGGTGCGGATGTGTGCGCGGCGGAAGCCGTTCCGGCGGTGAACGGCGGTACGCTGGTGGCGGCGCAACTGCCGGGGGTGGAGCTGTGCTACACAGTGGCGGCGCCGGGCGATCATAATGTGGCGAACTCGCTGGCTATCATGGCCGCGGTGGAGGCTGTCGGCGGAGATCTGGCGGCGGCGGGCCTCGCGCTGGCCGAAATGCCGGGCCTGCCGGGCCGGGGCGCACGGCATGAGATCGCTCTGGAGGGCGGCACCGCGCTGCTGATCGACGAGAGCTATAACGCCAACCCGCTGTCTATGGCGGCGACGCTTCGGCAACTGGGGCGCGAGCAGGCAGCGCGGCGTATCGCGGTGCTCGGCGCGATGAAGGAGCTGGGCGATCAGGGCGCGAGCCTCCACGCAGGGCTGGCTGAGCCGATCGAGCAGGCGGGCGTCGAATGTGCCATATTGGTGGGCGCAGAGATGAACCCGCTCGAACACAGGCTTGAAGGCAAGCTCGCTTTGGCGCATGTGGCCGATGCGGACGAGGCGACGGCGGCGCTGCGCGATATGATGCGCGCGGGCGATGCCATCCTTGTCAAGGGTTCCAACAGTGTCGGCCTGTCGCGGCTTGTCGCGGCGCTGGCGGGCGGAGAAAGATAAGAAGATGCTTTACTGGCTGGCGGCGCAGCTCGATTTTCCCGGTGTTTTGAACCTAATCCGCTATTTGAGCTTTCGCGCGGGCGCGGCGGTGGCGACGGCGCTGTTTCTAGGCCTTATCATCGGCCCGCGCTTCATCGGCTGGCTCAGGGTGCGGCAGGGCAAGGGCCAGCCGATCCGTGATGACGGGCCGCAGAGCCACCTCGCCAAAAAGGGCACGCCGACGATGGGCGGCCTGATGATCCTCACGGCGATGATGGTGTCCGTGCTGTTGTGGATGGACCTCAGCTCCACCTATGTCTGGGCGTGCATCGCCGTGACGCTGGGTTTCGGCGCGATCGGCTTTCTCGACGATTATGACAAGGTGACGAAGGCCAGCCACAAGGGGCTGTCTGGCCGGTTGCGGCTGCTGGCGGAGTTCATCATTGCGGGGATTGCGGCGATGCTGATCGTGCAGCATAATGGCACGGCGCTCTATGTCCCGTTCTGGAACGGTCCTGCGCTCGATCTTGGCCTGTTTTATTATGTCTTTGCCGCGTTCGTGATCGTATCGTTCGGCAATGCGGTTAACCTCACGGACGGGCTGGATGGATTGGCAACGATGCCGGTGATCATCGCCTGCATGGCGTTTACGGCGATAACCTATCTCGCCGGGCGCGCGGATTTCGCCGCCTATCTCGGCATCCCGCATGTTCCGGGCGCGGGCGATCTGGTGATATTGACCGGCGCGATGATCGGCGCGGGGCTGGCGTTCCTGTGGTTCAATGCGCCGCCCGCCGCCGTGTTCATGGGCGACACCGGCAGCCTCGCGCTGGGCGGCACCATCGGCGTCATCGCGGTGGTGAGCCATCACGAGATCGTGCTCGCCATTATCGGCGGGCTGTTCGTGGTGGAGGCGTTGTCGGTCATCATCCAGGTGTTTTTCTACAAGCGCACCGGCAAGCGCGTGTTCAAGATGGCGCCGATCCATCATCATTTCGAGCAGCTCGGCTGGCCCGAAACGACCGTGGTGATCCGCTTCTGGATCGTCTCGTTCGTGCTGGCGCTGGCGGGCCTCGCCACGCTGAAGCTGCGATAAGGGGGGCGAGTGGGGATCGTCTCTTCCGTCTTTGCGGGCAAGCACTATGCGGTGCTGGGGCTGGCGAGGTCTGGCCTCGCGACGGTCGAGTGCCTGGTCGCGAGCGGCGCGCGGGTGCTGGCGTGGGACAGCCGCGAAGACGCGCGCGAAACGGTGGCCGGCAAAGCGGAGATTGCCGATCCGCTGAGCGTGGACCTTACAGGCTATGATGGCGTTGTCGTTTCGCCCGGTGTGCCATTGAACAAGCATCCGATTGCCGAGCATGCGCGCAGCTTTGGCGTGCCGGTGATCGGCGATATCGAGCTGTTCGCGTTGGCGCGGCCCACTCTGCCGCCGCACAGGGTGGTGGGGATTACGGGGACCAACGGCAAATCGACTACCACGGCGCTGGTGCATCATATCATAGAGACTGCACGCATCCCGACGCGGATGGGCGGCAATATCGGGCTTCCCATCTTGGGGCAGGAGCCGTTGCCTGCGGGCGGCATCTATGTGCTGGAGCTGTCGAGCTATCAGATCGACCTGACGTTCAGCCTCGATTGCGATGTGGCCGTGTTGCTCAACATCACGCCGGATCATCTCGATCGGTATGACGGGTTTGCGGGATACATGGCTTCGAAACTGCGGTTGTTCGATATGATGAAGCCGCCGCATATCGGGGTTCTCAATTGGCACACAGACCTCGGCAAAACTTTGTATCGCCAACTGACGGAAAGGCATGATTTTCGTATTTGGGGCAATTACGATGATAACGTCGACGACCCGTATGACCTTTGGGGGGCATTTGACGAACACGGGCAGACTGCTTCCCGCGACCATCTGAGCACTCAAAAGGACTGGCCCGCTTTACAAGGGCCACACAATGCCCAAAATGCCATCTCGGCGATTCTGGCTTGCAGTGCCTTGGGAATTTCCGAAACTGTCATCAGCGAAGCGCTGAAAACATACGCCGCCCTCCCGCACCGCATGCAGCGGGTGGCGGAGCGCAATGGGGTGCTGTGGGTGAATGACAGCAAGGCGACCAACGCCGCCTCCACCGCGCCCGCGCTCGGTGCTTATCCGCCTATCGACGGCAAACCCCGCATCCACTGGATCGTCGGCGGGCTGGCCAAGACCGATCATCTCGATGAATGTGTGCCTTATTACCCCAACATCAAGGCGGCCTACACCATCGGCGAGGCCGGGCACAAATATGCCGAGCTGCTCTCCCCCCACATGCCGGTGGATGATTCGGAGATGCTCTCCGCCGCGGTGCGCCGCGCCGCGCGGGTGGCTGAGCCGGGCGATGTCGTGCTGCTCTCTCCCGCCTGCGCGAGTTTCGATCAGTTCCGTGATTATGAGGCGCGCGGAGAGGCCTTTGTCGCCGCCGTCGCCGCGCTGGATGAGAGCGAGGCCGCAGCCGATGCGTGAGACGCGCCCGCGCCGCATGTTCTCTCGCCCCGGCGAGATGGTGCGCGATTTCCGCAGCCGCACCGTGCCGCGCGAGCGCACGCCATTGGGCGTGTGGTTCTGGGAGATCGACCGTGTTCTGCTCTCGCTGATCGTCGTGCTGATCGCCATCGGTCTGGTGGCGGTGGCGGCGGCGTCTCCGGTCGCGGCGATAGACCGCTCGACCAGCCAGATAAGCGTTGATCCGCTGATCTATTTCTATCGGCAGCTCCTTTGGGTGGGGCTGGGTGTGCCGCTGATGCTGGGCATCTCGATGATGCAGCGCGATCAGGCCCGCAGGCTGGCGATCGGGCTGTGCAGCCTCTTCCTGCTCACGCTGGTGCTGGTTCCGGTGCTGGGCACCAGCATCAATGGCGCGAAACGCTGGATCGAGCTGCCCGGCATGCGGTTTCAGCCGTCGGAGTTCCTCAAGCCCGCCTTTGTGGTGACGATGGCGTGGCTGCTGTCCCTGCGCGAGCGGGATGCGAGCCTGCCGGTGGTGCCGCTCACCGGGGCGATAACCGGCGTGATCGCGCTGCTGCTGATGCGCCAGCCGGACTTCGGGCAGACGGTGATCTTTTGCGTGTGCTGGGGCGTATTGCTGCTGCTGGCGGGGGTGAGCTGGCGGCTGATCGGCGGGCTGGCGGGCGTTGGGCTGGGCGGGCTGATCGCGGTCTATGTGTTTTACGAGAACGGGCGTCAGCGCATCAACGACTTTCTTGGGCTGGGCATCATGGAGGATACCGGGCCGGATCAGGTGGAGCTGGCGCACCGCACGATCAGCAATGGCGGCTTTGGCGGGGTCGGGCCGGGGCTGGGGCAGGCCAAGTTCCGCCTGCCCGAAGCGCACACGGACTATATCTTTTCGGTGATCGGTGAGGAATTTGGCGTGATCTCCTGCATCGTGGTGGCGTTGGTCTATCTAGCGATCATCATGCGGGTGCTGCTGAAGCTGCTGGATGAGGACAATCTGTTCATCCTGCTGGCGGCGGCGGGCCTCACGATCCAGTTCGGCATGCAGGCGATCATCAACATGGGCGTCAACGCCCAGATTTTTCCTTCAAAGGGCATGACGCTCCCCTTTATCAGCTATGGCGGCTCCTCTATGCTGGCGCTGAGCATCGGCGTGGGGCTGTTGCTCGCCTTTACCCGGCGGAACCCGTATCTGGAGGGCAAGCCCCGCGCATCTAAATGGAGTGGCCGATGAGCATTACCCGTCACTTCGTTCTCGCTGCGGGCGGGACCGGGGGGCACATGATCCCCGCGCATGCCGTGGCGGAAGAGCTGATGGCGCGCGGCCATCATGTCGCGCTGGTTACGGACGAGCGCGGCGCGAAGATCCCCGGCATATTCGAGAAGGCGGCGGTGCATGTGCTGCCTGCCGGGCGGATGCAGGGCGGGCCGCTGGGGTGGATCAGGGGCTTGAAGGGCATCCGCGACGGGCGCGACATGGCGCGGCGTATGTATGACAACTTCCAGCCGATGGTCGTGTGCGGCTTTGGCGGATATCCGGCGCTGCCCGCGCTGCTCGCCGCGATCAAGGAAGACATCCCCACGGTCGTGCATGAGCAGAACGCCGTGCTGGGCCGGGTCAACCGCCTGCTCGCCCGCAAGGTCAACGCCATCGCCACCGCCTATCCGCATGTGGAGCGGCTGAAGGACAAGTTCGACCACAAGGTCCACCTCGTCGGCAATCCGGTGCGCGAGGAGGTGCTCAGCTTGCGGGGAGAGGAATTCCCCGCGCTGACGGACGAGAGCGTGTTCCGCCTGCTCGTCACCGGCGGCAGCCAGGGCGCGAGCATATTGTCTGATGTGGTGCCTGAGGGGCTGTCGATGCTGCCCATCTCGCTGCGGCGGCGCCTGCAGGTGACGCAGCAGTGCCGCGCCGAGGATATAGAGCGCGTGCGCGCCACCTATGCCGAGCTGGAAATCCCGGCGGACCTCGCAACCTATATCACGGACATGCCGGAGAAGCTGAGCTGGGCGCATCTGGTGATTGCGCGGGCGGGGGCGTCGACGCTGGCGGAGCTGACCGTCGCCGGGCGGCCCGCGATCCTGATCCCGCTGCCCAGTGCAATGGATGACCACCAGACCGCCAATGTGCGCGAGCTGGTGGAGGCGGGCGGCGCGCGCTCGATCCCGCAGGCGCATTTCACGCCGGTCGAACTCGCCAAGCAGATGCAGAAGATGGCGATGGAGCCGGGCGCGCTGCAAAATGCTGCACGTCGCGCATGGAATTGTGGCCGGCCAGACGCCGCGCGCGATATGGCCGATCTGTTGGAATCGATAGGAAGTGCTCCGCTGATGAATGACCCGTTGCCCGTGAAACCCCGCATTGCCTCGCCCTCCGCGCTCAACCTTGGCGGGGCGGCGGCATGAGGGGTGTTGCGACCGACATCGGCACGATCCACTTCATCGGCATCGGCGGCATCGGCATGTCCGGCATTGCCGAGGTGATGCACAATCTCGGCTATAGCGTGCAGGGCTCTGACGTTGCCGAGGGCTATGTGATCGAAGGCCTGCGCAAAAAGGGCATCAAGGTGATGATCGGCCACAAGGCCGAGAATCTGGGCGATGCGGCGGTGGTCGTCACCTCGACCGCGATCAAGCGCGGCAACCCGGAGGTGGAGCTGGCTCTGGAAAAGCGCGTGCCGGTGATCCGCCGCGCCGAGATGCTGGCGGAGCTGATGCGCCTTAAATCCACCGTCGCGGTGGCGGGCACACATGGCAAGACGACGACGACCAGCATGATCGCGGCGCTGCTCGATGCGGGCGGGGTGGACCCCACGGTCATCAACGGCGGCATCATCAACGCCTATGGCTCCAACGCGCGGCTCGGCTCTTCTGAGTGGATGGTGGTGGAGGCGGATGAGAGCGACGGCAGCTTCCTGCGCCTTGACGGCACCATCGCGGTGGTGACGAACATCGACCCCGAACATCTCGATCATTATGGCGATTTCGAAAGGGTGAAGGACGCGTTCGTCGAGTTTGTCGAGAATGTGCCCTTCTATGGCGCGGCGATGCTGTGCCTCGATCACCCTGAGGTGCAGGCGATTTTGCCGCGCGTGCAGGACCGGCGGATCGTGACCTATGGCTTTTCTGCTCAGGCCGACATTCGCGGTGAGCATGTTCAACCCGTGCCAGGCGGCAACCGCTTTGATGTGCAGGTGCGCGCGCGCGATGGCTCTGTGCGCCGCATCGAGGGGATTGAGCTGCCGATGCCCGGAAGGCACAATGTGCTGAACGCGATGGCCGCTATCGGCGTCGCGCTGCATATGGGGATATCCGACGAGACGATCCGCACCGGCTTTGCCAAGTTCGGCGGGGTCAAGCGGCGCTTCACCAAGGTGGGCGAGATCGCGGTTGCGGGCGGCGGCATGGCGACCGTGATCGATGACTACGGCCACCACCCGGTCGAGATCAAGGCGGTGCTGGCCGCCGCGCGCGAAGGGGCGAAGGGCCGTGTTATCGCCGTGGTGCAGCCGCACCGCTTCACGCGCCTGCGCGACCTGATGGATGAGTTTCAACAGGCATTCAACGATGCGGATATTGTCTATGCCGCGCCGGTCTATGCGGCGGGCGAGCAGCCGATTGACGGCGTGGATAGCGCGGCGCTGGTGGCGGGTCTGAAGCGGCGAGGGCATCGTGCGGCGAGCGAGGTGGCGGGTGCCGACGCACTCGCGCAGGTGATCGCGGGCGATTGCCAGGCGGACGACATGATCGTCTGCCTCGGCGCGGGCGATATCACCAAATGGGCGGCGGGGCTGGCGGCGGCGGTGGCGCAAGAGCTGGAGACGCAGGCGGCATGACGTTCGTCGGTCCATATTCCATCCGTCATGCTGAACTCGGTTCAGCATCCATTTCGCCGCCTCTTGCCCGGTTCTGTGGGGATGGATGGATCCTGAAACAAGTTCAGGATGACGTTGATCTTGAATATGGCGCATCGAGCCGATGAACAGTTTTGCACTCGCTTTAGATCAAACGCTTCCCACTGTGCGCGGCAGGCTGACCGCCGATGCGGCCTTGGCGCCCTTGGTGTGGTTCAAATCGGGCGGGCAGGCGCAATGGCTGTTCGAGCCGGAGGATGTGGCCGATCTGCGGGCTTTTATTGGGCAGCTTGACCTTGCGATTCCGGTGATGGCGCTGGGGCTGGGCAGCAACCTCATCGTGCGCGATGGCGGGGTGCCGGGCGTGGTGGTGCGGCTGGGCAAGGCGTGCGGCAAGGTGGAGCTGGCGGACCCGCTCACCCTGCGCTGTGGCGGCGGGGCGAGCGGCATTGCGGTGTCCTCCTCCGCGCGGGATGCGGGCATCGCGGGGCTTGAGTTTCTGCGCTCGATTCCCGGCACGGTCGGCGGGTTCGTGCGCATGAACGGCGGGGCCTATGGCCGCGAGGTGAAGGACATTCTTGTCGAGGCGGACGTGGTGCTGCGCTCCGGCGAGCAGGTGAAGCTGAGCAATGCCGAGCTGCATTACAGCTATCGTCATTCGGAGCTGCCGGAGGGCGCAATCGTCGTTTCGGCGCTGTTTCGGGGCGAGGCGGGAGAACCGGCGGCGATCCAGGCGGAGATGGACCGGATCGCGGCGGAGCGGGAGGCGAGCCAGCCGCTGCGCAGCAAGACGGGCGGCTCCACGTTCAAGAACCCGCCCGGCCACAAGGCTTGGCAGCTTGTCGATGAGGCGGGGTGCCGGGGGCTCAGACAAGGCGGCGCACAGGTGAGCGAGAAGCACACCAATTTCCTCATCAACACCGGCGACGCGACCTCGGCGGACATCGAGGCGCTGGGCGAGGAAGTGCGGCGGCGGGTGAAGGCGAAAAGCGGCGTCGAGTTGCAGTGGGAAATACAGCGTGTCGGCAATCCAGTCGCCGCCGAAGCCCACCCCCGGCCCCTCCCGCAAGCGGGAGGGGAGGCATGAGTCGCGGGCCATGGCATGTCGCCGTTTTGATGGGCGGCTGGTCGGCGGAGCGGTCTGTCTCGCTCTCCAGCGGCGAGGGTGTGGCGAAGGCGCTTGAATCCCGCGGCCACCGCGTCACCCGCATCGACATGGCCTGCGATGTCGCGCAGCGGCTGGCTGAAACCGCGCCCGATGTGGTGTTCAATGCGCTGCATGGCGTGCCGGGCGAGGATGGCACGGTGCAGGGCATGATGGACCTGATGGGTCTCAAGTATACGCACTCAGGCCTTGCCACTTCCGTCATCGCCATCGACAAGCAGCTCACCAAGCAGGCTTTGGTGCCGCATGGCGTTCCCATGCCCGGCGGCCATATCATCGAGAGCGAGAGCCTGTATGCGGGCGATCCGCTGCCCCGCCCCTATGTGCTGAAGCCCGTCAATGAGGGCAGCTCGGTAGGGGTGGCCATTGTGACGGCGGAGAGCAATTTCGGCAATCCGATCAGCCGGGACAGCGAAGGGCCGTGGAAACATTTCAAAGAGTTGCTGGCCGAACCTTATATCCGTGGGCGGGAGCTGACCACCGCTGTGCTGGCCGATGAGGCGCTGCTGGTGACGGAGCTATGCCCCAAGTCGGGCTTTTACGATTTCGACGCCAAATATACCGATGGCATGACCGAGCATGTCTGCCCTGCCGATATTCCGGCGGATATCGCGCAGGCATGCAAGGATATCGCGCTCAAGGCGCACCGATTGCTGGGTTGCAAGGGCACATCGCGCTCGGATTTCCGCTGGGATGACGAACAGGGGATCGAGGGGCTGTATCTGCTGGAGGTCAACACCCAGCCGGGCATGACGGCCTTGAGCCTTGTTCCCGAACAGGCGGCGAAGCTGGGCATCGACTATGCCGAGCTGGTCGAACGGATCATAGAGGAGGCATTGGCTCCATGACCAAGGGCGAGCGCATCCGCCGGGGCGGCACTTCCAACCGGCTGTCGGTGAAGGACGCACCCCGCGCCGCGCGGCAGGTGAAGAAGGCTGCGGGCAAGACCGCGCTTGGCCGTTCGGTCGCGCGCCTGCCGATCAGCGCCGAAGCGATGCAGCGCGGTATGACATGGGGCATCGTGGCGCTGGCGCTGGCTGCGCTCTGGGGTGTGGGGAGCTTTTTCGGACTGCCGGGCATGGCGCGGATGGAGCTGGCCGAGGTGGCGGCGCATAATGGCTATGAGGTGGCGAAGGTCGAGGTGCACGGCACGAAGCGCATGGACGCCAAATCGGTGTATGACATCGCGCTGGGGCAGGTCGACCGCTCGATGGTGAATGTCGATCTGGCGGCGGTGCGCGCCGAGATCGTGCGCCTGCCATGGGTGAGCGACGCGCGTGTCTCCCGCCGCCTGCCCGATACGCTGGTGGTTGATATCGTCGAGCGCACGCCCGCCGCCGTGTGGCAGCATCAGGGCAAGCTGGCGCTGATCGATGAGAGCGGGGCGGTGCTGGAGGCTGTCTCGGCAGATGCCATGCCCGATCTGCCTTTGCTGGTAGGAGAGGCGGCCAACCGACAGGCGGAGCGGCTGGCGAAGCTGATGGAGGCGGCGCCTGCGCTCAAATCGCTGTTGGCGGGGGCAACATGGGTTGGCAACCGGCGCTGGGATTTGCGCTTCGCCTCTGGCGAGACGCTGGCTCTGCCCGAAGGCGAGAGCCAGGCGGCCGCGGCGCTGGTCAATTTCGCGCGGCTTGATGGCGTCAATCATCTGCTGGGGCGTGGGGTTATCCGCTTCGACCTGCGCGATCCTTCGCGGATGGTAATGCGGATGCCCGAAGGCCGCCCCGCGCCTGCCGTCCCGACGGATAATGCCGCATCCCCGGAGAAACCCGTGGCGGCGGAGGCTGAAAAGCCCGAAGCCGCACTGCCGCAGGCGCTGGCCAGCCGGGACGAGGGCTGATCGGGATGGCCGCACAGGGCAAGCGTAGCCTCATTACCGTGGTCGATATCGGATCGTGGAAGATTTCCGCGCTGATCGCCGGAGTGAATGACGCGGGCGAGCTGGAGGTGCTTGGCACCGGACAGCGCGAGAGCCGGGGGGTGCGGCGCGGGTTTATAGCCGATATGGAACGCACCGAAATGGCGATCCGCGAGACGGTGGAACAGGCCGAACGCGTAGCGGGCAGCAATATCGAAGATGTGTGGGTCGGCTTTTCCGGCGGCAATCAGGTGAGCGATGTCGTCTCAGCCGAAATTGCGCTGGCCGGGTATCGGGTCGAGCAGGCAGATATAGAGGCTTTGCTTGAGCTGGGACGTGACAATATCGACCCCCGTGGCAAGGTGGTGCTGCACGCCCAGCCTGCCTGCTATACGATCAATGGCAATGAAGGCGTGCGCAAGCCGGAAGGCATGCACGCGGACAGGCTTGGTGTCGATATCCATGTGGTGATGGCCGATGGCGCCCCGCTCGCGAACATGGAGGCCTGTGTGCGTGGCGCCTATCTTCATGTCAACGCGATCATCGCTGCTCCGGTCGCGACCGGCATGGCCTGCCTGAGCGAAGAGGAGCGCGACCTAGGCGTCGCGCTGGTGGAGATGGGGGCGGGCGTCACGAATGTTTCGGTCTATGCGGGTGGGGTATTGCTTGGCATGTACAGCATCCCGATGGGCGCGTCTGACATTACGGATGACATTGCTTCCGCCTTCGGCATCCGCCGCAGCCAGGCGGAACGGGTGAAATGCTTTTATGGCTCCGCGATGCAGAACCCGCGCGATTTCAGGGAGATGATCGAGATCGTTCCCAATGTCGCGGAGGGAGAGCGGTCTGACGGCGGCAAGATCACGCGGGCGGCGCTGGTGTCGGTGATATGCGCACGGCTCGATCAGATCCTCTCCCGCGTCAACGAGGCGCTGACGGAGCTGGGCTTTGGCGCGCCGGCCGGGCGGCAGGTGGTGCTGACCGGCGGCGGCGCGGAAATGAAGGGCATTGCCGATTATGCGCAGGGCGCGCTGGGGCGGACCGTGCGGATAGGCCGCCCGCGTGGCCTTGTGGCGCTGCCGGAGGCGCATGGCGGGCCAGCGTTTGCAACTTTGGTGGGGCTGGCGCTCTATGGTCATGTCAAGCCGCTCGATATCGGCGGGCCGGGCAGCGCAGGGGGAAGCAAGGGGCCGGGCGGCGCAAAAGGCGGCCTGTGGCAACGGCTTATGCATGCCATGAAGACGAATTACTGATCCTGGCGGCCAAAGCGGATGGCAAGAGGTAAAAATTGGTTAAAAAAGGGGTGAATTGCGCCTCCATCTCGTGCATGGTGCGAAAAGCTCCGCTGCGTCGCGGGGGGTGTGGTTTGAAGGTTGAGGGTTGGGAAATGTCCCAGGGAGCAAAAATATGAGCATCGAAATCGGACCTCCGCTCGTGGATGAACTCAAGCCGCGGATCAGCGTGATCGGCGTCGGTGGGGCAGGGGGCAACGCCATCGCCAACATGATCGCGGCGCAAGTCGAGGGGGTCGATTTCATCGTCGCCAATACGGATGCGCAGGCATTGAACGCCTCGCCCGCAGAGCGCCGTATTCAGCTCGGCCCGCGCATCACCGAGGGGCTGGGCGCTGGCTCCCGCCCTGAGATCGGCCGTGCGGCGGCTGAAGAAACCATGACCTCGGTCGAGCAGGCGCTGGAAGGGGCGCACATGGTGTTCATCGCGGCGGGCATGGGCGGCGGCACCGGCACCGGCGCTGCCCCGGTCATCGCCAAGACGGCGCGGGAAAAGGGCATCCTCACCGTCGGCGTCGTCACCAAGCCGTTCACGTTTGAAGGGACGCGCCGCGCCCGCTCTGCTGAGGCGGGGATCGAGGAGCTGCAAAAGCACGTCGATACGCTGATTGTCATCCCGAACCAGAATCTGTTCCTGGTCGCCAACCCGAACACCACCTTCAAGGAAGCGTTCCTGATGGCGGACGAGGTGCTGCAGCAGGGCGTGCGCGGCATCACCGACCTGATGGTCATGCCCGGCCTCATCAACCTCGACTTTGCCGACGTGCGCTCTGTGATGGGCGAGATGGGCAAGGCGATGATGGGCACCGGCGAGGCCGAGGGCGACGGACGCGCGCTGGCCGCCGCCGAGAAGGCGATCGCCAACCCGCTGCTCGACGGCGTATCGATGAAGGGCGCGAAGGGCGTCATCGTTTCTATCACCGGCGGCGAGGACATGCGCCTGATGGAAGTCGACGAAGCGGCGAACCATATCCGCGAGCTGGTGGACCCGGACGCCAACATCATCTGGGGTTCGGCGTTCAACGATAGCCTCAACGGCAAGATCCGCGTGTCCGTCGTCGCGACCGGCATCGAGAGCGAAGGCTCTGCTCCGGCCGCCCAGCCGTTCAGCTTTGCCAGCCGCCCGCAGGCCACTGCGTCCGCAGCTGCGCCGGTGGCAGCAGCCGCGCCTGAGGCTGTTGACGCACCCCGCATGTTTGATGCGCCGCAAGAGACAGCGCCCGCCGCCGCCGAAGTAGAGGCGATGGACCTTGCGGGCGCCGAGATCATCGAGGAGGTGGAGGCCGAGGTCATAGAGCCGATGCCGATTCCGCCACTGTCGCAATCAACCCCTGTTGCGCGGTTTGACGATATTGAAGGGAATGACGAGCTGCTGCTGGGCGCAGAGTCCAGTGTTCAGCCGACAGCGACCGTTGAGGAGGCTGCTCCGGCGCCTATCCCCGCCCCGGCGGCCAAGCCCGCAGGCGGCACGTTGTTTGAGCGTATGTCTGGCCTCTCGCGCGGGCTGGGCCGTGGATCGAGCAGCGATGACGATGATGATGACGATGGCGGCCCGCCGGTGACGAAGTTCCCGCAGTTCCTCAATCGTCAGGGTAATCAATAATATAGCTGCCGCTTTGGGGGGCGGCGCCACCAAGCTCTCGCTGGGATATTCCATGACGCAGTCTAGTTATATGCGATCATTGCCCACGGTTGCCGCCGGGCTGCTCTGGGCCATGGCGCTTGTGCCCTGTGCACAGGCGCAGATGGTGGCCGCGCCTTCGTCGCAGTTGCAACTGAAGCCCACAGACGCAGGCACCGCGCTCGCCACCGCGATGACGCGTCTGGCCGCCAGTCCGCGTGATTTCGATGCGCTGATCAAGGCGGGAGAGGCATCGCTGGAACTGGAAGATCCGCGCTCTGCCATAGGGTTTTTCGGCCGAGCCGATGATATCACGGCGGACAATGGCCGGGTGAAGGCCGGGCTGGGGCGGGCGATGCTCCAGCTCGATCAGATCGGCGATGGCCTGAGGCTGATGGAGCTGGCGGGCAATCTTGGATACAGCGATTTCGGCCTGCTGGCTGACCGGGGGCTGGCGCGCGATCTTGCCGCCAATCAGGCGGGAGCTCAGGCCGATTATGCCGCCGCGCTGCGCCTCAACCCCGATGACGCGAAGGTGATCCGGCGGCAGGCGGTGTCCTATGGAATTTCGGGCCAGGTCGACCTCGCCGACAAGACGCTGCAGCCGTTGCTGTATAAAAGCGACCGTGCGGCGTGGCGCGACAAGGCCTTCATCCTCGCCATGAACGGGCGGACGGCGGAGGCGGTGAAGATTGCCGGGCAGGTGATGCCGGCCCAGCTCGCCACCGCGATCAAGCCCTATCTGGAACGGATGACCGCGCTCAGCCCGGCGCAGCGCGCGGCGGCGGTGCATCTGGGGCGTTTTCCGCCGGGGCTGGTGAATGTGCAGGTGGCATCGACGCGGCCTGCCGCAAGTGCGCCTGTATCCACCCCCGCGCCTTTGCCTCCTGCGCCCAAGCCCGCGCCAACCGTCACGGCCGCCAAGCCGGCGCCGGTGACGCCTGCGGCGACGCCCGCCGCCACGGCGAAGCCTGCCGCTGCTACGGCTCCTGCACCTCAGGGCGGCGCATCGGTGGCGCAACTTCCCGCGAGCGCCCCTGCTCAGCGGGCGGTTCAGGGGCCGCCCGCGCCGGTTCCTTCACAAGCGCCGGCACAAGTCGCTTCCGCCCCGCCGCCACCGCCCGCTCGACCGGCGCCGTCACCCGGCATATCCAGCCGCAGCCTTGCGGACATCATGGCCGAGATCGAAATTCCGCAGTCGGAGCTAGCGCCCAGAGTGGCGGCGGTAGACCTGTCTGACGTCGCCTCGCTCAAGGCTGCAAAGAAGAAGGCGCAGGAAGCCGCCGCCAAGAAAAAGGCGGAGGCCGAAGCGAAGGCGAAGGCGGATGCGGAGAAAAAGCGCCTCGCCGCCAATCCGGCGCGTTATTGGGTGCAGATCGGCACCGGGCGCAACAAGAGTGCGCTCGCCTTCACGCTGAAGCGGATGAAGAAAGAGCATGATGTGCTCGCCAAGCAGGATGGCTTCTCCGCCGCATGGGGCGCGACCAACAGGCTCGTCGTCGGGCCGTTCAAGAGCCTGGAGCGCGCCAAGGCGGTGGAGGCAGACCTGAAGAAGGCGGGTAGCGATGCGTTCGTCTGGCGGTCTGACGCGGGCGAGGAGCTGGAAGCTCTCGGCGGAAACTGAGCCGATGGTTGCGCACCTCGCGCCCTATGCGTGTCTGCCGGAGCGCAGCCGGGGGAGGCTCCATGCCGAGCCGGGCGGCGAACGACGCGGCCCGCGCGATGTTTTCCAGCGCGACCGGGACCGGATCATCCACTCGATCGCCTTTCGCCGTCTGCGCCACAAGACGCAGGTGTTCATGGCGCCCGATGGCGATCATTATCGCGTGCGCCTCACCCACAGCCTTGAGGTCGCGCAAATCGGCCGCACGATTGCGCGCGCGCTGGGACTGAACGAGGACCTGACCGAGGCGCTGTGCCTTGCGCACGATATCGGCCATCCACCCTTCGGCCATGCGGGCGAACATGCGCTGGAGGAAGCAATGGCGCAGGCTGGCGGGTTCGATCATAACGCGCACTGCCTGCGTGTGCTGATGCTGCTCGAAAGCCCCTATCCGCGCTTCCCCGGCCTCAATCTGAGCTGGGACATGCTGGAGGGGCTGGCGAAGCATAACGGCCCCATCACCGATCCGACATGGGCTATGGCGGAGCTGGATGCGCTCTATCCGCTGGATTTGCGCAGCTGGCCGAGCCTTGAGGCGCAGGTCGCGGCGGTGGCGGACGACATCGCCTATGACAATCACGATATCGACGATGGCCTGCGCGCCGGGATGCTGAGCCTCGATCAGATTTGCGCGGTGCCTCTGGTGCGCGAGGGGTGGGACGCCGTGCGGGCGCGCTATCCCGATGTGCCGGAGGTGCGGCTGATGCGCGAGCTTATCCGCGACCAGATCGGCCGGATGGTCAATGACGTGATCGAGACGAGCCGGGCGAATATCACTAAGGCGGGTGTGGAGAGCGTCGCCGATGTGCGCGCGTGCGGCAGACGGCTGGTCGGCTTTTCCCAAGCACTGGTGGAGCAGGAAAGGGCGCTCTCCCGCTTCATGTATGACAATCTCTACCTCCACGAATCGCAACTTGCCGAGGCAGAGCGGGCGCGAACGATCGTTGCCAGCCTGTTTGCGGCGTATCAGGCAGACCCGGCGTTGATGGGCGCGGCGTGGCAGGGCGGGACTGCGGAGGATGAACCCCAGCGCAGCCGCCACATAGGCGACTATATTGCGGGCATGACCGACCGCTATGCCGAGCGGCAATATGAAGTAATATTGGGGAAGCTCTCCACCACTGATTGACAGCCGCCGTCGTTAAGGCCAAGGCTCTGCCTGTCTCCGCGCCGAGGATTCGGTGCGGGCAGGATGCGGGAGAGCGCTGAGGCCGGGCAACCGGGCGAGGCCGCCGAAGGAGCAACCGCCCCGGAAACTCTCAGGCCACAGGACCGCATCCTGAACGAGGCACTCTGGAAAGCGGGCGGATCACCGCCCCACCGAAGGGGTAAGCCGCCTGTGTCCAGCCGGGCATCATGCGGTCAAAACTCTCAGGTTCCGTGACAGAGGGGGTAGCCGGGCAGGCGCGCTTGTTGGCGCGCCGCGCGTGGCTGCACACGAGTCAGGGAACCAGAATATGAGTGCCGAGCCGGATACGGAAATCGAGGAAGAACTACCGCCGCAGGAGCTGGTGCTCGACGGCTGGCACCGTGCACGCGGCGCGCGGATGGTCGAGTTCGCGGGCTATATGATGCCGATCCAGTATGAAGGCATCATGGCCGAGCATCTGTGGACGCGCACACATGCCGGGCTGTTCGATGTCAGCCATATGGGGCAGCTGAGCTTCACCGGGGAGGGGCTGGATGCGGCACTGGAGGCGATTATCCCCGCCAGCATCGCTAGCCTCGCCCTGGGGCGTCAGCGCTATTCGCTGCTGCTGGATGAGGAAGGCGGCATATTGGATGACCTGATGGTCTCCCGCCGCCCTGATGACATCTATATGGTGGTGAACGGCGCGACCAAATATGATGACATCGGCTGGCTGATCGAGCATCTGCCCGATGACGTTACGATGAACCTGATGGATGAGCATGCGCTGCTGGCGCTTCAGGGACCTGAGGCGGTGGTGGCGCTTTCGCGGCTCGTGCCGAGCGTGGAAGGCTTGTTCTTCATGCAGTGCGCCGGCTTTGCGTGGCAGGGACATGATCTGTGGGTCAGCCGCTCCGGCTATACCGGCGAGGATGGGTTCGAGATCAGCCTGCCGGCGGAAGCGGCGGAAGCCTTTGCCGATGCGCTGTGCGCTCAGGCAGAGGTGAAGCCTATAGGCCTTGGCGCGCGGGACTCTCTGCGCTTGGAAGCTGGCCTGCCGCTCTATGGGCATGATCTTTCGCCAGAGATCAGCGTGATCGGCGCGGATCTGGGCTTTGCGATCCTGAAGAAGCGCCGCGAGGCGGGCGGCTATATCGGCCATGCGCGCGTGGCGCGCGAGCTGGCCCAAGGCGCGCCGGTGAAGCGCGTCGGCCTCGGCATCGAGGGCAAGCTGCCCGCGCGCGAAGGGGCGGAGATTTATGCCGGAAGCACAAAGGTCGGCACCGTCACATCCGGTGGCCATTCGCCAAGCCTCGGCGTGCCGATCGCGATGGGCTGGGTCGATGCTGCTTATGCGGCGACTGGCACTGCCTTGGAGATCGAAGTGCGGGGCAAGCGCCTCGCAGCGCGGGTCGCGCCCATGCCGTTCGTGCCGCATCACTATCATCGCCAACCGTCCTGACAGAAAGGAGCCTCACCTATGAGCCGTTATTTCACCGAAGATCATGAGTGGGTCGATGTCGAGGGCGAGATCGCCACGGTTGGCATCACCGATTATGCGCAGGAGCAACTGGGCGATATCGTTTTTGTCGAGCTGCCAGCAGAGGGCGCGACGTTCGACAAGGGCGACGACGCAGCAGTGGTCGAATCCGTCAAGGCGGCGTCCGATGTCTATGCGCCCGTTTCCGGTGAGGTGATCGAGGCCAATGCCGCGCTGGAGGGCGAACCCGCGCTGGTCAACTCCGACGCGGAGGAGGACGGCTGGTTCTTCAAGCTGCGCCTCACCGATGCCAGCGAGCTGGAGTCCCTCATGGATGAGGCCGCCTACGCCAAATATGTCGACGGGCTGTGAGCTGAGCGTCTAGAAATGAACGCGCCCAACCAGTCGAGCCAGTGGAACGCCGCCGATTATGGCCGCAATGGTGCGTTTGTGCCCGCGCTTGGTCTGCCTGTGGTGGCACTGCTCGATGCCAGGCCGGGCGAGCATATCCTCGATCTGGGCTGCGGCGACGGCACGCTGACGCAGGCGCTGGTGGACGCGGGCGCGATCGTTACAGCGGTGGATGCCTCGGCGGATATGGTGACAGCGGCGCGCGAGCGTGGGCTGGATGCGGCGGTGGCTGACGGCGAAAAATTGAGCTTCGTCAATGCGTTCGATGCCGTTTTTTCCAACGCGGCGTTGCACTGGATGCTCGATGGCGCGGCGGTGGCGGCTGGCGTGTTTCGCGCGCTCAAATCCGGGGGGCGTTTCGTGGGTGAAATGGGTGGCGCGGGCAATGTCCGCGCGATGCGCGCCGCGCTCAATGCCGAGTTGGAGGCGCGCGGCTTTACGCTGCCAGCCGGGGACCAGCAATGGTATCCTTCGCCCGAAGAATTCGGCGCGATTTATGGCGCGGCCGGTTTCGTAGACATCGATGCGCAGCTGATCGACCGGCCGACGCCGCTGCCCGCCGGACCGCAAGGCTGGTTCCGCACCTTTCGCAACGGTTATTGCGATGTCGTCGGCGTGCCCGAAGCGGAGCGTGAGGCACTGTTCGATGCCGCCGCCGCGCGCCTGCCTGCCGCGATGCGGGACGAAGACGGCGTGTGGCGCGCGGACTATGTGCGCCTGAGATTTTCAATGAGGAAACCGTAACTTATGCGTTATCTTCCCCTGACAGACACAGACCGGCGGGCTATGCTGGACACGATAGGCGCGGCAAGCATCGACGATCTGTTCGTTGATGTGCCTGCCGAAGCGCAACTCTCTGCCAAGATCGCGGGCCTGCCCGATCATGCGAGCGAGCTGGCGGTGGAGCGGCATATGGCTGCTTTAGCTAGGCAGAATATGGCGGCGGGGGATGGCCCGTTCTTTCTCGGCGCGGGGGCTTATCGGCATCATATCCCCGCCTCGGTCGATCATCTGATCCAGCGCGGCGAGTTCCTTACCGCCTACACGCCCTATCAGCCGGAGATCGCGCAGGGCACGCTCCAGATGCTGTTCGAGTTTCAGACTCAGGTTGCGCGCCTGCTCGGCTGCGATGTCGCGAATGCCAGCATGTATGACGGCTCGACCGCGTGCTGGGAGGCGGTGGCGATGGCGGCGCGCATCACCAAGCGCAAGAAGGCCGCGCTTTCAGGCGCGCTGCATCCCCATTATGCGCAGGTCGTGAAGACCATGTCCAAGGTGACGGACTATACCATCGCGGACTCGCTGCCCTCGATTCAGCCCAAGCCCGACAATGCCGGCCTGATCGCGAGGATCGACGGAGAGACGAGCTGCGTCGTGGTGCAATATCCCGACATTTTGGGCCGCCTGCCCGATTTGGAAGAGATCGGGGCGGCGGCGCGGGCGCAGGGCGCGCTGCTAGTCGTGGTGGTGACGGAGCCGGTGGCGCTGGGCGCCATACGCTCGCCCGGCGAGATGGGCGCAGACATCGTGGTGGGCGAGGGGCAGTCGCTGGGCGTTGGCCTGCAGTTCGGTGGGCCGTATCTCGGCCTCTTTGGTTGCAAGCAGAAATATGTGCGCCAGATGCCGGGCCGCCTGTGCGGCGAGACGGTGGATGCGGAGGGCAAGCGCGGTTTCGTGCTGACTCTCTCCACGCGCGAGCAGCATATAAGGCGCGAAAAGGCGACATCGAATATCTGCACGAATTCAGGGCTTTGTGCGCTGGCGTTCAGCATCCACATGACCTTGCTGGGAGAGAAGGGGCTGCGCGAGCTGGCTGCCCTCAATCATGCGCTGGCGGTGCGGGCGGCAGACAAGCTGGCCGCGGTGCCGGGCGTGAGGGTTTTGAACGACAGCTTTTTCAATGAGTTCACGGTGATCCTTCCCGGCGATGCGCGCGAAGCGGTACGCACGCTGGCGGACCGGGGGATATTGGCGGGCGTGTCGCTCGGAAGGCTGTTCCCCGGTGAGCAGGCGCTTGCCAATGGCCTCGTCGTCGCGGTGACGGAGACGACGACGGACGAGGATGTCGATGCCTTATGCGCGGGTTTGAAGGAGGTGCTGGCATGACCATAAACCAGAGCGGATGGAAGCCCGAAATAGCCGTATCGGGCGCAGTGCTTGCCTCGCCGACCGCAACCGGCAACCGGGCATTGATGCTGGAGGAGCCGCTGATCTTCGAGATCGGCGGCATGGAACGCACCGGGGTCGATCTGGCTGAGGCACCCGCCGCGCCGAACCGCCTCGGTGGTATGGAGCGCGCGACGCCGATCGGCCTTCCGGGCCTTTCGGAGCAGGAGACGGTGCGGCATTATACCCGCCTCTCGCGCCAGAACTATGCGATTGACCTGGGCCTGTTCCCGCTGGGCAGTTGCACGATGAAGCACAATCCGCGCCTCAATGAAAAGGTGGCGCGGATGCCTGGCTTTGCCGATCTGCATCCTTTGGCCCCGCAATCGGCGGTGCAGGGCGCGCTGGCGGTGGTTCATGAACTGGGCGAGTGGCTCAAGACCCTCACCGGCATGGCGGCGGTGGCGATGAGCCCCAAGGCGGGCGCGCATGGCGAGCTGTGCGGGCTGCTTGCCATCCGCGCGGCGCTGGAGGCGCGGGGCGATGCGCGCTCCGTCATCCTTGTGCCGGAAAGCGCGCATGGCACCAATCCGGCGACGGCGGCCTTCTGCGGCTATGCGGTGGAGGATATTCCGGCGACGCTAGAGGGGCGGGTCGATCTGGCGGCATTGGAGGCGCGCCTCGGCCCTGATGTCGCGGCGGTGATGATCACCAACCCTAACACCTGCGGCCTGTTCGAGCGCGACATGAAGCGCATCGCAGACGCGGTGCATGCGGCGGGCGCACTGGTTTATTGCGATGGCGCGAATTTCAACGCGATCGTTGGCAGGGTGCGCCCCGGCGACCTTGGTATAGATGCGATGCACATCAACCTGCACAAGACCTTCTCAACACCGCATGGCGGGGGCGGGCCGGGCAGCGGGCCGGTGGTGCTGAGCGAGGCGCTGGCGCCGTTTGCGCCGTTGCCGATTGTCGAGAAAGATGCTGATGGCGTATTCCACCTCGTCGAGGAGGAAACGGCAGGCGCGGATCATGGCCAGAATTTCGGCCGCATGGTCGCGTTCCACGGCCAGATGGGCATGTTCACCCGCGCGCTCGCCTATATCCTCTCCCACGGCGCGGATGGCCTGCGGCAGGTGGCGGAGGATGCGGTGCTCAATGCCAACTATATCCTGCGCAGTCTTGAGGATGTGCTCGATGCGCCGTTCGGCGGCACTGGCCCATGCATGCACGAGGCGTTGTTCTCTGACAAAGGGCTGGCCGAGGGCTTTTCGACGCTCGATGTCGCCAAGGGGCTGATCGACGAGGGCTATCACCCGATGACGATGTATTTCCCGCTGGTGGTGCATGGCGCGATGCTGATCGAGCCGACCGAGACCGAGAGCAAGGCGGCGCTTGACCAGTTCATCATGGCGCTGCGGTCTGTGGCGGAGCGGGCGAAGGCGGGCGACGAGGCGCTCAAAGGCGCGCCATGGTTCGCGCCGCGCAGGCGGCTGGACGAGACGCTCGCCGCGCGTAAACCGAAGCTGGTGTGGGAAGAAGTCGGCGGGCTTGCCGAACCGGCGGCTGCGGAATAAGCTGCGCCCCGCCTGACAGGTGGGGAGCAAACCGATGAAAGCCGACGACGACAGCGCGCATGTCACATTTCCGCCGCCGTTTGTGTATTTGGGCTTCCTGCTGATCGGGCTGGCGGCGGACAGGCTGATCGGTCAGCTATTAAGCCTCCCTCCTTTGACGCGCGGCGTTCTTGTCATTG
Source organism: Sphingobium fluviale (assembly GCF_004122115.1). GTDB lineage: Bacteria > Pseudomonadota > Alphaproteobacteria > Sphingomonadales > Sphingomonadaceae > Sphingobium > Sphingobium fluviale. The sequence continues at coordinate 82,242 of NZ_SBKP01000005.1, forward strand.
CGCTCATCGTGCCCGGCGCGGGGCTGCTGCTGGCGGCGAGCGGGCTGTTCAGGCGGGCGGGGACTGATGTAAAGCCGTGGAAGACCGCAACCGCGCTGGTGGACAGCGGCGTGTATCGCTTTACGCGCAACCCCATGTATCTGGGCATGGCGCTGCTTTATGCCGGACTGGCATTTGCCTTCGAGAGCGTGGGGGCGTGGTTGTTTCTGCCGGTCGTGATCATCGTCATCCAGACACAGGTCATCGCGCGAGAGGAGCGGTATCTCGAAGCCAAGTTCGGCGAGGCTTATCGCGATTACAAGCTGCGGGTGCGCCGCTGGTTCTGATCGCCGGGCTTACGGGACCGAGATTTCCCGGTCGATCGATTGCCGGTGGTTCACCCGTTCCCGCCACAGGATGTAAAGGCTGCTGCCCGCGATGATCGCCGCGCCTACCCATGTTGATGGGCCGGGCCAGGCCTGCCAGATCAGCCAGCCAAGCAGGGTAGACCACAGCAGGGCGGAATAATCCATCGGCAACACCAGCGATACCGGGCCCCAGCGCAACGAACTGGTCATCAAAAGCTGCGCAAGTCCGCCGACTAGCCCCAGCACCAGGAGCATGCCCCATGTTGCGGTGTCGTGCGCCTGGCCGAACCATAGCATCGCCAAGCCCAGGAACGGCAAGGGCAGCAAAGTGAAATAGAAGACGATGACGGACGATTCCTCGGTGTGGCTCAACTGCCGCAGCAAAAGCGATACGCAGGCCGTGACGATGGCCGCGCTTGCCGCCACTGCGATGCCCAGTGAAGTTACCCCTGTATGATGCCCCGGACCGACGATCACCACTACGCCCATGAAGCCGATAATCACCGCCGCCCATCGATGCACCCCCGGCCTCTCTCCGAGGAACAGGACGGAGAGCAAGGTTGCGAAGATTGGCATCGTAAAGCCGATGGTCGTCGCCTCAGCCAGCGGCAACAATATGTATCCACCAAAATTCAGCACCATGCCCAGCGAACCGAGCGTGGCGCGGCTAACATGACCGCTGAAATTTCGCGTTTTGAGCGCACCCAGTCCCGGTCCCAGCATGACTCCTGCCAGCGCGATGGGGATGCCAAAGAGTTGCCTGAAAAACAGCGTTTCAACAATGTGGACGCCATGTTCGCTCAGCCACTTCACAGATGCGAACATGATCGCGCCGGCCAGCATAGCCAGCAGTCGCAGCGTCACGGCATAAATCGGGCGCGTTTCGCGATGCGGCATGGCGGATGGAGGCATAGGCCTGCATTAACGTGATCGGGCGTCAGTGCAATGGCCTTAGCGCCACTACAGCGAGGCGCGGCTTTGGTCAGCCCTTCGGCTTGCGGAAGCGCAGCGTCATGCGGTCGCTTTCCCCTATGGCGAGATACTTGTCGCGGTCGGCCGCGCCGTTCGTCAGCGTGGGCGGCAGGGTCCACACGCCCTTTTCCCAATCGGCGCTGTCCTTGGGGTTGGCGTTGATCTCTGACTGAGCCTCCAGCACGAAGCCCGCCTCCTCTGCCAGCTTGCGCACGGTCGAGATCTTCAGATAGCCGCTGGTCTTTTCCATCGCGGCGTCGCGAGACTCAGGCAGGCGGTGATCTACCACGCCCAGAGTGCCGCCCGGCTTGAGCAGCTTGAAGAAGGTGGCGAACGCCGCCGGTGCGGCATCCTTCATCACAAGGTTATGGACATTGCGGAAGGTGAGGATGGTATCGACGCTGCCCGCCGCTATCGCCTCACCCACCGGCCAGTCGACAAAGCGGATATGCGCGCCGGTGAACCGGGCTTTGAGCTTGTCCAGCCCCGCGCCGGGCGCCTGCGCGCCGATATAGTGGCCATGGCCGGCAACAAGCGGCGCGAGAATTTCGGTATACCAGCCGCCGCCGGGGTTGAATTCCAGCACGGTGTCGGTGGGCTTCACGCCGAAGAAGCTGAGCGTCTTAGCCGGATGGCGATATTGGTCGCGCGCGAGGTTCTCCGGCGTGCGGGCAGGGGATGCGACGGCAGCGGCGATGGCAGGGTCCGCGTGCGCGGCGTGATGTTGCGCCGAAACGGGCGCGCCCGAAAATGCGAGCGGGAGCATGGCCGCAAAAGCAAGGCATCTTGAAAGGCGCGGCATGAATTACTCTCCGGCAGTTGGGGGTGTTGCCAGAGACTATATGCCCTCCGCGGCCAGCGCAATGCACTGTCGTGAGATTACGGGATGAGCCGTTGGCAGCCGATTAGAGGCAGGCGTCGAGCATCGCCTGATCGAAGCCAAAGCCGCGCGCCTTTTCCAGCGTATAGGGGCGCAGGCCCATGGAGCGATATTCGCCGATGATTTTGCCGTTGGCATCCTCGGAAATATATTCGAACTTGAACAGCTCCTGCGTCACGATCACCTCGCCCTCCATTCCGATGACTTCGGTGACGTTGGTGACGCGGCGGGAGCCATCGCGCAGGCGCTTCACCTGCACGATGAGGTCGACCGAGTCGGCGATCTGCTTTGAGATCGCTTCCTTGGGGATCTTGATGTCGCCCATCAGGATCATGTTCTCCATACGGCCCAGGCACTCGCGGGGTGAGTTGGAGTGAAGCGTACACATGGAGCCATCATGGCCGGTGTTCATGGCGGCGAGGAGATCGAAACACTCCGCGCCGCGAATTTCGCCGAGGATGATGCGATCCGGCCGCATACGCAGCGCGTTCTTGACGAGATCGCCGATGGTGATGGCGCCTTGCCCCTCAAGGTTTGCGGGGCGAGTTTCAAGCGGGAGCCAGTGCGGCTGTTGCAGGCGGAGTTCGGCCGCGTCCTCGATCGTCAACACACGCTCGCCGGGGTCGATCATCTTTGAGAGGGCGTTGAGCATCGTCGTCTTACCCGAACCGGTGCCGCCGGAAATGACGATGTTGAAGCGGCAGGCGCCCGCGATCTTGAGGGCGGTGCACATCTTCTGGCTCATCGCGCCCCATTCGGCGAGATTATCGAGCGTGATCGGCTTGGCGGAGAATTTACGGATAGAGATGGCGGTGCCGCGCAAGCTCAATGGCGGCACGATCACGTTGACGCGCGAGCCATCGGGCAGGCGGGCGTCCGCCAGCGGTGTCGTCTGGTCAACGCGGCGGCCAACCTTGTTGACGATGCGTTGCGCGATCTGGAACAGATGCTCCTCATCGCGAAACTGGATCGGCGCGATCTGAAGCTTGCCCTTCTTTTCGATGTAGGTCTGGAGCGGGCCGTTGACCATGATATCCGAAATATCCGGGTCTTGAATCAGCTCTTCCAACGGGCCGAGGCCGAGCAACTCGTCGACCAGCACCTTCTCCAGCGCGAACTGCTCGCGCCGGTTGAGCGTGAGCTTCAGCTCGGCCAGAACTTCCATGATGATCGGGCGGAATTCCTCGGCCAGTTCATCCTTGGTGAGGGTGGCGGCGGCTTCCGGGTCCACGCGCTCCAGCAGGCGGGGCAGCACCTGCTCCTTGATCTTGTGGACAGACGCCTCGAACCCCTGCGGGCCTTCCTGAACGCTGTGATCGGTGTTCATGCGATCCTGAAGGCGAGCCATCGCCTCGGCGTTTTTGGCTTGCTGGGGCGAGAGTTCCTCGCCATCGAGCGCGGGCAGGGCGGTGGGGTCCAGCGGCGGGAACTGTGCGCCGCCCATAGGGTCAGCCGGGATCGCCGGGCTCTCCCCGCCACCGGCGGATTGCGGCGTGACCACATGCATGGGCTTTGCCACGCCAAAGGCGGGCCGCATGGCTCCTGGGCCGTTTTTTCGTCCGAATGCGCTCATTATCTGCCTGTTTCGCCCAAAGTCCTACGCAAGCACGATAGCCGTGAAACTTTGCCAAAATGCTAATTTCCGGGATTTAGCAGGCTTTACAGGCCGGAGGGGCGGCGCCAGTCGTTCGGCCAGCAACGCGCCGGCTCCTGCGCCGGGACGGGATAGGGGGCGCTGGGGCGGATGAGACTGGGCATTTCGGCCAGCGGAGCGAGGTAGGTGCCCTTGGGATAATCCCCGAAATTCGCTTCCCATGCCTTGAAAAAGCTGCATTGCCCCCATGGAGCGGCGGGATAGCGAAACGCGCGGGCGATTTCGAAGGTGCCGGTGGCGCTGCCGATCAGCAGCATCGCTATCAGCCATTTGCGGGCCTCGCGCCGGCCTTCGCTGGTGTCGATCAGGACACGCGCGACCATCAGCATCAGCAGCGTAAGCGGCGGGATCGAGGCGCGCATCGCGAAATCGACCGACCAACCGATCTGCACCAGCGGCATCAGCAACAGGCAGGCGGCTACCATTGCTACAAGAACGCGGTCCCGCCGATCCGCGAACGCTATCGCCACCACCGGCACCAGATAGGGCAGCACCTCGATGAGCTGAAACAGCAGCCACATGATCGGATCTATCGGGAACAGACGCGCGCCCACCTCATGATTGGCCGAGCCGAGATACAGCAGCGCCGGGATCGCGATAAGGCTGGCGAGCGCGGGGAAGGCGGCGTCGGTCCAGCGGATGGCCCATGGCCGCAGCGCGCTAAGCCCCGCCATCAGCGCGAATGGCGCGAGACCCATCAGCGCCAGCGGGGACCAGAGCGCCGCGAAGGGCAGCGGCACGAGGAACTGACCCAGCGAAATCCGGCCCGCGCGGTGGAGCAGGAACAGCACCGCGCCCATCCACCCGATCAGCGCATGATGCGGCACCCAGAAGATCAGCGTGATGGTGGAGGAATATTGGAGCAGGTTGGTCCAGAACTCCAGATGCTCTGCCAGCATGCGGTGCGCAAGCAGCTGGCCGACGATGTCCAGCCCGCTGAATGTAAGGAAGACCGCAAGGGTAATGCGCCGCGCGCGACGATGCGGGAACAACGGGGCAGCAAGCGCCATGATGATGCCAAGAAGGCTGGCGTTCTGGATCAGCAGCGCGATGTCTGCCGCTGTTGGCCCCAATGCCTTCCACGCGAGCGCAGGCACGAAATACATGCCGATCGGCCCGCGCAGGACATCGGGCAGATCGCGCGCGGTGTAGACAAACGGCCACGGGTTTATCGCCATATCGCGCAACACGGCGTCTCGCACCTGCCAGTCGACATTGGCATAAAGCAGCCGCCCCTCGCCGCCGAGGATGAGCAGCGCCAGCGCAATGCCGAGGCATGTCAGCAGAGTCTTGAGGCTTGGGCCGCGCGGCCATTGGGCGTGCGCTGCCTGGCGGGAGAGCATGATGCAGAGCAAAAGGATCACCGCGCCCGCCGCCGCATAGGCCCAGAGCGGCATGATATCGAGAAAGCGCCAGAGCAGGAGCTGGATAAGCCCCAGATAGCCGGTCAGCAGGCCGATGAGCCAGCTTGTGGGGATCTGGATATTGAGCGGGCGTCTGTTCATGCCGTCCGCTTAGCGCAGAAAGTGCTTAATTGTCGTTAGCGGCGGTAGACCGGGGCCATGCAGGCACTCAGCCCGCTTTCTCCGCCAGCACGGTGAGGCCGTTTTCATTGACCTCGGCAAAGCCGCCGACGACGGGGATCGCTTCGGGCGCGCTGGTGGCGCTCTCGAACACGAGGATATCGCCATCGCGCACGGTGGACATGAAGGGCGCATGGCCTTCCAGCACGCCGAAGTCGCCTTCCGCGCCGGGCACGACAACCTGATATACATCCGCCGAGCGGACAAGCTTTTCAGGGGTTACGAGTTCGAAATGCAGTGCCATGTTATTTCCTAATCTTATAAAACACAGTTGTTAGAAATTGGACCCTATCAGTTCGACCACCAGCTTTTGTCGCTCGCGAGATGACCATTTCAGCATTATTATCAGCTTTATTAACGAAATTGCTGGACGTCATATCTGCCTCAGACTTGACGTCCACCTCTTTCCATTCTTTGCCTTGTTTGAAGTCGGACACAATCGATTCAGCAGCAGGTTGAAGATCGGATGGTCCGCCCCCGGCAACATTGCAAACAGGATTAATATTAGAGGCAACGACGAATATCCCATTCCCGTTACCGCCGTTCAGCCGCCAAAAATTGGTTGCTTGGGACATCAACTCAGTCGGGAGAACACCGATAGGTAGTCCGCCAATTGCTATAAGTTTATCACCGAGACCAATTTTATAGGCAAATGACTGATTGTCTTCTGCCCAAGATTTCGGGTCGAGAATCCATTTCTGGCAGGCATGGACGCCGTCCGACATCGCTGTTTGAAGCTGTCCTGTCTCTGCTTGAGCCAAAGACGTACACCAGCTCCAAATCACAAACGTTAGAGAGGCGAACAGCCTCATCGCTTACGCCGCCTCAGCAGCCAGCTTCTTGCCCTTTTCGATGGCTTCGTCGATGCCGCCAACCATGTAGAACGCGGCTTCGGGCAGGTGGTCATATTCGCCATCGACGACTGCCTTGAAGCTCTTCACGGTGTCCTCGATCTGCACGAACTTGCCGGGGATGCCGGTGAAGACCTCTGCGACGTGGAACGGCTGGCTGAGGAAGCGCTGGATCTTGCGGGCGCGGGCGACGGTGAGCTTGTCCTCTTCCGACAGCTCGTCCATGCCGAGAATGGCGATGATATCCTGCAGCGACTTGTACTTCTGAAGCGTTTCCTGAACGCGGCGCGCGGTCTCGTAGTGCTCCTGACCCACAACAGCGGCGGTCAGCACGCGCGAGGTGGAGTCGAGCGGATCGACCGCCGGATAGATGCCCAGCTCCGAGATCGCGCGGTTAAGCACCGTGGTGGCGTCCAAGTGCGCGAAGGATGCGGCTGGCGCCGGGTCGGTAAGGTCGTCCGCAGGCACGTAGATCGCCTGCACCGAGGTGATCGAACCCTTGGTGGTGGAGGTGATACGCTCCTGCAGCGCGCCCATGTCGGTCGCGAGCGTCGGCTGATAGCCCACCGCGGAAGGAATACGGCCCAGCAGCGCCGACACTTCCGAGCCCGCCTGGGTGAAGCGGAAGATGTTGTCGACGAAGAAGAGCACGTCCTGCCCTTCCTGATCGCGGAAATATTCGGCCATGGTGAGGCCGGAGAGCGCAACGCGTGCGCGGGCGCCCGGCGGCTCGTTCATCTGGCCGAACACGAGGGCAACCTTGGAGCCTTCGCTGGTGGCGTTGCCGTCAGCGTCCTTGGCGATAACGCCCGCGTCGAGGAATTCGTGATAGAGGTCGTTACCCTCGCGGGTGCGCTCGCCCACGCCCGCGAACACCGAGGTGCCGCCGTGGCCCTTGGCGATGTTGTTGATCAGCTCCTGAATGAGCACGGTCTTTCCGACGCCCGCGCCGCCGAACAGGCCGATCTTGCCTCCCTTCGCATATGGGGCGAGCAGATCGATCACCTTGATGCCGGTGACGAGAATGGAGGTTTCGGTCGACTGATCAACGAACAGCGGCGCCTCTGCATGGATCGGCGCGCGCGCCTTGGTGACGACCGGGCCACGCTCGTCGATCGGTTCGCCGATGACGTTGAGGATGCGGCCGAGAGTTTCGGGGCCGACGGGAACGGAGATCTGCGCGCCGGTGTCGGTCACTTCCTGACCGCGCGTCAAGCCGTCGGTCGAGTCCATCGCGATGGTGCGGACGGTGTTCTCGCCGAGGTGCTGGGCGACCTCAAGGACGAGTTTCTGGCCGTTGTTGCTGGTCTCCAGCGCGTTCAAAATCGCGGGGAGCGCATCGGGGAAGGTCACGTCGACGACGGCGCCGATGACCTGGCTGATGCGGCCAACATTGTTGGTGCTTGTCTTGGCGGAGGTGGGCTTACGGGCCATGTCTGCTGCTTCCTTGCCTGCTGTTCTTAAAGCGCTTCTGCGCCAGAGATGATTTCGACGAGTTCGGTGGTGATTGCAGCCTGACGGCTGCGGTTATATTCGATGGTGAGGCGGTTGATGAGGTCGCCCGCGTTGCGCGTGGCGTTGTCCATCGCGGTCATTGACGCGCCTTGCTCGGATGCCTCGCGCTCCAGAAGCGCGCCGAAAAGCTGCGTCTTCACATAGCGGGGCAGGAGCTGCTCAAGGATTTCCTCCTCGCCCGGCTCATATTCCACCACCGCGCCATTGGCCGACGCAGCGGCAGGGGCGGGGACGGGGATGAGCTGGGTGACGGTCGGGTCTTGCGCGAGGGCGGACTTGAAGATCGGGAAGATCAGGTGGGCGACATCAAACTTGCCCGCCTCATACATCGCAACCAGTTCCGCCGCGATTTCGCCCGCTTCGGTGAAACCGGGGGTACGCACGGCGCTGGTATCAAAGCCTTCACCGACGCGGCTGGGGTGCTCCCGGCGCAGCGGCGCGCGGCCCTTTTTGCCGACGAGGTAGAACTGAACGTCTTTGCCCGCGCCGATCAGCTCTGCCGCCTTGAGCTTGGCTGCCTTGACGATGTTGGAGTTCAAGCCGCCGCACAGACCTTTGTCGGTATTGACGACGACGAGCAGGTGGCGCTGGTCCGATCCGGTTCCGGCGAGCAGCTTGGGCGCGCCATCGCCCGAAACCTTGCCCGCGAGGCTCGCCATCACCGCGCCGAGGCGCTCTGCATAGGGGCGCGCGGCCTCGGCGGCGGCCTGCGCCTTGCGCAGCTTGGCCGCAGCGACCATCTGCTTGGCCTTGGTGATCTTCTGGGTCGATTTGACCGACCCGATCCGGCCCTTGAGTTCCTTCAGACTAGCCATTCAAGTCCCTTTTTGTGTTCCTGCGAAAGCAGGAACCCAGTGGCCCTGGGCTCCTGCCTGCGCAGGAGCACAAGATGATGTTAAGCAAACGTCTTGCCAAAGCTGTCGAGCGCGGCCTTCAGCTTCGCCTTCGGCTCGTCGCCCAGATCCTTGCTGTCGCGGATGCTCTTGAGCACGTCGGCATGATCGCTGCGCAGATAGGCGAGCATCGCGGCCTCATAGCGCGTCACGTCACCCACCGCGATGCCATCGAGATAGCCGTTGGTGCCCGCGAAGATCGACGCGGTCTGCTCCTCAAACGGCAGCGGCGAGAACTGGGGCTGCTTCAGCAGCTCAGTGAGGCGCGCACCGCGATTGAGCAGCTTTTGCGTGGAGGCGTCAAGGTCCGAACCGAACTGGGCGAACGCGGCCATTTCGCGATACTGCGCCAGCTCCAGCTTGATGGACCCGGACACCTTCTTCATCGCCTTGGTCTGCGCGGCGGAGCCGACGCGCGACACCGAGAGGCCGACGTTGATCGCCGGACGGATGCCCTGATAGAAGAGGTTGGTTTCGAGGAAGATCTGGCCGTCGGTGATCGAGATCACGTTGGTCGGGATATAGGCCGACACGTCGCCCGCCTGCGTCTCGATGATCGGCAGCGCGGTGAGCGAGCCGCCACCGTTTGCGTCGCTCATCTTCGCCGCGCGCTCCAGCAGGCGGCTGTGCAAATAGAACACGTCGCCCGGATAGGCTTCGCGGCCCGGAGGACGACGCAGCAGCAGCGACATCTGGCGATAGGCGACCGCCTGCTTGGAAAGGTCGTCATACACGATCACGGCGTGCATGCCGTTGTCGCGGAAATATTCGCCCATCGTCACGCCGGTATAGGGCGCGAGATACTGAAGCGGGGCGGGCTCCGAAGCGGTCGCGGCGATGACGATGGAATATTCCATCGCGCCATTCTCTTCGAGCTGGCGGACGATCTGCGCCACGGTCGAGCGCTTCTGGCCGACGGCGACATAGATGCAGTAGAGCTTCTTGCTCTCATCATCGCCCGCGTTGACGCCCTTCTGGTTGATGAAGGTGTCGATGGCGACGGCGGTCTTGCCAGTCTGACGGTCGCCGATGATCAGCTCGCGCTGGCCGCGACCGACGGGCACGAGCGCGTCAATCGCCTTGAGGCCGGTCTGCACCGGCTCTGAAACGGACTGGCGGGGGATGATGCCCGGCGCCTTCTTTTCCACGCGCATGCGCGCCTCGGCGACGATCGGGCCTTTGCCGTCAATCGGGTTGCCGAGGCCATCGACCACGCGGCCGAGCAAGCCCTTGCCGACGGGCACGTCCACGATGGTGCCGGTGCGCTTGACGACATCGCCTTCCTTGATTTCGGCGTCAGAGCCGAAGATCACGACGCCGACATTGTCCGCTTCAAGGTTGAGCGCCATGCCCTGCACGCCGTTGGCGAACTGGACCATCTCGCCCGCCTGCACATTGTCCAGACCATGGATGCGGGCAATACCGTCACCGACGCTGAGCACGGAGCCGACTTCGCTCACCTGTGCTTCGGTGCCGAAATTGGCGATCTGGTCCTTGATGACCTTGGAAATTTCTGCGGCGTTAATGTCCATGTTCAGCCTTTCATCGCCTGGGCGAGACTATTCAAACGAGTGCGGATGGAGGAATCGATCATCTGGCTGCCGATCTTGACGACCAGCCCACCGAGGACCGAGGGATCGACCTTCAGGTCAACCGCGACATCGCGGCCGACGCGGGCCTTCAGCGCCTTTTCCAGCGCCGTGACCTGGGTCTTGGCGAGCGGATGGGCGGAGGTGACTTCGGCGCGACTCTCGCCCTTGTGGTTGGAGAGCAACGTTTCAAACGCGCGGATCGCGGCGCCGAGCTGGGAGAGGCGGCGGCCCTGCGCCATCACGCCGAGGAATTTGCGGGTCAGCGGATCAAGGCCCATCGCTTCGCCCACGGCGGCAACGGCCTTGGTGGCTGCCTCGCGGCCGATGACCGGGCTGATGGTGAGGGAGCGCAGTTCAGCCGATTCGCCCAGCGCCTTTTTCAGCGTTGCAAGGCTCTCCGCAACCGAATCGAGCTGGTTATTGTCACGGGCCAGTTCGAACAGCGCCAGCGCGTAACGCCCGCTTAAGCTAGCCTGAATGCCGCCGGAATTCTCCACGCGCCTGATGTCCTCCAGTTCGATATGCCGCGTTCGGGAACAGGGAAAAGCGCATAGCGCCAGCCCCTCAAACGTGGGCGCCGGTTAGCAGGGGTCTTTCGCTGTTGCAAGATGGTGGAGGAGATTAGTTTTGCGGTGAGGTTTCAGACGGGCCGTCTGATGGCTTGCGTGTGCACTGATAGACCAGCCGCTCGTTGGGCTGGGCGGGCAGGAGAGCGCGGATCTGGCCGTGCGCCTGTTGTATCCGGCTCAGGGTGGCTGGATCCGCCGTGCATCCCTTCGCCGCCAGCTTAGCCTCGATCTTGCGTGCCTGCTCCATCGTTGTGGCGTTGGGCAGAAAGCGTTCTACCTTATATGATCCGTCAGCCGGATCGAAACTGGCAACGGAGATGCTCTGGTCGTCGTGGAGCGAGAGGCGGTTCCAGCTCTTGTCGGCCTGCACGAACTGGCGCGCACCATCGGCGCAGCCCTCCGGCGTCCAAGCGATGCTGGAGTCCTGCGTATCGGAAAAGATGATGCGGCTGCGCGCTTCGTCGATGCGGCAGATATTCTCTCCGTTTGCGTCATAGGCCGGCACGGTGACTGGGAAGGTGGCGTTCTCGGCGGGCAGGGCGTCGGCCACCTTGTCTGCTATGCCGGAGAAGGACGGGCGGAGCAGGAACACCGCCACCGCCGCCACGATCAGCACTCCGCCGCCGATCATCGCCCATTTGCGCTGGCGAGGCTTGTGCTCTGCGTTGAACATCATCGCACCGCCAAAGGCGAGGCCGCCTAGCACCAGCAACACGCCCGAAAGCGCCATCATGTTCTCGCGCGCCGAGACGATATCCTGAGAGGCCTGCTCGCGCGCGGCGGAGAGCGCCTTCTGCTCCGCCATTGCCGCCTGCTGTTCCTGCTGTTGCTGCTTGAGCAAGGCGTCGGCCTGCATCTTCGCTTCCAGCACTTCCAGCTCCGCCATGCTGCGGCAGGGGACGGGGGTGCGGCGGAACTGCACGCCCGCCTGACGGAGGAACGAGGCGATTTCGCGATTCGATACGGCAAAGCCGAATTCAGCGTCCGCCGCGCTTTCCGCGACCGAGCCCATGCTGTTCAGGCCCAGCACCCGCCCGCAATCATCGACCAGCGGCCCGCCGCTGTTGCCGGCCGCAATCGGCGCTGTGTGGAGGATCGTATCGAACGCCTGGCTGGAGCGCCCGGTCGAGACTGCGCCGCCGGTCTTTACCGGTTCGAGCGGCTGGACCATCTCATTGAGGTCAAGCCCCTGCGCCCTGTCTACCGTCGCCGGATAGCCGACGGCGGTGACATGCTGGCCATCCATCACGCCGCCGGCAAAGAACGTGGCGACCGGCAGGCGCGCGTCTTTCACTTCGATCAACGCGAGGTCATTGCCGGTAGAATAAGCTATCAGCTTGCCGCCATAGCCGCGCTTGCCCTCGGTGGGGACGACGCCGACTGTAAGGTTTTTTTCGCTGCGCAGGATTTCCACCACATGCGCGTTGGTCAGCACCTTGTCCGGTGCGACGGCGACGCCGCTGCCGTGGCCGACGAAATAGGCCTGATCGCCGTTGGTAGCGATGATGACCACGCGCACCACCGACCGCACCGCGACGGCGACATCCTGCTGCTCTGCGCTGATGGGTGCCGCAGGGAAAGCAAGGAGGCTGATAATGATCAGGAGGCGGCGAAGCAGGCGTTTCATTGGCAGGATATGTATGACGGCGCGCGAACGAGGGAAAGCGATTCCTGCTTTGAACGCAAGAAACGGGAAGCATCATCCAGATATATGGGTCTAACCCCTATGCGCACAACGAGTAGGAGGCGTGAATGGCGTATAAAGTTTCAGGATTATCCAAAGCGGATTTTGTCGATCTGTTTGTGATGACCGATGATGCCTTGGCCCAGATAAACGCGAAAAGGGTGCGTGCAACGGGGCCTGGCTTTCCATGTCGGATATCCCTTCAGGACGCGAAGCTGGGAGATACCCTGATTTTACTCCATCATGTCAGTCATGACGTGGCAACGCCGTATCGGTCAGCATATGCCATCTATGTCAATGAGACAGCGGCAGATACGTCTCCCTATATCGATACCACCCCGCCAGTCTTTGTCGGCAGGCCGATTGCACTGAGAGGTTTCACCGGGGAGGGTATGCTCCACGCCGCGTCTCTCGCATTGCCGGGGGAGGCGGACATAAAAATTCGGGCACTGTTGGCGGACCCGGACATTGCCTATATCCACGCTCACAATGCGGCACATGGCTGCTATTCAGCGCGAATTGATCGTTATGATGATTGATGAGGAAGGTGCCTATCTAGCGATTAGCGTTCGCGACCGCGCGCAAGATGGGCACTTCGTCTTTGCCGTGCGCTCCACTGGCATTTACTGCAAGCCGAGCTGCCCGGCGCGCCGGCCTCGGCGCGAGAATGTGGCGTTCTTCGCCGGTGGCGAGCCCGCGCGGGCGGCAGGATATCGGCCTTGCCTGCGGTGCAGGCCCGACGAAGCGGCGCGGGATACACGAGCGGTCGAGCGGGCGCTGGCGCTGTTGGAAAGCGCTGAGGAGCGAGTGTCCCTTTCCGCGCTGGCGGAGGCGGTCGGCTATGCTGCGCACCATTTTCAGCGTATTTTCAAACAGAGGACAGGCGTTTCTCCCGCTGCTTATGCGCGGGCGGTGCGGGCGAGACGGGCAGAGGCAGCGCTGGAGGGAGACGGCGCCGGGCGCATCACCGATGCGGCCTATGACGCGGGCTATGCCGCGCCCAGCCGCTTTTACGCCGAGGCGAAGGGGAGGATGGGCATGACACCAAGGGCATGGAGAAATGGCGGCGCGGGTGAGCGCATCCGCGCGAGCGTGGCGGCAAGTTCGCTCGGCCCGCTGCTGGTTGCCGCGACCGACAAGGGGCTGTGCCGCATTGCATTTGATGAGACGGAGGCGGATCTGCGTGCCCGGTTCCCCCACGCCGAGATACTGCCGCCCGACGCTTCCTTTGCCGCGCTGGTGCAGGCGGTGGTGGCGATGGTCGATGATCCCGCCCGTGCGCAGGCCGACCTGCCCACAGACGCGCGCGGCACCGCGTTTCAGCAGGCGGTGTGGCAGGCGTTGCGCGCGATCCCCGCTGGCGAGACGCGCAGCTATGCCCAAATCGCCGCATCGATAGGCCGCCCGCAAGCGGTGCGCGCGACGGGAACGGCCTGTGGCGACAATGCGCTTGCCGTGCTTGTTCCCTGCCACAGAGTATTGCGCAGCGATGGCGGGCTGGGCGGCTATGCCTATGGGCTGGAACGGAAGCGCGCGCTGCTGGCGCGTGAGGGAGTACTCCAGCCCACACAACATGCGGGCAAGCCCAAAGGCTGAATTGATTCAGCGCTTATATGCCGCTAGGGGGCATGGCATGACACAGCCACGCACCTTGTATGAGAAAATCTGGGACGCCCATATTGTCGAGCGGCAGGCGGACGGCACCTGCCTCATCTATATCGACCGGCATCTCGTTCATGAAGTGACCAGCCCGCAGGCGTTCGAGGGGCTGCGCATGGCGGGCCGCAGGGTGCGTCGGCCGGATCTGACGCTCGCCGTGCCGGATCATAACCTGCCCACCACAGCGCGGGTCGATGCGGCGGGCAAGCGCTTGCCGATTGCGGACCCGGAAAGCGCGCAGCAGCTTGCGGCGCTGGAGCGGAACGCGCCGGAGTTTGGCGTCAAATATATCGGCGCGACCGATGCGGAGCAGGGCATCGTCCATGTCGTCGGGCCGGAGCAGGGCTTCACGCTGCCGGGCACGACGCTTGTCTGCGGAGACAGCCACACGGCGGCGCACGGCGCGCTGGGTGCCTTGGCGTTCGGCATCGGCACCAGCGAGGTCGAGCATGTGCTGGCGACGCAGACGCTGTTGCTGAAGCCCAGCAAGACGATGGAGATTCGCGTCGAGGGTCAGCTTGGCCCCGGCGTCACGCCCAAGGACGTGATCCTGCATGTGATCGGTGTGATCGGCACGGCGGGCGGCACCGGCCATGTGATCGAGTATCGCGGCACTGTGTTCGAGGAGATGTCGATCGAAGGGCGGTTGACGGTCTCCAACATGTCGATCGAGGGAGGCGCGCGCGCTGGCCTCTTTGCGCCCGATGACAAGACCTTTGCCTATTTGAAGGGCCGCCCGATGGCGCCCAAGGGCGCAGACTGGGACGCCGCCGTTGCGTATTGGAAGAGTCTTGTGACCGACGAAGGCGCGCGGTTTGACAAGACGGTGCGCATCGATGCCGCAGACATCGCGCCGACCGTCACATGGGGCACAAGCCCTGAGGATGTCGTGCCGATCAGCGGCGTGGTGCCTGCGCCGGAGAGTTTTACCGATCCGTCCAAACGCGCGGCGGCGGAAAAGGCGCTGGACTATATGGGCCTCACTGCCGGTCAGCGGATGGAGGATGTTTCGGTGCAGCATGTCTTCATCGGCAGTTGCACCAACAGCCGGATCGAGGATCTGCGCGCCGCAGCCGCAATAGCCAAGGGGCGCAAAGTGGCTCCGGGTATCAAACAGGCGCTGATCGTGCCCGGCTCCGGGCTGGTGAAGCGGCAGGCCGAGGCCGAGGGGCTGGACCGCATCTTCATCGAGGCTGGGTTCGAGTGGCGCGAGCCGGGCTGCTCCATGTGTCTCGCGATGAACCCGGACAAGGTGCCAGCGGGTGAGCGCTGCGCCTCCACATCCAACCGCAATTTCATGGGGCGGCAGGGGCCGGGCGCACGCACCCACCTCGTTTCCCCCGCAATGGCGGCGGCGGCGGCGGTGACGGGGCATCTGACCGATGTGAGAGAACTGACAGGAGTGATGGCATGAAGCGCGCGTTCTGGGTACTGGCGCTCGGCGCACTCGTCAGCGCGGTGATGGCGGCGACCATCGGCCGGGCGGAAGACGCGCATGTTCCCCCCGCGCAGGTCGAGGGGGCGCGCTGATGGAGCCGATCAACACCGTCGAAGGCCGCGCCTATCCGCTGGGTGTAAAGAATGTCGACACAGACATGATTATCGCCGCCAAGTGGCTGAAGGGCATCACCCGCGCCGGGCTGGGGCAGGGCGCGTTCGAGGCGCTGCGGGCCGAGCCGGGCAATGTGTTCGATGACCCCACCTATAAGGGCAGCCCGATCCTGATCGCGGGCGACAATTTCGGCTGCGGATCGAGCCGCGAACATGCGGCCTGGGCGCTCATCGACATGGGCGTCAGGGTCGTGATCGCGCCAAGCTTCTCGGACATTTTCTCCGGCAATGCCTTCAAGAATGGCATTTTGACGGTCGCGCTGCCGCAAGACGCGATAGACCGGCTGATGGAGGTGGCGAAGACCGATCCCATCCATATCGATCTCGAAAGCCAGACCGTCACCACGCCGTTTCAGGACCGCTTCACCTTCGAAGTCGATCCGTTTCGCAAAACCTGCCTGCTCGGTGGGCTGGACGAGATCGGCCTCACACTGGCGCGGACCGACAGCATCGGCGCGTTCGAACAGGCGCGGGCGGACGATCAGCCCTGGCTGGCTCCGGCGCTTGTCTGAGGGGGCGGGCGCTCCTATCTATAGGTTTAGATTCACTCACACTGCAGGCAGGCAATATGACCGATTTCAACGACCGTGAACGCGCATTCGAAGCCAAATTCGCGCATGACGAGGAACTCCAGTTTCGCATCATCGCGCGCCGCAACCGGCTGCTGGGCGAATGGGCGGGCGCGAAGATGGGCCTGACGGCCGCCGAGACCGATGCCTATGCCAAGGCCGTGGTACAGGCCGACTTTGAGGAAGCGGGCGACGAGGACGTGATCCGCAAGCTGGTGGGCGATCTGACCAGCGCCGGTGTCGAGATTGACGAGCCGACCGTGCGTACAGCTTTGGAAGAGCAGGAAGTCATCGCGCGGCGCATGTTCATCGAACCGCAGGCTTAAGGCGCGTATCATGGCAATGGCCGCCGACGAGATTGAGGCGCTGATCCGCGCAGGCATCCCCGATGCGAGGATCGAGATCACCGATCTGCGCGGCGATGGCGATCATTATGCCGCGCGGGTGGAGGCGGAGAGCTTCCGTGGGCTAAGCCGGGTGAAGCAGCATCAGGCTGTTTATAACGCGCTCGGCGGCAGGATGGGCGGTGTGCTCCATGCCTTGCAACTGACCACCGCCGTCCCCAACTCATAAGATATAAGCCGCCAGCAAACCGAGGAACCGATCATGAATGACGTAGATAGCCGCATCGCGCAGATTGTGGGCAGCCATGATGTCGTGCTGTTCATGAAGGGTACGCCCTTGTTTCCGCAATGCGGATTTTCCAGCCGCGCCGTCGCCATTCTCAATCATCTCAATGTCGAGTTCGAGAGCGTTGACGTGTTGCAGGATCAGGAAGTGCGCCAGGGCATCAAGAGCTTTTCCGACTGGCCGACAATCCCCCAGCTTTATGTGAAGGGCGAGTTCGTGGGCGGCAGCGACATCATGATGGAAATGTACGAGGCGGGAGAGCTGCAACAAATGTTCGCCGATAGCGGTCTTTCTAACGCGGGTTGATCTGCGGCCGCTTACTCCGCTCCGACGAACCGCGCTAGTTTGCCGAGCGTTTGCAGGCCCAGCGCCTCTGCTCCGAAGCCTTTCGCCTCTTGCCATTCGGCGGCGGTTGTAAAGGTCATCGCCAGCGTCACTCTGGTCGTGCTGTCATCCAGTTCCTCCAACACCACAGATGCGTGGGCATGTTCCGGTCCGTTTTCTCCCCATAGTAATGTGTAGGCAATATGCTCCTCAGGCCGGACCTCGGTGTAGAGATGGTGGTTGGGAAAGACGGTGCCGTCGGGGGCGATCATATCGAACACCCATTCTCCACCAGTGCGCAGGTCGATGCGCTGCGTGCGGCAGGAAAAGCCGTCCGGCCCCCACCATGAAGGCAATGTTTCCGGGTTTATCCAGGCGCCCCATACGGCTGAACGCGGCGCGTTGATCACCCGGTGCAGCACCATGGTACGCGCGGCAACATCGGGGTCGAGCGGTGGGGTAGTGCTGGCTTCATTTTTGGGGTCGGTCATTGTTCATCGTCCTTCATAATTTGCATCACAAACGCATCGAGCCTGTCGAGCCGCGCTTCCCATTGGGCGCGCTGCTCTTCGATCCAGCTCCGCACAGGCTCCAGTGCTTCCGGCACGAGGGCACAGGTGCGGGTACGCCCGTCCTTGAAGCTGGTGATCAGCCCTGCCTCTTCCAGCACCGCGAGATGCCGCATGACCGTGGGCAGCTTGAGGCCGGTAGGTTCGGCCAGCTCCGTTACTGGCGCGGGTGCTTTGGCGAGACGGGTGAGTGCACCGCGGCGGGTGTCATCGGCGAGGGCGTGAAACAGCCGGGAGAGGGTGGGATCATGCTTAGCCATATGGCTAACTATCGCGCTGCCGCTCTGGGCGCAAGCAAATTAGTTTGCCAACCGGCTAACTATTGTAGCTGTGATCCTGGAGGAGACCGGGTGGGGGATGCGCGGCGGAGACTGGGCCTGCTAACATCCCCCTGTGGGTCAAGGTAGGTAGTGCCTTTCTTATAAGCACGGCGCGTGCCAGATGGACAGAAGGACGGGTAAAGGCCGGTTGCAGTGGTTAATGAGATTTTCACCCCATCCGACATTGTAAAAAAAACCGACAAATTTGGGTGTTATCAGCGCTTTTGATATCGAACCGCTTGCGTCCGGGCTGCTGATGCGCACATGAGAAGGTATGACACCACCTTTTGACATGGCATCCCTGCCTACCGGAGAGGCGATGCGCCTCTCGCCGCTGGTGGCGCGGGTGCTGGCGCCCAATCCCTCGCCCTTCACCTATACCGGCACGCAGAGCTATGTCGTAGGCCGTGAGGATGTCGCGATTATCGACCCCGGCCCGGCGGACGACGCGCATCTCGATGCGCTGATCGCCACTATTGCCGGGCGGCCGGTGCGGGCTATCGTCTGCACCCATACCCACCGCGATCATAGCCCGGCGGCCGCGCTGCTGGCCGAGCGGATGAAGGCGCCGATTATCGGCTGTGCGCCGTTGACGCTGGAGGATGACGGCCCGCGCGCCGACGCAGCGTTCGATGCGGACTATAGGCCGGATGAGGCGCTGGCCGATGGCGCAATCCTTTCCGGCGATGGCTGGACGATTGTGGCAGTGGCGACACCGGGGCACACCTCCAACCATCTCTGCTATGCCCTGCGCGAGGAAGGGGCGCTGTTCACCGGCGATCATGTGATGGGCTGGTCCACCAGCGTCGTCTCGCCGCCGGATGGCGACATGGCGGACTATATGCGCTCGATGCAGAAGCTGCTGGAGCGGGACGACGCGATTTATTATCCCGCGCATGGCGAGGCGGTGGAAAGCCCGCAACGGCTGGTGCGCGGGATGATGGGCCATCGCAAGCACCGTGAGGGGCAGATTTTGCGCCATCTGGAGAGCGGCGAGGGGCTGGGCCGCAGCATCGGCGATATGGTGCCGGAGATGTACAAGGGCGTCGATAAACGTCTTCACTCCGCCGCCGAACGTTCCGTGCTTGCACATCTGCTTGACCTTGAGCAGCGCGGGCTGGCACAGCATGTGCTGGACGACGTGTGGAGGGTGGCGCACCAATGAAAAAGCTGATTGTACCCATCATCATCGGGCTGGTGATGTTCGGCGCGGCGTTTGGCGGGGCGTTCTATTTCTTTCGGTCTGACAAGGCCCGGCAGGAAGCCGCGATCAAATCCGTCACCGCAACGGTGCTGGAGGCTTTGCAAAAGCAGGGCAAGGCTGTGGTCTATACCGGGCGGGTGGTAGCGGTGGCCGCGCCCGATGCAGCAGAGGCGCCTGAGCCTGCCACGCCAAAGACAGAAGCAGCACCCCACGCGCCTGACGCCGCAGCTACGCATAAGGACACCCCGCACAAGGAGGTGGCCGCGCCCCACACGCCTGCGCCCGCTGCGGCCCATGCCGATGAGGAGGCCGAGGGCGCGCACTCTGCCCCTGCGGCCGGGCCGGGCGGGAAATATGCCATCGTCCCCGCCACGGTCCGCTATGAGCTGGATTTCAAGGCGTTGCGCAACAAGGATGTAGTCTGGGATGAGGAAGCGCAGGCGCTTAAGGTAATGCTCCCCGCGCTGACCATCGCCGAGCCGGAGATAGACGCTGCGAATATCCGCCAGATCGGCGGGGCTGCGCCAGAGGACGCCGTGCGTCGTGGCGCGCTCGGTTCGCTGCTCGAACAAGCGCGGGAAGACTCGGCACTGGGCCAGGCGCGTGAGACGGCGCGGCAAATGGTGGAACGCGCCTTCGCGATGCCTCTGCTGGTCGAGGGCGTCAAGAAAGCAAAAGTCGTCGTCCGCTTTGCCGATGAGCCAGCCGATGAAGACGAGGAAGAGGGCGGCGGTGCCCCAGGCGGTCACTGAAGCGCGAATGCTTGGCTGGCTGGTTGCCCCTTTAATGGTATCGAATCATGCTCATGCTGCCAGTCCGTCCGGCGTTTCAGCCACGGATTGAGGAACAGCAGCGGCAGTTTCCACAGGATCAGGCTTTTGTGCACAAACGCATCGGCCAGCCGCTCGCCCAGCGTTGGCTGCCAGCCACCATGTGCCCTCAGCCACGCGTCATAGGGCATCCAGTGGCTCGGCTCATCGCGCTCCACTACCTTGAAAAGCTGATAGAGCGCGCGCTCGCGCCGGATCACGCCCATGTTGAGCAGCTTGTCCACCTGCCACATGCCGCGCTTTTCGGTGAGGATGATGACGCGGCACAGCCGGTTGAACATGGCCTCGCTCGCCACCACTGCGTCGGTATCCAGCGCATCGATGTCGCAGCCGAAGGTCAGGCGGATCATCTTGTCGATATGCGCGCAGGTCTTGTCCGCCGCGTAGGGCATATAGCCCAGATGCTCGAAATAGCGGCGGAACATATGATAATGCTTTTCCTCGTCCGCCCGGTGCTTTTCCACGGCGGCGATGAACGCGGTGGCCTCAGGGTGGCGGCGGCGCACGGCTTCTAAAACGCGATCAAGACTGGAATATCCGCGATGCTCGTTGAAAATATAGATAGACCCCAATATGTCGAGGTAGCGGCGGCGTAAGGCTGCAATCATACAGAATACTCTCATGCGGTGCGGATGGCGTCAAACATATTGAGCCAGCTGCAAACACGGAAGGATCATCATAAATGACGGCGCAACCCGTTGAATCCCTTGCTGGGCTGGATCTTCTGGCCGAGATCAACCGGCTGAAGAAAGAGCGCAACGCGGTGATCCTGGCGCATTATTACCAGAAGCCGGAAATTCAGGATCTGGCGGATTTCGTGGGCGACTCGCTGGAGCTGTCGAAAAAGGCGGCGGCGACGGACGCGGACGTGATCGTTTTTTCCGGTGTGCGCTTCATGGCGGAGACGGCGAAAATCCTCGCGCCAGACAAGATCGTGGTGCTGCCGGACATGGACGCCGGCTGTTCGCTTGAGGACAGCTGCCCGCCGGACAAGTTCGCCGCGTTTCGTGCGGAGCACCCGGATCATATCGCGCTTACCTATATCAACTGTTCGACCGAGGTGAAGGCGCTGTCCGACATCATTGTCACCAGCAGTAGCGCGGAGAAAATCCTGAGCCAGATACCGCCTGAACAGAAGATCATCTTCGGGCCGGACCGGCATCTCGGCGGATACCTCACGCGCAAGCTGGGGCGGGACATGCTGCTCTGGCCGGGCGTGTGCATCGTGCACGAGGCGTTCAGCGAGACGGAGTTGCTGAAGCTCAAGGCTCAGCACCCCACTGCGCCCGTCGCCGCGCACCCGGAATGCCCGGCCTATATCTTGGATCATGCCGATTATGTCGGGTCGACCAGCGGCATATTGGAGTTTTCCAAGACCATGCCGGGCGACACGCTGATCGTCGCGACCGAGCCGCACATCATCCACCAGATGCAAAAGGCGATGCCGGAGAAGACCTTCATCGGCGCGCCGGGCGCGGACGGCAACTGCAACTGCAATATCTGCCCCTATATGGCGCTGAATACGCTGGAGAAAATCTATCTCTGCCTGCGTGATCTGACCCCGCGGATCGAGATGGACGAGGAGCTGCGCGTGCAGGCGAAGAAGAGCCTTGACCGGATGCTGGAAATGGCGGCGGGGACGATCGGGCAGGGGGATCTGGGGGCGCGGTAGGCCTAGCTCGCAATCACCCGCTTCACCATCTCCGGCTCTGCCTCGATCACCTTGAGATAGGCGCGCACGGCGGGCGGGGGCATATAGCGCCCGATTTCATACTGGCGGATGCTGACGGCGGGGATGCCGAACGTGCGGCCAAATTCCTCCTGGCTCAGCCCAAGCCGGTTGCGCAGCTTGCGGACGCGTCGGCCCATAAGGCCACGCTCCAGCGCGGCGACGCTGACGTCCCTGTCTTCAGAGTCATTGGGATCAGCGGGGGTCGCTATCATAGTCTCTTTGTTCACGCGCATTGCTCCTTCTGACTGAGATCATGCGGATGGTATCGCCACGCCAGACATGGATCGCGGTATATAACTTGCCGTCGACTGTGCCGATTGCCTTGTAGCGTTCTTCCTCGTCGCCTATTCGGATCGTAGGCACCACGAGATGGTCCGCATCATCAAACACCCGCCTGCCAAATGCGAGCGGTAGTTTGTGTTTGAAGAGGTTGGCTGCGTCCTTATCCGCATCAAACTCGATCTCCATCTATGGACTATATGTGATTCACACAGTCATTGCAATGAAAACAGAATCCGCTAGGTGAGGGGGCATGACCTTCT
This sequence comes from Sphingobium fluviale, assembly GCF_004122115.1. Lineage (GTDB taxonomy): Bacteria > Pseudomonadota > Alphaproteobacteria > Sphingomonadales > Sphingomonadaceae > Sphingobium > Sphingobium fluviale. The sequence continues at coordinate 104,772 of NZ_SBKP01000005.1, forward strand.
CCCTCCCCCATTTCGATCTTCCTGCCTTCATCGCTTCCACTCTGGCCGAAGACCTCGGCGGGCCTTTGGGCGCAGGTGGGCGGGACGTCACCAGCGAGAGCGTGATCCCGGCGGATGCGCGCTTTTCGGGCGTGATGGACAGCCGCGACGCGGTAACGGTCGCTGGCCTGCCGCTGGCCGAGGCGTTTTTCCGTGCGCTCGATCCGGCCGTCGAGATCGAGATACTGGTGGGCGAGGGGGAGCGGGTGCCGGCGGGCACGGACCTGATGCGGCTGTCGGGCAATGCGCGGGCGCTGCTGACTGCCGAGCGGTCTGCGCTGAATACCGTTCAGCACCTCACCGGCATCGCGACGATGACGCGCGCTTATGTGGACAGGATCGCGGGCACTTCAGCCACGCTGCTCGATACGCGCAAGACCATTCCGGGCCTGCGCGTGCTGGAGAAATATGCGACGCGGCAAGGCGGCGCGACTAACCACCGTATGGGCCTCTATGACGCGGCGATGATCAAGGACAATCATGTCGCGGTGGCGGGCGGCATCGGCGAGGCGGTGCGCCGCGCGGCAAGCGCCGGGATTGAGCGCATCATCGTGGAAGTCGACCGGATCGACCAGATTGAACCGGCACTGGCGGCTGGCGCGACGCATCTGCTGCTCGACAATATGGACCCGCCGACACTGCGCGGCGCGGTGACTTTGGTGGGTGGGCGCGCGCCGACTGAGGCGAGCGGCGGTGTGAAGCTGGAGACGATCCGCGCGATCGCAGAAACCGGCGTCACCTATATCAGCGTCGGGCGGCTGACGCAGAGCGCGCCTGCCGCCGACATCGGGCTGGACTTTGCGGCGGAGTAAGGCGGCGCTGGTCGTCGGCCTAGTGCTGGCGGTGGCGCCCTTGGCAGCGCACGCTCAGGCACAATCCTGCACCCTGCCGGAGCGGATCAACCCGCCGCGCGCGGGCACCACGCCCCGCCCGGATGAAGTGCGGCGCATGGAGGTGGGCGGCTATACGCTGGCGCTGAGCTGGACGCCGCAATATTGCGCCCGCGCGCCCAAGGGAGACATGCAGTGCGACCTGCGCAATGGCCGCTTCGGCTTTGTGCTGCATGGCCTGTGGCCCGATGGCGTGGCGAAGGACGGGCGCAGCGGCGGCTGGCCGCAATATTGCGCGCCTGCCGCGCCGGTGAGCCGCGCGACGATCGCCGCCAATTTCTGCATGATGCCCTCGGTACGGTTGATGCAGCATCAGTGGGCCAAGCACGGCACCTGCATGGCGCGCAGCCCGGACGCGTATTTCACCCGCGCCCGCAAAGCCTATCAGGCGCTGCGCCTGCCGGACATGGGCTATTTCGCCGCGCAATATCGCGTGACGGCCGGGCAGATCGCTGGAGCCATCGCGCGCAAGAATCCGGGGATGACGATCGACATGATCCGGGTGCAGGCGAGCGACTATGGCTTGCTGGATGAGGTGTGGATCTGCCTCGATACCGGCTTTCGTTCCACCCGTTGCGCGGCTGGAAAGGCTGGCGTTTCGCCCAATGCGCGCATCCGTGTCAGGAGCGGATATTAGCGGCTAGAGGGCCGTGCCCGCCGCGTGGCCGCTCGCCCATGCCCACTGGAAGTTATAGCCGCCGAGCCAGCCGGTAACGTCCACCGCCTCGCCAATGGTATAGAGGCCGGGCACCGCCTTTGCCATCATGCTCTGGGAAGACAGCGCGGCGGTGGAGATGCCACCCGCCGTCACTTCCGCCTTGGCATAGCCTTCGGTGCCGCTGGGGGTGAACGGCCAGTCTGAGAGGCGCGCATGGGCGGCGCGCAGCGCCTTGTCGCTTGAGGAGCCGAGTTCGCCGCCAGTGCCGATCCGCTCCAGCAGCGCCTGAGCCAGCCTGTCGGGCAGATGCTCTGCCAGCACACGGCGCAACGGGGTGCGCGGGCGGGCGCGCTTTTCGGCTAACAGCCAGTCGGGCGGCGTGTCAGGCAGGAAATTGACCGAGATCGGCGTGCGATGCTGCCAGTAGGAGGAGATTTGCAGCATCGCCGGGCCGGAGAGGCCGCGATGGGTGAACAGCGCCGCCTCGCGAAAGCGCACCTTGTTCCAGCGCACCTCGACGGGTGCGGAGACGCCCGATAGCTCAGTGAAGAGCGCGTCTTCGGCGCCCAGCGTGAACGGGACCAGCGCAGGCCGGGGCTGGACAATGCCGAGGCCGAAGCGGCGGGCGACGTCATAGGCAAAGCCGGTCGCGCCCATTTTGGGGATGGAGGGGCCACCTGTCGCCAGCACGAGCGCGGGGGCACTATGTTCCCGGCCGTTGATCGTGACGCGGAAGCGCCCGTCGGCATGGGCGATGTCAGCGACCGGGTGGCCGAGCGCTATCGTCACACCCGCGCCCGCACATTCGCTTGCCAGCATATCAACGATTTGGCGCGCAGAGCCGTCGCAGAAGAGTTGGCCCAGCGTCTTTTCATGCCAGGCGATGCCGTGGCGTTCGACCAGGGCAATGAAATCCTGCGGAGTATAGCGTCCCAGTGCGGACTTTGCGAAATGCGGGTTGGCGGAGAGATAGCGGTCCGGCGCGGTGTGAATGTTGGTGAAGTTGCAGCGCCCACCGCCCGAAATCAGGATTTTCTTGCCCGGCGCATCGGCATGATCGACCAGCAGGATGCGCTTGCCGCGAGCGCCAGCCGTCATCGCGCACATCATCCCCGCCGCACCCGCGCCGAGGATGATGGCATCGTAATCGGGATCAGTCACGCGGCCATCATGCTGGCTGCGACCGCCTCGGCCACCTTGATCCCGTCGATCGCGGCGGAGAGGATGCCGCCGGCATAGCCCGCGCCTTCGCCCGCCGGGAACAGCCGTTCGGCGTTGAGGCTCTGGAAATCCTTGCCGCGCGTGATCCGCACGGGCGAAGAGGTGCGTGTTTCGACGCCGGTCATCACCGCGTCCGGGTGGTCATAGCGCGCGATCTGGCGGCCAAAGACGGGCAGCGCCTCGCGCATCGCCTCCACCGCGAAGGCGGGCAGGCAGCGGGAAAGATCCGTCATTGTCACGCCGGGCTTGTAGGAGGGGGTGACTTCGCCCAGCGCGGTGGAGGGGCGCTGGTTCAGGAAATCGCCCACGCGCTGCCCCGGTGCGGAATAGGTGCCGCCGCCTGCTTCAAAGGCAAGCGACTCCCAGTGCCGCTGAAACGCGATCCCCGCGAGCGGCCCATCGGGATAATCCCGCGCAGGGTCTATGCCCACCACCAGCCCGGAATTGGCGTTGAACTCCGCGCGGCTATACTGGCTCATGCCGTTGGTGACGACGCGGCCTTCCTCGGATGTGGCCGCCACCACCCGCCCACCGGGGCACATGCAAAAGCTGTAAACCGTGCGGCCATTCGCGCAGTGGTGGGAGAGGCTATAGGCCGCAGCCCCCAGATCCGGATGGCCTGCGCAATTGCCGAAGCGCGCTGTGTCGATCCAGCTTTGTGGATGCTCGATGCGCACGCCGATGGAGAAGGGCTTGGCCTCGATATGGACGCCGCGCGCGTGCAGCATCTCGAAGGTGGGGCGCGCACTGTGGCCCACGGCGAGGACGACATGATCGGCCTCGATGAAGCTGCCGTCCGCCAGATGCAGCCCGCGCAGGCGTTTGCGGCCATCGGGCAGGGGATCGAGCGCGAGATCGTCCACCCGCGTCTGCCAGCGATATTCTCCGCCCAGTTCCTCGATCGTGCGGCGCATGCTCTCGACCATCGTCACGAGGCGGAAGGTGCCGATATGGGGGTGCGCCTCCCAGAGGATGTCATCCGGCGCGCCTGCCTTGACGAACTCCTCCAGCACCTTGCGACCGAGGAAGCGCGGATCCTTGACGCGGCAGTAGAGCTTGCCGTCGGAGAAGGTGCCCGCGCCGCCCTCGCCAAATTGCACATTGCTGTCGGGGTTCAGCTCTGCGCGGCGCCATAGGCCCCAAGTGTCCTTGGTGCGTTCGCGCACCACCTTGCCGCGATCGAGGATGATCGGGCGGAAGCCCATCTGCGCAAGGATCAGCCCGGCGAACAGGCCGCATGGCCCGGCGCCGATGACGACCGGGCGCAGGGCGTTCCACCCCTCTGGCGCACGGGTGGGGAAGGTATAGGCCATATCGGGCGTGGGGCGCACATCCTTGTCACCCGCCAGCCGCGCCAGCAGCTCTGCCTCTGTCTGTGCGTCCAGTTCGATGTCGAGCGTATAAACGAGCAGGATCGCGGTGCGCTTGCGCGCATCGTTGCCGCGCTTGAAAACCTTGAACCCGCGCAATGCCTCTCGCGCGATGCCGAGGCGCGCGCAGATCGCGGGTGCCAGCGCATCAGGCGCGTGATCAAGGGGCAGGGACAGGCCGGAAAGACGGATCATCAGCGCAGCTTTGCGATTGTCAGCCCATCGGTGCGCGCGCGTTCCTTCACCGACTCCTCGCTGCGGGTCAGCGCCTTGGCAATGGCTTTCAAGGCCATGCCCTTTTTCGCCAGCGTATGCAGCTTCTGGATCTCGGCAGAGGTCCAGGGCTGGCGATGTCGTTCGAACTTTTCGGCCATGAACGGCGCTCTAGCCGATCCGCCGCAGTCGCACCAGCGCCTCATCGAGCGCGGAGAGGAAGCGCGAGCGGTCGGTCTTGCTGAACGGGGCGGGGCCGCCGACGATATCTCCACCAGCGCGCAGATCGGCCATGATCGCCCGCGTCGCGATTGCGCCGCCGATGGATGATGTCGTGAACGGCTTGCCATTGGGCGCCAGCACCCTTGCGCCTGCCTTCAGGCACCTGTCGGCCAGCAATATGTCTGCTGTGATGCAGACAGAGCGCGCGTCCGCCCGTTCGGCAATCCAGTCGTCCGCCGCGTCGAACCCGTCTGATACCACCACGCGCTCGATAAGCGGGTGGGCGGGAATACGGATCGGGCTGTTGCTGACGATAGTGACGCGCACCTCATGCCGGAAGGCGACCTTGTAGATCTCCTCCTTGACCGGGCAGGCATCGGCATCGACGAGGATATGCATGGCTCAGGGGCGGGGCGGCTTTTTGCCGAACTTTTTCTTGCCAGAAGGCCGGGCGTGCGCTGGGGCTTCACGCGCGCCAGTGCCAGCACCGGGGCGGGCGGGTTTGAATGGCTTTGCCTGATAGGGAGGCTTTGCACCACGCGGCGGCGCACCGCTTCGGTCGTCATCGCGGCGATTGCGCTTCGCGGTATCGCGCGGCTGGCCTTCTACAGCGACAATCTCCATGCCGTCATCCTCGTCACCCGCTGTGCGTTTGACGGCTGCAAGGAAACGCGCGGCCACCGCCGCCTGCACTTCAAATAGCGTCTCGTGCGTGGTGATGCGGATCGCGCCGATCTCGCCCCGGCTCACATGCCCGCGCCGACACAGCAGCGGCAGCACCCAGCGCGGATCGGCATTGTGCCTGCGTCCCGCGTTCATCTTGAACCAGGCGCTACCCTCGAACCCGGCGCGTGGGGCGCGGGGGCCGGGCGCGGCGTCGGCGGCGAGCAGTTCCTCCGGCTGGGGAAGGGCGGCGCGATGCACATGCACCAGCGCGGCGGCAATATCCTCAGGGCTCCGCTGGGCCAGCACCTGCTGCGCCAATGCGCGGTCGTCTTCATCGAACTCGACAGGCGCGAGCAGCTTTTCGAGCAGGCGGGCGCTGTCCGCCTCGCGAATATCGGCGGCAGAGGGCACCGGCATCCATTCCGCGGCGATGCGCGCGCCACGCAGCATGCTTTCCACCCGGCGGCGCTGGGGGTAGGGCACCAGCAGCACCGCTATGCCCTTGCGCCCCGCGCGCCCGGTGCGGCCAGAGCGGTGTTGCAGCGCCTCGGCATCGCGCGGCGTCTCGACATGCACGACGAGGCTGAGGCTAGGCAGATCGATCCCGCGCGCCGCGACATCGGTGGCGACGCACACCCGCGCGCGCCGCTCCCTCAATGCCTGCAACGCCTGGTTGCGTTCGCTCTGGCTATGCTCGCCCGACAGCGCGACCGCCGCAAAGCCGCGCTCGATCAGGCTTGCATGCAGATGGCGCACCTTGTCGCGCGTGGCGCAAAACAGGATCGCCGTCTCCGCCTCGTGATAGCGCAGCACATTGACGACGACATTCTCGATTTCAGACGGCGCGATCGCCATCGCCTGATATTCGATATCGCTGTGGCCGCGATCCTCCTCGCCGGTGGCGATGCGCAGCGCGTCTTTCTGATAGCGGCGGGCGAGCGCGACAATCGGCTTGGGCATGGTTGCGGAAAACAGCAAGGTGCGGCGCTGCTCTGGCATCGCGTCCAGCAGCTCCTCCAAGTCTTCGCGAAAGCCCATGTCGAGCATTTCGTCCGCCTCATCCAGCACCACGGCGACGAGTGCGGATAGGTTTAGGTCGCCCCGTTCCAGATGGTCGCGCAGGCGGCCGGGCGTGCCCACGACGATATCCGCACCCTGCCTCAGCGCCTTGCGCTCCAAGGACGGGTTCATGCCGCCGACACAGGCCGTGACGCGCGCGCCGGTGCTGGCGTAAAGCCACATCAGCTCGCGGCTCACCTGCATCGCCAGCTCACGCGTGGGCGCGATTATGAGCGCGAGCGGCCCGCCAGCGCGCTGCACCAGCCCCTGCTCGTTCAGCAGATCGCCCGCGATGGCGAGGCCGAAAGCAACCGTCTTGCCGGAGCCGGTGCGCGCCGAGACAATAAGATCGCGCGCCTCCGCTTCCGGCTCGATCACGGCGGACTGCACGGATGTCGGCGCGGCATAGCCGCGTTGGCTAAGCGCCTCGGCAAGAAGCGCGGGAATATTCTGGAACGTCATTGTCTCACAACTATCGGGAAGCCATGCCGCCGGGCGGCCAAGGCTTTATCTTGAGGCATCATTGCCTGTCAGCGCGGCTGATAGGCGCTTATGCGGCATACCGCAATGGCCCTTTGCCCGCCTGCGGGGGGCGCATTGCGCCGGAGGGTGTGACTGAGGGTGTGACGGAGCGTGCAGTGAGGTGATTTTGCGTGGTTGACCCTGCCGCAAAGGCTGCGTATAGCGCCCGCACCTTCCGGCGACGGACCGCTGCCGGAGCCGTGATTGAGGCGCCCTGTCAGGGCATTGCCGACAACGGGGCGGAGTAGCTCAGCTGGTTAGAGCAGCGGAATCATAATCCGCGTGTCGGGGGTTCAAGTCCCTCCTCCGCTACCAATCCCTTATCCGGAAGCTTCCGACAGCTTCCGTATTTTTCCAAAAATCGAAATAAAAGCAGAGGGTTGCGGGTGATTCGCGTCCGCATGCGCCCATGGCCTTCCACATGCAGCCAGATTTGGTGTGGGGGTATTTTGGGGGTAGTTTTGCGGAGTATCGGAAAGGAGCGATACCCCCATGCCTCTGACGGAGACTCAAGCCAAGAATGCCAAGCCTCGCGAGCGAGCGTACAAGCTTGCCGATAGCGAGGGCTTGTTCCTGCTCGTCCAGCCGAACGGCACGAAGCTTTGGCGGATGAAGTACCGAGTTGCAGGCAAGGAGAAGTTGCTGTCGTTTGGCGCTTATCCGGCGTTGGGGATCGCCGCCGCCCGGGACAAACGCAAAGCGGCCAAGGCGCTCCTTGCCGAGGGCAAGGATCCAATGAAGGCCAAGGGGGAGGTGATATCGGAGAACGGTAACACCTTCTACATGGTAGCGAAACGCTGGCACGAGAACCGCCAGTCGGCATTGAATCCAGCGCATGCCGAGCGTGTCTGGTCACGAATGGAGCGGGACGTTTTCCCCTCCCTAGGACAGAAGCTGATCCACGAGATCACTGCCCCAGAGGTCCTGGACATGATCCGCAGGATTGAGACACGAGGCGCGCTCGATATCAGTCGGCGTGCCAAGCAAGGGGTAGGGCAGGTCTTTCAGTTCGCGATTGCTTGCGGGCTGGCATCCAGCGATCCCACTGCTCACCTCAGTGGCGCCCTCAAGCCTCGGCCGAGGGTGAAGCACATGAGCCGCCTTCCTTTGGTGGAGATACCTGCGTTCCTCGAAAGGCTGCGAGCCTACCAAGAGGAAGGTGACCGGCGCTCGGCGATCACCCGCGATGCAGTGCTATTCGCCTTGCTAACCTGGGTCAGGACAAAAGAGCTTCGACTGGCCGTCAAATCCGAATTTGAAAATCTCGATGGTACGGAACCCGTTTGGCGGATTCCGGCTGCGCGCATGAAGATGGGGCGCGAACACCTCGTTCCACTGTCAGCCCAGGCCGCACTCATTGCTAGAAAAATGGTATCGGCGGCGACCGGTGATTACCTGTTTCCCGGGACCCACCCAGACAAGCCGTTGTCTGAAAACACGATGATCTATGCGCTTTACCGCCTTGGATATCATAGTCGCCAGACCATCCACGGCTTTCGAGGACTCGCCAGCACCTGGGCGAACGAGCAATTGGTTGAATTTGGCAAGCCAGCGATGTGGATCCGGAAGTACCATGAGGATTGGGTCGAGTTGCAGCTCGCTCATTCAGAGAAGGATGATGTCCGGGGAGCTTACAACGCGGCGGAGTATCTCGCGCCCCGCCGGCGAATGATGCAGGATTGGGCTGACTTCCTCGATGGGCGGAAGGTCGTCGACATCAGGAAAGGGCGAAAGCGCGCCGCGTGACGCCCGTCAGGAGAAGCATTCAATCTGATCAAATGGCATTTGACGCAGTTCGTATCAAAACTGCCAGTGCCGCAGGACGTCGCGGACATATCCGGGCGTTTCGCCATTCCGGGGAATGCCGCCAGCACGTTCCACTGCCCCCGGTCCCGCATTGTAGGCAGCCACCGCGAGGTGGACCACGCCAAACCTGTCGAGCATCTGCCGCAGGTATCGCGCAGCGCCGAAGATGTTTGCCATAGGATCGAAGCGATTGAAGACCCCAAGCTCCTTTGCGGTTGCTGGCATCAGCTGTCCGAGACCTGCTGCGCCTGCTGGGCTGATGGCAAAGGGGTTGTATCGAGACTCCGTCCATATAAGTGCATCGAGCAGGCCCGCGGGCAATGAGTATTTCGCTTCCGCCGCATAGACGAGGGGCAGATAACTCGCTCGTCGAAAGTCGGTTGGACCGGGTTTTGCCTTGGGATCGTATCTGTATGGCAGTTTGAGCCGGCCATCTTGCGGGATCGTCAGAACAGGTGCCGGCCCGTCCTGGACGGATCGCCAAAGCCCATGCTCGACCAGCTGGAAGCCGTTGGATTTTTCAGCAATGCGGATGCCATCGGAATGGCTGGCCGGGGCGTCGATCGTGGCTGGCGCTGCTATGTCCTGGGCACTGGCGGGGATAGCAGAGGTGATGGCGATGCCTGCGATCAAGAGAGTTCTGATTGTCATTTCTCGATCCTTGTCTAGCCGAATCGAGTGAGAACATATAAAGAACAAGCGATGTAGGAAATTGGATTGGCGCGAGCGCAGAGCGGAGGCTGCGCGGGGAGGGCACCTTAACCGGAGAACGTCGATGCCCCCGTTAGACAAAGTTCATCAACTCGAACGCCGCGCCCGCATGATCGTCGAAAGCCTTCAGGGTACATGGGGTCGGGGCAAAGGCATGTGCTGCTGCCCCGCACACGACGACCGTACCCCCTCGCTGAGTGTGACCCTGGGTCGCAAAGCGATCCTGTTTCATTGCTTCGCGGGATGCTCGAACGAGGAGGTCATAGCGGCGCTTGACCGCCAGGGTGTTCGCAGCGGTGACCTGTTCGATGGCTCGGGTGCGGTTGCCGCTGATCGACCGGAAAAAAGGGCCTTCAATTCCAATGCGCGGCGTTTGTGGCACTCGGCGACGGCGATCTCCGACAGCCCTGCCGAAGGATACCTTGCGAAGCGCGGGATCCTGCGTGCCTCTGATCAACTCCGTTATCTCGAGCGCACGCCGCTCGGACCACGTGGTGCGGTCCAGTTCCTCCCTGCAATGTTGGCGGCAGTTACAGCTGACATCGGCATAATCGCGATACACAGGACGTTTCTCGATACCGCGAGTGGCAAGCTGGCAGGTTTCGAGCGTCCCAAGCGAGCGTTGGGAAGCCTCGGCTGCGGTGCTGTCAGACTGGCCCCGCCAGCAGCGGGCCGATTGGGCCTTGCCGAAGGTATCGAAAGCGCCCTGTCAGCCATGCAGTTGTCCGGGATTCCTTGCTGGGCAACGCTCGGGAACGAGCGGTTCGGCCTCGTCGCGATCCCGGAGAGTGTGCGCGAGCTCCACTTGTTCATCGACAATGATCCGGGAGGCGAACTCGCGGATCAGCGCGCGCGAAAGGCTTATTCTGCATCGGGCCGGGTGATCCGCTCGCGAGCGCCAGCATCGACCGGTTTCGACTGGAACGATGAACTCAAGGCAAAGCTCGCTCGGAAAACCTGATCAGCGAGCCAGAGGGGAGGGCGCCTTCGGCTGATTGAGGCCTGCGAGACGCAGGACTTCGTCAGGAGGTTTCCCATGTCCAACACTTCCCTCGCCTTCGCATTCGATCCACCATCTCCGCCGCTTGTCGTGACGGCAGCCAAAGCAATGGCGTTGCAATTGGCAGCAGGCAGCGCGCTTTCGCGCAGCGACATCAACCGCATCATGACGGACCACTTCGGCGGAACCGATGCACTCGGGGCATGGTCAGTCCGTGATGCTTACGCTGCGCTCGAGCTGGCGCAGGTTCAACACCTGCAAGCATCAGATCAAGTCCAGCCCACGAGCCCGATCGACGAGGCGGAACAGTTCTTCAGCGGTCTCGATGCCCGAATTCCGACCCAGACCAACCGCAGCGACGAGCAGATCGAATGGCAGCAGTTTGCGACGCCGCCGCGCCTTGCCTGGCTTGCTGCCCGGGCTTGCGCGCTGGAAGTCGATGAGCTCGCGCTTGAACCCTCGGCCGGAACGGGGATGCTCGCAGTCTGGGCGGCAAAGGCTGGCGCGCGCCTTGCCCTCAACGAAATCTCTCCGCTGCGGCGCGACTGCCTGACTGCTGTGTTCCCCGCTTCCCGTGTGACTGGATACGATGCCGAGCTGATCGACGAATTGCTCGATCCGGCCATCGTCCCCAGCGTCGTGCTGATGAACCCGCCGTATTCTCACGGGATCGAGCGGGGCCACGATGGCCGCACCGGGGCGAGGCATCTGCGATCGGCCTGGAACCGGCTTGCGCCCGGCGGGCGGCTTGTGGCGATCATGCCTGAATGGTTCGACTGCGTGCGGTTTTTGGCCGGGGCGAAAGGGCCAGTTTCGCTGAGGCTCAATGCCGCCGTCGAACGCGCGTTCGTCAGGCAGGGCACCGGCATTACCACGCGGCTGTTGGTCTTCGACAAGGCGGAAGGCTCCAATGAGCCTGTCGCTATCCGCACAAACGACTTTCCCCAGCTGGTCGATCTCGTCGATGCTTTGCCGGCTCGCGCCAGCCTGAAGGCTGTTCCAGAGCAATCGAGCCTTCCCGCTCGTGCGCCGTTTCGCCTGGTGGCGGTGCCGCGCCGGCCGCTGCCGATACCAGCCAGGATCACGCCTCCAGCCTCCGCCATCGGGTCGCTCACCTACCAGTCGCTCGCAACCACTGCGCCGCTTGAGGCACAGGTCGGCCACTATCTGCCCTATCGCCCCAGCCGGATCGTGATCGATGGCGCGGCCGAGCATCCAACGCCGCTCGTCGAGTCCGTCGCCATGGGGTCGATCTCGGCACCCAAGCCGGACGCGGTGCCGCAGCTGCCGGACGGGCTTATCGCCAAAGGGTTGCTGTCTGCTGCCCAAGCAGAGACCCTGATCTACGCCGCCAGCGCTCACGCCCGCGATCTTCCCGGTCGGTTCGAGCCCGAGGACAAGGGCTGTTCGCTCAAGGCGTCAGCAGAAGGTAAGGTCTACCGGCAAGGCTATTTCCTCGGGGATGGCACCGGCGCCGGTAAAGGCCGCCAGGTCGCGAGCGTCATTCTCGATCGCTGGATGCGCGGCGAACGCCGCCATATCTGGATTTCAAAGAATGAGGCGCTGCTCGAAGATGCCCGGCGCGACTGGGCCGCGCTTGGCGGTCTCCCGATCGACATCCAGCCGCTGGCGTCCTGGAAGCTGGGCTCCCCCATCGCGATGCGCGACGGGATCCTCTTCGTCACCTATCCGACACTGCGTTCGGGCCGGAGCGACGCAACGCGCCTCAATCAGATCCTCGACTGGGCCGGTGAAGATTTCGACGGCGTGATCGTGTTCGACGAAGCGCACGCCATGGCCAACGCCGCCGGCGGCGAAGGATCGCGGGGCAAGATCAAGGGATCGGAACAAGGCATCGCCGGGGTTCGCCTTCAAAATCTCCTGCCTCGCGCGCGGGTGCTCTACGCCTCAGCCACCGGTGCATCCGACGTCAACAACCTCGCCTATGCCACGCGCCTCGGGCTCTGGGGTCCGGAGACCGCCTTCGCCGATCGCGAGGCCTTCGTTGCCGACATTCGCGACGGCGGCATCGCAGCGATGGAACTGGTTGCGCGGGATCTCAAATCGCTCGGTCTCTACACGGCCCGCGCACTCTCCTTCGCCGGCGTCGAGTATGAAATCCTCGAGCATTGCCTGAACGAGGATCAGATCGCGGTCTACGATGCCTATGCCGAAGCCTGGGCGATCATCCACGCAAACCTGCGCGAAGCGCTAGAGGTCACGCGGATCGTCGACACCGAGACTGGGGGGACGCTCAACTCCGGTGCTAAGTCCGCAGCGCTGTCGATTTTCGAGGGAACCAAGCAGCGCTTCTTCGCGCAGCTGCTTTTGTCGATGAAGCTCCCCTGCCTGCTGCCCGCAATTGATACGGCAATTGCCGATGGGCATGCCGTTGTCGTCCAGCTCGTCTCAACGGCAGAGGCCATGCTCGACCGGCGACTTGCCGAACTGTCTGACGAGGAACGCGAAGCTCTCGAGATCGACCTGTCCCCGCGGGAATACGTGATCGACTATCTCGCCAAGAGCTTTCCCGTCCGCCTGATGGCGGTGTTCACAGACGAAAACGGCAACCCTCGGTCCGAGCCGATGAGTGACGAGCAAGGCGCACCTGTGCTGTGCCGCTCCGCCCTTGCCGCGCGCGACCGGATGATCGAGCAGCTCTGCGCCCTGCCGCCGATTGCAACTGCGCTCGATGCCATCATTGAGCGCTTCGGCGTTGACCAAGTGGCCGAAGTGACCGGTCGCACCCGTCGGCTCATCGTCGGCCGCGACGGTCGTCAGAAACTCCAATCCCGGTCGCCCCGCGCAAACGTCGCTGAGACCCAGGCGTTTATGGACGGTGCCAAGCGCATCCTGGTGTTCTCCGATGCCGGGGGCACCGGGCGTAGCTACCATGCCGATCTGGCCGCGAAGAACCAGGCTCGTCGCGTCCACTTCCTCCTTGAGCCGGGCTGGCGGGCTGATGCGGCAATCCAAGGGCTTGGCCGCACCAATCGGACCAATCAGGCTTCGGCCCCGCTGTTCAGGCCTGTGACGACAGATGTGCGCGGCGAGCGTCGCTTCATCTCGACGATCGCGCGGCGTCTGGACAGCCTTGGCGCTCTGACGCGCGGGCAGCGCCAGACCGGCGGACAGAACCTGTTTGATCCAGCTGATAATCTCGAAAGCATCTACGCTAAGGAGGCGCTCCACCGCTGGTTCGGCCTGTTATTCACTGGCAAACTCGAAGCCGTCAGCCTTGGTCGCTTTCAGGAGCTGACGGGCCTCCGGATCGAAGGAACCGACGGTTCAATGGTCGATGACCTGCCGTCGATCCAGCGGTGGCTCAATCGCATCCTTGCGCTTCCTATTGCCCTGCAGAACGCGATCTTCGATGAGTTCATGGGGCTGGTCGAAGCGCGCATCGATGCCGCCCGGCAGGCCGGCACACTCGACTTGGGCCTCGAGACCATCGCAGTCGCGGACTTCACGGTCCTGTCCGACACTCTGCTGCGCACCGATCCGGCATCGGGCGCGACCACCCATCTGCTGGAACTGGAAATCGCCAGAGCTTTGAAGCCGCTCACACTGAAGCGGCTCGAGGAGCTCCATGGCCTTACCGGGCAGCGGCAGCGACCGGTTCGGAATGCCCGCTCTGGTCGGGTCGCCCTACTGGTCCCTGCACGCAGTATTCTTGCCGATGACGGCACGCGCGTGACCCGCTTCGAACTGCTGCGCCCGTTGAAGCGCACTCACATCACCGAGGACCAGCTCGCTGAGAGCAGCTGGGAGGCAATTTCCGTCTACGCTTTCCGCGAAGCTTGGGCGGCCGAAGTTGAGGAAGCGCGGACCAGCCATAAGCGCGAGCGCCTCTATCTCGCGACAGGTCTCCTGCTTCCGGTCTGGGACAAGCTGCCATCGGATTTCGTTAAAGTCAGCCGTATCTCGGCAGTGGATGGCCGTTCGCTCCTCGGCCGGGAGGTTCCCGTCCACTGCGTGCCCGAACTGTGCCGAGCGCTGGGTCTGGAACGCGAGCTGACGCTGTCCTCCGATGAAATCGTGCAGACCGTTCTTGCTACTGGCCGGTCTATGGAATTTGCGGGACGCGAGCAGCTCATGGTCAAGCGCAGCCTGGTCAATGGCTCAAAGCGCATTGAGCTTACGGGATGGAGCGTAGCCCGCCTCGACTGGTACAAGGCCCAAGGCTGCTTCACCGAGATCATCCGCTACCAGACCCGGCTTTTCGTGCCGATCGAAGGCGCAGTGAGCGTGATTGCCAGACTGGCATCATCGGCATAGTTCCTTGCCAAATGGCATTATCTTGAATATATGCTGCCATATGGAGATCTGCTATGTTGGCTCTGCAACCCGTTGATACTGCCGTTACCGCCTTCCGGCCCGATCCAATTACCCAGGACGAGGCAGCTGCCATGTTCCGGGCAGTCCTCAACCTGTTCGCCAAATGGGAACTGACCGATGAGCAGGCGGCAACCCTGCTCGACATGCCGGTACGTTCCTATCGGCGATGGAAGGCAGAAGGCCCGGGGCGCGTCTCGCGCGATGGCCGCGCTCGGCTCTCCAACCTCATGGGCATCCACAAGGCGCTTCGGATAATCTTCTCGGAGGCGGCCCGTGGTTATGGATGGATCAGGGCAGCCAACGACGCGTTCGGTGGATTCAGCGCTCTCGAGGTGATGCTCGGGGGCGAACTCACCGACATCATGCGGGTGCGTCGCTACCTCGACGCCGAACGTAGCGGCTGGTGAGCGGAGCGGCGGATATCGCGGTTTCTCGAGTTGAGTGGAAGGGCGCTGTCAGGATCATCCGCAGTGCCTTTCCACCGATCGACCTGTTCGAGGACATCGCTGATCCTGCCGACTGGCCGCTGCTGATCTCGGCAGAGCAGAAGACCAATCCCCGCATCATGGCGACGATCGGCAATCTTGACCTCGTTCCAGTCGAGCGGCGCGTAGGCGGAAACGGGGCATCCTACCTCATGGCGCCATTCACCCATGTCAGCACCGATCGGCCAAGCAGGTTTACCGATGGTAGCTACGGCGTGCTCTATGTTGGGGACCGGTTCGAGACCGCGCTGTTCGAGACGATCCACCACCATGCCCGCTTCATGGCACGGACTAGGCAAGCACCTGGCTGGACTTCGCAGTTCCGGGAAATCGTCGTGTCCGTCGATGCAGAACTGCATGATCTTCGTCCTCTGGCAGGCGAGCCGGTTCAGGCGCTCGACTCCGACGCCTATGCCGCATCTCAAGCGCTCGCGCGGCACCTCCAGAGCGTGGGATCGGACGGAATTGTCTACCCGAGTATCCGGCATCCCGATGGAGAATGCGTCGCGCTCTTCTACCCTGACTGCGCGTCAAACCCCCTTCAGGGACGGCACCTCGACTATCATTGGGATGGCCAGCGCGTTGACCTCGTTCGTGATGCTGGAACAGGGGCTGTTTTCCGTATCGTCGATTTGACGTCCGATCCCGTCTGACCGCATAGGCTGGGTTTCCGGCCGAGTGCTGGAGGGTTTCTGAGCGCAGTGGGCGGCCAGAAGGCTCATGCCTGCGCACCAGCCTTCACGAGCTCATGAAGCGCTCTGTCTGGCGAAACTGGCCCCTTGTACAGCGGGCTACAAGGTGTCTCGGCCAGCTTAGCCGAAATCACCAGAAGGTCGTCGTCATCGCCCTTTTCATAGGCATAGGCCAATCCTCGTAGAGGACGTAAACTGCATTTCCGTATTTGAGGTTCTCGAACACCACCAGGTCGTCGGCGAACTGAGCTCCGAAATAGGAGCCGAAGCCGCCTTGCCCGCGAATATATGCGGTGGGGTTCAGCCGCTCGAAAAGACGCACACGGTCGCGGACATGCTTGTCGAAGTCCGGTGCGTTGCGCGGGTCCACTGGTTGTTGCGCCAGCCGCTCGATCACCTCGTCTATCGTGCCCGGCGGGAAGATTTGCCAGTCGAGGGTAATGGTGGCGATGTAGTCGTCCCGAGTGGCGTCGGCCGCGAAAACCCCCGTTACACCCGTGTTCTCCTGAAGAACATTTATGGACCACAGTAGCATCAGATCGAACCCGCTTTCAGCCCGCTCCAGGTGAGGGGTCAGGGTGAATTTGATGGCGACGTAATCACCGCCCCCGTCTTGCAGCACCTCCGGTTGGATCAGCATCCCCTGCGGTTCGAACACCTGATGCTGATAGACCTCACGATCCCATGTATGCATGTGGGTGCCGTATGTGCCTGCGTCCCCAAAATTTGGCGTCTCGAATACATAGGTTTTCGTGACCATCGGCCAGTCGGTTCGCTTCCGATCCCACCCGTGGGCATTACGCTCCGACCATTTACCGGCATCTGCGGGAGGCATTACCGGCCCGTCGATGATTATGGCGCCGTCCGCTGCCCGCAATCCGATGTGGGCGTACTCGCCCCGTTCGATGTCTGCGCGAGCAATCCTCTTCGTGGCCGCAATCACAATAAGATCGCCCTCAACTTCTTCGAGCGCGTTCAGAACGTGCGGGGGAACCTTGCGGTAGTTCCTCTTCCACCGAAATGTACGGAAGGCCATTTCGCATTGTCTCCTGAAAAGGAAGCGCCGCCCGGGTGAGCGGGCGGCACTGAATGCTTATTTCTCGTGGGTAGTGGTGTTCGGGCTCCGCTTGCCGTGCGCGGAGGTTACAAAGCGCCCGGAGATCGCACTGCGATACGCACCGCCGGTGCTTCCGCTCTTGCCGCTCGCTTCGTGGACCGTGGTGCTCGGGCTGCGTTTCCCGTGTGCCGAGGTCACGTAGCGTCCACTGATTGCGCTGCGGTAGTGCCCACCGCCACTTTTACCTTTTGCCATAATCAAGGCTCCTTGTGCTCGTGGCAGGTGAGTTCGCTACTGCCATACGAGGTGTATGGTGACTACGAGTTCGCTTGTCAAGCATAAGGAGTCAGGTTATCGCCGAACTTCCCTAACAGCACCGGAGGACAGATGCCATCCCTGCTCGGCACCAAGATTAATGAACTTCGTCGGGAACGCGGGCTCACGCTTGAACAGCTTGCGCAAGCGACCGACAGCTCAAAGAGCTATATGTGGGAGATCGAAAATAAGGACGTTGCCCGCCCATCTGCCGAGAAACTTGAGAGGATTGCGAACGCTTTAGGTGTCACGTCCGCGTTCCTGATTGACGCCTCGCAGGTCAAGCCGACCGAGGATGTGGAAGACACAGCATTCTTTCATCGATTTCAGAAAGCTGATCCCGATGTGAAGGCGAAGCTCAAGCGGATTCTGGACGTGCTGGACGATGAGGAGTGATCCCACCACCCCAAGCGCGTGGGCCAATACCCTCGTGACGATGTGGGGGCCGCGGTTCCCGGTAGATGTGCGGCAAATCGCGCTCGAATACTCCAAGCGTTTCAGCGATCCCGTCCTGGACATCATTGAAGCGCCGGTGCCGAGCTTCGAGGGCGCGCTTGCTCCGCTCAAAAAGCGTGGCGGGTGGGCCATCCTGTATAATCCGGGCATCCGCTCGGCAGGGCGGATTAATTACACCCTCGGGCACGAATGGGGACATTACCTGTGTCACCGCCAGCAATCGCCCGCTGGATTCGAGTGTGGTGAGAGCGATGTGCTGGGCGGATCGCGGCAGCAGGAGCGGGAGGCAGATAAGTTCGCATCCTATCTGTTGATGCCGCTCACCGATTTCCGAGCCCAAGTAGGTAAACAGCGCATGACTCTGGACCTCTTGAAGCACTGCGCTGATCGCTATGATGTATCGCTGACGGCCGCTGCGTTAAAGTGGCTGGAAAGCACCGGTCTGTGCGCCGCCGTTGTGGTCGCCACCAACGGCTTCGTGTTGTGGGGCCGCCGGAGTGCAGCAGCGGGCCGCGCTCGCATCTTTTTCCCATCCGGCATGGAATTGCCGCGAGGGTCTCTCGCCGCAGGAAGCGGTGGCTCATCTCCCCCGCCCGAGGGGCAGGACCTGCCGCCGGGCGTCTGGTGGAACCGGCCGGTGCGCGAAGTCGCAATTTTTGCTGACCATTACGAAATGACAATCTCGTTGCTTATCTTTGAGGACCACGGCGTGTTGCCCGACGGCTGGGAAGACGATGAGGTCGAGGACACGGTTGATCGCTTTGCGCTGAGGAAATAGACAGCGATCGCCGACTTTGCTGTCTGCCCGCTCAAGAGCGCCGAAGCAGCAATAGCCGACATTGGGAGCGCACCTGTGTTTCCGGCACATCCACGACAAAACCGTCATAGAGCGTCAATCATGGCACTCGGCGTCATCGATCACAGCAAAAAGCGTGAGGCTGACAACTTACGTGAGCCGAGTGACGTTCAGAGGGAAGGGACCGAGAGGGCAATGGCGTTTCTGATCGTTTTCCAGTGAAAACGCCTGCTTCATATATCGGCGGGCCAAGCCCAGCTGAAGTAGCGATTATAGACGTCGGCGAGGTCAGTCGGCGCAGCATGCGAGCTGATCGCGCTCGAATACCAGTGCGTTGTGGTCGCGATCGGTGTCGGAAAGGTTTGCGCGATGTAGGGATTGAACGGGCCGAAGGCTGGTGACACGGCGCGATAGTCCTTATTGATCGTCTTGAGCCAGCTCACGCAGACCGTTTGCGCTCCTGCGGCCCTCAGATAGGCCCGCGCACCCTCGAAGCTGTTACCCTCGGTGCAGATATCATCGATAACGAGGACACGCTTGCCGCCGCGCGCGGGCGGCGACTTATAGGGTTTGCCGCCCACGCCGCGGACGGGTGCCGGGTTGAGCCGGATCGTGTTGAGCTGATTGTCGAGGCCCACGCTTCCCCCTGAGGCCCGCGCGGTCTGCGATTTCACCGCTTTGGTGTGACGGAGAATGAGGTCGGGCAGATAGCTCTTGCGCAGTGACTGCCCCAGGATGTTAAGCGCCTCACTGATCACCGTCGCGTTGGAAGTAGGCGCGTGCCCGGGATAGGCGGTGATATAGTCGATCTCGTCAGCGAGACCTGAAAAATAGATGCGCGCCGCGAGCAGACGGCCCCAGAAATTCGCATCACCGGCACCGTGTTTCGAGGTCGCCTTGGCGTTTTCAGAATAGGCATGCGCTTGTGCGTAGCGCGGCGAGAGCGTTGTGAAAGGCGCGAGCGCATAGACACGCAGATCGCCCTGTTCGAGCGCCCAGAACCAGCCGTCGAGGCCCAGACAGAGGCAATCGACGAAGCGCGCGACGTCGCGTGGAGAGTCGAATTGAAAGCCGTAGGGGCTCGCCACTCCGTGCCACATGACGTTCACAAACATCAGGCCGCCATTGGCAGCGGTCTTCATATCGTCGGTTGTGTTGCCGACATAAAGGACCTCATTCCGCTGCCAGCCCTTGTCGGAGAGGATATGCGCGGTGGAATCGGCGCGTGGCTTATACGGCATCCCGTTTTGGCCGCCGATATAATAGCTGATCGGACCGAGCCGCTCTTCGAGCAGGGTCCGGAACGGCTTCGACTGGCCGGGACTGGTGACCGTCCAGTCATGGTTGCCAATGAAAACCGGCTCGACACCCCGCGCCTTGAGATAGCGCAGCAGCCGCAGCGTTTCCTCAAACAGCGGCGCGTTGATCGTGCCCTTGGTCACGAGCACATCGTGCAGCGAAAAGATCGCCCCCTTGAGCACGGCTAGCTATCCCCAAATAGCGAAAGTTGGCCCAACTGAGCGGGTGAAGACTTGCCGATCGCCGACCGGACGAAGGCGTCGAACCGTCCCTGGTCGTGCGGTACGGTGAAGATTTCGCCGGTCGGAAGCCCCATGCCACGCTCCAGCACTACGCGCTCGTCCGGCCACTCAGGCAAGCGCAGGCAGGCAATAGGCCGCCCAAGCGCGGTCGCGAAGCGGACCGTATGGGCCGTGCCGCTGCGGCGATTCCATTCGGCTGGGATCAGGATCCGGCCGAGCGCCGCCTGGAGCCGGTTGCGCTGGACGAAATTCTCGGCGCTGTAGGACGCTGTTGGTAGATACTCGCTGACGATCGCGCCGCCGGTCGCCAGAATATGATCGCGCAGTCGACCTGAGCCCTTGGGATAGTCTTCGAGCATGCCGGTGCCCAGCACCGCGATCGTCGGCACGCCAGCGCGTAGCGAGTGTTCATGCGCCAGCTGATCGATGCCGGCCGCGAGGCCACTGACGGTCGGTACACCCCATTCGCCGAGACAAGCGCCCACATAGCGTGACAGGAAGAAGCCGTCGGCGCTGGGCTTGCGGGTACCGACGATCGCAATGGACGGCTCGGCAAGGCGCTCGACGCTGCCCTGCACGAAAAGCCAGTGCGGCGGACGTTCAAGGTCGAGCAAGGCGGAGGGAAAGCCCGGCGACCCCCGAAAGAGCAGACCGATGCCGAGCGCTTCGAGATGCTCGGCCAGGCGGTCACCCTGTTCAAGCGCATGCCCGCGAACCCGCGACCAGTGCCGCTCTGAGATGGCCTTGCCGTCGCTGCCTGCAGGGTTGGACGCCTCTGGCCCATATTCGAGCGCATCGCTGAACGATCTTTTGTCGTCGGCCATGGCGAACAGGGTTTTCTGACCAATGCCCCGCACCGTCGCGAGAGCGAGAAAGGCACGCTCCTCGTCGATCGTGCCCGCGCTCGGCGGAGTGAGCGCGGTCGCCGCATGGACGTCGCTGATACGGTCTGGCGGTCCGTCGTGGCTTGGTCGATCCATGCTCACAGGCCTCCAAAGGCAAGTGGATCCTCGGGAAAGACCCGCCGCGCGACGAAGAGGCCGATGATCGGAACATTCGGGAATCGGGCCGCAAGCACGGTGTGCATGGCCCGGTAATGGGTTCCGGCTGTCAAGACATCGTCGACGATACCGATTGCCTGCGGTGCCGGGGCGGCAATGGTTTCGTCGATCGAGTAGAGATCGAGCAGGTCTTCGACGGTGACGCGGTCACCTTGTCCTGCTTCGTGCGACGCGGTGGTCGAGGCAGCCTGACGGACGAGCGCGCGCACGTCGGGCGCAGGCTGGCGCATCAGCCGGCAGATGCGCTCCATGCGATCATCATATTCCGGGTGATCTGTTGCCTTCGACCCGGGCACGGGCACGAGGGTAGCACTGCCGAGCCACGCCGGGTTAAGCGCGGCGCCGAGCGCGCGGCCGCACGTGCCGATCGCTTGGCCCTTGTACCAATAATGTGGCTGGTCGGCTTGGCTGGGCTTCTTCTTGAGATTGCTGATCAGCTGGTTGGTGGCGCTGAAGGAATAGTCGCGGTGCGAGGTATATTCGTAGAGATAGTAGCACCGATCCTCGGCCGTCAGATGATAATGATCCCCGCGGCTCGTCTCATCGATCTGCGAGAGCCGGACACCGTCAACCAAGGGCGCTCCAGATGTCGTCGGGCGTCTTCACGCGCACTGCACCTTCGGCTTCGAAGCGGGCTGGCCACGTGATGTCCGTCCGCTGGAAGCAATTGTCGAGAATGAAGAGCTTGCGGCCCTGATGGAGCGCGGCGCGCGCCTGGGTCAGCGTGCCCGACGTATCGCCAGCCTCGACGATGATCGTGCCCTCGGTGAGAGCGCTCATCGTGACATTGCGCTCGGGGAAGAAAAGGCGGTTATGCTGGGGTGCTTGCTTGGCGTAGCGAAGAACCGGCACCTGCGAGATCAGCAGATGATCGCGGGCGATCTCCTCTTGCAGATCGGCATTCTCCTTGGGGTAGCAGGATCCAAGCGGCGTCCCGATCACGGAAATGGTGCGTCCACCGCGCGCGATCGCGCCGCGATGGGCAGCCGAATCGACGCCCTTGGCAAGGCCAGAGACGACCGTGAAATCGCGATCGACGAGTTCGCGAGCAAGCCGCTCGGCGCGACGGATACCGTCGGGCGAGGCCTCGCGGCTGCCGACGACGGCCACGCACCGGGTTTCGGTGATCTCCCAGGCGCCGCGATAATAGAGAAGCTCGACTGGGTGGCGCGCGTCGCGCAGCTTTGCGGGATAGTCACCGGCATGATGGATGCGGACGCCAAACTGATGGACACCGGCCTTCTTGAGCTTTGCCATCACCTCGGCCGCGCACTGCTCGGCAAGCTGGGCGGGCACGAAGTCGGACGGAAGCGCTTCGGCATCGAGCGCAAAGCGATCGGCCAGGGTTTTGAAGGTCGCCCCCTTTTCGAGCCACAGGGCCTCATAGGCGCCGAGCTCTCGGCGCGGCGAGATTGGCGCCAGCGCTGGTCCTGAATCGTTTAGGGCGAGACGCATGCTTATGCGGCCCTTGCGTCGGTTGAATATATGTGTCCCATCCAGGCTTGTCCTTCCCCTCGGTGCCAGCCTCGGCTTGACAGATGTGAAGCCAAGGACGTGCTAAGGCAAGTGAAACGTCCGCGCGCTGCTCCAGGTGCCGCGACACGAGACGAAGCGTCCTCAACAGCCGCTCAATAATGTTCTCTATTCGTTCCAAAGTCAAGGTGGGGCTTGGTCGAGCAAGTCCCTTCGCATCGGTTGGATCCATGCGAGATGAAGATGACGATCGAGAAAGGAAACGGTGGGAGGACGCTGAGGAGGAGCGCCACTAGGCGGATCTGCTACGACCGCATGAGAGGGGAGTTGGCTTTGCCCTGATTGAGCCAGTTGGGCGTCGATGGTCGATGCGCCGGGCTCACAATCAGGAGTGTATCCCATGATCAAGTCGATCCCGCTGAACAAGCTCGTTCAGTCGCCTCGCAATGTCCGCCGCCACGGTGATCCGGCAGCCGATGCTGAACTCAAGGCCAGCATCGCAGCCCGCGGCCTGCTGCAGAACCTCATCGTACGGCCAGCCGCGAAGGGCAAATTCGATGTCGAAGCCGGTGAGCGTCGGCGCCGCGCAATGCTCGCGCTCGTCGACGAAAAGATCCTCGCCCGCGATCATGAAGTCACGTGCCTCGTGCTCGAGGACAGCGCCGAAGCTGCGGTCGAGACCAGTCTCGCCGAGAACTTCCACCGTCTCGCCATGAACCCGGCCGATGAAGCCCAGGCTTTTGCCGCGCTCGTGGCTGGCAGTGCGACTGTCGAGGACGTTGCTCGCCGCTTCGGTCTAACCGTCCGCTTCGTCGAGGGCCGTCTGCGCCTTGCGACGCTTGCGCCGGTCGTGTTCGAAGCGCTGGCCTCGGGCGAAATCACCCTCGACATCGCCAAGGCCTTCGGTGCGACCTCGGACCAGGATATCCAGGCTCGCGTCTTCGATCAGGTTTCCTCGGCCTACTATGCGCCCAATCCGGATAGCATTCGGCGCATGGTCCTGTCCGACACGGTCCGGGGCAGCGATCCGCGCGCCCGTCTCGTTGGCCGCGACGCCTACATCGCTGCGGGCGGCCGCATTGAGCGCGAACTGTTCGACAACGACGACAGCGAGTCCTGGGTCGATGTTGCTTTGCTTGAAAGCCTTGCCGCCACGAAGATGGAAGAGCAGGCCAAAGCCCTCGCCGCTGAGCAGGGTCTTGCCTGGGTCAAGCCGACGCTCGATCCTTATGCCAGCCACGACCTGGTCGAAGGCCTGGTCAGGCTTCTCGCCGATCCGGCGCCATTGACCGAAGCTGAAGTGGCAAGGCTCGACGAACTCGATGCCTCCTATGACGAGCACGCGGCGATCCTTGAAGACGAGGACAGTGCCGAGGAGGCCGTAGCTGCGGCCGAAGCGGCTATCGAGGCCATCGAACGCGAATGCCAGGAAATTCGTGCCCGCCCGCCCGTCATCGCGCCGGAGCTCAAGGCCGAGGCAGGAATGGTGCTGGTGCTCTCCCGCGATGGCACGCCGGTTCTCCAGCCGGTGTTCTACGGCGAGCGTCAGGCTGAACCCGCCGAATCCGATGACGGGATCGAAGTCGTTGCAGGCGAAGAAGGTTCGGACAGGCGCCGGACCACCTTGTCGAAACGTCTGGTCGACGAACTCGCGATGCAGCGCCGCGATGTTCTGGCACTTCACGTTGCATCCGATCCCGGGCTGGCGCTTGACATCATGGTCTTCACTCTCGCCGATGCCGATACCCACGACTGGCGGGCGCGCCCTTCGACCACACTGCGCGCGCCTGTCCCGGCAGGCCCGATCATCGGCTTCGAAGCCAAGGATGCGCTGGCGAGCAGCGCGCTTGCCGAGCTCAGGTCTGGTCTCGACGAAAACTGGCGCGCCGGGCCTGATGCAACGTCCCGCTTCGATCTGTTTCGGGCGCTGCCCGATGACAGCCGCGCGGCCTGGCTCGGCTACGTCGTCGCCCGGTCGCTCGAGGCGAGCCTCAACATGACCGGTGAGCGCCAACTGCCGTTCCACGATCATCTCGGCAGTCTGATCGGCATCGATATGGCGCAGTGGTGGCGGCCGACGGCGGCCAACTACTTCGACCGGGTCTCGAAGCAGGTGATCCTCGACGCGCTGAGCGATGTCGGCGGCCTCGAGCTCTCCTCGCGCTTTGCCTCGGTCAAGAAGGGTGACCTCGCGATGAGCGCGGAACGCGTCTTCGCCGGCACCTACATCACCGAGGTCGAGGTTCGCGAGAAGGCCCTGGCCTGGGTGCCTGAGGTCATGCAGTTTGCCTCCGCTGCCACGGAGGCTGGCGAAGCCGAGATCGACGCATCTGACGCTGAGCCTGGTGTCGACGGCGAAATTCACTCCCCCCGCGAGCTGGCCGCCTGACCTCCTCCTGACAGGCAAGGCCACTCGTACCTCGAGAAGCGGTCCTTCGGCTCACGCCGGAGGGCCGCTTCCTTTTTGGGAGAAGAGCAGAGGGGGCTCGGGACCCTGTGGCACTGACCGGCGAACCCGTCGCCGATTGTCCAGATGCCGCAATCAGGAGAACCATCATGGCCTATCGCAAGGAGCAGGGCGGCGGCCTGTCGCCCGCCACCCGTATCACCCAGGAAATCATCGCCCGTCTGGAAGCTGGCACAAAGCCGTGGATCAAGCCGTGGCGCGGTGTCCCGGTCTCCCGGCCCTTGCGAGCCTGCGGGATTCCGTACCGCGGCATGAACGTGTTCTGGCTCTGGATGGTCGCCGACATGTGCGGCTACGCCTCCCCGTTCTGGATGACCTACAACCAGGCAAAATCGCTCGGCGCCCAGGTCCGCAAGGGCGAGAAGTCGACGATCGCGATCTTCTACAAGAGCTACACAAAGGAGGTTGAAACGCCTGATACCGGCGAAAAGACCGACGAAGCCCGCCGGGTGCTCAAGGCCTATCCGGTCTTCAATGCCGATCAGATCGAAGGTCTGCCCGAGCGCTTTCATCCGGCCGCGACGTTGGAACTGGTTGAGCCTGAAGGGCGCGAGGCCGACCTCGACGCCTTCTTCGCTGCCATCCCCGTTAATCTGCGCCACCAGGGCTGCGAGGCCTATTACGAGCCGACTGCCGATCGTGTCACGATGCCGCCTGTCAGTCTGTTTAACGGTTTCGATCACTACTACGCCACGCTTGCCCACGAGCTGTCGCACTGGACCGGCCATGCCAGCCGCCTGGGGCGTGATCTCAAGAACCGCTTCGGCACGGCGGCCTATGCCGCCGAAGAACTGGTAGCCTTATCTGGACAGTCTGCGCCGTCCGCAACATTGCAGTAAGGTCGGCGATGGACGCCCACGGTAGGCAGTAATCAGGCTGGCCGTAGCGCTGACCCAAGAGCTGGCGGAGGCCAGCCTGATTACTGCCGGGCCATAGAGCGCATCGGTGTGAGGTCAGCTTCCGGGTGGGGGGTCCGGGGGGAGGGTTTCGGGCCGGTGTCGATCATTACTGTTTGCGAGCGCCGCGAGGCCAAGGGTCTCGATGCGCATGTGCCGCTGATCCTGCGCGGTGACGCGCTCTATGATCCCGATCTGGATCGCTTCTTTCTCGACCTGCCGCTGTCGGGGGTCCGCTCGCGGCACTCGCTTCGCGCCTACGCCTATGATGTTGCGGTCTGGCTCCGCTTTCTCGATGCCTGCGGCAAGACCGTGTGGGCTGCGACCCGCGACGATGTCGATGCCTATCATCGTGAGCGACGCCGCGACGAGGCCGATCACCGGATCACGGCGGCAAGCTGGAACCGGGCTGTCGCCAGCCTCGATCGCCTCTACCGCTGGGGCGAGCAGCAAGGGCTGATCGCCGACGCGCCGTTTAGCCGCCGCGCCGTGTGGCGACCGGCGCAAGGTGGCCGTCGTGGCATGATCGCGGCGCGCAACGACGCCTATGAACGTGTTGCCAGGCGGTCGGATGTGCGGTTCGTCACGATGGACGACTACCACATTTTCCGCGAGGTCGGCCTGCGCGGCCTCACCCCGGACGGCACCGAGCGCCCCGGCGCTCGCGATCGCAACGGGCTGCGCAACGCTCTGTTCGCCGACCTTCTCGTCACCACTGGCCTGCGTCTTGAAGAGGCGTCGGGCCTGCTCGCCGATGAGCTTGCGGCCATCGATCACGACCACGATCAGGCTCAGCAGCTTTGGCTGCGCCTGCCGCCGCCGCTCACCAAGGGCGACCGGGGACGCAGTGTGCTGGTCCCGCGTCGGCTGCTGCGTCAGATCGCCGCCTATGTCGCCGTCGAACGCGCCGCAGGCGTGACCAAGTTCGCCGCGCGGGACGGCGCGGCCAAGCTCGAACGACCGATCCCTGTCACCCGCGCCGGTCTCGACCGCATGCGCGATGTCTGCACCCCAGAGGAACGATGCCGCCTGATCCTGTGCGACGAGGATGGACCACCCCACGAGCCGGCGGCGCTATGGCTGACCGAGGTAGGGCAGCCTGTTCGCCCCAACTCGTGGGAGGTGATCTTCACCCGTGCCTGCAAGCGGTGCGAGGAGAACGGTTTCCCGCTGTCGATCAGTCCCCACCAGCTTCGTCACACCTTCGCAGTCCATATGCTCGCCTTGCTGATCCAGCAGCGGCGGCGCGAAGCGGCATTGCCGGCGGGGCCGGTGGAGAGCTACCGGCTGATCCTGGGCGACCCGCTGCAACAGGTGCAACGTCTGCTCGGCCACGCGAGCCTCACCACCACCTATATCTACCTCGATCATATCGCGACGCGCGCCGATACAGTGGACGCGGCCGTCGAGGAGCTGCTCGCGCTGCTGCCGGGACCGCAGGGCGCATGAGCGGGCATCCCCGCAAGGGCCGGCCTGTCGCTTTCGCGCCGATCACGCCGGAGTCCGTGCAGCCCGATCCTGTGCTCGGCCTCAAGTTCACGATCGAGGCACGGCATGGCGGAACGGTCCTGATCGATATGACTGGGCTCGTTCCTCGCCCACTCGCCATCGCCTTCGCGGGCGCGCTACGTCGGTCAGCGGCGCTCGGCGGCCCCATCGGTGCGGCCAGCGTCATCAAGCAGTATGTAAATGCCTACCGCCTGTTCTTCGCCTGGCTTGGCGATGACGCGCTGAACGTGGCTGGCGTCAGCGACCTGCGCGCAGTCCATATCGATGGGTTCGCCTCCGCGCTCGAACAGCGCGGGATGGGCGCGATCCACCGGCACATAACGGTCGGCAAGATCATCAACACATTGCGCGCGATCGAGGCAGACCGGCCCGATCGGATCGCGTCCGACCTGCATGAGCGGCTGCGCTACACGCTGGCCACATCGGCGGGCCGCTCGACCCCGCGCGATGCTTATAGCCCCTTCGTCGCCCGCGCGTTGCGCGACGCCGCGAGGACCGATGTCGAAGCGATGTTCCGCCGTCTCGGCGCCGACGACCGGACCGATGAGGGCGACCCGGTCATCGCCAGCGCGCGCGCCGATGTCGAAGCGATCATCGCGCGGCAGGGCTTTATCGTCGCAGACCAGCCCGCGCTGAAGAGCCTCTATTTCATGCGCATGCGGCGCGCATTGCCGATCAGCACGCTCATCGACGACCTGCATGGCCGCCATCACCTGCTTGCGCGCGATCTGCCGGCGCTGCTCGTGTTGCTCACGCTCGATACCGGCCTCGAGCCCGAGTGCCTGAAGACGCTGACCGTGGATTGTCTCACCAACCCCCATGCCGGCACGGTGGAACTGCGCTATCTCAAGCGCCGCGCTCGCGGCGCCGAGCATAAGAGCATGCACGTCCGCGACGGCGGTGGTGGCACGCCTGGCGGTCTTATTCGTCGCCTGATCGAGGTCACGGCGACTGCCCGCACGCATCTAAACGACGATCGTATTTGGGTTTATCACAACGCTGGCGGCCTGCGGGCAGGTATCCGCCACCCGACGGAACGGATCGATGCCTGGGTGGCGCAGAACGATATTGTCGATGACGACGGCAAGCCGCTCCACCTGCTGCTCTCCCGGCTCCGCAAGACCCACAAGGCGTTATGGTACACCAAGACCGAGGGGCATATAGCCCGCTTCGCGGTCGGCCACTCGCGCGAGGTAGCGGCGCGCCACTATGCTGATCTGCCGTCGCTCCGGCCCCTGCACGAGACGGCCGTCGCCGACGCCTTCCGCGCAGCGGTCGCCGCCGCGATGCCGACCGTGCTTCCGCCCACCGCCGAGCAGGCGTTGCGCAAAGCGCCCGATCAGGCCGAGCCGCTGATGCCGCTGGCTACCGTGGGTCCGTTGCTCGACGGCGAACAGGATGTCTGGCTCGCCGCCTGCGCGGGCTTCCATAACAGTCCCTTCGCCGAGGCCGGTTCGCCCTGTGCGCAGCCCTTCTGGGGCTGCCTTGATTGCCCTAACGCCGTCATCACCGCGCGCAAGCTCCCCGCGATCCTGGCTTTCCTCGTCTTCGTCGAAGAACAGCGGCTGAGCCTGCCCGCGACCGACTGGGCGGCCAAGTTCGGCCGCGTCCATGCCCGCATCACCGCCCAGGTCGTGCCGGCCTTCTCCGATGCCGTCATCGCCGATGCGCGCCGGCAGATGGAGAGCGAGCGGCTTTATCTGCCGCCGGAGGCACGCGCATAGGGACAACGCAAAGGATTGACGCAGAAAGGAGAGGCATGATGCACGCAAAATCCAAGGCGCAGCAAAAAGCCGCAGGCGCGGCGCTTTCGGCCAAACGCGGCGATACGAAGAAATCCGCACTGAAAGGCGCCTCCAAGGACATGTTCCAGTCCATGAGCGAGGGCGAGCTCGAAGATATGGCGAGCACTCAGCGCAAGGGAAAGCCTGAACACAGTGGCGACTAAATCCCGGGATCATGTGACGTCAGGCGGTTGTCTCTCAGTGCATCCGGTAACATTTCCAAGACCGTCTCGATTGTGAGGTAGCAAACCTTCTGGCGTCTTGGATCGCGTTCGCTCGGGGACAGCGAACCGCCAGATGCATCAAACAGTTCCCTGATGAGTCGTTTCTTTTCCCCGCTCACCGGCAATCAAATAGCGGTATACGCCGACGCAATTGATGACGAGCAAAATGACGTTTTGAACGCCGATCCCTTCCGAATTCTCATCGAGAAAACCCCACGCGATCAGCGCAAGAGAGCTGGTCACGAAAATCAAGAACGCGCGTCCACTCCACAGGCGACCAAGATTTAGAGAAAGGATCAGGGCTGCAAGGGCAGCGGCACCGGCGCCATAATATTGAAGGGATGTGAGTACAAAATCGTTCATCGTATTATAAAACTCTTCAAATGTTATCCTGTTGTTGATCTTCTCAACGCTACGATTGGTCGGCTTCCGCTGGCTCATTCGGGGCTGTCGGAGGCAAGATTACTCGGTAATCTATTGGTTTGAACGAGCCGCCATTACTAGAATAGGCAGAGCATGCAGTCAGTCCGATGATGAGATCGCACTCTGCTCGCAATTGAATGAAGTCGCCCGGTCGGCTTACGGGCGGCTCTACGCTCAACCGACCCGAATTCTGGAGGGGGACATTCATGAAACAGTTAAATGCCACAGGAATCGCATCTTCACTGATCCCGTAAGGGGCCAGTGCTTGTGCGAGATTACCGAAGCATCCGTGATGAATTGGCTTGTCCGGATAGAAATGACGAAAGGTATCCACGCTACAGGGAGTCAGCAAGAAATCGTGGCGGCCGACGGTATCGCCCAGGATAGTCAGCATCTTGCGCGACCGGTTGGACCACAACACGTTGCCGGTCGTGAGGCAGATTGTCTCCTCGTAATCAAACGTGCGTCCGTTGGAAATCACCTCACCGACGTCATCTGCGGAATAGGCTAGCAAATCGGCCACTTGGCATCCGTGGGGATCAATTACCTCCAGGATTTCGCCAGAACGGAGACGAAATGCGATTCCGCTCCGGGGCGGTATCCGTGAGGGTTCAATCATTGATCCGCTCTTTTGTCCTGAAATGGGCATTGCCATTGTTCATCAACCAGCCTGCCAGAGTATTGTAGAGCCTCACGCGTCTCGATCAAAGCGATATCGCTCAGATAGCTCTGCGTTTCGATGTTCCGGCCAAACTGCTCGGCGGTAGACAGTGTACTTCAACTCCGCGACGTTCGGTCATCACTGTGCCGGTCATGGGGAGGTAAAAGGCCTGCAATTCCCACGGGGAAAATCTCGGATCGTCGATGAAGCCTGCCTAAGACGCCTATGCAACAGGCCTGCAGGTTTGGCGATCTTACCCATTGCTAGTGAGGCTATGCATCCGACCCTCTAGAATGGCGACGAAGTCATAATCCAAAGGTTGCGCCCTCACGATGCCCTTCACGACGGGCTCTACGCTGTCCGGGGACCGTCAGAGAAGTTCGTCAGGCGGATCGCTTTGGACCCGACCAGATCGCATTTTGTCCTGACCGAGCATCCCGCTTATCCAAGCTGGAACGGTGTTCAGCGAAAGGCGATCAATGTCGTTGGCAGAGTGATCTAGATTGGTTCTTAGGTGTCGTGAGTGGGAGCTACGCTGCCTGCGATATACGCCAACTCGCGCAGTCAATGCCCACTGCTTGGGGTAAGGCGAACGGTTTGCCGCGATCAAAATTCCGCTCATCGCAAACGTCCCACGATGGGGGTATTGCAGGGGGTATTTATCGCGAAACTGATAGCAGAATGACATTTTAACAGCTGCTTAAGCGAGGTTGGTGGATCCCTCCTCCGCTACCATTTATACATATAAAACAGTATCTTGCTAGGTTTTGTCAGGGCTAGATCGGATTGGTTTAGAAACTATTGTAAACCACCATGTGCTATGAAGGCAGGGTGGTTTTATCGGCTCCTGTCTGGTCTGACCCTGCCACATTCGACGCTCAACTGGGGCATGGTCACTTTTGTGCCTTCACCTGCGGTTCTCTGTCAGACAACACAGTTTTTGCAAAGCGCGCAAAAGCGAAGGAAAGCGATATCCTCCAAGTGTGGCTGCCTGATTGTATCTTCCAAGAGAATGTGTAGCGGACGCGGGTAGCTGGCTCAGCGCGACAGTCACGCCACTGGAAAGGCCGGGAATCGAATTGCGGTTAAATTTCAGCTCGGTCGAAACCCGCGATACAATGCGACGTGAGGACTGTTTATCATAAATCAACGTATCGGCATGATATTACCATGCATAATAAGTGGAAGCGGAACAAAGCTGCATTAACAAATAATCTGCATCTTTAGTTGAACAGAATCTACTGCCCCAATGCTGCCCCTAACTCTACCCTTAATATGCTAATCAGGTGCTGGACTTTGGGAAGCAAGTGCCTGCGTTGCGGATAGACAGCCCAGATCGGTTCGTCTCTAGGCCTAAACGCTTCTAGCAGAGGTTCCAAAGCACCATTTGCAATCTGTGGCAAAACATAAAATTCAGGAAGCTGGCATATGCCCAATCCAAGAAGTGCGGCCTCAAGCACAGCATCGCCACTGTTGCAGCGCCATCTTCCGTTAGGACGTACGGTCCTGCTTACGCCATCCATTTGAAAATGCCATGTAGAGGCTGTACCTCTGAGACACTCAAAATTTGCTAAGTCCTCTATGGTCTGGGGACGCCCAGCTGGTTTCAGATAATCGGGAGAGGCACACAGGTATAAACGTCTGGAGGCTATCCGGGTTGCGATCAGGCCGGAGTCCGCGAGGTTACCTGTGCGGATCGCTAGATCAAATCCTTCCGCCACCAGATCGACAATCCGATTGCTCAACTCAAGATTGACACTCAGGCGTGGAAACTGTTTTGCCATGCGCGCGACGATCGGCGCGACAAACCGCGATCCCAGAGCGGTAGAACATGTGATCCTCAACTCTCCCTGCGGTTCGCCGACGTCGGTTATCAGATCTAGCGCTTCATCCCGCTGTCTTATGAGCTCGCGGAATCGCTCGACCAGCGCGCGGCCTGTATCCGTCAGTGCAACCTTACGGGTAGTCCGGTAAAAGAGTTGCGTATCCAATCTTTCTTCTAGCCGTATGACGGCGCGGCTGACTTGGGAGGTTGAGGCGCCAAGGCGGGCCGCTGCATTTGCAAAGCTGCCTGCAGTGGCCACCGCGACAAACTCATCGATCCCATCCCATTTTTGATGCACTTGATTATCCCTTATATGCAATAATGTATTGCGGTTATAGTCGTTTATCGCGATGTTGGATATCAGCTAGTGGGATATGAAGCCAGATATGGGAGTTTTGTATGAAGACGCGTGCCGCTGTGGCCTTTGAAGCGAAGAAGCCTTTGGAGATTGTTGAGCTGGATCTGGATGGTCCGAAAGCGGGCGAGGTTCTGGTTGAGATCATGGCAACGGGCGTGTGCCACACGGACGCCTATACGCTGGACGGGTTTGACAGCGAGGGGATTTTTCCTAGCGTGCTGGGCCATGAGGGCGCGGGGATCGTGCGCGAGGTTGGCGCGGGGGTGCTGAGCGTGAAGCCGGGCGATCATGTGATCCCGCTCTACACGCCGGAATGCCGCCAGTGTAAGTCATGCCTTTCGGGCAAGACCAACCTGTGCACCGCGATCCGCGCGACGCAGGGCAAGGGGCTGATGCCCGATGGCACCAGCCGGTTTTCGTACAAGGGCCAGCAGATCTTTCATTACATGGGCTGTTCCACCTTCAGCAACTTCACCGTGCTGCCGGAGATTGCGGTGGCGAAGATCCGCGAAGACGCCCCGTTCCAGTCGAGCTGCTACATTGGCTGCGGCGTGACGACGGGCGTGGGCGCGGTGGTCAACACCGCGAAGGTGCAGGTTGGCGACAATGTCGTGGTCTTCGGTCTGGGCGGCATCGGCCTCAACGTGTTGCAGGGCGCGCGGCTGGCGGGGGCTGGACGGATCATCGGCGTTGACATCAACCCCGATCGCGAGGAATGGGGCCGCCGTTTTGGCATGACCGATTTCCTCAACTCCAAGGGGCTAAGCCGCGAGGAGGTGGTGGCGAAGATCGTCGCGCTGACCGACGGCGGCGCGGACTACACCTTCGATGCCACGGGCAATACCGAGGTGATGCGCACCGCATTGGAAGCCTGCCATCGCGGCTGGGGCACGTCTATCATCATCGGCGTCGCCGAAGCAGGCAAGGAGATATCCACCCGCCCGTTCCAGCTCGTCACCGGGCGCAACTGGCGCGGCACCGCATTCGGCGGAGCAAAGGGCCGCACCGATGTCCCCAAAATCGTAGACATGTACATGACCGGCAAGATCGAGATCGACCCCATGATCACCCACGTCATGGGCCTCGAAGAGATCAACACCGCGTTCGACCTCATGCACGCCGGCAAATCCATCCGCAGCGTCGTCGTGTTTTGAGTTTTATCCATTAATCCTAAGGAGCGTAAAGATGGCCGATTCTGTAATTTCTGGAAATGACGTGTTTTCCCACACCTGCCTTGGAGCTAGCGATCTCGCTGCTTCAACAAAGTTCTATGATGCCGCCTTGGGTGCATTGGGCATCAAGAATATGGGCCCGTTTGGCGACACCTGCGTTTTGTATGGCAAGGATAAACCAGCCTTCCTTGTGTTGAAGCCCGGCAACGGCGAGGCACCTTCGAGTAACGGTGTTACTGTAGGATTTGCGGCAGCCAGCGCCGCTGAAGTCGACGCCTTTCATGCTGCAGGTCTTGCTGCGGGAGGCACCGACGAGGGCGCAGCCGGTCCGCGCGGCCATCTGCCCGGTGCATATGCCGGATATCTGCGCGATCCCGCCGGCAACAAGATTTGCGCCTACGCATTTGTGTAAATCTTAAGGAGCCTGTTCTGCCATGATGGAACAAGTGAGCGCAAACCGCAGTCATGGCGGCACGCAGGGCGTCTATAAGCACTCCTCCTCGGCAACGGGCACGGAAATGACCTTCTCCGTGTTCGTGCCGGACCATGCGCCCGGCACGAAGCTTCCCGTGCTATGGTATCTGTCGGGGCTGACGTGCACGCATGCCAATGTGACTGAGAAGGGGGAGCTCCGTGCTGCCTGCGCACAGCACGGAATCATCTTCGTTGCGCCCGACACCTCTCCGCGCGGCGAGGGTGTGGCTGATGATCCGGACGGCGCATATGACTTTGGCCTCGGTGCGGGCTTTTATGTCAACGCCACTCAGGAACCGTTCGCGCGGCATTATCGCATGCGCGACTATATCGAGCAGGACCTGCCCGCGCTGATCGCCGAGGAGTTTCCGGTCGATATGGATCGGCAGGGCATCACCGGTCATTCGATGGGCGGACATGGTGCGTTGACCATAGCCCTGCGCAATCCGGGGCGTTTTAAGTCAACGTCGGCCTTCTCCCCGATTGTCGCGCCGATGCAGTGCCCCTGGGGGCACAAAGCGCTGGGTGGCTATCTGGGGCCAGATCGGAACGCCTGGGCCGAATATGATGCGTGCGCGCTGATCGACAACGGTGCGCGCCTGCCCGATCTGCTCGTCGACCAGGGCGAGGCCGATAATTTCCTCGGAGAGCAACTGAAGACCCATCTGCTTCAGGAAGCCTGCACACGCGCAGGCCAGCCCGCTACCATCCGCATGCAGCCCGGATATGACCACAGCTATTATTTCATCTCCACATTCATGGCCGATCATATCGCCTGGCATGCCACGCGCCTGAAACAGTAATACGGACGCCTGTTGAGCAAGAGCAATAAATAAACACTTGCGGACCCCCTTCCTTGCACCGAAGACAAGGACGGGAAGGCAGGCAGTCCGATGCAGTTCAGATACCTCCGCTACTTCGTCACTCTGGCGCAGACCCGGCATTTCGCCAGGGCCGCCAGCGCCTGCGGCGTATCCCAACCCACGCTCTCTGCCGGGCTGAATGCGCTGGAGCAGGAACTGGGCAAGAGGCTGGTGGAGCGGGACCGGAGGTTCATCGGCCTGACTGGGCACGGCGAGGCGATCCTTCCCTGGGCGCAGCAGATCGTCGGCGCGCTCGCCAGCATGAATCAGACGATCTCGGTGACCAGTGCGCATCTGGAAGGTGAGGTCACGCTGGCGGCGATCCCCGCCGCGCTGCCCTATGTGGGGATATTGGGAGACGCGCTGCTCA
This sequence comes from Sphingobium fluviale, assembly GCF_004122115.1. Lineage (GTDB taxonomy): Bacteria > Pseudomonadota > Alphaproteobacteria > Sphingomonadales > Sphingomonadaceae > Sphingobium > Sphingobium fluviale. Next base: position 140,389 of record NZ_SBKP01000005.1, read on the forward strand.
GGCGGTTTCCAGGTGTCTCGCTCACCGTGCAGTCTGGCACCTCGCGCGAGATAGAACGGCGGCTGCGCGCATTCGAGGTCGACGCCGGGCTGACCTATCTCGATCACGAGCCACTCACCAACATGCTCTCGATCCCGCTGTACGGGGAGCGGTTTGTCTTCGTTGCGCGTCGGTCCGAGGCGCTGGATGGACGCAACAGCATTTCATGGCAGGAAGCCGCGCGCTATCCCTTGTGCCTGCTCCATCAGGGCATGCAGTTTCGCCGCATCCTCGATGCCCGCCTTTCCCATCTGGGTTTGATGGCCGCTCCGCGCGCCAATGCTGACAGCAATGTCTCGCTGCTGGCGCTAGTCAAAGAGGCATCGTTCGCGACCATTGTTCCTGACGGCTATGCTAATCTGTTGTCGGGTCTGGACTGGGCGGTTTTCCTACCATTCGAGGAACCGGACGACCTTCAGCGGGTGGGCGTTGTGGTGGTCGACCGCGAGCCTTTGTCGCCGCTGGTTTCCGCAATTCTGACCGTGGCAAAGTCGCTCGCCGCACCGGAATGAGAGAAGATCAATAGGCATCGTCTATTGATGATTTGATATTTCTATTTGACTGAAGGGGCGGATGCAGGAACATCGGCCAATGGCAAACTCTCAGGATTTGGCGCAACTGATCGCCGCTCATGCAGGCAAAGAAGGCGCCCTGCTACCCATCCTTCATGATGTGCAGCACGCTTTTGGCTGTGTGGACGGGGAAGCGGAGGCGGCGATTGCCAAGGCGCTAAACCTCTCCCGCGCCGAGGTGCACGGGGTGGTGAGCTTCTATCACGATTTTACCCCTGCCGCCGATCTGCGCCCGCACATCGAGCTGTGTCGCGCGGAGGCGTGCAAGGCGCGCGGGGTGGAGGCGCTTGTTGACGCGGCACAGGTGGCTGCGGGCGAGCGCGTGAAACTGAAGACCGTCTATTGCCTCGGCCTGTGCAGCGTCGGCCCCGCCGCGCGCATGGGCGATGCGCTGTACGCCCGGCTGGATCAGGCGGCGCTTGTCGCCTTGGTGGAGCAAGCATGAAACGGGTTGCGCGCATTTCCGACGACGCCCTCAGCATCGCATGCGGCGCCGAGGCGGTGGCGCAGGCGTTTGAAGCCGCAGGATGCACCGTTGAGCGGGTATCGAGCTGGGGCATGCACTGGCTCGAACCCTTGGTCGAGATTGACGGCATCGGCTATGGCCCGGCGATGCCCGCCGATGTACCGGCGATGCTGGACGGCACCAGCGCCAAGTGCATCGGCAAGATATCGGATCACCCCTTCATCGCGGGGCAGCAGCGGCTGACCTTTGCGCGCGCGGGCAAGACGCGGCCCTTGAGCCTTGAGGATTATGCCACCACCGGCGGCTGGGCGGGCCTCAATCGCGCCCGCTCGCTGGAGCCGGCGCAAGTTGTCGCCGAAGTTCTGCAAAGCGGCCTGCGCGGACGCGGCGGGGCGGGCTTCCCGGCGGGCGTTAAGTGGAAAACGGTGGCCAAGGCGGCGGGAGCGCGCAAATATATCGTCTGCAACGCGGACGAGGGCGATAGCGGCACTTTCGCCGACCGGATGCTGATGGAGGGCGACCCGTTTCAGCTGATCGAAGGCATGGCGATTGCCGCTTATGCAGTCGGCGCACAGCGGGGCTACATCTATGTGCGCAGCGAATATCCGCACGCCATCGCCAAGCTGAATGCCGCGATCGAGCTTGCGGCGGGCATCATTGCGCCCCTCAGGCTCGAAGTGCGGATGGGGGCGGGGGCTTATGTCTGCGGTGAAGAAACCTCGCTTTTGAATTCCATCGAGGGCAAGCGCGGCGAGGTGCGTGCCAAGCCGCCGCTGCCCGCCTTGCAGGGACTGTTCGGCTGCCCCACCGTGGTTAACAATGTGCTGACGCTGGCCGCGGTGCCTCACATTCTGACCGAGGGCGGCGCGAGCTTGTATGACAGTCTGGGCGTCGATCGCTCCAAGGGCACGATGCCGATCCAGCTCGCGGGCAATATCAAGCATGGCGGGCTGTATGAAATCGCGTTCGGCATCACGTTGAACGAGCTGATTTACGAAATCGGCGGTGGGACGGCGTCCGGTCGTCCGGTGAAGGCGGTTCAGGTCGGCGGGCCGCTGGGGGCCTATATACCGCCGGATCAGTTTGATCTGCGCTTCGCCTATGAGGACTATGCGCAGGCCGATGCGCTGATCGGCCATGCGGGCATCGTGGTGTTCGATGAGAGCGCGGATATGGGCCACATGGCGCGCTTCGCGATGGAATTCTGCGCGGCGGAAAGCTGCGGCAAATGCACGCCCTGCCGCATTGGCTCGACCCGTGGGGTGGAGCTGATCGACCGGATCAGGGCAGGGGGCAGGGGCGTCGATGCGGTCGAGGTGCTGCCGCAGATGCATAATGCTCGCAAGACCCGGCGCAGTACCGAGGATGACATCGCCCTGCTTGAGGATCTGTGCGAGACGATGAAGTTCGGCTCGCTGTGCGCACTCGGCGGGTTCACACCCTATCCGGTGCTTTCGGCCTTGAAGCACTGGCCGGAAGATTTCCGCCCGTGACTGAGGGCGTAGCCAGCATCACGACGCGACGCAGCGCCTATAACGACGCGCTGGAGCAAGGCGAGCGCGCCATCCCCATCGAGGCGCCGGTGGCGATCGAGATCAACGGCGTGGTCTATGCCGTAATGATGGCGACGCCTGCCGATCTGGACGATTTCGTCACCGGATTCATCCTGTCCGAAGGGCTGGCCGACGCAGGCGAGATCGGGCCGGTGGAGCTGGTACGGGTTGCAGACGGCGAGGGAGTGGTCGCGCGGATCAACCTGCCCGCTGACCGTGCCGTGCCGATCATGGAGCGCGCGCGCAGGCGGCTGGGGGACAGCAGCTGTGGGCTGTGCGGGGTGGAGAGCATAGAGGCGGCGCTACGCCCCCTGCCCAAACTCACCACTCCATCAACCGCGACGCCGCAAGCGATCCGTAACGCGCTGGCCGCGTTGCACGATGCTCAGCCCCTGAACGCGCTGACCTCCGCCACCCATGCTGCCGCCTTTGCGCAGGCCGACGGTGCGCTTGTGCTGGTGCGCGAGGATGTCGGCCGCCACAACGCACTCGATAAGTTGATTGGCGCGCTCGCTCGCGCAGGTGAAGATGCGTCGCTCGGTTTCATCGTGATGACATCGCGCTGCTCCTACGAGCTGGTCGAGAAGGCGGTCCGCGCGAATTGCCAGCTGCTGGTGACGATCTCCGCACCGACAGACCTTGCTGTACGCCGGGCGAAGGCGGCTGGACTGGCCTTGGCCGTGGTCGCTCGAAATGATACTATGCTATGGGTGACAGGCCCACAAATGGAGGCCGCATATGGGCTATGAACCGCAGGCTGATTTCGGAACGCCGGAAGTCCTCTCTGAGATCACAGTGACGCTGACGATAGACGGGCGCCCCATCAGCGTTCCGGCGGGCACGAGCGTCATGCGCGCGGCAGCGGAAAGCGGCGGCTCCATCCCCAAGCTCTGCGCCAGCGACAATCTGGCCGCATTCGGCTCCTGCCGGCTGTGCCTCGTTGAGGTGGACGGCATGCGCGGCACGCCCGCAAGCTGCACCACGCCGGTAGCGGAGGGCATGGTGGTTCACACCCAGACGCCCCGGCTGCAAAGGCTGCGCAAGGGTGTGATGGAGCTATATATCTCCGACCACCCGCTCGATTGCCTGACATGCAGCGCCAACAACGACTGCGAGCTTCAGGATACGGCGGCGCAGGTTGGTCTGCGTGATGTGCGCTATGGCTATGAAGGCGCGAGTCATCTTGGGCTGGGTGTTGACAGCTCCAACCCCTATTTCGATTTTGACCCGTCCAAGTGCATCGCCTGCTCGCGCTGCGTCCGCGCGTGTGACGAGGTGCAGGGCACATTGGCGCTGACGATGGACGGGCGCGGCTTTGCCAGCACCATTAGCGCGGGGCAGAGCGCAGATAATTTTCTCTCCAGCGAGTGCGTGTCCTGCGGCGCCTGCGTTCAGGCCTGTCCTACTGCGACCTTGCAGGAAAAGGCGGTGAAGGAGATCGGCAAGCCGGAGCGCGCCGTCATCACCACCTGCGCCTATTGCGGGGTCGGCTGCACCTTCCGCGCCGAGATGCGCGGCGAGCAATTGGTGCGCATGGTGCCGTGGAAGGATGGCAAGGCAAACCGTGGGCACAGCTGCGTCAAAGGGCGCTTTGCCTGGGGTTATGCCCATCACAAGGACCGCATCACCAGCCCGATGATCCGCGAGAGCATCGACCAGCCCTGGCGCGAGGTGAGCTGGGACGAGGCGCTGAGTCATACCGCCACACGTCTTAACGCGATCAAGGCGCAGCATGGCGCGCGGGCGCTGGGCGGTATCACCTCGAGCCGTTGTACCAACGAGGAAACCTTCCTCGTGCAGAAGCTGGTGCGCGCAGGGTTCGGCAGCAACAATGTGGATACCTGCGCCCGCGTGTGCCACTCGCCCACCGGCTACGGTCTCAAGCAGACCTTCGGCACTTCGGCGGGCACGCAGGATTTTGACAGCGTGATGGATGCAGACGTCATCCTGCTGATCGGCGCGAACCCGACGGACGCACATCCTGTCTTCGCCAGCCGCATGAAGCGACGGCTGCGGCAAGGGGCAAAGCTGATCGTCATCGACCCCCGCCGGATCGATCTGGTACGATCGCCCCATGTTGAGGCGGCACATCATCTGCCGCTGCAACCGGGCACCAATGTCGCGGTGCTGACCGCTATGGCGCATGTGATCGTGACCGAAAAGCTGGCGGACGAGGCGTTCATCCGTGAGCGGTGCGATTGGGACGAGTATCAGGATTGGGCCGCGTTCGTCGCTGACGAGCGCCATAGCCCTGAAGCGCTGGAAGCCGTAACGCGCGTTCCCGCCGCTGACCTGCGCGCGGCGGCGCGGCTCTACGCCACCGGAGGCAACGGCGCGATCTATTATGGCCTCGGCGTGACCGAGCATAGCCAGGGCAGCTCGACCGTGATGGCGATCGCCAATCTCGCGATGGCGACTGGCAATATCGGCCGCCGGGGCGTGGGCGTGAACCCGCTACGTGGCCAGAATAATGTGCAGGGTGCTTGCGACATGGGCAGCTTCCCGCACGAGCTCTCCGGCTATCGTCATATTTCGGACGGTGCTACCCGCGCGCTGTTCGAGGCGGACTGGGGCGTCGCTCTCGACCCCGATCCGGGTCTGCGCATCCCGAACATGCTCGATGCCGCGGTGGATGGCAGCTTCCGCGCGCTCTATGTGCAGGGCGAGGACATCCTGCAATCCGATCCCAACACCCACCATGTCGCGGCTGGTCTCAAGGCGATGGACCTCGTCATAGTCCACGACCTGTTCCTGAACGAGACGGCTAACTACGCGCATGTGTTCCTGCCCGGTTCCACCTTTCTGGAGAAGGACGGCACCTTCACCAATGCCGAGCGGCGCATCCAGCTCGTCCGCAAGGTGATGGAACCGGCCAATGGCATGTCGGACTGGCAGGTGACGCAGGCGCTTGCCAACGCGATGGGTTTGGGCTGGAGCTATTCTCACCCACGCGAGATCATGGACGAAGTCGCACGCCTCACGCCGAGCTTTGCAGGCGTGTCGTTCGCGCGGCTGGAGGAGGCGGGGTCGTTGCAGTGGCCGGTAAACGCCGCCCACCCGGATGGCAGCCCGATCATGCACGAGGATGGCTTTGTACGCGGGAAAGGCCATTTTGTCGTCACAGACTATATCCCGACCGACGAGCGCACCGGTCCGCGCTACCCGCTGTTGCTCACAACAGGGCGCATCCTTTCACAGTATAATGTCGGCGCGCAGACGCGGCGGACCGAGAACAGCATCTGGCATGACGAAGACGTGCTAGAAATCCACCCGACAGATGCCGAAAATCGCGGCCTTAATACCGGCGACTGGGTGCGCCTCGCCAGCCGCACCGGCGAGACGACACTACGCGCGCTGGTGACGGACCGGGTCGCGCCCGGCGTCGTATATACGACCTTCCACCATCCGAGCACGCAGGCCAATGTCGTCACGACGGACTATTCCGACTGGGCCACCAACTGCCCGGAATACAAGGTGACGGCGGTGCAGGTGGCGCCCTCCAACGGGCCATCAGACTGGCAGCGGGACTATGACGCTCAGGCGCGCCAGTCACGCCGTATCGCGGGTCATGCCGAGGCGGCGGAGTAATCGCATGAACGTTGACACGCTCGTGATGATGGCGAACCAGATCGCCCGCAATCTTGCCGCGAGGGGTGAAGAGGTGGCTGTGGCCGCAGTGGCTGAGCATATCCGTGATTTCTGGGACCCGCGGATGATCAAGGCGTTGCACGAAGCCGCGCGTGACTCACTTGAGCCGATCGCCCGTGCAGCGCTTACGCGACTTGGGGATAGTGGCTGATACCAGCTGTGATCGGTCACAATCAGTGCAGCTTGGTATAAATCAGCTGCCACTGGCACAATTACTGCTCTCTATTCTTCAGCCATCCACTGAGAGGTTTCTTCCGTGTCTACACTGACTGGAGCACGTCAGAAACCTTCCAGCAGGCTTCTGTCGCTATAGTGAAGGGAGCTCACCAGTCCTCCACCGTCAGCACGGTGATTCGTAGCGTAAGGCCTTCCGCCTGCGCCTGATGGCCCTTATCAGTACAGTCTTGATCTGCTGTGTCTTCGCGCTTGTTCGTTTCGCGTAGCCATTCGTCGACGCAGGCGTCAGCCACTATATGCCCGGCAATAGCGAATTCGGCCTCCGGCAGACATTCGGCAAAGCGCGCTGCGCGCTCCGGGGCATCTTTTCCAGCAAAGCGCAGAATCACGCGGTGCTGCGCTCCGATGAAGGTCGCGCTTGCCCATGGGCGCGATGAACTGGCAATAATGGACATATCCGATCCGGCAAGCTCAGAGAGCTGTGTTATCACCCGCACATGCGGATCGCGGCGTGGCTGGCGTGGCCAGTCGCGGGAGCGCAGGCGCTGACGGTTGCGTGTCGATGGGACTGAAAGCTTGGGTTGAGTCTGAGGGCGAGTCATTGGCTGATAGCTCCATTTTGGAATATGTTCATGAAATGTTCTATCTTTTGGATCATTCTGGGGCTAGGCTCCCTTCCATTTCTTATGTCGAACACGAGTCGCGGGTCTCGCACCGCGTCCCGCCCGAATCGAGTAGGAGCCATCCCAGTGTCACGCAGAAAGGACTCAATTTTCCTCAATATGGGCATCAGTTTTCCTCCACTTTCCAGTAGCTTGCTTATGGTGAGTCGACAAATAGGAATAATCCTATATCCAGAGGGAAATCCAACATGTCTAGGAAATTTCTTGAATGTATGGTGCCGAAATGGATGAGAATGCGCCGCGCCAGTTCCTCGCAAGGCTGATTGCGGACCGGGGCGAGAATTATGGGGCGCTGTCTCGCCTGATCGGGCGTAATGCGGCCTATATTCAGCAGTTTATAAAGCGAGGTAGCCCGCGCAGGCTGGGCGAGGAGGATCGCAGGCTACTGGCGCGCTATTTCGGCGTGGACGAGGCGCTGCTGGGCGCTCCAACCCCTGATTCGCCACCGCATATGCTGTCAGACGATCGGGAAAATTCGAGGATATTTCCTAGACTTGGGGATATGGTATCCATACCCCGCCTGTCTGTCGAGGCCTCCGCGGGGCATGGCGCGCTTGCCGGGGCGGAGGATGAGAGGGGCACCATCCATTTTGACCGGCACTGGCTCAAACAGCTCGGTTTATCCCCGGAAACTCTCTCCATTATCGATGTAAAAGGTGAATCGATGGCGCCTACACTCGGCAATGGTGACAGCATCATGGTCGATCGTGCCGAAGGCGCGGACCGGCTGCGCGACGGCGTCTATGTGCTGAGGCTCGATGATGCGCTGATGGTGAAGCGTGTCTCGCTCTCGCCCAAGCGTGGCAAGGCTGGGCTGACCATATCGAGCGACAACCCGCACTATCCTACATGGGCGGATGTGGCTCCTGCGCTGGTTGATATTGTCGGCCGCGTGGTATGGAGTTGCAAGCGACTGGTGTGATAGCGTGATTTGGACCATGCCGGGCACTAGGTGGTTGCAAGCAGCGCATTACTGACGCACATCGCAGATATGACAGATGCACCTCAGCAGGCCGAGCCGCCGTTGCGCGCGGCGATTATTCCCGTCACTCCGCTCCAGCAGAATTGCACGTTGCTGTGGTGCACTGTCACGATGCGCGGCGCGTTCGTTGACCCTGGTGGCGATCTGGACCGGCTGAAAGCCGCCGCGCGCGAGCAGGGTGTGGCTATCGAGAAGATTCTCGTGACCCATGGCCATATCGACCATTGCGGGCAGGCGGGGGTGCTGGCCGCAGAGCTGGGCGTGCCGATCGAGGGGCCACACGAGGACGACCGCTTCTGGATCGCCCGGCTGGAGGATGACGGCCGCAAATATGGCGTGGAGGGGAAGCCGTTCGAGCCGGATCGATGGCTTCACGGCGGAGATACGGTGCAGGTGGGGGAGCTGACGCTTAATGTCATCCATTGCCCCGGCCACACGCCCGGCCATGTGGTGTTCCATCACGCGCCCTCCCGCCTCGCGATAGTGGGAGATGTGCTGTTTCAGGGCTCGATCGGGCGGACAGACTTCCCGCTCGGCAATCATCAGGATCTGATCGACGCGATCACGCAAAGGCTGTGGCCGCTGGGGGATGATGTGGCATTTGTGCCGGGCCATGGCCCGATGAGCAACTTCGGGCATGAGCGCGCGACCAACCCCTTTGTGGGGGATCGCGCGCTGGCGGAATAACAGGTCATGACGGTTGACGAGTATATCGTGGCCAGCCCCGATGTTGCCCGGCCGATATTGCGGCGGATCAGGGAGATGGCGGTTGTGCTATGTCCCGATGCGCACGAGACGATCAGCTATAAGATGCCCGCGTTGCGGCAGGGCAGGGTGTTCCTCTATTATGCGGGCTTCAAGCATCATATCGGGATATATCCGCCAGTTAAGGCGCCAGCGGAGCTAGTGGAAGCGCTGAAGCCGCATCGCGGGCCGAAGGGTAATCTGCAGTTCCGCTATGCGGATGGCATCCCCTATGATCTGGTGGAGCGGGTGATCCTTTCGCTGCACACGGAATATGCGTCTGGTGCTGCGTCGGCAGGCGCCGAGAGCAGACAATAACTCTTGCCCTCCGGCAAAAACCCGCTATAGGCGCATGACTTCGCGACAACCGGGTGCCTTGGCGCAATCGGTTCCGTGTCGGCCTTGCCGATGCTGAGCCTTCCCAGACGTCGCATCAACTGATTACAGATACGGATACAGGTGCCGATATGGCTGTCCCGAAGCGGAAAACATCTCCATCCAAGCGCGGTATGCGCCGCAGCCATGATTCGCTGAAAGTGGAGGCATTCCAGGAATGCTCCAACTGTGGCGAATTGAAGCGCCCGCATCACATTTGCCCGGCATGTGGCCATTATAACGGCCGCGAAGTTATCGCCGTCGGGGCCTGATCGGGGCCACTGACATTCAGGGGGACCATGTGAACCGCAAGCCGCATATCGCCATAGACGCGATGGGCGGCGATGAAGGCGTGCGCGTCATGATGGCGGGCGTAGCCGAGGCGCGTCGACGGCACGACGGCCTGCGCTTCACCCTCTTTGGCGATGAGGCGCGGATCAAGGCCGCGCTTGATAATCACCCCAATCTGCGCGCCGCATCCGAGATCGTCCATACCGATGGCGTGGTCGATGCGAGTGAAAAGCCCGCTGCTGCCATTCGCCGCGCTAAAAGTACCTCCATGGGACTCGCGATCGAAGCAGTGAAGAAAGGCGATGCGGGCGCCGCAGTTTCGGCCGGCAATACGGGTGCGCTGATGGCGATGGCGAAGCTGGCGTTGCGCACAATGGCAGGGATTGACCGGCCTGCGCTCGCCGCGCTGTTGCCTACGCTGGGTGACAATGATGTGGTGATGCTCGACCTTGGAGCGAACACCGAATGCGACGCGCGCAACCTTGTGCAGTTCGCGGTGATGGGCGCGGCCTATGCTCGCGCAGCGATGGAGCTGGAGAGGCCCCGCGTTCGCTTGCTCAATATCGGCACTGAGGATTTGAAAGGCACGGATGAAATTCGCGATGCCGCGGCCATATTGCGGGCCAGCCCACAGCTCGCGATGCAGTTTGACGGGTTTACCGAAGGCGACAAGCTCGCGCGCGGCGAGGCGGACGTGATTGTGAGTGATGGTTTTTCCGGCAATATCGCGCTCAAGACTGCTGAGGGCACTGCGCGCTTCGTGACGGATCTGCTGCGCAAGGCTTTCACCAGCTCGATCCGGTCCAAAATCGGTTTCCTCATTTCCAAGCCGGCGATGCACTTGCTGAAACATCATTTGGACCCGAACCAGCATAATGGCGCAGTGTTCCTGGGCCTCAACGGCGTAGTGGTGAAAAGCCATGGCAGCGCAAACGCGGCCGGGGTCGCCAACGCAGTCCATGTCGCAGCGCGCCTGCTGGAGGCCGATATAACGCAGCGTATCACCAGCGATCTGGCGCGGATCGATGCGCTTGGAAAAATGGAGCTCGCTTCCTGATGATCCGTCGTTCGGTCCTGCTGGGCACAGGTTCTGCCTTACCAGCGAAATCCGTTAGTAACGCTGAGCTGGCAGAACGGGTAGACACCAGCGACGAATGGATTCGCGAGCGCACCGGCATCGCCAACCGCTATATTGCGGACGAGAGCGAGACAACCTCCTCCCTCGGCACGGCGGCCGCGCGCGCGGCACTGGATGCCGCGGGGGTCCAGCCGCAAGCAATAGACCTCATAATCCTCGCCACCGCCACGCCGGACCAGACCTTTCCCGCGAGCGCCACAAAGGTTCAGGCGGCGCTGGGCATAAATGACTGTGTGGCCTTCGATGTTGCGGCTGTATGCTCCGGCTTTCTCTATGCGGTCAGCGTGGCGGATAGCATGATCCGCTCCGGCGCAGCCAATACGGCGCTGGTGATCGGCTCGGAGACGTTTTCTCGCATCTTAGACTGGGAAGACCGCACGACCTGCGTGCTGTTCGGTGATGGCGCGGGTGCAGTCGTGCTCGGAGCTGAAGAGAGTAAAGACGGCGCACGCGGAATTCTTGCTACAAAGCTACATGCGGACGGGCGGCACAACCAGCTGCTCTATGTCGATGGCGGGCCGTCAACCACCGGCACCGTCGGCAAGCTGCGCATGAAGGGGCAGGAGGTGTTCCGCCACGCTGTCACCAACCTTGCCGCCGTGCTGCGCGAGGTGCTGGATATGGCAGGCGAGAGTGCGGACAATATTGACTGGGTCGTGCCGCATCAGGCCAATGCCCGCATCCTTGATGCTACTGCGCGCAAGCTCGGCCTTGCGCCTGAAAAGGTGATCGTCACGGTCGATCAGCACGCCAATACATCCGCCGCATCCGTGCCGCTTGCGCTCGATGTGGCGGTGCGGGATGGGCGCATCAAACCGGGTGATCTGGTGGTAATGGAGGCTATGGGCGGTGGCTTTACCTGGGGCGCTTGCCTGATTCGGCTGTAATAATTGTAAATTCCCCCTGATTTCGCTCCGATTTGATGCAATTTTAGATCAATTTCACGTACCGCACTTGCAAATAAGGGCGGCTTGGGGAATCAAGTGCGCAATTCTAGGTGGGAAGAAGAGAAAGAACCATACATGGGGGGCAGAGAAACGCTCACGCGCGCCGATCTTGCAGAAAGCCTGAACGGGAAAGTTGGCCTTTCCCGTGCAGAGTCTGCGCGCATTGTTGAATCGATACTTGATATGATGTGCGACGCGCTGGCCCGTGGCGAGAACGTCAAGATTTCCGGTTTTGGTACGTTTGTGCTGCGCGACAAGTCTGAGCGGGTTGGCCGTAATCCCAAGACTGGCGTTGAGGTGCCGATCACTTCCCGCCGGGTGCTTACCTTCCGCCCCAGCCAGATCATGCGTGAGCAAGTCTCCAAGGGCTGAATCGCAAGTATGTGCGCTGAGTGATTGACGGGTTCGGAGTGCCGAGTAAAGTGGCGCACATGACCAAACAATCCGGTGCCTTCCTGACCATTGGCGAGCTTTCAGCCGAGCTGAACGTGCCTCAGCACATTCTGCGCTATTGGGAGACGCGCTTTCCGGCGCTGCGCCCGCTCCAGCGCGCAGGCAATCGCCGCTATTACCGGCCGGACGACGTAGAGCTGGCCCGGCTCATTCACAGACTGCTGAATGTCGAAGGCTATACCGTGCGCGGCGCACAACAGGCGCTATCCAGTAAGGCAGGTGTAAAGGGGCGCAAGACTGAACCTGACGATGTGGAAGCTGTTGCGCATACGCAACAGCCGGCAGGGCAACCCAGCGCTGACCTTATACCCAGCCTGTTGTCTATCCGTTCAAAGCTGGTCGTCGCACTGGACTGAGCGTTTAGTCCGTGTCTGGCCCCAAGGACGAATCAAGATCACGCGGGCGGGTGAGCGCAGCGAGGCGTACACCGCTCTTGCTGTCAAGCATGGCCCAGTCGTCTCCCTGCCATTCCAGCACGGCGAGCGAGGCAGTGGGCAACTTCTCCTCGACCAGCGCGCGCAGCGGCGATGCGCTGTCATCCGCCACCAGTTCCAGGATCAAATCCTCCAGCCCCGGATTATGCCCTGCCAGCATCAGCGTATCGATGCCCGTCTCCGTCTCGCGGATGATATCGAGCAGGGTGGCCGCCGAGGAAAGGTAGATGCGCCGGTCCCATTCCGGCTCAGGCAAAGCGCTTATCCCTTCGCGGAAGCCTTCCAGCGTCTGCATCACACGCACGGCGGGAGAGGCGATCAGCCGTTGGACCCTCAGTCTATCTGCTGCCGCTTTGCGCCCCATCATAACAGCTGCGCGCACACCCTTGGCATTCAGCGGTCGATCGAAATCCCGCAGCTCCGGGTCATCCCATCCCGATTTGGCGTGGCGTAGCAGGATCAGCGTTTTCATTTATTGAGCATCCTCGATTCATCCTCCTGATGCACCAAAGACGTTGCAAATCCAAGTCGTTCGCTCACCGTAATTACCGCGTCATCCAAGGTGATGCGCCGGATCGGGACGCCGGGTGGAAAGGCGCTTAGCAAGCGGCTCGGCATTGCGGCGGAGAGGATGACGAAAATCCCCTTGTCATTGGCGCGCCGGATGAGGCGGCCAAAGGCCTGCGCCAGGCGGGCGCGGATAATCGCGTCGTCATAGGCGTTACCGCCGCCGTCTTCCGCTCTGGAGGCGAGCTTGCGCGCGGCGTGCAGCACCGTGGGTTTGGACCACGGCACCCCTTCCATGATCAGTAGGCGCAGCGAATGACCGGGCACGTCGACACCGTCGCGCAGAGCATCAGTGCCGAGCAGTGAGGCGCGCATGTCGTCACGGAAGATATCGACCAGCGTACCGGTGTCGATGGGGTCAACGTGCTGGGCATAAAGCGGGAGGGATGCGCGCGCCAGCCGGTCCGCGATGCGGGCGTGGACGGCGCGAAGACGACGGATCGCGGTGAACAGGCCGAGCGCGCCTCCGTTTGACGCCTCGATCAGGCGCGCATAGGCGCCAGACAGGGCGCCGATGTCTCCGCGCTTTACATCGGTGACTATCAAGACCTCGGCTTGTGAAGCATAATCGAACGGGCTGGCCGCCTCGAACCGCTGGACTGGCCCCTCGACGTGCGCAGCGCCGGTGCGTGCTTCGGCCCGCGCCCAGCCCTCGCCAACGCTGCCGCGCAGGGTGGCGGAAGTCAGTAGTGCGCCGTGCGCGCCTTTCAGCACGGTTTCGGCGAAGGGGCGGGTGGGGTCGAGCCAGTGGCGATGCAACCCCATGTCATATTCGCGCCCCTCGAACCGGTCGACCGCCAGCCAGTCGACGAAATCCGGGTCGCCGGGGCCGCCGATGCGGGCGAGCAGGGCGAGCCAGCCGGAGAGTAAATCCGTCCGCCATTGCATCGAGCCGATCGCGCCTTCGATCCGCGCGCGTGCTGGGCCGTCCATCCAGTCTGGCCCGTCAGCAAGGATCGCTTCCAGCCTTTTGCCGAGGCGGTTGAGGGGCTTCAACAAGCTGTCGAGCGCGGCGGCGGCGTTCATCGCGGCCTCAACCAGCGCGCCATCTGGTTCGGCCAGCTCTGCCTCCAGCCCATAGCCCGCATCGGCATCCGCGGCCTTGCCATCCTCGGCGCGGGCGAAGACATGCGCGCGCACGGCGCACAACAAATCCTCGATCGGGCCGAACGGTTCGCCATGCACCACACGCTTCAGCCATTCGTCGGCAGGCAGCAGGCTGGCTGCATCGCGCGCCTGATTGATCGCGGCAGCGCCCTCGGCATCATAGCTGGCGACATCGGCAAGGCGGGCGGCAAGTCCGCGCCTGCGCCCACGCGATCCGCCCTCCGGCCCGATGACCCAGCGACGCAACTCTATCGTTTCCTGCCCGGTCAAGGCTACTGCAAAGGTCGAATCCGCGGCGTCGAAGATGTGGTGCGCCTCATCGAGGATCAGGCGGGTGGGTGCGCCGCCATCGTCTCTCCCGCGTGCGGCGTTGATCATCACCAGCGCATGATTGGCGATGACAATGTCCGCCTGCGCCGCGCCGCGCACGCTACGCTCGATGAAGCATTTGCGGTAATGTGGGCAGCCGGCATAGACGCACTCGCCCCGCCGGTCGGTCAGCGCGGTGGAGCCGTTGCGTCGGAACAGCGTGGGCAGCCAGCCAGGCAGATCTCCGCCGACCATGTCGCCATCCTTGGTATAGGCCGCCCAGCGCGCGACGAGCTGGGCGAGGATCGCCGCACGACCGGAAAAGCCTCCCTGCAGCGCGTCCTCAAGGTTGAGCAGGCAGAGATAATTCTCGCGACCCTTGCGGACCACGACCTTCCCCCCCGCGCTACCGGGGTTCTCTCTCAGTCGCCGTGTCTCGGCATCAAGCTGGCGCTGCAGCGCCTTGGTGTAGGTAGAGACCCAGACGGTGCCGCCCGCCTGCTCCGCCCATAATGAGGCGGGGGCGAGATAGCCCAGGGTCTTGCCGATACCAGTGCCGGCCTCGGCGAGCAGGATATTGGGCCGGTCCCGCGCCTGACGAGGGGCGAAGGCTGCGGCAGCGGATTGCGCGTAGGCTCGCTGGCCGGGCCGGGGTTCCGCGCCCGATCCGGTCAGTGCCTCCAGCCGTGCCTCGATGGCGTCCGGGTCGGGCGTATAGGCGCGCGGGGCAGGGCGGGGCGCGCCTTCCTCCCATTCCGGCAGGCGGCTGAACAGCCAGCGGTCCTTATCGTCTGGCCGTGCGATCAGCGGGCCGACAATCGGTGCCCAGGGCCAGCGCAAACGCTGCAATGATTGCGCAGACAACCACGCGCCCTCGCGCTCGCGCCAATCCGGTTCGCCAAGCCGGGCCAGCAAGGCGCCCGTTGCCGCTGTCAGCAGAGCGGGGATGTCTTGCTCTCGTTCAGGTTCAGTCAGGTCAAGTGCGCGCGCCAACCCGGAAGGCGTGGGAACCAGAAACCGTGCGGGGTGGATGAAGGCCCAAAGTTCGAGAAGATCCAGGCCCGACAGCGCATCATAGCCCAGCCGCTGGCCGGTGAGCGGTGCATTCAAAACGAGCACCGGCGTTTCGGCGGCGGCAGACACCGCCTCGCCGCGCGATACCGCTCGCGCCTCGCCCCCCGGCTCGCACAGCCAGATGCCAGCGTGGCTGGCGTGGAGCGCGGGCAGGGGAGGCAGCCGGTTCATCAACCCGGCATAGCGCCTCGTCCAATTGCTTCAATGCTTTTGAGAAGAAATCAGAGGCCTCTGCGGCCAAAACCCCCGGTCGCGCGACGCAAGGCGCTGGGCGCGGGATTCTGAATATGCGGCGCGGGTGCCGAAGCGTAGACGCGCGGCGTATGCTTCTGCCGTACCTCATGCTCCACTACGGCCTGTTGCAGCCGCGTATAGAGCGGGCCATCGTCCAGCATGAATGGAAAGCGTGCGCCGATGCGGTCGTCTTCCGCCCAAGCGACAATGCCGAACACGATCTGCCCCTCATAATCGATCTGGAACTGCGCTCCCTTGGGCAGCGATATGCCCTCGATCAACGCGCCATGCTCGGTGAGATTGCGCAACATCGCATCGGTGGAGACAAGCACACTGTCTATGCGCACCGGTATGTCCACCGGAATGCGCAGCTCGCGCTTATATTGGGCCTGACTCTGCGATGCGTGCATGATGGGATTAGCATAGCCCCAGATGCTTAATTGCCGGTAAACCGTGATACAGGTATGCCTGTAGAAAGGGCTTAAACTTATGTTCAAGGCCGCTGTTGTTGCTGGTCGCACCGCTAGGCGAAAAAACCGGTTCCCACTTTTTCGCGCGATGCTCTATGGGGGCGCGTATGACTGACACCACGACATTGCGCGAAGCCGCCCTCCTTTCCAAAGCCTGGCCGCATGAAGAGGCGCGTAAGGTTCTGAAGCGCCTGGCTAACGCTACGCCCGCCAAGGGCTATGCGCTGTTCGAGACCGGCTATGGTCCTTCAGGCCTGCCGCATATCGGCACGTTCAACGAGGTGCTGCGCACAACGATGGTGCGCAAGGCGTTCGAGGAAATGTCTGACATCCCCACGCGCCTGATCGCTTTTTCGGACGATATGGACGGGCTGCGCAAGGTGCCGGACAACGTGCCCAATCAGGAGATGCTGAGGGAGCATCTTGGCAAGCCGCTGACCGCCATCCCCGATCCGTTCGGCAAGTATGACAGCTTTGCCGCGCATAACAATGCGATGCTGCGGGAGTTTCTGGACCGGTTCGGTTTCCATTACTCTTTCCATAGTGCAACGGAGTTGTACAAATCAGGGGCGTTTGACGACGCGCTGCGGAACGTCTTGCGTAACTATCAGAAAATAATGGATATTATGCTCCCGACATTGCGGGCGGAGCGCGCGGCGACCTATTCTCCGGTGCTGCCCGTCAGCCCTCGATCCGGTGTGGTGTTGCAGGTGCCGCTGGAGGTGGTGGACGCTGAAAGCGGCATCGTGCGGTTCGAGGACGAAGGCGCACAGGTAGAGCATTGCATCCTTTCCGGCGGGGCCAAGCTGCAATGGAAGGTTGACTGGGCGATGCGCTGGGTCGCGCTGGATGTCGACTATGAGATGTATGGCAAGGACCTGACCGACAGCGGCGTGCAATCCGGCAAGATCGCGCAGGTGCTGGGAGGGCGGAAGCCCGAAGGGCTGATCTATGAGATGTTCCTCGATGAAAAAGGGGAAAAGATCAGTAAATCAAAGGGTAATGGCCTGTCTTTGGAAGAGTGGCTGACTTATGGCAGCGAAGAAAGCCTCGCTTTCTATGCTTATCGCGAGCCGAAGAGCGCCAAGCAGCTCCACATCGGCGTGATCCCGCGCGCAGTGGATGAGTATGAGCAGTTTCGCGGCAATTATGCGTCCCAACCGCTCGACAAGCAGCTTGGCAACCCGGTGCATCATGTTCATGCCGCGCGGGGAGAGGCTGTGCCCGAACAGCCGCTGCCTGTTTCCTATGGCTTGTTGCTGAATCTCGTTGGGGTACTTGGAGCCGAAGCTACTGAGCTTCAGGTCCGAGGTTATTTAGATAAGTTGCTGGGTAATAACCCCAATATCAGATCAACGTCGCCAGCAGAGGCAGAATTCATTAATAACACCGAGGTGTTTGCAGACGATTATCTGGGAAAACTAATACTTTGCGCGCTGGCCTATAACCGGGATTTTGTTGCGCCGACATTAAAGCGGCGGAAGCCGGAAGCGCACGAGGCCGGTGCGTTGGCGGAGCTGGACGCACAGCTGGGCGCGCTTTCCGAAGATGCTTCGGCGGAGGACATCCAGAACATCGTCTACGCGATCGGCAAAGATCCGCACTATGGGTTCGAGCAACTGCGAGACTGGTTCAAGGCGCTGTATCAGACGCTATTGGGGGCCGATCAAGGTCCGCGCATGGGCAGCTTCATCGCGCTCTACGGCATAGAGAATAGTAGGCGGCTTATCGCGGAAGCTCTGTCGGCATAGGAAAATCCGCCCGGATTTCTCCGGGCGGTCTTCCGCAAAGCTCCTTACCAGAAGAAGCGGTGGTAGACGTCGATCACCCGGCCACTGCGCAGATCGATCAGCAGCACGTCGTCATAATGGCGCACCCAGCGGGCATAGCCCGGTGCGTGCGGCAGACGATAGCGCCACGGATCGTTCACATAATAGCGCGGCGCATAATAGACGCGGTCGACGCGCACACCACGATCCCAGTGGCGATAGCGGTACGGCGCGCTCCAGTTGCCGCGTGAATAGACGCGGGGGTTATCGCGCCGGTAATCGCGCAGTTCGCGGGAGTAGCGGTGCTCCGCGCGAGCAACATCGCGCCGTTCCTCGCGAATGTCGCGGCGGTCGCCCTCGCGATAGGCTTCACGCAGTTCGCGCCGCTCTTCGCGTACATCGCGGCCTGCCTCGCGCACATCCTGGCGGTCATCGCGCCGTTCTTCACGCCGTTCCTGACGCCAGTCCTGCGCGTTCGCGGCCATGGACAGGGTCATTCCAGTCAGCGCGGTGGCGGCCATCGCGGCGGAAAGTATCAGTTTACGCATAGTCGTTCTCCTCATTCCTTTCGGCGGGCAATGCCGTGCCGACAAGAAGGTTATTGCCGAGTCGTGCTGAACGGAGCGGGAATGGAAGGTTCAGCGAACAGAAAGGGTGATGAGCAGTTGAGGTTAACGCCTGGACGCTTTTTTAGAGCCAGGGTCGCTCGCGGAACCACAGGGTCAGCACATATTTGACGCCTGCTTCCACTGGCCTTGCATAATGGGCGCTGTCTGTGTTGGGCGCTCCATCGCGGTCCATATTGTTCCATAAGAGCAGCGCACCTTGCGAGGGGATTATGGAAAGGCCGGTGGTGACGAACTGCGTTTCGCCTCCCGCCTCTACGGTATTGCAATAGAGCATTGCAGTCCAGGTTCGCTGCCCGCCCATGTCGCGCATTTGCGGCCAGAAGGTGTCGTTTTGCGGGAAGTAATCCCAATGCGGTTTATATTCCTGCCCCGCCGTATAGCGTTGGCCCTGCAACGTTTCGGTGAAGCGCGGTTCGATGCCCATCAGGGCGCAGATGCGCTCCGTGATGGTGGTAACGAGCGGGTCTGCGCGGTCCATGTGGCAGCTGTGGCTGGTGCGATATTCCGGCCCCTGTGTGCCGGAGAAGAGGATAGAGGGCTGCGCACCTGCGTCGATCATTGCGCACAGGGCTGCGCACTCGGCGGGCGTCGCGAAATGGGGCCGAAGGAACAGGTCGAGCCGCGCATCGCCCAGCCGCTCTATCATCGGGTTACGGGCGAGCTTGGCGCTGACCTGCCGCGCGATATGCGCGCGCGCCGCTGAGGGTTGGTCGGCATCATCCGGGAAGGGGCCGTCCTGTCGTATCGTCGGGGGCTGGGTTGCTTGCTTCGAGGCGCCGAAGAACGGCAGGCGCGAGAGCAGGCTCATGTGGTAGGCTCTGCTTGGGTGGCGGCTCGCGGCTCGGCTTGTGTGTCCGGGGTGGCGGGACCGGCGGGAGCCGGGCCTGAGCCGTTCATCATCGCGCTCGCCCGGCGAATCGCGGCGCGAATGCGCGGATAGGTGCCGCAGCGGCAGATATTGGTGATGGCGGCGTCTATGTCCGCGTCAGACGGCGCGCGGTTCTTTTTCAGCAGGACGGCGGCGGCCATGATCATGCCCGGCTGGCAATAGCCGCATTGGGGCAGGTTCGCCTCGATCCACGCCTGCTGCACCGGGTGGCTGCGATCGGTGGAGAGCGCCTCGATCGTCGTGACGAAGCGCCCCTCGCACGCGGCAATCGAGATACGGCAGGAGCGCACCGCTTGCCCATCCACATCCACGGTGCATGCGCCGCAATCGCCGGTGCCGCAGCCATATTTGGTGCCGGTCAGGTTCGATGCATCGCGCAAAGCCCACAGGAGGGGTGTCTCCGGATCCATCAGGTAGCGCACCGGGCGGTCGTTCACGGTAAAGCTCGTCATGATGCGCTTATGGCTTTGAGCGTGGTTCGCTCGCAACAGTTATATGCATGATCCGAAACAGGCAGCTTTGCTGCGTTTCGGAGGTTCGGGTGGGGGAGAGGGCTGGTACGGCATATCCGCGTGAGCGGATCACACACGCACCAAAAATCAGGAATCATCTTGATGTTAATCCTGTTCGCTGGTAGGGCGCGCCGATCACGACGCAGCTTGTTGCTTGCGGCGCTATGTTTTTTGTTGTTTTTAATATGTTATTTCGGCTGTGTGTATGGCGAGTAAGTCGCCCTCCAGCCATGCTAGATTGGAGCAAGACGGCCTTATGCAAATCATCGTCCGCGACAATAATGTCGATCAGGCACTTCGCGCGCTCAAGAAAAAGCTGCAGCGCGAGGGCGTGTATCGGGAGATGAAGCTGCGCCGTCACTACGAAAAGCCGTCGGAAAAGCGCGCCCGTGAAAAGGCCGCTGCCGTGCGCCGCGCCCGCAAGCTGGAGCGCAAGCGCGTGGAGCGCGACGGCAGCCGCTAAGCTGGAGACGATGCGGGCGTGATTGCCCGCATTTCTTGTTCCGTTCCGCTATATCAGGGCCTTGTCCATGTCTATCACAGCTGTCCCGCTTCGTCCTGTCGCTAAATGGTCGCTGACCCGCCTGTGGGTGGGCGTCGGCGCTATAGCGCTCGCTGCGGCGGGCCTTGCCTATGCGGGGCAGCGTAATGTGGTGCCATCTGCAGCCGCCTATCTCGCAAAAAACGGCAAAGAGGCGGGCGTGATCACCACGGATAGCGGCCTGCAGTATAAAGTGATCCGCGAAGGCGAGGGGCCAAGCCCCACGGCGGGCGACATCGCGCTGGTCGGCTACACCGGGACGCTGACCGATGGTACGGTGTTCGACCAGAGTGAGCAGGCGGCGATGCCGGTCGATGGCGTTGTGCCTGGCTTTGCCGAGGGTTTGCAACGGATGAAGCGCGGCGGCGAGTATCAACTCTTCATTCCCCCCGCATTGGGCTATGGCGACAAAGAGTCCGGCCCGATCCCGGCCAACTCTCTGCTGATTTTCAGCGTGAAGCTGCTCGATTTCAAATCCCGCGCCGAGATCATGGCGATGCAGCAGCAGATGCAACAGATGCAGGGCGGCGGCGAGGCTATGCAGCCCTGATTTCCGGGCTGGGGTAGGTTTCGACTTATCCCACCGTCATGCTGAACTTGTTTCAGCATCCATTGTGCGGCAGGCTCAATTCTGGAGCGCGCTGCGTTAAATCTGACGCAAGATGTGCGCTCTAACTTTTTGTTGTCGCATCGTTTTTTTCCAAAAACCGGTTCCCACTTTTGCGCACGATGCTCCAAGATCGAGCAGCAACCGCGCATCTTGAACTCTGCGAAATATCAGTATCGGGCGAAGCCCGCTCCCTCAGTTGCGGGAGACCGTGAGGCTTGATGGATGCTGAAACAAGTTCAGCATGACGTTATGGTACGTCAGTTTCCCCCTTCGGCATGCAAACTTGCGCCCGCCCTGCCGCCGCGCAGGGATGTCCACCAGCTCAGCGGATTCCAAAGGCTCGTTGTGCCGTCCACCGAAAAAGTGATGAACTCCGCCCGCCCGCCGATGCTTTCAAATGGCACAGGGCCACCCAAGCCCCGTTCGGCCAGCGTCGCGCGGCTGTCCGCGCTGTTGTCTCGGTTGTCGCCCATCAGGAATAGATGGCCTGCGGGAATTTTCTCCGGGCCATACCAGTCCAGCGCGCTGGGCCCGACATCGATGACCTGATAGTGGCGGCCATTGGGCAGCGTCTCTTCGCTGACCGGCAGGCGGCAATAGCGCTTGCCATCCTGCCCGGCCACCAGCGCGCCGGGAAACTGCCCGGCGGGGCAGGGGGCGTTGGCGTCGACAGGCAGCATCAGCGGCGGCAGAGTTCGTTGCGGCACAGGCACGCCGTTCAGGATCACGGTCCCGCCGCGGATCTCGATCGTGTCGCCCGGCAGGCCGATCACACGCTTGATATAATCTTCGCGGCTGTTGCGGGGCGTAACGATAACGACGTCACCGCGCTCAGGCAGCTGGCTCATCACACGCCCTGGCATAAAGGGCAGCGGATGAAAGCTCAGCGACACATAGGACCAGCCATAGGGATATTTGCTGACTACCAGACGGTCGCCTTTCAGGAGCACCGGCATCATCGATTCGGAAGGGATATAGAAGGGCTTGGCAATGAAGCTGTGGAACCCCAATACGCAGAGCAGGAGTACCGCGAGGCTCTTGAACTCGGCCCACCAGTCTATGCCGGAACGGGCGGGTGGAGCGACGGCGCTACCAGCAATATGGTTCATATCCGAATCATTCCCGCTCACGCCGCGGCATCCGGCACCGCTTCCAATATAACGAACGCCTGCGCAAATGGATGATCATCGGTGAGCGTGAGATGAACAAGCATGCGGTGGCCGGGCGGAGTCATCGCCGCAAGGCGCGCGGCGGCGCCGTTGGTCAGTTCCAGCGTCGGGGCACCCGATGGCGCGTTGACCACGCCGATGTCGCGCATATAGACGCCATGGTTGAAGCCGGTGCCTATCGCCTTCGAGAAGGCTTCCTTGGCGGCGAAGCGTTTGGCCAGCGTGCCGGCCTTGGTGAACGGGCGTCTGGCGGCCTTCGCGCGTTCCGTGGCCGTGAAAACGCGCAGCTCGAACCGCTCGCCGTGCCGCTCCAGCACCTTGGCCAGCCGGTCAATGTTGCAGAGGTCTGAGCCTAAACCCACTATCATCGCGCGGCGTCCATATGCGCGCGCATGGTGCGGATGGCGTCGGCCAAGCCGGTGAAGATCGCCTCGCCGACAAGAAAATGGCCGATGTTGAGTTCGCGGATCTGCGGGATCGCGGCGATCGGCCCAACATTCTCAAAGGTAAGGCCATGGCCTGCATGCGGCTCGATGCCGTTGCGCGCGGCGAGGGCGGCGGCATCCGATATGCGGCGCAACTCGTCGGCGCGCGGCTGGCCATCGAGATGCGCATAACGCCCGGTGTGGAACTCCACCACCGGCGCGCCCAAGCGGATGGCGGCATCGATCTGCGCCACGTCCGGTTCTATGAACAAAGAGACGCGCACGCCGGCATAGCCCAGCGCACGTACCATCGGGGCGAGCGCATCGAACTGCCGCGCGGCGTCCAGCCCGCCCTCGGTCGTCCGCTCCTCGCGCTTTTCCGGCACGATGCAGGCGGCGTGCGGCTTGTGGCGCAGCGCGATCTCCAGCATCTCGTCCGTCGCTGCCATTTCGAGGTTCAGCGGCACGGTGAGCGCGGCCATCAGGCTGGCGATGTCCTCATCGCGTATATGGCGCCGGTCTTCGCGCAGATGGGCCGTAATGCCGTCCGCGCCTGCCTCAACGGCCATCAGCGCGGCGCGCACCGGATCGGGAAAATCGCCACCGCGCGCGTTGCGGATCGTCGCGACATGGTCGATGTTGACGCCTAAGCGCAGGGGCGGCAGCGCGGCCACTATACGGCGTTTTTGCGGCTTCCCGGCTTGATGCCGGGGGTTGCGGCCAGCTCTGGTGGCAGGGCATCAGGCTCATAAACTGGAAAATTCAGCGACACTAGAGGATAGAAGGGCACGCCCAGTTCCGCTTCGCCTGCCGAGCGATCGACCAGCGCAGCTTCGGCGAGCACGATGCCGCCCTCGGCTCGTACAGCTTTCATCGCTTCGCGCGATGACAGGCCGGTGGTCACTACATCCTCAACCAGCAGCACCTTCTGCCCCGGCTCGATGGCAAAGCCACGCCGAAGAGTGAACTGCCCCTCCGGCCGCTCCAGAAAAATTGCGTCCACACCCAGAGCGCGGCCCATTTCATGGCCAATGATGAGACCACCCATCGCAGGCGAGACGACCAGATCTATCTCGGCTTTCAGATCGCGCGGCAGTTTTTGCGCCAGCGCCAGCGCCAGTCTTCCCGCGCGTTCGGCGCTCATCAGCACACGTGCGCATTGCAAATAATAGGCGCTGTGCTTGCCCGATGAAAGGACGAAATGCCCTTCAAGCAATGCTTCGGCTGCACGGAATTCTGCCAGTATCGCGTCTTCGTTCATTTACCTTGAATCCGTTTCATTTTCCGCGGTGCAGATAGGGGGGTTGGGTAGCTGATGCAACCATGAAGAAAAACCCCTTTTGCGGCTTGAGCCTGCTGGCAACCATGCCTATAAGCCCGCCAGTTACGTCCCTGCGACAATGCGTTGCGGTAGAGGGGGCAAGGCCTAAGGGGAACGGGGTATCATACGCCTATGAATATCGTGAAATCATTGCTTGCGGCGGGATTGCTGGCACTGGTGCCGGCGCTGGCTGGCTCTTATCCGGCTATGGCGCAGGAAGCTGCTGCACCTGCTGCGGCAGTCGAATCGATGGCCGCTCCGGCTGATATTGCTGCCGCTAATGCTGCCGCCCCCGCTGCGGAAAAGGTGGCCGCTCCTGAGCGTATGAAGCCGACAGAAGGCATCGGCATGCCCTCGCCGGGCGAATATACGATCCAGAAGCAATTCAGTCCGACCGGCCGCGAGGCGCTGTGGATGCATGATGCGCTGCTGCTGCCGATTATCACCGTGATCTCGCTGTTCGTTCTCGGCCTGATGCTCTATATCGTCGTCCGGTTCCGCCGCGCGGCCAACCCCGTTCCGTCCAAGACGGCACACAACACCTTTATCGAGATCGTCTGGACCGTGGTTCCAGTCCTGATCCTCGTGGTGATCGCGGTGCCTTCGATCAGCCTGATTGCCGAGCAATACAAACCCGCGCCCAAGGATGCGTTGACGGTTAAAGTCACCGGATATCAGTGGTATTGGGGCTATGAATATCCCGATCAGGGCATACCGGAATATGTGTCGAACATCCTGCCGCCCGAAAAGGCTCTGGAAAATGGCGAACCGAACCAGCTTGCGGTGGATAACCGTCTGGTTCTCCCCGTTGGCCGCCCGATCCGTCTTATAATCACTGCGGCAGATGTTATTCACAGCTTTGCTGTCCCATCACTCTGGTTCAAGATGGACGCGGTGCCGGGCCGCCTCAACGAGCGCAGTATCTTCATCGAGAAGCCGGGCGTCTATTACGGTCAGTGCTCAGAGCTGTGCGGCGTGAAGCACGGGTTCATGCCGATTGCCATCGAGGCGCGGCCTGTGGCCGAGTGGGAGCAGTGGGTCCGTTCGCAGGGCGGCGATCCCACAGCCAAGGCTGGTGCTGAACCGGCCAAGACCGCCGATACAGCCGCGCCAGTCGCGCCCGCCAAGATTTGATATAAGGGTCTCTTCATCATGACGACGATTGCAGCAGACGCTCACGGCCACGCCCACGATCATCACGACGCTGATCACAAGCCGGGCTTCTTCGCCCGCTGGTTCATGTCGACGAACCACAAGGATATCGGCACGCTCTACCTCATCTTCGCGATTATCGCGGGGGTGATCGGCGGTGCGATTTCCGGCCTGATGCGTATCGAGCTGGCGCAGCCCGGCATCCAGTACCTTCAGGGTTGGGCCTCCATCGCGGAAGGCGGCACCGCATCGCTCGATCAGGCCTATCACCTCTGGAACGTGCTGATCACCGCGCACGGCCTCATCATGGTGTTCTTCATGGTGATGCCCGCGATCATCGGCGGCTTTGGCAACTGGTTCGTCCCGATCATGATCGGCGCGCCGGATATGGCCTTCCCGCGCATGAACAACATCAGCTTCTGGCTGCTAATCCCGGCGTTCCTGCTGCTACTCGGCTCGACCTTCGTACCCGGCGGCGCCGGCAACGGCGCGGGCACGGGCTGGACGGTCTATGCTCCGCTCTCGACCTCCGGCTCGCCTGGGCCAGCGGTGGACATGGCGATCCTGTCGCTCCACATCGCGGGCGCCAGCTCGATTCTGGGTGCGATCAATTTCATCACGACCATCTTCAATATGCGCGCGCCGGGCATGACCCTGCACAAGATGCCGCTGTTCGTGTGGTCGGTGCTGGTCACGGCGTTCCTGCTGCTGCTCGCGCTGCCGGTCCTTGCTGCGGCGATCACGATGCTGTTGACGGACCGCAACTTCGGCACCGTTTTTTATGATGGCCTGAAGGGTGGCGACCCGGAGCTGTATCAGCATCTGTTCTGGTTCTTCGGCCACCCCGAAGTGTACATCATGATCCTGCCCGGCTTCGGCATCATCAGTCAGATCGTATCTACCTTCAGCCGCAAGCCGGTGTTCGGCTATCTCGGCATGGCCTATGCCATGGTCGCGATCGGTGTCGTCGGCTTCGTCGTGTGGGCGCACCACATGTACACCACGGGCATGAGCGTGAACGTGAAGATGTATTTCACCGCGGCAACCATGGTCATCGCGGTGCCGACCGGCGTGAAGATCTTCTCGTGGATCGCGACGATGTGGGGCGGCTCGCTCAGCTTCAAGACTCCGATGGTGTGGGCGTTGGGCTTCATCTTCATGTTCACCGTGGGCGGCGTCACTGGCGTGGTGCTGGCGAATGGCGGCATCGACGATGTGATGCACGACACCTATTATGTCGTGGCGCACTTCCACTATGTGTTGTCGCTGGGCGCGGTGTTCTCGCTGTTTGCGGGCTTCTATTACTGGTTCCCGAAAATGTCGGGCCGCATGTATAGCGAGCTGCTCGGCCAGCTGCACTTCTGGATCTTCTTCATTGGTGTGAACGTGCTGTTCTTCCCGATGCACTTCCTCGGCCTTTCCGGCATGCCGCGTCGCTATCCCGACTATCCGGAGGCGTTCGCATACTGGAACCAGATCGCGAGCCACGGCTACACGATCATGGCGGTTGGCGTTGGCATCTGGTTCGTGAACATCGCTTATTCGATGATGTTCGGCGCCAAGGCGGAGGGCAACCCCTGGGGCGAGGGCGCGACGACGCTGGAGTGGACCCTGTCCAGCCCGCCGCCTTATCACCAGTTCGAGACCCTGCCGGTGATCGAGGACAATGCGCACCATTGATCGTGCGCTGACATTGACAAACTTTGAGGGGGCGGGCTTGAATTGGCCCGCCCTCAGCCGCATTTCTCTCTTCGCCCCCGGAGTGGCGCAACGAGCATGACGACCGCGACGATGAATCCTGCTGCCCTCACCGCCGACTGGCGCGATTTTGTCGCGCTCACGAAGCCGCGTGTGATGACGCTGGTCGTGTTCACCGGCCTGTGCGGCCTGCTTGCGGCGCCGGGGCATATCCACCCGGTGCTGGCCTTCACCGCGATCCTGTGCATCGCGCTGGGCGCGGGCGCAGCCGCGGCGCTCAATCAATGGGTTGAGGCGGACAGCGATGGCCTGATGAAACGCACCGCCAACCGCCCGCTGCCCGCAGGGCGGATGGACCGGCAGTCGGCGTTGCATTTCGGGGTGGGACTCTCGTTCTTTTCAGTGATCCTGATGGGCCTCGCGCTCAACTGGTTTGCCGCCGCGATCCTTGGCGTTTCGATCCTGTTCTACGTGTTCGTCTATACGATCTGGCTCAAGCCGCGCACCGCGCAGAATATCGTTATCGGCGGTGCGGCGGGCGCGTTTCCGCCAGTGATTGGCTGGGCGGCGGTGACGGGGGACGTCTCCGCGCTGCCCATAGCGCTCTTTTGCCTGATCTTCTTCTGGACTCCGCCGCATTTCTGGGCACTTGCGCTCTATGTCCGGCCCGATTACGCCGCCGCCGGCATCCCGATGCTGCCTGTGGTGGCGGGTGAGCGCGAGACGCGCCGCCAGATCTGGGGCTATACCGCGATCATGGCAGTGGCCGCGTTCGCGCCGGTGCTGCTGCGCCTGACGGGCGCGCTCTATGGCACGGTGGCGCTGGTGGCGACCTTACTGTTCGCCGTTCTGGCGTTCCGCGTGTTCAGTTCGCTGGAGCTGGACCCGGCAAAGATGAAGGCAGAGAGGGCGCTGTTCCGCTATTCGATCCTGTATCTGTTCATCCTGTTTGGCGCGGTGGTGTTTGATCGATGGATGTTGGCATGACCGCGCAGGAGAATAAGCCCGTGATCGATGAAGCCCAGATTCGCGCCCGTCAACAGGCCCGCGCCAAGGTTCTGGCGCTGGCGCTCGGCGCATTCGTGATCCTCGTTTTCGCCATTTCCATCATCAAGATGACGGGTAAGGGATAGGGCCGCAATGACACAGGCAATGACAGCATCCTTGAGCAACCCCGCGATGCAGGCAAAACTGCGTCGCACCGGGCTGATGGCACTCTCGATCGCGCTCGGAGCGTTCGGGCTGGGCTTCGCTTCGGTGCCGCTCTATCGCTATTTCTGCCAGGTCACGGGTTTTGGTGGCACAACGCAACGCGGCGAGACGGTGCCGGGCGTTCTGCCTGTCGCCGGCAAAACCATGTCCGTGCGCTTTGATTCGAACGTCGCACCCGGCATGCCGTGGCAGTTCAAGCCGGAGCATACCACGCAAACGGTGGAGATCGGCGCCCGCGCTTTCACCACCTTCATCGCGAAAAACATGAGCGACAAGCCGGTGACGGGTACGGCCGTGTTCAACGTGACGCCTACTCAGTCGGGCATCTACTTCACCAAAATCCAGTGCTTCTGCTTTACCGAGCAAACCCTTCAGCCGGGGCAGGAGGTGCGGATGCCGGTGATCTATTATGTCGACCCGAAGATCCTCGACGATCCCGACAACAAGGACACGCAGCAGATTACCTTGAGCTATACGTTCAATCCGGTTGAGCCGAGCGCAAACCGGAGCTAAGGACGTTTCAATCTAATTTTGGTGAACAGGGAAGAGAGTAGTATGGCAGGCGCCAAGAACCACGATTATCACATTCTCCCACCCAGCATCTGGCCGCTTATGGGTTCGATGTCGGCGCTCGCTTTGGCGATCGGCGCGATCATGTGGATGCACCCCGATCAGATGGGCAATGCTGGCGCGGGCGTATTTTATCTCGGCCTCGCGGGTGTCCTCGCCACCATGTTCTTCTGGTGGGCCGATGTGGTGAAAGAGGCCCATGCGGGTGATCACACCCCCGTCGTGTCGCTACACCTGCGTTACGGCATGATCCTGTTCATCGCTTCGGAAGTGATGTTCTTCGTCGGCTGGTTCTGGGCCTTCTTCGATTTCTCGCTGTTTCCATCAACGCTGGAACCGATCAACGGGATGTTCCCGTCGAAGGGGATCGAGACGCTCAACGCATTCGAGCTGCCGCTGCTCAACACGCTGATCCTGCTCTGCTCCGGCACTACCGTGACATGGGCGCATCACTCGCTGATTCATGGCAACCGCGATGGCCTCAAGAAAGGCCTGCTGGCAACGATCCTGCTCGGCGCACTGTTTTCGGCGATTCAGGCTTATGAATATGCGCACGCGCCGTTCCCCTTCGGCGAGACGCCCTATAGCTCGGCCTTCTATATGGCGACCGGCTTCCATGGCTTTCACGTACTTGTCGGCACGATCTTTCTGATTGTCTGCCTCGTGCGTGCCAACAACGGCCACTTCACCCCGCGCCAGCATTTTGGCTTCGAGGCGGCGGCCTGGTATTGGCACTTCGTTGACGTGGTGTGGTTGTTCCTTTTCGCCGCCATCTATGTGTGGGGCGGCTGGGGCGCGCCGATCCACGGCGGCTGATAGAGATGGACGTGGGCGCGCGATGACCGATCCGGCACCGTCGCCCGCACCGCTTGTCATGGCTTCTGCAAAGGGTCTGTGCCCGCGATGCGGCGCGCAGACCCTTTTTGTTTCACCGGTGCGCTTTGCTGACAGCTGTCGTATGTGCGGCCTCGATTATCGCCAGTTCAATGTGGGCGATGGCCCCGCCGCCTTCCTGACGATGATTGTGGGCGGGCTGATCCTTGGCCTCGCTTTGGCGCTTGAGTTCAGCGTGCATCCGCCGCTCATCCTTCACATCCTTGTGTGGCCGGTGTTGACGGTGGCCTTGGTGGTGGGGTCGCTACGAGTGGCAAAGGGCATGTTGCTGACGCTGGAATACAAGAACAAGGCGGCAGAGGGTGTGCTGGCCGCCACAGATATGGCAGAAAAGGAAGACAGGCCGGCATGACCCGCTGGTTTCCGCGTTACTGGCCGCTCGTTCCGACGGTACTGGTGCTGTCTGCTGTGGCGGCGATGGTGATGCTCGGCGTCTGGCAGCTGAAGCGTGCAGGCCAGAAGGAAGCTCTGATCGCCGAGGTGCGGCACAACCCCGCCCTCCCACCGCGCTCGTTCCCCAGCACCGGCCCTGTTACCCCGGACATGACCTTTCGTCGCTCTGCGCTGCACTGCCTGCGTGTGGTTCATTGGCAGGTGGAAGCCGGACGCGCGGCGGACGGCTCTGCCGGTTTCCGCTATATCGCCCACTGCACCACCGGGGCAGAGGGGCAGGGCGCGCTGGTGGCGGTAGGTGTCGGCGGTAAACCCGACATGAAGCCCGGCTGGACTGGCGGGACGATATCGGGCTGGATCAGCAAAGAGCCTGACCATCGCTCCCTCTTTGCGCAATTGACCGGGCCAGAGCTGGTACTGCGGCCGATGCTGGTGGCGGAAGCCTCGCCGATTGCGGAGCTGAAACCCTCCAGCCTGCCGCGGCCAGACGACATCCCCAACAACCACCTTAGCTATGCTGTGCAATGGTTCCTGTTCGCCGTTGTGGCGCTGGTGATCTATGGGCTGGCACTCAAGCTGCGCGAGCGCAAGGGGCAGGCCGACTCTTAATTCTTGCCCGATCCAGCGCACCACGCTAGGCCGCTGCCCCATGAAATATATCAGCACACGCGGCAGCGCACCGGCGCTGGATTTCGAACAGGTCACGCTCGCAGGGCTGGCAGGTGATGGCGGACTGTATCTGCCCGAAAGCTGGCCTACATTCTCTGCGGACGACATTCGTGCGCTGGCTGGCTTATCCTATGTCGATACGGCAGTGCGCGTCATGGCGCCATTCGTGGCAGGCTCGCTCTCCGAGGCTGAACTGCGCGTGTTGTGCGAGGCTGCCTATGGCCGCTTTTCGCACAAGGCCGTGACCCCGCTGGTGCAGCTTGACCACAGGCAGTGGCTGCTAGAGTTGTTTCACGGGCCGACGCTGGCATTCAAAGACGTGGCGCTACAGCTGCTCGGCCTGTTGTTCGAAAAGTTCCTCGCCCGGCGCGAGGACCGCATCACCATTGTCGGCGCAACATCGGGTGATACCGGGTCGGCGGCCATCGACGCAGTGGCGGGGCGCGACAAGATCGACATCTTCATGCTCCATCCCTATGGCCGCGTTTCGGATGTGCAGCGCCGCCAGATGACGACCGTGCTGGCGCCCAATGTCCACAACATCGCGATCGATGGCAGCTTTGACGATGCGCAGGCGCTGGTGAAGGCGATGTTCAACGACGCCGATTTCCGTGCGCGCCACAATCTCTCAGCCGTCAACAGCATCAACTGGGCGCGGCTGATGGCGCAGGTGGTCTATTATTTCTATGCCGCCGTGCGCCTGGGCGCGCCGGAGCGGGAGGTGGCGTTCTCGGTGCCCACCGGCAATTTCGGCGATGTGTTCGCAGGCTATGTCGCATCGAAAATGGGGCTGCCGGTCGCCCGCCTCATCGTCGCCACCAATGTGAACGATATTCTCCACCGTGCGCTGGCGGATGGCGATTATAGTCAGGGCACCGTCATCCCTACCGCTACGCCGAGCATGGACATTCAGGTAAGCAGCAACTTCGAGCGGCTTCTCTTCGATGTCGGCGGGCGGGATGGGCTGGCGCTGGCAGAGCAGATGCGCGGGTTCGAGGCGAGCAAGGCGATGCGCCTCACCAATGCGCAGCAAGAGGGCGCATCGCGGCTGTTCACGTCGCACCGCGTTGACGCTGACGGCATGAACCTCGCGCTGCGCTGGGCTTATGAAGCTGCGGGGCAGGTGATCGATCCGCACAGTGCGGTCGGGTTGGCCGCAGCGCTTGCGGCGGATGATCTGCCTGCCGACGTGCCGGTCGTTACGCTCGCCACGGCCCATGGCGCCAAATTCCGCGATGCGGTGGAGCGCGCAACCGGCGTGCGTCCTTCCATGCCCGCGCGGGTTGGCAGCCTGTTCGACCGTGAGGAGGCCTATACGCGCCTGCCCGCGACATATGAGGCCATAACCGCGCATATCGCGGGCCTCGCCACCGCACGGCAGTGACCCTCTCCACCCTGATTGCCGAACCCTGGGCGGACTATGGCCTTGTCGACAGCGGCAACGGGCGCAAGCTGGAGCGCTATGGCCCCTATCGTTTCATCAGGCCTGAGCCGCAGGCGCTCTGGGCGCCCGCTTCAGAAGACTGGCAGGCACATGCCGAGTTTGTGCCGGGCTCGGATGAGGAGGGTGGCGGCCGCTGGTATTTGAACGACCGCTCCCTGCCGCAAAGCTGGCCACTGAGCTGGAACGAGGTGCGCTTTTCGGCTTCATGCACCCCCTTTCGCCACCTCGGCTTCTTCCCGGATATGGCGCCGGTATGGGGCTGGATGAGAGGCAGGCTCGAAGGGATGGAGGCGCCATCCGCGATGAACCTGTTCGGCTATACCGGCGTGGGCACGCTGGCGCTGGCAGCAAGCGGTGCGCAGATGGTGCATGTCGATGCGTCGAAAAAGTCGGTGGCGTCCGCGCGCGAGAACGCCGCGCTCTCCGGCATGAGCGAGCATCCGATCCGCTGGATCACCGACGACGCGCAGAAGTTCGTGGCGCGCGAGGTGCGGCGCGGGCGGCGCTATGACGGCATCATTCTCGATCCGCCCAAATATGGGCGCGGCCCGGATGGCGAGGTGTGGCGGTTGGAGGAAGATCTGCCGCCGCTGATCGCCAACTGCCGACAGTTGCTCGATGAAAACAGCCGCTTTCTGTTCCTCACCGTCTATGCCGTGCGCATGTCGGCTCTGGCGATAGGCGAACTGCTCAAACAGGCTTTCGCGGGCCTGCCCGGCACAGTGGAGTGCGGCGAGCTTGCGGTGCGCGAGGAAGGGCGGGGGCTGCTGCTCCCCACCGCGATATGGGCGCGCTGGAGCCGCTGAAGGCTATTCCCGCCCCGCACGCATCGCCGCGCCTGCCGCGATCGGCGTGATCGCTATCAGCAGCAGCGCTATCGCCGCGAGGAACTTGAGCGCCGCGCCGGACCCCTCATGCAGCGCCCCAGCGCCGAAGATCAGCAGCGGCACCGCGAGGGGAAGCGCCAGCAGCCCGGCTATCGCGCTCGCACTGCGCAGGCCCGCCGTCAACGCCGCCACCAGCACACCTAGCGCGGCAAGCGCCGGTGTGCCCAGCGCCAGACCGATCTCCAGCCGTATCAGCGTACCCGCATCCAGCTTTAGCAGCGCGGAAGCGGGTAGGGCGGTGATCATCAGCGGCGGGCCAAAGCTCAGCCAGTGGGCGATCAGCTTGGCAAGAACGATGATTTCATCCGAAATTCCCCGCACAAGACATTGATCTATAACGCCGCTTTCCACATCGGGCGCGATCAGCCGCTCAATGGGCAGCAGCGCGGCTAGCAACGCCGCTATCCACAGCATGCCTCCGCCTGTCGCCCCCAATAGCCGCGCGTCCGGGCCTACCGCAAAGGGATAGAGGCTCGCCACCAGAAAAAGGAAGATCACCGGCAGCCACGCGCCACCGCCGCTCCACGCCGCCGCAATATCGCGCCGCATCAGCGGCCACAGCGCGCGCATCATGGCGCGCAATACCGCAGGTCGATGCTGCGCGTGAAGCTATGGGGCAGATCGAAATGCGAGGCAGCGATGATCGTGCCGCCGCCCGCGACATGCGCATCCATCGCGCGCCCCAGCGCGCCGAGCGAGGCATCGTCCAGCCCATTTCCCGGCTCATCGAGAAGCCAAAGCGCCGCGCCGCTGGCAAGGACACGGGCGAGGGCTGCGCGTTTGCGCTGGCCGGTCGAGAGCATGCGCACCGGAAGCTCGGCCAGCGCATCCAGGCCCATGCGCTCTATTGCCTGATCGAGCAGATCTGACGGCGCGCTGTCCAACCTGGCCCAGAAGCGCAGCGCCTCACCCAGCCGCCGGTCAGCATCCAGCGCGGCGCGTTCATCCGCCAGCGCAGGCGAGGCGCTGAGGGAAATGCTCCCTTCCGTACACGGCAAGAGACCGCATATCTGCCGGATAAGGCTGGATTTGCCGACGCCATTCGGGCCGGTGAGGCGCAGGCTCTCCCCTGCCGCAAGCGTAAACTCCAGGCCCGCATAGAGCCGCCGTCCGCCCCTGATGCAGGCCAATCCCGAAACGCTGACGATCATCAGAGGGTTGCACCATTATAATGGTGCCAGGCGAGGATCGCCGCCGCGCTGCGATGCGGCCGCCAGCCCTCGGCGCGGGCGCGCACCGCCTTTTCATCGGGCCGCGCGTCCATCCCCACCAGTTCGCCAATCGCGATCTGTATTGCAAGGTCGCCCGCCGGCCAGATATCGGGCCGGCCTTCGGCAAACAGGAGATATATCTCGGCTGACCAGCGGCCGATGCCCTTGATTTTCACGAGCTGGGCGATCGCTGCTTCGTCGTCCTCAGGTAGATTATGCAGGTCTATCCCGCCGGAGACGACCAGCTCTGCAAGGCTGCGCGCGTATCCCTGCTTCTGGCGCGAGAGGCCGCAACCGCGCAGAGAGTCAAAATCCTGCGCCAACAGAATATCCGGCGGGCAACCCACGCCCAGCAGCGTCTCCAGCTTTACCCAGACAGAGGCAGCTGCTGCCACGCTTACCTGCTGGCCGACAATCGTACGCAGCAATGTGTCATAGCCTGTCGCCCGCACCCGCGGCTCTGGATAGCCCAGTCGTTCGATTGCCCGCGCTAGCCCCGGCTCGATTGCGCACAGCGCATCTATGCTGGCGTAAAGGGAGGCAGTCGTGTGAACCATCCTCACCCTGTTAGCGAGACTGAGAGTGCGCCGCCAGCTTGAATTCCTCTGCAAAGTAGCTAAGGCGGCGACGTATGAATCATAGTTCTGGAGATAGTGGATGGTGAAGCTGGTTGTTGTGAGCCGTAGCGGGAGTGAAAGCACGATCGAAGCGGATGAAGGCATCAGCCTGATGGAAGCGCTGCGCGACAATGGCATGGACGAGCTGCTGGCGTTGTGTGGCGGCTGCTGCTCATGCGCCACCTGCCACGTCTATGTCGACCCTGCCTTCTCTGGTGACATGCCGCCCCGTAGCGAGGACGAGGAAGACCTGCTGGACAGCTCCGATCACAAGACGGAACAGAGCCGCCTTTCCTGTCAGGTGCCCGTGACCGCTGCGCTGGATGGCCTGCGCGTCACTATCGCGCCGGAGGATTGAAGCCGGAGAATATAGGCGCAGATTGCCCTGCGTGCTACCATCTGCAACAGGCATATAGGTGCCTGTGCCAACAAAAGGTTAGAGCGCGCATCTTGCGTCAGATTTAACGCAGCGCGCTCTAACGTGAGCCGTTAAAACACGACGACGCTTCTTATGCTTTTTCCGGCGTGCATGATCCCTTCAGACGCCCTCATTGCCCATGCTCCTGCGCAAAAGCTGCTGTTGTGACATAGAGTTCCGGCTGCGAGTGAGCAATGATATAAACAGGTAACGGCTTCCCACACGCTTCCTTAAAGACCGATAGTTCATTGCTTTGCGCCGAATTCACGAGTTCCGCCTGCTGTTCATTGTGGGGCAGGGCGGTCTTGCTCGTACTCAACATGCCATGTATATCCGCCGCGCTGTGCAGGCCTTTGTTGGGCAATGGCAGCAAATACGAATGACCTTGGGGCATGGCGGGGCCTCTCATTTGAGAACTCCAGCTTTCTGTGATCGGGTTTACCAGTGAGATGGATGGCCACTGGGTCATCATTGCATCTGAAAGAGGACGCATTGGCTGAAAATTTTGACGTACTGATTGTGGGTGGCGGACATGGAGGGGCACAGGCTGCGGTCGCTTTGCGCCAGGGCAAGTATGAGGGCACGATTGCCATCATCGGTGATGAACCGGAACTCCCCTATGAGCGCCCCCCTCTCTCAAAGGACTATTTTGCCCGCGAAAAGGTTTTCGAGCGCATCCTGATCCGTCCAGCCAGCTTTTGGACAGACAAGGAAGTCACCATGCTGCTGGGCAGACGCGTGGTCTCGATCGACGCTGCCGCTCATACAGTCACCACTGCTGATGGCGCTGAGATCGGCTATGGCAGCATGATCTGGGCAACCGGTGGCAGCCCCAGGCGCCTGTCTTGCCCCGGCCATGATCTTGCGGGTGTCCATGTCGTGCGCACCCGCGCCGATGTTGACCGCATGATGGCAGAGCTGGACGGCGTATCGCGCGCGGTGGTGATCGGCGGCGGCTATATCGGGCTTGAGGCGGCGGCGGTGCTTAGCAAGTTTGGCAAGCAGGTGACGCTGCTCGAAGCGTTGCCGCGCGTTTTGGCGCGGGTTGCGGGGGAAGAACTCTCCCGCTTCTATGAGGCGGAACACCGTGCTCACGGCGTTGATGTGCGGCTTGGCGCGATGGTCGAATGTATAGAAGAGCGCGATGGTGCGGCTTGTGGCGTGCGCATGGCCGACGGTGAAGTGATCACGTGCGAGATGGTGATCGTCGGTATCGGTATCATACCGTCTGTCGAACCGCTGATTACGGCGGGAGCCGCCGGGACCAACGGCGTCGATGTGGATGAATGTTGCCGTACCTCGCTGCCCGACATCTATGCCATCGGCGACTGCGCGGCGCATATCAATGCGTTTGCCGAGGGCGCACGCATCAGGCTGGAGTCTGTGCAGAACGCCAATGATCAGGCCACTACGGCCGCCAAGGCTATCACCGGCACATTGCAGCCCTATCATGCCGTTCCGTGGTTCTGGTCAAACCAGTATGATCTCAGGCTGCAAACCGTTGGCCTGTCGACCGGCTATGACAAGACGGTAACACGGGGCGACCCGGCAAGCCGCTCGTTCAGCGTCATCTACCTGCGAAATGGCAAGGTTATCGCGCTCGATTGCGTTAACGCGGTCAAGGATTATGTGCAGGGCCGCGCGTTGGTGATGGGCGGTGTCTCTGTGCCAGAAGATAAACTGACAGACACTGCAGTGCCGCTCAAGGATTTGGTTCCCTCGGAGGTATAACGGGTTGCACATAGGCCACCCGTTTTTTCCTTGAGCAGATTTGGTGCCTGGCCCTTTAGAGCATCGTGCCAAAAAGTGGGAACCGGTTTTTGGCAAAAAACGATGCGACAACAAAAATTTAGAGCGCGCATCTTGCGTCAGATTTAACGCAGCGCGCTCTAGGCTTCACCTTGAGGTCGGCTTCACCTTGAGTGAGGCAGAGGGCGGTTGCCGATTTGTGATCAGACCCGTTCCCAGATTGCTGCGATGCCCTGCCCGCCGCCGATGCACATTGTCGTGAGGCCGAGGCGACCGCCCGTGCGCGCCAGTTCGTAGATGAGCTTGGTCGTGATGATCGCGCCGGTTGCGCCCACAGGATGGCCAAGCGAGATGCCGCTGCCGTTGGGGTTGACCTTTGCGGGGTCGAACCCAAGCTCCTTGGCGACCGCGCAGGCCTGTGCCGCGAAGGCTTCGTTGGATTCGATCACATCGAGATCGTTGATGCTCAGGCCCGCGCGCTGGAGAGCATTGCGGGTGGCGGGAACCGGGCCGATGCCCATATAGGCAGGCTCCACGCCGGCATGGCCATAGGCAACGAGCCGGGCGAGGGGCTTGAGGCCATGCGCCTTCACCGCCGCTTCGCTCGCCAGTACGGCTGCGGCCGCTCCATCGTTGATCCCGGAGGCATTGCCGGCGGTGACGGTGCCATCCTTCTGAAAAACCGGCTTCAGTCTGGTAAAATCCTCCGCCGTAGCGTCTTTCCGCACAAATTCGTCGGTATCGAACGGCGTGGGCGTGCGCCGCACCATCACCTCGACCGGGGTGATCTGTTCCTTGAAATAGCCCTGCGCGATGGCGTTGGCGGCGCGTTTCTGGCTCTCAAAGGCCAGCGCGTCCTGCTCCTCGCGTGAAATCCCGTATCGTGCCGCGACATTCTCAGCCGTCACACCCATATGGATCGCCTGAAACGGGTCGGTAAGGGCGCCGGTCAGACCATCGACCACAGCTGCGTCACCCATTTTCTGGCCCCAGCGCACAGCGGGGAGGAAATAGGGCGCCCGGCTCATGATCTCCGCGCCTGCGCCAATGGCAATATCGCAATCGCCCAACATGATGGATTGCGCCGCAGTGAGAATCGCCTGCAATCCCGACCCGCACAGCCGGTTTACGGTATGCGCCGGGCTTTCCTGAGGCACCCCGGCGCCGATGGCGGCAATTCGGGCAGCATAGGCGTCGCGCGGTTCACAATGGATAACGTTGCCGAGTACGAAATTGCCGACCTGCGCGGCGTCTATCTCCGCGCGTTCAATAGCCGCTTTCGCGACATGGGCGGCCAGTTCTCCCGGCTTCTGATCCTTGAGCGCCCCGCCAAAGCTGCCAATCGCGGTCCGAGCCGCCGATACCAGGAAAACATCCGTCATTTTGTTACTCCAAATATGTGATCATGGACTGTGCACGCACCGTGCCATGGGATAGCCCTGTAAAAGGATTATGCCTGTGGGCCAGCCTCTCTATCGCTGCGCCTGTTCTCTTGCTCAGAAAGCGTCCGCGTCAATTGCCATTACCGGGTCTGGCCCGGCCTCGATCTGGCGGGCGAGGCCGTGCGCCTGCGGCAACACGCGCAACGCGAAATAGCGCGCCATGTCGCGCTTGGCGGCATGTAACGGGCTATCTCCACCTGAGGCAGCGGCCATGCGCGTCCACATCCAGCCATAGCTCGTCAGGGCAAACAGGCGAAGGGTATCTACTGCCGCCGCGCCAAGGCTATCGACATCGGCGCCCTTAAGGTTGGCGGTCGTCTGCTTTAATAGCGCTAGCGCTTCGGCTGTTCGTTCGGCAATCAGTGCGGCGCTTTCACTCTTCGCCGCTTCGGCCAGATCTGCAGCGATTAGAGCGAACAAGCTTTCCACCACCGCGCCGCCCGCAAGGCCGAACTTGCGCCCCACCAGATCCATCGCCTGCACGCCATTGGTGCCTTCGTATATCTGGGCGATGCGGGCATCGCGCACATATTGCTCCATGCCCCATTCGCGGATGTAGCCATGGCCGCCGAACACCTGCTGCGCTTGCACCGCACTTTCGAAGCCGAAATCGGTGAAGCCCGCCTTCACCACCGGCGTCAAGAGCGCGACCAGCGCATCGGCCTTGGCACGCTCTTCGGCATCGGGATGATGATGGGCGCGTTCCATCTGCAACGCGGTCCATCCGGCGAGCGCGCGGCCCGCCTCGACAAAGCTACGGATGTTGAGCAGCATCCGCCGCACATCGGCATGCTCGATAATCGGCACCGGATTGCGCGTGCCATCTGCGCTGCGGCCCTGCAACCGCTCCTTGGCATAGCCGACCGCCTGCCCATAGGCCGCGCCCGCAATGCCCAGCCCCTGGATGCCTACCATCAGCCGCTCGGCGTTCATCATCGTGAACATCGCCGCGAGGCCACGATTGGGCTCGCCCACCAGCCAGCCGATCGCGTCGTCATAGTTCATCACGCAGGTGGGTTGGGCATGGATGCCCATCTTCTCCTCCAGGGAGCCAACCGACATGCCGTTGCGCGCGCCCAACGAGCCATCGTCGTTGACGAGGAATTTGGGCACGAGGAACAGGCTGATGCCCTTCACGCCTTCAGGGGCATCAGGAAGGCGGGCCAGCACCAGATGAATGACATTGCCGCCAAAATCATGATCGCCGGTGGAGATGAAGATTTTCTGCCCGGTCACGGCATAGCTGCCATCAGTATTGGGTGTCGCCTTGGTCTTCAGCAGCGCGAGGTCTGTGCCGGCACTGCTCTCTGTCAGAGCCATTGCGCCGGTCCATTCACCGCTTACGAGCTTGGGCAGATACGTTGCTTTCAGTTCCTCGCTGGCATGCGCGGCTATTGCCTCCGCTGCGCCGCGTGACAGGCCGGGGACCAGCCCGAATGACAGGTTGCTGGCCGAGAGCATCTCATCGAGCCAGAGTTGAAGGATGAAGGGCAGGCCCTGTCCGCCATATTCCGGGTCAGCAGAGAGCGATGTCCAGCCGCCTTGCGCAAACTCCCGATAGGCATCGCCGAAACCGGCAGGAGTTTTTACCTCGCCATTGACGAGGTGGCAGCCTTCCTCATCGCCGCTGCGGTTGATGGGGTGAAGAGTCTGGGCGCAAAATTTTCCCGCTTCCTCAAGAATACTCACCGCAAGGTCAGTGTCGATTTCGGCCTTACCAATTTCCGCCATGGCAGCGTCGAAGCCGAGCACTTCAACTAGCAGGAAGTGATAGTCGGCGACCGGAGGGAGATAGGGTTGCATGGGAATCCTACTCAGAAGGGATGAGAGAGAATCTACTGTACCAAACGACTGTTACAATAGCAACAATGACACTATGTGCATGTCTGAACGCCACCTAACATTCACTGCGCTCATGTCGGAATATCCGCACAATCTGCCGGCCGATCTCCTCTATCGTCAGGCGACCGGGGCGATACCAATATGCAGCGGTGTTAAGCTGCGATAACAGCAAGTTGCGGTAAACGGAGCGATCGATGTCCTTGGAAAGCGGCAAGGATTCAATCAAGGCGCGGAACAGGTCTTCAAACTTGTCCCTCCGCGCGATTAATTGGAGGCGTACATCGGGCGGAACTTCGCGGAAGTCGTTCATCAGTGGAAACGTCAAGGAATCCACATCGGCCTGAATTTCCAGTAACGTCAGGCAGGCTGCTTCCAGCTTTGCCCAGGGATCATTGACCTTGGCTATCGCGGCCTCGATCCGCTCTGCTGCGGTATCCAGCGCTGCGCTGTGCAGTTCCACGAACAATGCGTCTTTCGACTGGATGTGATGGTATAGCGATCCGCCAAGTACGCCTGCCTGCTTCCCTATTTCCCGAATGGAGGTGCCATGGTAGCCCTTGCGCGCGAAGAGTTGCGCTGCGATTTCGAGAATCTCCCTCTTGCGAACACTGGTGGCTTCACCAAGGCGCATCTTGCTGTTCAGACCAGACGGGGGCGTCGTATTTGTTTCTGTGTCCATGCTCGTATCAAATAGCAGCATTTTACGCGAATACGATCTCTCTTGGCTGAGACATCAGGATTTCATTGATTGAGAGGTTCGATTGCTGATCTGCCCCATATCAGTAAAATCGACATTTCAATTTGTGCCGGCCACCTGGCTGTCCTCGCATAACTATGGAACTGAAGGAGGCGGCCCCGATGTCGGCGAGCGTCGAGTCGGGCGCTCCCGGAAGAACAAATGGTGCAGAAGAGGACTCGAAATTGCTTGTATCAAATTGATTTAAATGAATAATATTCGTATATACTCTACCCGATACCTTGGATGATAACCACTTAACTTTTACTTGTAGGGTTCGAGTCCCGATCAGCCGACATTAATCATTTTTTGCGGATGATTCGGGTCGCTCAAACCTCCAAAAATTCTAACTAATAAATTCTTCAAACTTTCACATTTTGGAAGTATTGAGAAATTTATGAAGTCGCTCGTTGAACAGGTGACGAAAGCAAATCTCGCAGGACGTATCTTCAATGAACGTCAACTCGCCGAGGTATTGGGCGGCGGCGACGCTCGACGCTATGGTTTGGTGAACAGAGCCCTGAAAGATGGCTCGCTCATTCGCCTCAAGCGCGGCACCTATCTTCTCGATAAGCAGTATCGCAGCGACACTGTCCATCCTTTCGCAGTCGCGCAGGCGCTGCAGCCGGGTAGCTATGTTTCTCTTGAGAGCGCGCTTTCTTTCCATGGCTGGATCCCGGAAGCTGTGTACACGACGGCGAGTATTTCACCGGGCCGCAAGACGATCATCCAGGAAACGTCGTCCATGGGCCGGTTCACCTTCCATCCAGTGGCAACCCACGATTACCAGTTCCTGACCAGTGTCGAACGTATCAAATTCGGCAAGCTCACCGCTTTCGTTGCAACGCCGTTGCGAGCGCTGATGGACTTGGTCGCCCTGAGGAAGGAGCAGTGGTCAGGAACCGACTGGCTCACTACAGGGATGCGCATTGAGGAGAGCCAGCTCCTCAGCCTTGGGCGAAAGGACTTTGTCGCACTCAAGCCTGTCTACAAGCATAAGGCGGTGAACGAATTCCTGCATAAGCTTGAACATGAGGTCCTGTCGATGCGGGGTGCGAGAAACGGGCGCGGTTCCTGTGATTGAACTTATTCAACAGAAGCTGCGTGGATATGGCGCTACAAATGCCATTGAAGAGGAAAACGCGATCAAGGAGATTTTGCAGGAGATTGCCCTCTACGCTCTTTGGCGCGGTGACTTCTTTGATGTCGCCCTTTTCCGGGGCGGCACAAGTCTGCGCATCTTTCACGGCCTGCCACGTTTCTCCGAATATCTCGACTTTATTTTGCGTTTCCCCAATCCGGATTTTGACTGGGCGCCCTATCTGGCGACGCTCGTCAATGTCTTTGGGCAGTTTGGCCTGAAGCTGGAAGCCCAACCCAAGGAGAAAATGGATGAGGCTGTCCGCCAAGCGGTGCTGAAGGACAATTCGATCGCCAGTCAGATCGATCTGACCTTTGCCGACAGGGGGCAACCTAAAACGATCAAGATCAAGCTGGAAATCGATACCAATCCACCAGCCAACTCAGGCGAACAGACTAGCTTTCTCGATTTTCCGGCTGATTACGAAGTGCGACATCAGGATTTGTCATCCAACTTCGCGTTGAAAATCCACGCTTTGCTGTGTCGAGGCTATCTGAAGGGCCGGGATTGGTACGACTTTTCCTGGTATGTCTCTCAAAGGGTCTCTCCAAATCTGACGCATCTCCGGGCCGCCCTTGTTCAGGAAGGGCCATGGGCGGGACAGGAAGACCTCACAATTGATATGTCATGGCTGGAGGACACGCTGGAAACTGCCATTGCAGCCATCGACTGGAAGGCCGCCGCTGACGATGTCAGGCGTTTCCTGCGCCCAGCGGAGGAGAAATCACTGGAGCTATGGAGCGATCGTTTTTTCTTCTCGAAACTTGAGAAGATGGCTGGGACGTGAATTTTCCTCCGCCAACAGCAGCTAATGCATTGTGGCATAGCATAAGTGCTGCAGGTGTGAGGCAGTGCGTGACCAAGTTTGCGATCAACGATCACATGCCATGAAACATAATTCAGCCCAAACGGCCGATGAATATCGAGGCCATAAGCAATCGGTTCAGGTAGTGGGTGCGAGGATACCCCGTCGTTCAGGGTCGTGAATTTCCGAACCGCCCGGCCCGTCAGGAAACGCAGGGCGCCCCAATGCTCGGCGGCCCGCGACCGCAATCTGCGCGAAATCCGCAATGCGGCGACCGTAAAATTCCGCTGTGCGAAGGTCGGAAGCGGGCGGGGCTTCTTCACCTTGGTCGATGTTGGATTGAGTCGCGAGGCCGAGCGAATAGGTGTCGCGGTTGAGAATATCATCATTCGTATTATGGCGGTTGTTACCGTAGCCAAGCCCAAGCCCAACCCAGATCATGTGATGCTGTGCTGCGAACGACATAAGCTGGATCAGTGAATTCTGCTTGTCTCCACCGCGAGAGCCGGCGTTGGTGAAGCCTCCCGCGATCTTACCATTCCAGCGTTTTTCTACCGCCACGACAGGCGACGATGCATCCATGAAGGCCTTTGTGGCGGCGGACAAGCTGCCCACATAGGTCGGACCCCCGAAGATTATCGCA
Organism: Sphingobium fluviale; assembly: GCF_004122115.1. Classification (GTDB taxonomy): domain Bacteria; phylum Pseudomonadota; class Alphaproteobacteria; order Sphingomonadales; family Sphingomonadaceae; genus Sphingobium; species Sphingobium fluviale. Next base: position 184,040 of record NZ_SBKP01000005.1, read on the forward strand.
TCCGCGGCTTCTAGGTCGTCCCAATGACTGGGTACCTCCTCAACGGTCAACAACAGTGGGGTAGCTCCCGCAGTCATACCGACCCCGCGCGCGATCGCCTCAGCAACGCGTTGCGTATGTCCATAGGCGCTGTGGTAGACGATTGCGACGCTGATAGCGACCGTTTCAGTTGTCATGTCGACTCTCCTGAGAAATATGCAGCTCTGCATATATCTTTGCGGAAAAGTCGGTCAAATGAATTATATGCGGGCTTGAATATAATTCGCCATGCCTATTCAGGAAACAGCGCTGTTAGAGAAAAATCCGCAATATGATGAAGGTCGGTGCGGGTTGCCCCCATGTCCGCACGAACGGCAAGGCCAAGCGCGATTACCTTCAGGGTTTGCGCCAATATTCCTACGTCGACATCGCTCTGCAATTCGCCATCTTGCTGCGCCTGCAAAAAGCGCTGCTCCAGCAGTTCCTCATAAGTTTTTAGCCGGTTGCCGCCCTCCTGACGGGCAACCTCTGCGCCGCGGCCAGCCGAAACCAGCGCCTTTATCATGAAGCAGCCGGCTGGAGTTTTAGTGTCGCTCAGAAGATCGCAATAGCCTTTTAAGTAAAGTCGACAGACCTCGGCCGCTGTCTTGCCGCGGATGGCTCTGGTAATGAATGCCAATATCTCTCGGCTATATAGTTCGATCGATTGGCGATACAGATCTTCCTTGGAGCCGAAGGCTGCCTGCAGGCTGGGCCGAACGATGCCCATCGCATCGGCTAGATCTACCAGTGATGTATCGTCAAACCCGCGTTGCCAAAACATGTGGAGCGCTGCGTGCAAGGCCTGATCAAGATCGAATTCACGTGGGCGCGCCATGCCCTCATCCTTATTCTATGCATCTCTGTGCATAATATAGGGGGATGGAAAGATACTGCAAGCCTACGCGCGTCCCATAGACTAGGATGACTAATGATTCAGTGACTATTGACTCATCGACTGCGCAGCCATATCGTAACCCTGCCTTGGAAAGGGTAGGCCGTCATGCTCCTTGCGGCCTTCCGAACCCCGATGGCCCATATTAAAATAGAACCGACTGAGCAGGAGGGATATGTCTGGCGTGACCAGTAGGGCGCATGATCAGGAGGTCATGCAGCTGGAAAAATCTTTGTCCAAGCATAATGGCAGTGATGTCGATGGGCTTGGCCGCTCAGGCGGTGATTCACCTGAGGAGGGCGCACCGAGGGCTGAGCGTCGTCATCGTCGTCGCATGACACGCGAAGAGCTGGCACCCGAAGCGCGGGAAATGATATTCCGCGCCGCGATGCTTGTGATCGGCCAACATGGCTACGCGGGCGCAACGATCGAACGCGTTACAAAAGCTGCCGGAATCGCTCAAGGAACATTCTACCTCTACTTCGAATCACGTCAGGCGCTTTTCGACGAGATTCTGCCTTATTTTGGTGCGCAGATGCTGGACTTCATTCGGCAACGCGTGAGGCGATCACGGGATATTCTTGACAAGGAGGAGCGAGGGTTTCGCGCGTTCATTGACTATATGAGATCCAATCCCGGATTTTTCAGGCTTTTGACCGAGGCGAAGGGAGCAGCGCCTGAAGCCCATTCAAAACATTTTGAGCAGATAACCAAGCCTTACGTTGGTGCGCTTCGGCGGGGCCTGAATTCCGCGAATATAAGGCATTTTGGCGACGGCGAGCTTGAGGTGGTGGCCTATATGCTCATGGCGGCCCGTGAGTATCTCTATTTGCGATATTTCGAAAGGGACACGAACGACACCGGGTCGCTCGACACCGTTGTGCGAACCTACATGGGGTTTGTGAGGAAGGGGTTCGGCCTGAACGGATCACAATGATCCGCTTTTTCTTTTGATTGGAGTGTATGCTCGTGAAGATACAATCTGGAGCGCAATTTTCGGAAGAAAACGCGATAGATATCGGCGGCGGAACGAGTTTGGATTTCTTGCCAGATATGGATCTGGCTGCGTTTCGAAGTGAAGTTCGCGACTTTCTTCGTGAGCATCTCCCCACGGACCTGGCTTATCGGCCTCGCATGATGATGTCGGCCCGGAAGGACGTCATTCGTTGGCAGAAGATATTGACCGGGCGAGGGTGGGGGGCGCCGCGTTGGGCGATGGAACATGGCGGTGCGGGCTGGACGACCCAGCAATGCCTTGTGTTTGAGGAAGAATGCGTTGCCGCAGGCACCCCGACACAGGATATTGTCGGCCAGTATCTCGTTGGCCCGATGATCAACCAGTTCGGCAACCCTGCCCAAAAGGCGGAGCACATCCCGCTCATCCTGAATGGAGAGCGTCTTTGGTCTCAGGGGTTCTCGGAACCGGATGCGGGGTCAGACCTCGCGGCGATCCGTATGGCAGCGGTTCGAAAGGACGGCTACTATATCTTGAACGGTGTTAAGTCGCTGGTAAGCCATGCGCATCAGGCTGACTGGATATTTCTCCTTGTGCGTACGCAGGTCAGCGAGGACAGACATGCAGGCATCAGCCTCTTGCTGGCCGACCTGCGTTCTCCGGGGGTGACGGTGCGTCCGGTTCCTACCCTTGCGGGCTTTCAGCACCTCAATGAGGTGATTTTCGAGAACGCTCGTGTGCCTGTCGACAATCTCGTGGGCATTGAAAATGAAGGCTGGCCGATCGCTAACCGCTTGCTGGAGGGTAGCCATGCCGCAATAGCCGATCTCTCCGCCTTGCGCGCGTATATGTGGCAATTGAAAGAATTGGCCGGCAGCCAGAACGTTGGGCACATCCTTCTGATAGAGCATCATGAATTTGCATCCCGTCTTGCTCGGCTTGAAGGCGAAGTAGAAGCTCTCTCGATGATGGCAGCCCGTGTTGCTGCCATGGAGCAAGCGCAAATTCATACCCCTGCGTTTCGCGCTCTGTCATCGATGCTGAAGCTGAGGGGCAGCGAACTTCAACAGCGGCTCACTGAATTCTTGGTGGAAGCCTTGGGCGATTATGGGGCGCTCCGCAGGCATTCGGTTGACGCAAAGGACGAAGGGCCGTTCACGCATCTCCCCTGTTTCGCCGACAACATCGCTGCTGAAATGTTCTTTCGCCGAGGTTCGACAATTTACGGCGGCAGCAGCGAAATTCAACGCACCGTTATCGCCCGGACTATGTTCGGCCTTTGATATGAACTTCGAACTCAACTTCGCACAAGCTGCACTGAAAAAGGATGTACGCGGCTTTACCGAGAAGAAATACCGCTTCGGCGATCGTTCCGCGCTCTTGCAAGAAGGATTGGACGCACAGGAATCCAATTGGACGGCATTCGCGCAGCGCGGTTGGTTGGGGGCTGCCATCCCAAGAAATTATGGCGGTCTTGGCGGAGATGCCTCAGAAACCGCCGTTATTGCTCATGAATTTGGCCGCGCGCTGGTGGTTGAGCCGTATATGGGATGCGCAGTCATGGCCCCGCAAACGCTGCTCGCGGTCGCTTCTGCATCGCAACTCGCGCTCGTCATGCCTGATGTAGTAGCGGGCAAGAGCAAGATCGCACTGGCTTATAGCGAGCCGCAGACTCGCGGTATGCCGGAGCCGATCTTTCTTCGGGCAGAACGCGTGCCCGACGGGTACAGAATATATGGGTTCAAGACGCTAGTACTCGGAGGAGCCGTCGCCGATCGTTTCATCGTTTCGGCCGTCGCTGTAGATCAGCCGGTTCTTCTATTGGTGGACGCTGTTTCCCCCGGACTCAACATCCACGCCGTGGAACTACATGATGGGAGCCATGCCGCACAGCTCAATTTTGAGGGCGTTTTTGTTCCAACCGAGCAACTATTGGCTATCGACAATGCTGCGCTGGATGGTCTGCGCCTTGGTCTGGCGCACGGCACAATTGCGCTATGCGCGGAACTGGTAGGCGTGATGGAGCGTGCGATAGAGATAACCGCAGAATATATCAGGACACGCGTTCAGTTTGGTCGTCCGATTGGCCAGTTTCAGACCCTCAAGCATCGTATTGCGGACATGGCGACAGAAATGGAACTCGCCCGCTCGATGCTGTTCGCGCTGATGGTGGCGGTGGATGGGGAAGACAAAAGCACCATTCAGCGTTTGGTATCACAGGCTAAATCGCTGGTCTGCCGGTCTGCCAAGAACATCTGCGGCCAGGCTATTCAGATGCACGGCGGGATCGGCATGACAGAAGCCTATCCTATAGGCCATTATTTCAAGCGAGCCGTGGTGGCGGATATTATCTTGGGAAGCAGTGATAGTCACAATGGACTGCGCGCGCAGGAGCTTGAGAGCACGCTCAAAACCGCCGAATTGCGGTGGTATGAATTATTGCCGGTCTGGTGGTCCGCCCAGAACGAAGCATTCACAGGCTGATTGCTGCGCGGTTTAGAGCATCGTGCTAAAAAGTGCGAACCGGTTTTTGGCAAAAAACGATGCGACAACAAAAAGTTAGAGCGCGCATCTTGCGTCAGATTTAACGCAGCACGTACTAGGCTTGAATAGAGGGGGCGGGCAGGGTCAAACAGCTTCAGGATTACGTGCAATGGGCACCGATCTATCCGTGCAAGAGATGGAGCTCTGGAACTTCGGCATATAAAGTGGTGCGCTGCCGCAATGGCCGACCAGCTGACATGGCGATGTGATCGAGATCCCTCAAAGTCACTTCCTGGCCGTGGGATGCACCGGCCGCGCGACTGATCGACTCGTTCATCAGAACTCCGCCAAGATCATTGACGCCCGCATTCAGACAAGCTGCCGCACCTTCAAATCCGAGTTTTACCCAAGAATGTTGATTTTCATTGAGAGTTGACCCGGTGTGGGGAGTAATTTCCACTGAGAAGTGACCCATGTTTGAACGCTTCCCTGTCTTTGGTGATCAGGGGATATTGGAGTGTTGGACATGGCGTTATTGAG
>NZ_SBKP01000006.1 GCF_004122115.1 Sphingobium fluviale
ACCAGTCCGCTTCGACCATGTTTCGGCATAGCAATGATCGCACCCCGGCCCGACCTTGGTACAACCCCACCAGAAATTGACGGTCGCATCAGTCCATTCAATAGTAGTGCGGTCAGCCATCGCTATCACTCCAATCTACTTCCTCATCATCCACAAGGAACGACGGCAATTCCTCATTGGATGGCAGCGCGATCGGCGGGATGACCGCGGCAACGCTAGGCGGAAGCTGATAGGTCTGCTGCGGCCGGCGCGCATAAGCGATGGCTGCGCTGCATGGCGTAAACTGATAGATCGACCCGCCGCCAAGCAGAACCGGCCCCAGCATCACGTCGCCGAACAACAGCTCGACCTGGAGCATCTTCGTGCCGAACCGTTCGATCTCCAGCACTCGTCCTACGAGCGTGCGGTGGCCGAGAGCCTCGACGATGGCATATTCGCCTGCCGGCATGTCGGACGCGGTGATTGGTTGGGTGTCAGCCATTGGCAGCCTCCCGCTCTGGCAAAGGCATCCATCTCAACGGTTGCGGATCCATGTCGCCCCAGCATCAGCCACAACTCCCGTGGTTCGCCCAGCGCCAACGCATGACTTCTCGCGGATCGTCATCGTCATCATTCCACACATATGTGGACTGGCACTCCGCTTCACCGATGCGATCTCCATCATCGACGATTGCGCAAAATCCCTCTTGTAATGGCGCGCTACTGATGTCTTGCCAGTCAACCATAGGAAACGCCCCTCCCCATCACCTGCCCCGACAGCGCCGCAAGTGTCGCCTTGTCGAGATAATCACGCTGCTTCACCTCGCGCGGGCGACGCTCGGCGGCCAAAAGTGCGCGGCGACGTTCCTCGCGTTCGCGCTCGACCTGCTCCACCCGCCGTAGGATCTCGTCGCGCTCATCCATCTTCCGGCGCGTGGCATTGCGGGCAATGGCGTCCCTCCATCGCTCAAAGGTGCCGGGGTTGCGATACTCGTCGATCAACTTCGAGAGATGCCGAAGGAAATCGACCTGCATCATGCCGCCATCAAGCAGTTTGCTTATCAGGCAGGCGTTGATGTTATGCTCGTTGACCATACTCATGGCGGTGGCGATCTGGTTCAAAGACCATCCGGTACGCTTGCGCCATTCGATCAAGCTCTGACGCGCGCTTTCGCTGCGCCGTGCCAGACGGCCATTGAGGTCATTCCAGGGGGTAGAGCCAAGCCCCGTAACGGTGACGCTGTAGTCATAGTCGTTGCCGACCCGCATCGTGGTGAATGTGACCGCGCCCGCCGCGCTCAGCTTGCGCATGTGGTAGCGGATAGCCTCGTCGGTGCACTTCAAGGCCTGCATGGCACCCTCATAGGTAAAGGGTCGACCCTCGTTCACGAGCTTCGTCAGGTGATCGAGCAACATGGGGGACCGGGAGGGGATATTATTCATAGATCGCCCCCGCATCCTTGCCGTAAGACCTCACCATTGTCGCGGTGCCGACGGAGCGGCGAACTCTCCGATCGGGGAGGTTGATCGGCGGAGACCTGTCGCCCTTGAGGTGGACATTGCGCCAATACCGCGCGCTTTCGGTTTCCTGTCTCATGCTGCCGCTCGCTCAAACAGCGACTTGAACCGTTCGCCATAGCTACCGAACACCGCATTCAGCACGGTTTCCAGAGGGAGTGCGTCGGCATCACTTGGAAGGCCAGCTTCCGCCATGCCCTGCCGCGTCCCAGACTCACACGCCCCGGTAATAAGCCGGAAATCGTTGATATGGACCGTGCCGCGCTCCTTGATTTCCTTGACAAGCTCCTCCTCGTCGAAATCATGCTCCATCATCTTGAAGCGGACATCGCGCATGGCCTGCTCAACCGTATCGCCGTGGGCGAAATATTCACCTTGAGCCGCGACGTAACAGGCCTTGAGGTCGGCTATTTCACCGCCGCCAAAGTAGGATGCCGCATAAATCGTGGCGTCGCCCAACACCCTTTCTGATCGGATGAGCATCGTGGAGCCATCGACGTGTTTGAGACGGATGCGCTCGCCGCGATAGACGTGATACTCCTCCGTCAGCCCCCTCAGATCGACGTGGCCACCGTTGGAGAATGTCACGCCCTCGGGCAGCGTGGTCAGGCTGCTCAGATAGACGTGGCCACCGTTGGAGAATGTCACGCCCTCGGGCAGCGTGGTCAGGCTGCTCAGATAGACGTGGCCACCGTTGGAGAATGTCACGCCCTCGGGCAGCGTGGTCAGGCTGCTCAGATTGACGTTATGGAAGCTCTTTACGTCGATCGTGGTTTCAGTGCGATCGTAGACATATCCGCCACGATCAAGAATGGCAGAGAATTCATCCAGAGTCATGATGTTGGGTTTAGGCATTTCTATTCCTTTCCGCCCACCCGATACCCCGGTTGGTGGGCAATGTGCGCCGGGGCGCGTGTTCGGTTAAAACTCGATGCGTACAGCGGGCACTTCTCCCGCCTGAATCGCCAGCACGATCTTGCGGGCGGTTTCCTCGTCGGCGCCGCAGGACATGATGGCTTCCTTGGCGGCCCGGCGGACGGCGGTGCGGTGTTCCTGGTCGGCCTCACGCTTGGCCTTTGCTTCCGCCTCGCGACGGGCCTCAGCTTCGGCGGCAGCCTTCTCGTCGGCAATGCGCTTGCGCTCCGCAGCGGCTTCCTCTTCGGCCTTACGCGCCCGCTCATTCGCGGCGTCGATTTCGGCCTGCTTCTCCCGCTCAATCCGGTTCAATTCCTCCTGATGGGCACGCGCTGCGGCCTCCTCGGCATCTTTCCGGGCTTGCTCAGCCGCGGCGTCAGCGCGTCGCTGTTCCTCGGCCTTGCGCTGCTCCTCAGCCCGACGGTCCTCGGCCTCCTGACGCTCCCGCGCCTCCTGCTCCTCGCGCTCGCGTGCAACCCTGCGCAGACGCTCCAGCTCAGCGCGGTCGGCTTCCTGCTGCTTCAACCGGGCAAGAGCCTCGCCCAGAGCCTTGACCGCATCATCGCGCAGATCGACTGCCATTTCGATGCGCGGGCCGAACAGTTCGTCATTGAGGTTGATGCCCCGAATACGCTCCAGCCTGCGCTCCACATCCTCCGCCGTCTCGTCGGCGCGGACAATGGCTGCGTCGCGCAGGTTGGTGAGGATAAGATCGGCCTCGGCCTTGCGGGCCTCCTCGCGCTCCTCCCAATCGGTGAGCGGCTGGCGCACCCGGAGTTGCAGAGCGGCGAAGCGGTCCACCACCAGCTTGCCGACGGCATTGATGGTAGCGGTCTTGCGCCGGTAATCCTCGGTCAAATCTTTCCGCGTCTTGTCGAACGTGGTTTTCTTGCGGGCGATCTCACTGGCTGTTGACCGGATCCTGTCGCGGCCGGCGGTGGTGGACAGGTCAACCTTCACGCTGAGGGCTTGCTGCTCCACATGAGCGTAATAGGTCTCAAAAACTTGCTCGTCGGTCAGGACAAGCGCGGGATTGTCCTCCACCTGCCGCACGATGTCCGTGGAATCGTTGGCGGGCATGGCGGCTTCTTCTTCAATGCGTCGGGCGCGTGCGGCCATTGTCAGTCTCCCTGATTGCGAAGGATGCGGGCCTCGGCAGCGTCGAGGGCGGCGGTGAGGCGCGCGGCCAGTTCATCGGGCAGCGCGGGCAGGTGCTTGTCGGCTTCGGCCTGCACAAGCGCGAGTTCGTCCATATTCTCGGCGGAAACCGTGAGGCTGATGAGATCGGCGGCTTTGCGCTCGGCTGGATTGCCGTCTGTGCCATCGTGCTGGTCGCCATGCTGCTCGTCGGAGCGGCCGGTTTCGGGTTCGTCGTCGACGATGCCATTGATTCGGCCATACGAGCTGGCGGCAACATAATCCTTGTCCGCAGCTTCGCCATTGGCCTGCGATGCCAGCATGGCCGAGGTGAGTGCGGGGCGGGTTGCTGTTGCTGTCAGACGCCCTCCGTCGACCGGGGGCATCTCCTGCACCTCGTCTGGGGTGTAGACGCCCATCAAGACCTCTGGGGTGTACAGCCGCGCCCATGCTCGCGTGGCGTAATAAGCGAGCTGCTGCTCTGGATCCTGCTTCCACAGCGGGGAATTGCGCGTCGTGATGTTCTTGATCGGCACGCGCCGGGTCTTGATGTCGGGGTCGCCCTTCACAAAGCCGGAGACGACACAGACCAGATCATTGCCATCACCCTCCCACGACACCTTGAGGCGTCCGTTAAGCGCGTTGGACGAGTTGACCACGGCGTTCACAAGCTGGCTCTCGAAAGCCATGCGGTCGTTCACAAAGAACGTCTTGTTGCCAACAGCGAACGGGTCCATGCCCCAGCGCGTCGCCTGCATGACGATCGCCAGACAGTCTCCAGCCTTCGACCTCATATGTGGCGGCACGAAATTGCTGGCGGCCATGAGCTTGGCCAGCTCCATCGCCTCGCCCATATCGCCCGGCAGGAATGTGGAGCGCGGGGTTGTCCCATCGACTGAGGTTGAGCCGATCGACTTCAATACGTCGGCATCGAACTTGCGGAGGGGGTTTTCGGCTTCAACTATTTCGTTCGCCACGATTATTCTCCTGATGCTTGATTCAAGAGGGCCGCCGCTGCGGCGAAGGGATCGGCCGCATGGCCAGTGCCACGGATAGCCTTTGTCGATACGCGCGGGCGGGCGCCCCCCGCTTTGAACATGGCTACCCCACATTCATTCACCAGATGGTAGAACACGCGGGCCGTAGCCGTGATGTCGACGAGAGCGTCGTGCGCGCCAACCAGTGGCTCACCGAAGAAATACTCGTAAGCCTCCTCCAGTTTCGGCGCTTTCGGTCCCGGCATCCCGGTCGCGATCATGCGCGGCGTCGGCGGCAGGTTGATGATGAACTTTGACTTCCACATGGTACAGAAGCTGGGCGCTTCGGCTTCCCACTTGACCGACCTGTGGCGCGCGGAATGTATGCGCATGATGCGACGGTCGAACGATTCGTTATGACCAACCCGCAAGGTCGCTCGATCGACGAACGCCATAAACGCATCCAGCGCAACCAAGGGGTCGCAGCCTTCGTCCATCGCGCGCTCCAGCGTGATACCGTGAGCCTCCAGCGCCTCTGGGGCGATCACACATTCATGGACGCCGGGGCGAACGATGCTGACGAAGCGATCGACCTCATTCCCATCCATATCGTGCAACAGCATGGCGAGCTGGAGCAGGTGGGGCTGGTGGGGTGCATCGGACGGGTCTCCGAAGGAAGGCAGCGAACTGGTTTCGCTGTCATAAAAGAGGATCATTTCATTCTCCTGATGTGGCGTTGATGAGCGCAGCGTCTTGCCGCGATCCGAATTGGTCGATTGTCTTGCGCGCCCAGCCCGGCAGGCCGACCTCTGTGGGCTCGTCTGCATATGCAGGCCACTTGTCGGCGCTCAGCGCCTCGGCAAAGCGCGTGACGGCCATGCGCATCTGGTGCCTGCCCCGCTCGATGTCGGCAGCGGGCAGTGGGTAGAGCGACACGCTGTAGGGAAACTCCTTCTCCACCACGAGATGCAGCCAGTGCGTCGGCTCCTTCCCGTAGGCGTGCTTGATACCCTCGAAATAGAACGCGGCCGCCAGATGGTAGCCGAAGCGGTCGATCGCGCTGGAAAAGCCCGCTGGCGAGCAATATTCCGGCGCCATGAACTTGAGGTCCGTCACCACGCGCACATCGGCGCCCTTGATGACGGGATGGGGGAGCCAGTCAGGACGGCACCGCAGCCACACGCCGGTTTCCTTGTCCTGCCATGCGATCGTCACCTCCGCCTCGCCGTTCGACAGCGCATTGCGGGCAACGGATTGCAGGCCTATCGCGTCCGCCATCGCCAGCACTTTCTGGTGCTGACCGTGAGACAGGATGCTCTTGCCCCTGCTCTCCGCATATTCGACAGCCTCGATTTCCTCGGCCCATCTCCTCGTCGCGGCGCGGCTGAATCCTGCCGGCGTGACATGGTACAGCTTGCTCCACTGGTCCGGCAGCAGCAGCATATCATGCGCGGCGCGGCCCTCGACGAAATGCGGCTTGTCGCTATCCGCTGGCCGTTGCGGGTTCATCGGGCTGTCTGCCCAGAAGTGGAACAGACTGTGCGAGAGGATGGTCTTAGCGCCGCTGGCCGACAGAGAGAAGTCCGGCAACAGGTGCGGGTTGCGGTGATAGTCGGAGTTTGAGATCCCCGAATACGCGCCCGGCTTGGTGATGAGCGGCGTCATTGCTCACCTTCCCCGATGATGAGATTGTCGATCAGGTAGAACAGCCCAGCCAGCAGCGCGAACACGAGGCCGACCAGCATGAAGGGGATGGAGATGGCCCTGCGCAGCTTTTTCATGCCGATTTCCGATCGACAAAAAGCCACCAAACGAACCTGCAAAACAGAATAGTGCAGAATGTAAGCACCAAGGATTTCCACCCCTCGACATCGCTTTGCATGCACGTGCTTAACATCGCCGACATCAGGGCGAGGGCTAGAGCCTGGTAGTATGTCATGCCGCCAGACTCCCGATCTGCCGGGCCAACTCGCGGTGATGGCTGATCGCCTGCTCGATCGTCGGAGCCGCATCATCAAGCCGGGCGTATTCCTCGAATGCCCGCCGCCCAACGTCACCGCCGAAGTCCGCCCATTCGCGCTTGAAGCCCGCCTCGATCATGCGCAGCGTGATCCACTCGGAGCGCACGTTTGCAAGGTTGTCCCACAAGCTTGTGAGCAGCACGCCCGATGGACGCAGGGCAGTCGTATCCTGCGCGGCATCGAATACGGACCTCACCGCCTCCCGCTTGAAGCAGCCAAACGCATGTCTGCACTCGGCAGCAACGGAGCCTTCAAACGCGCCATTCGCGGAGATCGTCATGCCCAGCTTCTCGGCCTGGATCATCGCGGCACAGATGCGCGCCACCAGCAGACAGTCGTTCCAAGGGCGGATTGCGGGCGCGGTCATTGGCCACCCGCCACGGGGGCGATGGGTGCCAGCATCTCGACGATTGCCGAGCCAAGCCAGAGGTAGAACAGGAGGGCGGCGACGATGGCGATGGTCGAAACCCAGCCGCCGTCATCTATTCGGTGATGGGTTTTGAACTGCTCGTGATTTTCGGGTTGGGACACTGTTGCCTCCATTCGGTGATGGAGGTTGTTTATGCGATTATCGGAACAATCGCAAGCTCAAAAATGCGTTAATCGGATTTTTTATCGCATGACGACACTGTCTTTGCTAATAGACAGAAACCCGCGCGAGGCGGGTGAGGAGATTTAGCAATGCTACAAAAGCCGGTGGAAGCTATTTGCGAAGAACCCGCCGCAGATTCTCAGGAGGTTCCGCAGCTACTCGCGCTAGAACAGCGTATGCGCTTTCTAGAGCTGCGTCTTGCGCATCTCGAATCGAAGTGTCGTGGCCTATTGGAAACGCCACCTCAATTCTGATTGCCGGGCCCAGCACGCCGCCACCATCTACATCCGTCAAACGAATCTCTACAATCGACGAAACTGCATCGGTCGCACCAACTTTGTGCGCTATGACACTGCCCACAGCAACACTGGCGATCCCGCGCTCCCTGTAATCAAGCGGCATATCAGCCTTCCGCCGCAATCTTAGAGGTAAACTCATGCCCGCAATGCTTGCATACACTGGCATCTGGCTTCACCAGTTCGGCGCATCGTGGGCATTTCTTGGAGACACCGGCCTTGATTTGGCCCCGCTCCACCTCTTGAGAATCCCCCATGAAAAATGCAGCAACAATGCCAAGCGGGCCGAGCAGGGCGCCTACGAGAAAGCCTGCCACGCCACTGCCGCCGCGATCGCTGGTAATCATCGCCGCTACGCCGCCGCAAATGAGCCAGAATATAACAATCGCAACCATAAAACTCCCCCTACAAACGGCGACCAAACCAAACAGGTCTGCCTATGATACGTGTAGCTTCGTGCTGGATTTCTGCGGGGCTGTATTTTGAGTTACTGGAAAACATACGGACTCGCCCGCCGGGCAACCGTTCAATGTTCTTCACCACATACTCTCCCCATTCACCATCCCAAACTGCGAATGGCCCTGGCTGACTAGGGGATACATCTCGCCGATCTACGAGCAACTGGTCTCCGTGATGAAAGTCCGGCTCCATACTATCGCCACGGATGTTGATAATGACAAAATCTTCAGCCCGGCCCCGCAGCATATCTTCAACCAAAATGCGAGAAATTAGGGCGTTCTGGCTGTCTCCATCTCCATTGCCACCCCCGCCTGCGCCCGCGTATGTAGGCAAAACAGACACCCGGACATACTGATCATCCTCATCTGGCAGGGGTAGATCCGGCTCTGGTCTGTATGCACCAACCTCCATCCTTTTCAGCCATTCACGCGCAGCAAGCAGTTCATGCGCCTTGAACTGACGCTCTCCGGCTTTCGTCTTAGATATCTTGTTTGCTTCTAATCCGAGCGCGTCGGCCAACTCTTTCTGTTGCAAGCCGAGCGCCTCCATACGCTTAAAAACCTCGGCAATCTCTGGCCTAAGATGGAGTTCGGAAGTCATGCCATTATTGGACACGGCCAGCCGATTCTGGCAATCGCGATTATCGGATATTTTGACTTGCGATTTAAGTCCGATTATCGCACATTGCCTCATATGAAAAATTTAGCCGACCAGATCATCGATGCACTCGGTGGAACCACAGCCGTAGCGAAGATGGTGAAAGCGCCAGTCTCAACCGTCCATAGCTGGCGGAAGATCGGAATTCCTACATCACGCATGGCGCACTTGGAGCTGATAGCGGAGGTGAATGGAATCACCCTCCCCTCCACGGAGGCCGCTGCATGATTTACGCGTTGACCTCTCGCTCGTCGGTGGCCCCACATGCTTCGCATGTCCATATTTCGCGCCTGATACCAAGCATCGCCAGCGGTCCAGTTGCCGCAATTGAACTTGTTCGCCGGAGCGCATCTTTCCCGCACGAGGGGCATCTTTGTCCCGGAGAGGTAATTGGGGGTTTTTCCAGCGCAGCCAACCGCCGCTCCATCTCGTCGATACGGTCTGGAGCCGCGCGAATGCGCTTCCATTCGCCCCAGCGATCGAGCGCGGCGAGCAAATCCTGGAGTAATGACAATGGATAACCTCCTCATTTGGCGAATGGTTTTGGCGAATGACGGAACGACTGAGATTCGCGTAGCCCACCACGGTGACGGCGACATCTCCATAAAATTGACGTGCGGCGCAATAAGCGTCGTGGCGGTGGTTTCTGCGTCAGATGCGGAGGCTGTTTTCGGCATAGTCCTCCCCTCCACGGAGGCGGCGTAGATGGTCATCACCTCAATTGATGGCGTCGGCACCCTTGCCATACTTCGATCTGACCTTGAGCAGCGCAAAGAGGGCGCGTGCTTCGGTCTCGACGTTACCATGGTGCCGCATACACCATTCGAGCATTTCGTCGGGGTCGACATGGACCTTTTCGATGCGGCTCGGATCGATGCCATTCGCGCGCAGGGATGTGAGAGCCTGCTGGACGAATTCGAGATAGGTATCGGGAACATCCGCCGTTCCACAGATTTCGAGGAAACGCGGATAGTCTTCTGGCCTAGGCCAGACAACGGCAATGATTTTGTCCATTTGCATATGCTCTCTGTGGTTGCTGCACACTCCACAGTGGCCAAAGCCGGGGCGGAGTCAATCCGCCTCGGCGGAGGGCTGGCCGCATGACCTGTGCCGTCTGCCATAAGCCCCTCTGCCAACACAATGACATGGAATATTCGGGCCTCGCGCCCGCACGCCATGCAGGAAGCCCAACGGGTCGCACCTGCGGGGCTGGCACCTCCACTGCCCACCGGGACGATGCCAGCCCCAATTCCATTGCTGAAAAGACCTCCTTTCATGTCTCCACCTTCAACCAGAGCGAGGCAAATGTCTGTGTCGGATAACGCATTGATTGAGCAGCATTGTGCATCGCAGCAAATTGCGCGGGCTATTGGCCTGTTCATGGGCGCGGGCCGGAAGTATTCGGTGGCCGACGTGTCGCTGGGCACCGGCATCCCCTCGCGCACCCTCTCCAGCTACATCGCATCGGGCGAGGAGCGGCGCACCCCGGCGGCCGACAAGCTGCTCGTGCTGATGCACTTCTTCGGCACCGAGTTCGCATCCAAGGTTCTCGGCTCGATCGGCCTCGGCGCGCATGAGGTTGTGGTGAAGCATGAGCGGCCCGGCGCGGTGATCGCGACCCTCGCAGCCGCCACCTCCATGATCGCCGACATGGCGACGGACGGCTTTATCGACCATCGCGAGCGCGCCCAGCTTGAGCCGGTTGCTGATAACGTCATCGCGACGTTGCAGCCCTTCGCCACGCGCAAAACGGCGGAGTGAGATATGGCGGGGGGCAACGCATCTCAGAATTATCGTTCCACCGATTACGAACGGGCGGACAAGGACTGGTATGCGGAGCCCCATTGGTGTGTCGAGGCACTGGCCGATGCTCTACACATCGTGCCGGGGAGCTATGTTTGGGATCCTTGCTGTGGTGGCGGCACTATACCAGAGGTGTTCGCTAAACGCATAGGCCGCGGCAATGTGTGTGCAACCGATATAGTCGATCGAGGCTTTGGGCAGTTCGACGAGGCGTTCGACTTTCTCAGTTTCGGTGTGCCGATCTGTGTCCCGGTGAACGGCCGGATCAATATCGTGATGAACCCGCCCTTCCGCCAGGCCGAAGCCTTTGTGCGCAAGGCGCTGATGGTCGCTGACTACAGCGTCGCCATCGTCCAGCAACTTTCATTCCTCGCCAGCAAAGGCCGTCACACACTGTTCTCGGAACACCCGCCTGAGCAGGTACTGGTGATGTCGCGCCGTCCTTCCATGCCCCCCGGCCACCTTGTCACCGAAATGGGCGACAAGGCTTTCAAGGGTGGCACCTCCGATTTCTGCTGGATCATTTGGAACAAGTCGTACCGCGGCGAAACGCGGATGCGATGGCTCAACCCGGAGGCCGCATGAACCTGCTCCGCTCCCTCTTTGCCCGCCAGCGCCATTCGCGCCACCCCGCCGCCATCACACGCCGCGAGGAAGCCAAGCGCGCGCACGAGGCCGCTGTGGTGAAGCGCCGTAACGAACTGCGCATCGCCCGCCTGACTGCCGCCCAGCTTATGCCGGGCAGCGCGCCCATCGCGCCGCGCGAGCAGGTGGTGGCCGATGTCCGTCGCAAGCGCGAGGCCAAAGTAATTTCCCCGGCGTCCGGTGGCGCCGAAACAGGGGGGATGGGAGTATGATGGACGCCTCTAGGACGGAGGGAACGCGGGGGGCAACTCCTACCCTGCTGTCCTGCACGACAGCAACCGCGCCGGTGAAATCCCCCTCCACCGGACATCGCTCATGAGCGGCGGGTCTCTCCAGCTTCGGATGTTCCGTCGCGCGATCCGTGAGGGGAAAACCTTGATGACCGCCTGCGCCGAGTCCGGGCTGTCTCTTGCCGAAGCAAAGCTCACCATCGCCGCGGATGCCGCCAATCCACCGCCGGACGACGCCTATGAACTGATTGGCTCAGCGAGAAAGGAAGACGACATGGCACGAACAGCCAAGAAGCAACAGGAAGTGGAGGAAATCGGCAAGCCCGACTTTGAAAGGGCTGTCAGCATCTACCGCAACGACATTAAGCCAGCGCAGGCGCGCGTTGGCGAATATGCCCAAGAGCAGTCGACCGCCTACAAGGAAATTAAGAAGGGCTGCAATGTACACCCCGGCGCCGCCAAGCTGGCGTTCAAGCTCGACGCGATGGAAGATACCAAGCGCGATGACTTCCTGCGCTCGCTCAAGGGGCTGATGTCGGCGCTCAATATCGGCCTGTCGGCTGATCTGGTCGACAAGGCCGAGGGTGAGGACGACGAGGATGTCATTCCCGTGAAGGCATCAAGCCGTCCATCGCTAATGCCGGTGCACTGATGCAAATACTCGCCCTCGACATGTCGAAGGCGCGCACAGGTTGGGCGTCCTGGTCTGATGAGCAGGACCGCCCCACCTATGGCTCGTTCTCGCTCGGCTCGGATATGACCGACAAGTATGAGGTTCTGGTGAACCTGCATAAGCGGTGGCTTGAGCTTACGGCGTTTGGATACCCCACGCATGTCGTCATGGAGGCGCCTGCAAACACACGGCATTGGGATAGGCCGACCAACTTCGACAACGACTGCCTGTTGATACGGATCACCGGGCACCTCGGCTATCTCGCCCGCATTTGCGGCATCCGCTATATCCGCGAAACCGATGGCGCGAAGTGGTTTACCTATTTCAACGCGCAGCCTCGATCAGCGAAGCGCGCCAAGGGTGTAACCACCAAGGACATCACGCTCGAAACATGCCGCCGGGCTGGCTTGAGGCCGCAGAATAACGACGAGGCCGACGCGATCGGGCTCCTCACATACGAGATGAGCAATCTCGGCATCAATGCGCCTTGGATGAATTTCAGAATCCCGCTGCTGGCGGAGGTGAGCGCCGCATGAGCACCCCAGAGGAACGCCGCAAGCTGATCGCCGAGCTGGACCATATCCTGCCCGAAGATCTGAAAGCCATTGCGGCCATGCCGATCATGGATCCGGGCCGGGTCTATCTGCCCGCAGGCAAGATCAGCGAAGCCGAATACCGCGCGCGCCAGGCCCGCATATTGGCCGGAGAACAGCCATGACCAAATCGAAGCCAATCCAGCGGATACGCCTGTTCAACGCGATGGTTGGCCGCGCTCAGGCGGGCAGGCCCGGCCTTACCCTCACCACATGGATGAACAGCCTCGGCTTTGACGACCGAGATCAGGTTATTGATGCGATGGCTGAGCTTGCCGGCACCGGGCACATCCGCGTCGACATTGGCGGCGAGCGTCCGGCCATCGTCTTGCTGCGCGACCGATACAAGCTGCCCGGCGAGCCGCTGGCGCGCCCACTGGTATTGGGCATGGCTCCCCTGCCCACATTCAAGGTGGAAAGCACGCCCGGCAAAGAAGTGCCCGCGTCGCCGCTCACTGATCTCGTTCCCGCCAAACCCGATTATGTGGACGTGGTGCAGGAAATCGCCGCCGAGGTTATGCCGCCGGTCGCGCCGCCCGCTCCGCAGCCCGTTGCCGTCACGTTCGTTCTGGACGCCGACGACATGGAATATCTCTGCGAGCGGCTGGACCAGCACAAGGAGCCGATGAGCCTCGATCACTACGCCAAGGAGCTGTTCGAGGAATATGTCCACCTCCTGCGCGCCGAGGATGGGCCCAAGCATCGCCTCTCCGCCGAAGTTCTCCGGGCCGCCAAGAGCGATGGGCGCCCGCTGCCGGAGTTTGTGACCGCGCTGATCGAAATTGGGCTGGCTGCGTACCGTATGAACGGGGAGGCGGTATGAGTAATCCCGTCACCATCGGCAACGCTGAACTTTGGCTAGGCGATTGCAGGGACATTCTGCCGACCCTAGGCAAGGTGGACGCGGTTATCTGCGATTTGCCCTATGGTACGACACAAAACAAATGGGACTGCCCCCTCCCGCTTGACGAACTCTGGCGGGAATATCGTCGCGTCTGCAGCGGCGCTGTCATTCTTACCGCCGCCCAGCCTTTCACGGCACGCCTTGTTGCATCGAATGAGAGCGGTTTTCGGTATTCGTGGGTATGGCATAAAAGCCGCCCAACAGGTTTCCTGAATGCGAAGCTGCAGCCTTTGCGAGCTCATGAGGATATCTGCGTCTTTTACGACGCCCAGCCAATCTACAACCCGCAATATGGGTTTGGCGCTCCAAACCACGTTAGCAAAAGCGGTAAACCGCGCACCAAAGGGCGATCCGAAAACTACGGCGCGCAATACGAGATAGTCGAGGAAGATACCGAGCGGAAATATCCAACAACCGTTCTGTCATTTCCAGCAATTTCGCCAACCGATGTCCTTCATCCAACACAGAAGCCGGTTGGATTGATGGAATATATGGCCCGAACCTACACGGACTTTGGCGGCGTCATTCTCGACAACTGCATGGGAAGCGGCACAACCGGCGTTGCAGCCGTTCAGATGGGCCGCAAGTTCATTGGGATTGAGCGGGAGCCAAAGTATTTCGACATCGCCTGCAAGCGCATCGAAGAAGCGCAACGGCAGGGTGACATGTTCATCAATGGAGCGGCAGTATGAACGAGCACCAGCAATGGCAGCGCAGGACCGCCCTCGCCAAGCGTGAGCGCGACAAAGCCGAGGCGAAGAACAGCAACCTACCAATGAGCGACGACATGCTGGACGCAGCCGCTGCGGCCTATGTGGGCGCTACAGCGGCACAGGTTAAGGCTTGGAGGAGTGGGCGGTGAGTCGTAAGCAAATAGGTAAAAAGCAGCGTTTTGAGATTTTTAAGCGCGACGGCTTTGAGTGTCAGTATTGCGGCGCCACTCCCCCAGGTTGCATACTTCATGTTGACCATATCATACCGGTCGCCCTAGGGGGCGCGAACGATGAAGACAACCTCATCACCTCTTGCGATTCATGTAATCTTGGCAAGGGCGCGCGAAGCCTAAATGTAGCCCCTCTTACGGTCGAGCAGAAGGCTGCAATCATTCTCGAGCGGGAGGAACAGCTTCGAGGCTACAATGCCGTACTGGACGCAAAGCGCGATCGGATTGAAAGCGATACATGGCGAGCGATTGAATATTGGCAGGGCGACGTTGATAGCGTCCGGCACGAGGTGTTTGCTTCCATAAAGAAATTCATCGAACGGCTGGGCGTTCATGAGGTCTTGGATGCGATAGATATTATGCGTGGTGCCCGCATTTGGGGCACAAGGCGTCAGCTCAGCTATATCGCCGGCGTTTGCTGGAACAAAATCAGGCGCGCAGAGCAATGAGCGGCTTCGTCGCCCTTCATCGTGCAGCGGTCGATCACCCGTTGTTTGCGGGCGATTCCTCGCGCCTGGGCGCATGGTTGTGGCTTGTGACCAAGGCATGTTGGAGGCCGACGAAATACGACCTCAATGGAAAGATAATCACGCTAGACCGAGGGCAATTTGTCGCATCACGCAGCCAGTTGGCGAAGGCGTGGGGATGGTCCGACAGCGCGGTCGAGCGGTTTTTGACCCGATTGCAAACCGAACAGATGATCGGACGGGAAACCGGACAGGGTCGTTCTATCATAACTATATGTAATTACGCCAAATATCAGGATGTAGATCATGATGCCGGACAGGCCACCGGACAGGAAAGCGGACAGCGACCGGACAGCGACCGGACAGCAAAAGAACAAGGGAACAAGGGAACAAGTTTATCCTTAGTCGCTAACGCTCCTAAGGATTCGTCGTCTGGCGACGACGCGGACGGCGATCAGTTCCAATTGGAAATCGAGGAAGATACTCCACCAGACCCTCAGGCTGTCGTGATAGCAAAATGGACGGAGGCCGCGCAGCAATGCGGATGGCCTATCCCCAGAACAATTTCCGCCGATCGCAGGAAGAAGCTCCAGTCCCGTATTCGAGAGCACGGCGTCAAAGGGTTGGCCGAGGCGATAGCCCGCGCGAGCCAATCCAACATGCTTGGCCGCGACCCGCCGCGATGGTGGGATTTCGACTTTTTCGTCCGCAGTCAGGACAGTGTGAACAAAATCTTGGAGGGTAAATATGACAAACAATTTGGCTCCAAGGGAGCAAACGGCGCTGAGCCTGCCGGAATCGGCCGAACAGAGGCGGCAGCGATTGCAGCGATGGATGATGTTGAACGAATCTTCGCCGCTGCCGGAGCGGGCGTTGGAGGACGCGCAGCTGGTGCTAGCCGACATGGACAGGACGTTGGCGCCGGCGACCGCGGAACAGTTCTCGGCCCAGGTGATGCCATGCCTGATGCTTTGCGGCGGGTCGGGAATGCACGCCCATGATCGCACTGAATGGATCAAGGCGGCAGCAATAACCTTGGCCGGGATCCCATATGATCTGTTGGCCAGAGGTTGTGATGTAGCGCGGAAATATGCCGATCACCCTTCCAAGATCGTCCCGACCATCATGAGGGAAATCGAGGAAGCATGGAACTACCGCAAGATTGAGCGAAACAAGCTCAAATTCAGGATAGATCCGCCTTGGAAACTCACCCGCGAAGAAACCTTCGACCCTGCGACCCGCTGCAAGCCGGAGGAGGCTGCGGCCATCCTGAGAGAGTATGGACTGGATCAGCCTGTCGTCCGTGACCTCGATGTTGGCCGCGACTGCTCGAAGCTGCGGCAGCCGACGAAGGAGGAGCTTGAGGCGCTGGCAGCGGAGTTCAAGGCTGCCCACGCCACGAAGCCATCTCAGGACAGCGAGACGCAGGCCGCATGACAGAGATCACACGCCCCCTACTCCGCTGGCACGGCGGAAAATGGATACTCGCTCCCTGGATCATAAGCCATTTCCCTACGCATCGGGTTTATGTCGAACCGTTCGGCGGCGCGGGGTCTGTTTTGATCCGTAAGCCGCGCACCTATGCCGAGGTATGGAATGATCTCGATGGCCATGTCGTAAACCTGTTCCGCGTCTTGCGCAGTGACCGTGCCGACGAACTGGTGAACATGCTTCGCCTGACACCATTCGCGCATGATGAATTCCGCGAGGCATATGAGCCATGTGATGATCCTGTTGAAAAAGCGCGTCGGCTTGTTGTTCGGTCTTTCATGGGGTTTGGCAGCAACGGACATAACCGCTCCACGGGTTTTCGATCAAACTCAAATCGTTCTAGCACAACGCCAGCGCATGACTGGATGAACTACCCCGACTCTTTGTCGAGAGTGATCGAGAGATTGCAGGGTGTTGTTATTCTTAACCGTGACGCCTGCGAAGTTATGGCGGGCCATGACGGCCCCCAGACCTTGCATTACGTTGATCCCCCATATGTGTTCGCGACGCGCGCCGATTTGGCCAAAGATTATGCCCACGAGATGACTGACGACGATCATGTCCGTCTGCTGGCGTTTCTCTCGACACTAAACGGCATGGTTATTCTCTCTGGCTATCCAAGCGACCTATACGACAACGCCCTAACAGGGTGGAGGCGGGTTGAGAGAAAGGCTTTGGCAGACGGCGCTCGCGAGAGAACCGAAGTGCTGTGGATCAACCCGGCGGCAGCATCACACGGGCGCGATTTGTTCTCGGAGGTGGCCGCATGAACAGCCCGCTCGCCCGCTACGCCCATCTCGGCCACGAGCCGGACCCGGACGGTGCCCGCAAGCGCGCTGCCAAGGCGTACCACGATACCGGCTTTATCGCGCTCAACCCCGATTGGATCACATCGTGGGAAGATCGGGCTTACGTTCAAATGGTTGCCGACAAGGTGCATGGCAAAAGGGGGAATAAGTGATGCCGATTGAAGCGATGTCGGGTGCCGACCGTGTGGTGTTCGGGGCCATATCCGAGGGGCTGGCGGACTATCTGGGCCATGTCGAGGATTACAACTCCCTGCTGGAAAAGCTGGTGCAGGCGCGGGCCGCCAAGACGGCGAGCGAGCAGCGCCTGATGTCCCTGCTGGAGCGCGATGCCAAGGACCGCGAGGAGGAGCGCCGGCGCCGCATCGCTCTTGCCGACATGGAGGCTGGGATCGACACGAACGTAGGCGACGCGCTGGTGAGGCCAACGCCGGAGCAACTGCGCGACCCCGCGTTCATCACGCGCAAGGTGGCTGCGAAGCATTGGGCGGATGGTGGGGCAATCGGGTATCGGCGCCTTCACATCGACCAGATCACATACCTGCTGAGCCGGGGCGTGCTGGACGATCAGACATTCGCGGCCTGCAAATGGTATCGCGATCGGTATGAGGCATCCGAAATGGAGCCATCGGCGGCCGTCGCTCAATATGGCGAGACGGTGCGCGGTGATCCGGTCTATGGGCATTTGCCGCGCTCCGAATGGGCGGCGGAAGCGCGAACCGATATCCGCTGGGCGCGCGGCTTCATCCCTGCCGATGTCCTCAGCTTATTTGAGCAGGTGGTGCTGCGTGACGTGGGAATAAGCGAGGTGGCGAAGCAATACCGTGGGCCATATGCGAACGTCCGCGCCGCGTTCATCCACGCCTGCCACAAGCTCTATGATGGCGTGTCGCACCGGCTCGAATCGCGCTTTCAAAAATGATTGTTGACAGAAAATGAAAGTCGACTCATACGGATATGCAATCGATAAGAATTGCCCCTGCGGCAACCCCATGAAAATCAGCCATTTTTCCCTAGCGACTCGGAGCGCGTGATATGGCGCGTCCCCACGGCAACCCTGACGACCTGATCCAGCGGATCGAAGCCGCGCTCAAGGTCGCCAAGCCTGCGGACGTGGTGGGCGCCAACGAGATGTCGGCGATCCTCAAGATGTCGTGGCGGAACCTGCTGGTGACGCATATCGAACCGGACAACAAGTTCCCGGTCCAGAAGCGCGGCATGGAAGGGATGGCGTGGGAGTTCCGCGTCGTCAAAGTGCTCAAGCACATGCTCAAGCGGGCGAACGAGCGCAAGGCGGCGAATGAAGCCAAGGCGCGGCGCTTGATGGAGCTCACCGGCTTCACGGTGCCGGAAAACGCCGAAGCGATGAACATCGCCGAGATTGCGAAGCTGATCGACGTGAACGCCAAGGCGCGCGCGGAGAAGGTGGAGCAGGGCAAGCTGCTGAGCGTCGATGAAACACTGACATTCCTGACCGGCTACAACCGGACGGTGTGCGCGGCGATCCTTAACGCCGGCCAACACCTCGATCCTACGGGATCGCTCCCGCCGGAGATTTCGGAAGCCTTGAAGGACTATCTGCGCGACCATGCCATGAACGTGCATCAGGCCGCCAGCGACTATCTGGAGAAATGGCGTGCGGCTGCTAAGCCTGGAGGAATTGCTTGATCTAGCCGAGGTCATAGCATCCGAAGGGTTTTGTGCCGACATAACCAGCGTAGCGGACGCCGCGCTGATAGACCTTCTCCCACCTGAGAAGATTTCCACGGTCGATTGTGCGGAGCGATTCCGCAAACTGCCCGGCAATGAGGATGGCGCGGTTGTCGCCTACGACCGGCTGCGCACACCTTACAATGTCGGGCCGATGAACAGCCTCGACAATCCGGCGTGTAATCTGCTGGTGATGGTGAAGCCGTCCCGCTCCGGCGGCACCACGGTTGTCGAGAACTATGAGTTCAAGATGATGCGGTTCGGCCCGATGGGGCATATCGCGCACGTGTTGAACAGCGACGAGGCTGTCACCGATTATTGCCGCTCGATCGTCAAGCCGATGTTCGAGCTTAACCCGGAGTTGCAGGAGCGCGTCGGCAAGATGCGCGGCGACGACACGGACAGCTTCAAGCGGGTGGCGAACTATCCGGTTGAATGGCTGAGCGCCAAGGACTCGACGTTCCGTAACCGGCAGCCGATCTTTATGGTGTCGGACGAGACGGACGGCTGGGCCAAGCGATACGCCAAGACGCCCAAGGTGCAGATCGACGGGCGGCAGAAGCAGATCGGCAACCGACGCAAGGGCGCGATCCTGTCTCACCCCGATCTGGGGTGGAACTCCGGCGTTGCGGCCTGCTTCGAGGACACGACGCGCGGGATCTACATCATGCGCTGCGTCGAGTGCGAAAGCTATGCGGCGGCCTATGCGACGAAGTTCTGGGACAATGTGCCAGAGTTCAAGCTGTGGTGGCCGCGCGACAAGGAATTGCCGAACGACGAACGGCTTCGGAGAGCCGAGAGGGAGGCCGCGATGCTCTGCCCGCATTGTGGCGCGTGCCTGACCGACGAGCAGCGCAAGCAGATGGTCGACGAGGCGCTGACAGACCCGCGCTGCGGCACCGACGGTTGGATGCACCGGGGCCAGACGCTCGACGCGCTGGAGGGCGTGCTGGGCGAGATGGAGCACCATCCCAGCCACGGCTACTGGATCCACGGCCTGATGGTGAAGGCCGAGGCGCTGGGCAAGCTGGCGCGCGAATACGAGGCGGCGCTTATCAAGTTCGAGCGCACCAAGGACACGGAAACCTTGAAGGAGTTCATGTCCAAGGCGCTGTGCGAGGTGTTCGAGGGCGCGGCCACCACCGGCGGCGTTTCGGCGCGCGGCCTCAAGCAGCGGGTGCAGGAATCAACCATGCTGCGCGGGGTGTTCCCGCAAGGCCCGCTGTTCATCACGGCGGCGGTCGACACCGGCGGGCGGCAGTTCGATGTGGCCTGGATTGCGTGGGATCTCGAAGGTCGCTCCTGGCTGCTCGACCGGCTGGTTATTCGCCAGCGGGTGCATGACGATGGCATCGCCCGCGACATTCGCCCCAGCGGCAGTGTCGACGACTGGATGGTGCTGCTCAGTCAGGTGCTTGATCGCCGGTTCCCGATTGCGGGGCGGCCGGGCTGGGAAATGCCGGTCGCGGCAATGGCGGTTGATAGCGGTGACGGCAACGTGACCGAAAAGGCCCGCGCCTTTGCACGCCGCGCCGAACGCGCAGGCTATGCGTGGGGCGGCTGGTCGAAGGTGAAGCTCATCAAGGGTGTGGCGGGCAAGCGCCCGATGCTGCCCGACGCGCCGCGCAAGATCGACAAGGATGAGATGTCCAAGCCGATCACGCCGGTCATCTTTGAATATTCGCTTGGCGTCGATCAACTCAAGTCGCTGACGCTGGAGCGTCTGGCGGTGAGCGACGGGACGCCGGGCCAGTGCTACTTCCCCGCCGAATTGGAGGGGAACTACATCGAGCAGTTCTTTGGCGAGAGCCTGATCGACGGCAAGTGGGTGCGCTCCGGGCCGAACGAAAGTCTCGATCTATACGGTTACGCCGAGGCGGCGCGGCTTATGCTCAAGCCTGACCGCCAGAAAGACCCGATACTCTGGGATCAGTCATGTATGCCCGCTGGCCGGACATGGCATGAAGGGTTGCTGCCCATCTGGGCGCGGCCGATCCCCGTCAGCACGGAAGGAGGTGATCCTGCGGTTGGGCGCGAGGGCGCGCCGATACAAGCACCTCCGGCCAAGAAGAATATTTTTGAGCGGTTTGACGCTCTCAATCGCAACGAAGGATAGTCTCACCCATGGCAACTGCCGCTGAAATCGCTGCTGATCTTGTAGATCTGCGCGCCGCGCGCATGGCCCTAGCCAAAGGCGAGCGCATCAAGGACGTGTGGCGCGATGGGCGTCGGCTGATCTTCTCGGAAATCAGTATGGATCAGTTGAACAGCCTCATCAGGATATACGAAAGCGATCTGGAGGCCGCCACTGCCGCTGAGGCGGGACAGCCGCGCCGAAGGGCTATCCCATTGAATTGGGCGAACTGACATGGGTATCATGGACGGGCTACGCTCAATGTTCGGTGTAGCCTCGAAGCAGGCGTACACAGGTTCCCAGCGTGATGCGTCCAGGTACGACTTGACCGAGTTCAGCGGATGGAACCCAAGCCTCGGCTTTGCCGGGTCGGATATGTTTGGCGAGTGGGATGTCATCACCGGGCGCGCCCGCGACCTGGATCAGAACAATGGCTGGGTAAATGCCGGCATCGACCGCCGCGTCGAGTCCGTCATCGGCGGCCAGATACGTTTGAGTGCGCAGCCACAACATGAACTGCTTAACCGCGATTATGAGTGGCGGATGGGATGGACCGCTGATGTGCAGGCTCGGTTCAAGTCATGGGCCAATGACATTGAGCACCGCAATGACGCGCGCCAACGTCTCAATTTCGGGGCACAGGCAAAGCTCGCCTATTTGACATATGTGCGCGACGGGGAATCGTGCGCGGAAATCCGTGACGATGCCCGCGGCATACCGAACACCACAAACGTCCTGTTGATCGAACCGGAGCGGGTCTGCCAGCCTAACAATCAGGCTGAAAGCTCGACGTTGCGCCGCGGCATCAGGTATGATCGGAACGGCGCGGCCATCGGCTATTACGTCCGTAGCGGCAATCCGAACGACCCCGTGCCTGACAGCCAGATCCTGCGCTGGGATTATATTCCTGTGCGGGGCAAGACCGGGCGCGCCAAGTTTGTGCATATCTACTCCCCGCGCCGAGTGGAGCAAAATCGCGGAATTTCGCGCCTCGCCGAGGTCATGCTGCCGGCCAAAATGCTGGACCGGGTGGACCGGGCAGAAGTCAACGCGGCGCTGAAATCTGCAATATTCTCGCTGTTTATCAAGTCGCCAGGAACGACGCAGGATCTTGAGGCAGCACTCGCTCCGTCAGGAAGCGGGGCGACGATGGATCCGTGGATTGAGGCTTACCTAGACCAGCGAAGCAAGAACCCGGTTCGCGTTGAAGGCGCGCAGGTAAACCACCTGCTGCCGGACGAAGATGTTGTTACGCCGGAACGATCGAGCCCGAACACCAACTATTCCGAATTCGCGCAATTCATCCTGCGAAAAATCGCGGGATCGCTCGGCGTCGCGACACCGCAACTTACGGGCGACTGGTCAGCGATCAACTATTCAAGCGCGCGCGCTCTTCTGAACGAAATCTGGAGGTCATTTCTGGAGGATCGTCACTATTTCACCCAGCATTTCCTGACGCCGATTTATGCGGCCTGGTTGGAAATGGAAGTGGCGCTGGGCACAGTGAAAGTGCCGGGCGGTCCCGTAAATTTTTATCGGAACAAGACCGCTATCTGCATGGCTGAATGGATCGGGCCGGGACGCGGCTCGGTGGATCCGCTTAAGGAAAGCAACTCCAACAATCTGGATGCTGCCGCAGGCCGCGCTTCGACGGTCGAGCATATTCTGGAGCGCGGACGTGACCCGTCCGATGTTCTCGCCGAGGAAGCGTGGTGGCTGGAGGAACGCAGAAAGCGTGGACTTGATGCGCCGAACTACAACACCAAGGCCGCTTCTGACGCTGTTGCGGCAGACGGTGGCGATTCCGGCACTGGTACGCAGGATGACCGCGACGGTGATGGACAGCCCAACGAGGCAGAAAAGGGCAAGTCGAAACAGAAGGAACCGGCACAGTGAGGGCAATCGGCACGGGGCCGCGCAGCTTCCCACAAATCGCGCAACAACTGCTTGACCGGCCCCTACTGATCCACCCTCACAAAGCTGAGGTTCTGATCTGTGCGCTCCAGCAAAAGCTGGGCATTGTCAGCATGGATACGATCGACGGCATAACACTTGATGCCAAGGCGATGCTTGATCGGGCCGCGCTTGCCAGAGACGCGGTGCGCGACCGTGCCAACGGCAAGACATTCCATGTCGACGGCGACATCGCCGTCATCCCGATCGAGGGCGTACTTGTCCAGAAGTTCGGCTGGCTGGACCCTATGTGCGGCTTCACCGGCTATGACGCGCTCGCGATAAAGCTGCGCGACGCCATGCGCGACCCGGATGTCTACGGCATCTGGCTTGACATCGACTCGCCCGGCGGGGCTGTCGCCGGACTTTTCGCTTTTGTCGAGGAGTTGGCGCAGTCGGCGATGAGCGAAGGCGGCAAGCCCATCTACGCATGGGTCAACGAAATGGCCTGCTCTGCGGCCTATGCGATCGCAAGCGTATGCGACAAGGTTTATGGCCCACGCACTGCCATGTGTGGATCAATTGGCTCTGTCATTGTTCATACCGAAATATCGGAAGCCCTCGACGAGAGTGGTGTCAAGGTGACGATCATCCGTTCCGGCGAGCGTAAATATCGCGGCAATATGTATGAGCCGCTGGATAAGCAGACCGCAGCGAAGTGGCAGGCGTCAGTCGACGAGGCGGGGCAGTGGTTCGCGAAGCTAGTGGCCATGGGCCGTGGCGTCGATGCTGATGCTGTTATGGCGACGGAAGCGGACTGGTTCGAGGGGGCTGAGGCGGTTACGCGCGGCCTCATGGACGAAATCGTCGCAGAGAGGGAGGCATGGGGCCGCCTGGAGGAAGAATGCGACCGCATCAAACGTGACAGGAGGAATGGCCGATGAGCCGTTTTCACAATTTCAGCCAGCGGCTGCACGCCACTGGCACCGAACTCACGCCGGACGACGAGCCGGAAGAGGATTGCACCACGGGCAAGGGCGACAAGTCCAAGCCCAAATCGAAGAAGAAGGATCCCGACATGAGCGAAGAAACCAGCGCGGAGGCCTTGTCCGCCGCGAAGAAGGAAGGCTTTGACGCTGGCTTCAAGGCCGCGATCGATCGCCAGAACACTGTCATGGCAAGCGAGCATTACAAGGGCCGCGAAGCGCAGGCCGCCACGATGCTTGGCAAGCAGTCCATGAGTGCGGAGGATATTGTTGATGTCCTCGCTAGCAGCCCCAAGGTCGAGCAGTCCGCATTGACCGAGGAGCAACAGCGCGCCGCAGCCGAAGAGGCTGGCCGCAAGGAAATGCGCGAGCAGATTGGCCAACAGGGCAACAGCGGCGTCGACGCCGATGCTGGCGGGAAGGCCACCGAACCCAATCACGGATGGGATGCAATCCACTCCGACATCCGTTCGCGCCGCGGCTGATTGAGCCGCCCGCCTATCCCTTGAAAGGAACATTCACATGACCACTCTCACCGAAGGCATTTACGCCACCGAGTCCTTTATCAGCGAAGCGCCGGGCGATCGTTCGCGCGAGGCTATCGTTGTCAAGTCCGGCCAGAACCTCAAGGCCTGCGCCGTCCTCGCCACCATCATGTCCGGCACCGTCGCATCGGCGGCGAAGTCTGGTGGCAACACCGGCAACGGCACCTTCACGCTGGACGCCACCACCCCGCTCCTGCTGGGCGCCAAGCTCGGCGTTTACACCCTGCGCTGCATCGCTGCGGCGACCAATAACGGCACGTTCCGCCTCGAAGATCCTGATGGCGTCGTTCTTGGTGACATCGTGATGGCCGGCGGCGCGGCTACCGTTGCCGAGCAGATCAAGGGCGCGCTTGCTGACGGCGGCACCGATTTCGTTGTTGGTGATGGCTTTGACATCACTGTCACCGTCGCGACCGAAAAGGAGGTCGAATACAATCCGGCCGGCACTGACGGCTCGCAGATCGCGACCGGCATCCTCTACGGAGCCATCAACGCCACCTCCGCCGACACGCGCGGCGTCGCCTACAAGCGCGATTGCGAGCACAACGCCGACATCGTGGTCTGGAAGACCGGCATCACCGCGACCCAGAAGGCGAAGGGCACCTCCGACCTCAAGCGGCGCGGCATCATCCTGCGCTGATAACCCATCACGACACGACGCAAGGGCGTCGGGGCACTGCTCCGGCGCCCTTTCTCGTGCCTATTTGAAAGGACAATCCCACCATGTTGACCATGGACGTATTCAAGCAGGACGCCTTCTCGGCAATTTCGCTGACCGAAGCTGTCCGCAAATCCCAGACTATCCCCGGACTCATCGGTTCTCTCGGCATCTTTACCCCGAAGCCGGTGCGGACCCGTACTGTTGCGGTCGAGGTGAAGGGCAACACGCTCAACATCATCCAGACCAGTGAGCCGGGCGCCCCGCGCACCAAGCGCGCGAACAACAAGGGTGACATCCGCGACCTGCGCGTGCGTCGCATCGAGGAGTCCTCGACAATCACCGCCGAGCAGTTGCAGGGCATCCGCGCATTCGGTTCGGAAACCGAACTGAAAACTCTCCAGAAGGAGGTTGCGGAACGCCAGCAGGATTGCATCGACGACCTCTCCGCCACGGTCGAGCGTCTGCGCCTGTCGTGCATCAACGGTATTCTGGTCGATGCGGACGACACCACGATCTACGACTATTACGCGACCTTCGGCATCTCCCAACCCGCCGAGATCGACTTTAGTTGGGCATCTCGCACCAAGTGCAAGCAGTTCGTCGCGCAAAACGTCAAGCGGCCTATTCTTCGCGCGCTCGGCGGGCGGGCTGTGCCGGGCATGCGCATCCTCGCTCTCTGCGGCGACGAGTTCTACGACGAGTTGCAGGAAAACGGCGAGTATCGCGACACCTTCAAGAACACCGAGAAGGCCAGCACATTGCTGGAGGATAGTGTTTTTGATGCGGTCGACGCATGGGGTGTGACCTGGTTGAACTACCGCGGCACCGATGACAACTCCAAGGTTGCGATCGGCGTCGACAAGGTGAAGTTCCTTCCCATTGGTGTGCGCGGCCTGTTTCAGGAAGCGTTCGCCCCGGCCCCGACCTTCTCGCTCGTCAATACGATGGGCCAGGAGTGGTACAGCCGTATCGTCGTCGACAAGGACCGCGAGGAGTGGGCCGACATCGAGATGGAAAGCCACCGCCTGCCCATCTGCACCCGCCCCGACGCACTGCTCCAGGGCAACAAGTAATCTCCCCCACCTCAAGGCCGCCCCTCACCGGGCGGCCTTCTCTTTTGCAAGGATTACCGTGATGACCCTCGTAAAATGCAAGGCTGTCCGGGTGTTCACAGAGTTCGTGTCGAATTTCGGCATGGTGCATGGCAACCCCGAAGGCTCTGACGAACGGGCCCGGTTCCCGATGGTTCCCGAAGCTGCGGTGGCGAAGCTCGCTGCCGAGGGCAAGATCGAGACCGACGCGGGTGATGCGCCCCTGCCCCAACTTGACCACGACGGAGACGGCCACCCCGGCGGCAGTGTCTCGGCGACCGGCAACGACATCAAAGCCCTGCGCGCGCTCTATCGCGAGACGTTCGGCAAGGCGCCGTTCAATGGCTGGGATGCGGACAAGCTGCGTGCGCTCATGGCTGAAGCCCGCACCGGCACCGAAGGCGCTCCCGCC
Organism: Sphingobium fluviale; assembly: GCF_004122115.1. GTDB lineage: Bacteria > Pseudomonadota > Alphaproteobacteria > Sphingomonadales > Sphingomonadaceae > Sphingobium > Sphingobium fluviale. The sequence goes on from NZ_SBKP01000006.1 coordinate 26,539, forward strand.
TGATGCCAGTCGATCTGGAGTCTCTGACTTCCACCCTGTTTTCCAAGTGCGACGAAAAGCTGGGCGATACCGTGACGATCACGCCGCCCGCCGCCGCGCCCATAACGACCAAGGTTCACGCCGCGCACCGTGACCGCCGAGCCGATTTCGGTCTGTCCGCCGGCACGGTGCAGGACGCCATGCTCGATGTCAGCAAAAGCCTGCTGCCCGGAAAGCCCGGCGTGGGATGGACGGTCACAGTGCCCCTCATCCCCGGCAAGACATTCGAGCCGCGCGATGTCCAGTCCGATGACAGCGGGCGCCGCTGGGAGTTCGGCTTGAAGGAATTGAAGGGTGGCTGACGCGCCCATCACCAAGATCCTCACCGCGATCAAGGCGCTGGTCGAGACGCCATCCCTGACGTTCCACATCAACCGCACGGACGACGAGCCGCTGGATGAGAGCGAGCGCCCCGGCGTCATCGTCCGCGTGCCGCACATGGCGTTCGAGGACTATTCCAATCAGGGGCAGGATCTCGTGCGCGCCACGCTGCACTTCGATTTCATGAGTTCCGGCACGGCTGGCGAGACGATCGACGAGCAGAACCAGACCGGCATCGCCGACACGCTCAAGCTCATCGCGGCTGATCGCACCCTCGGCGGGCGTCTGCACCGCTGGGAAGCCACAGCCGTATCCGGCTCCGAACAGAACGGGGCGGACCTCGGCACCGCCATTCTTGAGATGGAAGTCGTCTTCTTTGTCCTGCGCGACGACCCGCTCCTCATCGTCGGCCTGTCCGGCGTCACCTTCTGACACTTGCATAAAGGAAAGTAACTCTCATGGCGATGCGTTCCCAATTCACCTCGGTAGCGGTCAAAACACAGTCCGCCGTGGACACATGGGGCTCCCCCACGTCCTCCGATCTTTTTCCCTGCGCAAACGTCAACCTGCGCAGCGAATCCATCACCGCTGAAAACCCGGAGTATCTGGGCGCGATTGACCGCCCCGGTGACTTCGTTCTGGGTGAGCGGGTGTCCCTGACCCTCTCGATCCCGATGCGCCCGCCCGGTGGCGCCAGCCCGCCCGCCGCCGACGCCTATATTCCGGGCCGCTTTCTGAAAGCTGCCAACTTCACCGAGATTGTGACCTCGGCAGCGGTCCCCACCTCTCCCGCCGCTGTGTCGGCCGGCACCACCACGAGCGCAACGCTGGGCGCCGCCGCATCCTCTTCCGCGCAGGCTTATAAGGGTTTTGGCCTGAGTCTGTCCGACAACGGCAGCGGCTACAATCGCCAGTTGACGGCGATCAAGGACTATACCTCCGGCAAGATCGCGACACTGCCCGAGACGCTGAGCGGCGCTCCGGCGGCGAACTACCAGATCCCGAAGCAGCTTTCCTACCACAGCGGCGCGACCGGCAACCCGCCCGTCCTGTCGCTGAGCGTCTGGTATGACGCGGTGCGCTTCGACCTCATCAACATGGCGGTCTCCAGCCTGCGTTTCACCTTCCCGGTCTCGACCCGCAACTCGACCGAATACCCGATGATGGAACTGACGCTCGATGGCGACATCTATCAGTGGGCAGACGAGGCCGCGCCGACCGTGGGCGCTCTGGGCGCTATCCCGACATTCAAGGACGGCGATATGTGGATCGCGAACAAGGCGCTGGGCGGATCCAGCTTCTCGGTCGATATGGGCATTCAGGTCGGCTATCCGCCCAACCCGAACAAGGCGCAGGGCAATGACGCCGCGCAGCTTACCCAGACCAAGCGCACCGCGCAGATCACGCTTAACCACAACACCAAGGCGACGATCGACTTCCGCGCGCTGGCGCTGGCCCAAAGCTATCACTCGCTCTGGGCGCAATATGGCTACACCGCCGGGAACATGGTGGGCTTCCTCATCCCCAATGGACGCTTCACCTATCCCAACCAGGATGTCGGCAGCGAGTTCGTCAGCCAGACGATCGACATGCTGATCGACGACGTAAGCCGGTCGGTGAACCTCTACTTCCCGTATTAAACCCCAATCCCCGGAGATACCCCGTGACAAAATATCCCCTCGAAGGCGGGGAGTTGGTCGAATACACGCCCGACTCCCTCGCCTCCATTCCCGTGCCTCCCGTCTTTCTGCTGCGTCCCGTCACCGAACGGGACCGCCGCCGCCTGCGCAAGCTCGCCATTCAGGAGGGTTTAAGCAAGCACAGCCTTGCCGACCTGCGCGCCGAGACACTGACCGGCCTGCAATCCTTGTGGAGTGAGGATGTCTTCGCCGCGCATGAGGGCCGCCTGCGTTCCTATTGGGATGCCTATGACCAGTATGAGCGCGAGATGGAGGGTGTCGACGAGCCTGCCCCGTTCGAGCATCCCGACACGCAGCAGATGATTGAACTGTCGGAGCGCATTACGCGCGCATGGCCGCCGCTGCTCAAGAAGCTGGCCGACAACAGCGAATATGACGAGACATGGCCGAAGCTGATCGCCTCGATCGCCCTTGCCGGATGGAAAAACCTCGACCTTCGCTATGAGCGCGACGAAGGCATTGTGCCGCTCGACTGCATTGACCAGCTTGCGAGCAAGTTGATCGACATGCACGCCGAGGTGGAAGGCAACCTCCCCTCAAACCTGCCGTTCATCCAGGTGCTCACCCGCGCGATCCAGATGTTCACGCTCGGCAAGGACGAGGAAAAAAACTCCGAATCGCCGTCGAAGTCCTCCACCACCCCCAGCACTTCGAGGAAGGCTGGGAAGGTAACGACGGGTGGAAAATCGACGGCGACACCTTCGACCGAAACCCCCGCGACCTGATCGACGAAGAAGACATGGACCTCGTGAACATGTTCCACCGCTGCGACATGGGGATGGCGGGCCGCGTCTGGCCCGATGGCGGCACCCTGCTGGATCAACCAACGAAGCTGGTACGCGCCTTTTCCGTGATCGGTGAGGCGGTGGCGAAGGTGCGCAAGTCGTCATGATAAGCGCCAAGCTGCGGCGCCCCGGACTTGGCGCGTTTCGCGACTATGAGCGGTACGCGATCCAGCGAGCCGAGCGCGCCGCGCTTATCGCCACAGACCGGGCATCGTCCGGCGGCAAAACCGGGATTCGCAGCGATATGTCCGGGGTTGGCCTTGGCCGTCTCGGCTTTGCTCTGGGCTCCGGTTCCGACCTTCAAAAGAATGGCCGGGTCCGGCGCTTTGGCAATAGCGGCTTTAGCGCATCGGGATGGATCTATGTCCGCACCCGCTCCGAACGCTCGCTCGGCGCGCTCAAGATCTACAGCGAAGGCGGCGACATTCTGCCCGTCACCGGCAAGTGGGAGTGGATCGCGACGGACAATGTGCCCAAGCGCATCGGGCGTTATCGTTCAACGCCGCGCCGCTACATGCAATCCGGCCTCGCCTCCAGCGTTGGCCCGCTGGTGTTCATTCCGGGGCGGCATAGCGGCGAAGCCCTGCTGGTCGTCAAGAATGTCACCACCCGCACCGCCGGGCGTCCCAATCCGCGCCGCGCGCCACGCAGCGGACGGGCCCGCGCCGGGCGCGAGGTGCAGGATATGATCGTCATGTTCGTCGGCATCAAGCGCACGAGCCGCGCGCAGCGGTTCGCGCCGAGAGAACGCTACAGGGAGCAGCAGGCCGCGCTGCCTTCATACTGGTATCAAGCCTTGGGGAACGAGACATGAGTGCGCCGACACAGTTTCCGGCATTTCTCAGTATCGAATATGATGGCCGGGGCGGCGGCTTTCCCGCGTTTGAACGGGAAGCGACATCATCCTTTAACCGAGTCGAAGGGCGGATGCGCCAGTTCGCGGCGAACGTCGACGAGGTGGGCCGCGTGGCGGCGAAGGCGATTGCTGGTGGCGTTTCCAGTTCGGGTAGCGTCGATCTTGGTGTTGGTCAGTATCGGGTGGCCGCCGCCGAAGCGCGGGTTTACGAGGAAGCCCTTCGCGAAATGCACGCCGCCGCGAAAAGGCTGGCAGTGGAAACGGGCGACACCAGCCAGGCAACACATCTCTATGTCAAAGCTCTGTCCGCGCAGAGCATCGAAGCGCAGCGCGCGCGGCAGGAGGCGGAGGCGCAGGTTGTAACCTACGCGCGTTTGCAGCAGGCGATGGATGGGGCGTCATCTGCCGGGAGTCGATTGTCGGCGGCGTTCCGCGATGCGCAGAAAATGCGCGAGGCAGCGCAGTTCGCTCAGCAATATGAGCAAGCCCTGTTTGAGATCCGCCAGCAGGTTGACCCCGCCTATTTCGCGCAGAAGCGGTTCAATCAGGAACTCGCCTTTGCCGATCATGCACTAAAGAGCGGCGATATAACCGCATCACAATATGCGCAGCGCCTTACTCATCTCCGCAGTGAAATGGCGCTCAACGCCACCTCGACCCGCCAGATGCGCTTCGCGTCTGTGCAGCTTGGTCAGCAGTTGCAGGATGTGGTCATTCAGGCGCAAATGGGCACCAACGCCTTCGTAATCCTTGCTCAGCAGGGCTCCCAGATGGCGTTCGCGCTGACGGAAGCTGGCGGCAAGGTTGGCGCGCTCGCCCGCATCATGGCGGGGTGGCAGGGCGCTATCGTGTTCGCAGGCATCGCGCTGGTGGGGCAGTTGATTCCGGCGTTGATTGGGACAAGTAAGGAAAGTGACAACGCCAAGCAGTCGACCCTCGATTTTAGTAACAGCATTGTTGCGTCGACGGGGCTAGTTGGGAACTACACTAAAGCGATTGAGCAGCTTTCGCAGGCCACGCGCGGTCTAATTAATACCCAAGCCCTCATCATCGACAATACACAAGCATTTGCCCAAAACGCTGTTTCTCAGCTCCAGTCGCAACTCGCAGAGCTTGATGGCCAAATTGGGAAGTTGAACGCCAAGAGTCCGATCACTGATTTTCTGTTCAACGCGAACCAGAACGCTTTTCAGCTTGCCCGCCTACAAAAAGAGCGCGCGGCGATCTCTGTCAACCTCAGGGACGCACAGAACGCGCTTGCCCAGGCCCAAACCGCCATGGAAGCCCGTAAGGCGAATGAAGCGGCCGACCCAAAGGCTGCGCAACAGGCAAAGATTGACCGTGAGCGTGCGCGCCTTCTTGAGCGGCGGCAGTACACCTTGCAGCAAGGTCCGGTTCCGTTACAGGACGCGAACCAGAACATGCTCATCTCGGAAGCCGACTTCAACCGCGAGATGCAAAGCCTCAAACGGCGTGAAGAAGCCCTCCGCAAGAACGAGAGTGCATCCAAGGAGGTTGCCGCCGCCAATGCTAAGATCAGGCTGGAAGAACGCGGTGAGGATGTGGCCAAGAAGATCGCGAACATCACCGATCGCTTTTCCGACATGCCGCCACAGGTGCGCGCGGTTAACGCGGCCATGCGTGAACTCGATGATCTGGCCGACGACTTCTCGCGCAAGAAACCACCGAATTATGAGGCTATCGTAAAGCAGATCGGTGACGCGAAGAAGGTGCTTGAGCAAACGGCGCCGAATATCCCGGTCGAGGATTATCTGCAAAAGCAGCGCGAACTACTCGCTGTTGGCGAACTTCAGAAACAAGGCCGTATCGTCGAAGCCCAGACGTTGCAGCAGGTCTTGCAGATCCAGCAGCAGCAGGGGGCGCTGTCTGACGACTATCTCAAGAGCGTGCTGGAGGCGAATATCGCCCTGCGTCAGCAAACCCGCGAACTAGAGAAGCAGCAGAGGCGCCAGCAGATACTGCTCAACTTCATCGAGGCGCAGCGCGCCGCCGTCAATGACATGGTGTACAACCTGCTGAGTGGCAAAGGGCTGTCGTCTGTTGGTGGCTTCGTCAAGAGCGTGTTCAACAATTATCTGCGCGCGCTGTCGGATGAGATTACTAACTCGCTGACCGGCGACTTTTTTCAGAAGCAGACCGACCGGATCAAGGGCGAGACGGCGTTGAGTGATGCGGGCAAACGCATGGCTGGCTCGATCAATGATCTCAAGTCTGCGCTCGATTCGCTCACCAAGTCTGTTCAAAAAGCGTCTGGCGAGATTGGTGGCGCGGATGCGAACCCTGCACTGACGGCCGCCAACGACAATGATATAGTGGTTACTGCCAACCGCACTGTTGAACGCACATTAAAGGACGGCCTCAAGGATATTGGCAAGTCCATCTTCGGCGAGAAGAACATGCAGCAATTTGCGCAGGTTCTTGGGCCGCTCATGCAGGGCGCAGCGATAGGCACCGCAACGTCTGGCGTCCTCAAATCCCTCGGCATCAAGCAGAGCACACTTGGGGCACAGATAGGTGGCGCTATCGGCAGCGCGGTGGCTGGGCCGATCGGCGCTGTCGTGGGTAGCGTATTGGGCGGGACCGTCGGCGGCCTGTTCAAGAAAGCGAAATACGGCACAGCCACCATCGGCGCCAATGCGTCGGGCAACCTTGCCGTCCTTGGCTCTGCGGGCAATTCGGGCGCGGCGGTGAAGGCATCAAACACCGCCGGCAACGCCATCGTCGAGAACATCGACTCCATCGCGGAGCAGCTTGGCGGCACGGTCGACGCGAGCCGGGGCAGCGTCTCCATCGGGCAGTACAAGGGCAAATGGCGCGTCTCGACGACGGGGCGCTCAGGGAAGCTTAAGAGTAAATATGGCGATGTCGTCGATTTCGGCAAGGACGGAGCCGAAGAAGCCGCGCGCTTCGCGATGCAGGATCTTATTCGCGATGGCGTGATTGTCGGCCTGCGCAATGGCACACAGGCGCTGCTCAAGAACGCGGGCGACCTCGAAAAGGGCTTGGCCAAGGCGCTCAAGTTCGAGGGCGTATTCCGCGACCTGCGCAAGATCAAAGACCCGGTAGGCGCTGCGATCGACGACTTGAACCGTGAGTTCCAATCGCTCATCAAGATCTTCAAGGAAGCGGGCGCCACCACCGAGGAAACCGCGCAGCTTGAAGAACTGTACAACATCAAGCGCAAGGCGGCGGTCGAGGATGCGATGCAATCGCTCACCGGCAGCCTCAGTGACCTGTATAAGAACCTGACGATTGGCGATTCCGGCTATTCGCTGCGCACGCGGCTGGAGAATGCCAGGGCGGACTATGACCCGCTGGCGGCGCGCGTCGCGGCTGGCGACACCACAGCCTATGACGACTTCGCCAATGCCGCGCAGACGCTGATCGACCTCCAGCGCGAATACAGCGGCTCGGCGCCGGAATATTTCTCTGTGCTCGATCAGGTGAAGCAGCTCACAAAGGGCGAGCTCGACCGGCAGCAATCGCTATTCAGTACCGCGTCTGGCGCGGCCACGCCGTTCGACACCACGCCGATTGTGGACGCGACGCAGCAGCAGACCACGGCGGTCGTGAATGCTCTCTCGGCGGTGAATGATAATGTGTCGCGCCAGACTGCGTTAGTGCAGCAGTATATGGCCTTGCTGGCCCAGGCCGGGCGCGCACCGTTCCCGGCGGCGAGTAATTTCTGATGCACATCCTTGCCGAAATCACCCCGCTCGATCCGGTCGCCGGCACGAGGCCGACGCTGCGCGTGTCGTCGTTGCAAGACCGCGGCGTCAACGGGTTGAATGGCGTGAAATGGTGGCCCGGCATCACGCGCAAGCCATCTATGGGCATAACGCTGTTCGACGGCGATTTCTCATCGGGCGTGAACTCCGGCCAAATCTCGATGGAAATCGCGGTGACGGCGCTGGAGAAGCTGGACGCCAACGCGCGACGCTTCGTGTGGGCCGGGGCATCCATCACCGTATATTCAGGCGCGACGGGGCAGGCGTGGCCGTGGACCAAGATATTCGTCGGCCGCGTCGAGGGATTTCGGGTGCAGGCAAACAAGCTGTCCCTGTCCGCCACGGTCGATGAGGAGCCGTTTCAGGCGAAGGTGCTTTCGGCCACCTATGCCGGGACGGGCGGGCTTGAGGGTGGCGCCGACATCAAGGGCAAGTCGAAGCCGTGGGCATTTGGTGCGCCGAAGAACATCGAGCCCATCCTGATCGACAGCATCAATTCGGTTTTTCAGGTGAGCGCCTATGGCACGATCAAGGCGGTCACGACGCTTTACGAGCGCGGCGCGGCATTCAGTGCATCGTTCGGCAACTATGCCGATTATACAGCTCTGGTGGCCGCCAGCATCCCGGCGGGGCGATGGGCGACATGCCTCGCATCCGGCCTCATTCGCCTCGGTGCGCCGCCTTATGGCGTCATCACCGCGGACATAGAGGGGGATTACCTCAGTTCGACATGGCGCAGGTTGCCCGGTGCCATCCTGCAACGCATCTGCTCGGCGCTGTCCATCTCTGGCGGCCTCATCGACACGACATCCTTGAACGCGCTGGACTCGGCTCTGGCGGCATTGCCGGCGGGAGGCAACATCAGCCTCTATCTGACAGAACAGCAGGAGGTAATCGACCTCGCGCGCGACATCGCGATAAGCTGCAACGCGCAGGCAGGCGTATCGTGGCTGGGGCAGTTGTTCACGACGCGGGTGGCGATCGCCTCTCCCGTCGCCTCGCTCGATGCGCAGGCGAAGTCCATGCCGCGCGTGGTGAGCAATGTCGAGATACAGGTGTCTCCGCCCTATACCCGCATTCAGATGGGTGGAGACAAGTGCTGGCGGGTACAGAGCTTTGACGAGATCGCGTTTCAGGCCGAACTGATCGACAAGGGGCTGTATTCTGCCTCGGTAGTCTATCGGGACGGCAACATCGTTTCGCTTGATGATGGCTCGCGCTGGCTGTTCGTAGGCGCAACGCCGGTTTCGGGGTCGACTCCGACGGACGTAAACACCAATTGGGCGCGGATGACGAATGCGGTGCAGTCCGCAGCCATTGCCGCCGCCCAGGCTGCGGCAGACGCCGCCCAGGCCGACGCCGACGCAGCGCTGACGACGCTCACAAATATTGCTTCGGACAGCCTGCTGACCCCGGATGAGAAGCCGCGCGTCATTCAGGATCGGGACGCCATCGTGGCGGAGCAGGCGGGCATCGATGCGCAGGCCAGCGCCTTTTCGATCACGACCGAGAAGACGACCTACGACACCGCCGTTTCAGCGCTCACCACCTATCTGGCGACGCTGACCAGCCCGGTGCTGTGGTCTAACCTGACCGGCAACACGACAATTGTGGGCAGCACGTTCAGGCAGAAATTCCTCGATGTGTATGCGGCGCGGCAGGCGTTGCTCAACAAGATCGCGGCGGAGGCGGCAAAGCGGGCTGATCTGGCGCTTGGCTCCAACCTTGTCGTCAATTCCGAGTTCACGAACGGGCTGACGGGATGGTCGGCGGGGTGGGACGGAGATAGCGGACTGCCCGTCACGCGCGGATTGAATTTAACTGGCTCCCCCAACAACTGGTTTGGCACCAAAAACGTCGCTTGGGCGAAGGTAACAGGTACACCAGCGGCGGGTAAGGTGTTTGATGCTTACTACAGCCTTGGGCCGGGCGCGACGAACCTCGACAAGGGACTCAGGTGGGCAGTGCCGGTCATGCCTGGCGACCGGCTCTATTATTCGGCGCTGGTGGCTGGCCACCGTTGCAACGTGCTGGCAAATCTACAGTTCTGGGATGGTAACGGGACTTATGTTTCAGAAGTAGCGAGTGCGACCGCGCCGGTTGCAACAAGCACAACAGATTTTAGCGACGGTGATCCGACACAAGCGACACGAGTAGGCGCTTTTGTTAACATTCCGAATGGTTCGGCGATCCGCTTCGCCTTCCTCAATATTCGCGCGGTCTGCCCCGGCGGACAGGCAGACCCCTATATTTTCTTCTCGGATGGCTTCATCGCCAAGGTCGACCCCAACCAGACGGTTCCGCCCGTTTACACAATGGGGCCGGGCGATCGCCGGGCCACCGAGGGCGCACCGTCCGGCACGCTGGTGGCGGGCGTCTCGGCCGACACGGTGGCCACAGCAACGACGAATTTCAACGCCAGCAACGACCGCAACAGCGCGGCGGTAGCAGCGCCGACGGTGGCCACCGATGGCACGGCGGTGGATCACACGCTGCAATCCAACGGCTCGGCCGACATAAGCTTTGAATGGAGCTGGGGCGGCACCGAGGGGGACATAGACGGCTTTCTGGTCTATCTCTATCAGAGCAGCAGCGCATCGGCCTACACCTTTGGCACCACGCCCGCCGCCGAAACAGTCTTCACCCTTCCCGCCAACAAGCGCGCCTTCATCCTGTTTGGCACCGCGCCAGACCAGTATTACAGCTTTGCGGTGCAGGCCTATCGCTCGGTCGATAAGGACATCAACGCCGCCGGCGCGATCAAATCGACGCTGGTGAAGGCGACCGGCGGAGGGGAGAACCCCTATCGCCCATCGGCAAGCGTGGCCTTCGCCGGGGATGTGACGGGCACGGTGAGCGGCGCCTCTGCCGCGACGGTGGCCAGCGGGGCTGGCAAGGCCAACAATGGCCTCGACAGCTCGGGCAATGTGCTGACGGATAAGGTCAATACGAGTTCAGTCCAGGATAACGCCATCACGCTGCTTTACTCGCAGGTCAGCGGCTCCACCTATTATGGCAACAACGCGTGGCAGACTATCGTCACCTACAACATCACCACGACAATGGCGGCCGACTTGCACTTGAGCGCCTTCGTGGCGCTGGGCTTTGCTTCTGGCGCACGCAACTGGGGCATACGCATACTGCTCAACGGCGTGACGGTCGTATATCGCTCTGGTGGGGCATATAACGACGCTCCTTCGTGCGCCGAAAAAGCCTCAGTCGGTGCTGGCACGCACACCATCACCCTCGATTTTCTGGGACAGGATAGCTCGGTTGTGTGCGGCGCTGGCCAGTCATCCCTGATTGCGGATCGCCGCTACAAATAGGAAATATTATGGCACATTTAATCATTCTCGACACCGCCACTGGCGCCGTTCATCAGTTTGGCGAATTTCCGCTCTCTGAGATGCGGTATCAAGACCTTGCGGGCAAGATTTGGTTTGAGTTTCCAGCATCCGGTATAACGCGCGAAATCGTAAACGGATCGACTGTGCTCAGCCTCGATCTCACTCTGCTGCGCCCGGCCCTTTACGCCCGGATCGACGCCGAAGCAGAGGCCTTCTGCAAGGATTTTGTCACGCCGGGCGAAACCCAGATGGTGCGCTATCAACGCAAGGAAGCACAGGCGCGGGCCTATCTGGCGGACAGCAACGCCAGCGTGCCGATGCTGGAGGCGGAAGCCGCCGCGACAGGTGTTATCGTCGCCACCCTCGCCGCGACGGTGGTTGCGATTGCCGACGCATGGGGCGGTATCATGGACGTGGTGGAGGGTGCGCGCATTGGCGCCAAAAAGGCGGTGCTTGATGCCGCCACCGCGCCGGAGGCTGTGCTGGCCGCGCAGGTGGACTGGCAGGCGCTGGTGCCATGATAGCCCGCTTTCGTCTCTGGCTGATCTCGATGATGGTCGCGCTCGATCAATGCGCTCACACTTTTTTCGCCGGGCCGAAATATGTGATTTTTGGCGGGCGTCGGCCAAACACTGACGAGACGATCAGTAGCCGCGTAGGCCGCGCCGCGCTGGCGGGCAAGAGATGGGGGTTAATGTGTGAGGCTGCCATCGACGCGCTGTTTCGCCTGCTGGGCGACGGGCCGGGCCATTGCCGCCGCAATATCGAATGGGATGAAGTTTAGATGAAGACTGGTGCCGAGATCGACTATTTGGGGCCGCAGGGCGGGCTGATGGCTTTGGCCTTCGCGGCAGGGTGCGTCGCCTGTTTCAGCTTCTGCGCGATCGTGGGACGCTTCGTCTGGGCCGCGATCGGCAAGGTAAAGGACGACGAGATCACCCGGATCAAGGCTGAGGCTGAGGCGGACAGGGACAGGTGCGCAGCGATGGAAATCCGCCTTGTCCAGCGCATCCAGCAGCTTGAGGGCATCATCCTCACAATAGCCCCCGGCAACATGCGCCAGCAGGTGCAGGCGGCCATATCGGAAATACGGGTCGAGGACCGGGATCACCCGCAATAGCTCGACGCTCCAGGCAAGGTTTCACAGGCGCTTCGGGCGCCTTTTTTATTGCACGAAAGGATTGTGTATGCCGAAATTTGTCACTCCCCGCGCCGTCGTGTTTGGCGCGGTCGGCGACGACCCTACTTTTGTCGACGCCAGCAACCCCTTGCCTATAGTCGACACCAATTCGGCGGAATCGCTGACGGCGCTGGAAAACATTGAAGCGCTGATGGGGACGCCGGCTACCAGCCTGCCGCCGTTCGAGCTTGGTAAGGTGGGCCGCTATTCCCGCAAGATCATCGACATCAGCAGCTCAGCCGAAGTCGCGCAGATTGCGGCGGTGGCAGGCCAGACCATCCGGGTCCACTATTTCCGCCTCATAACGCCCGTCGCCGCAAATGAATTGGCGGTGTGGAACGGCCCGGTCAGCGACGCTGCACAGCTTGACCTGCTCAACTTCTCAGGCGCGGGAGCGGGCTTCCGTGAGTTCAACGAGGCCGATCCCTTGTGGATCACAGGCAGCAACAAGGGGCTAGTCTTCAAACCCACAGGCTCGGCGCGCATCACCGGCCTGCTGCTTTACACGCAGAGCGCATAACCATGAGCGGGAACATTTTCTATCCGCTCGGCGCGGGCGGCGCCTCCCAGCCCGGTAACCCCAACCACAGCTATGAGCTGGATGATCTTGTGGCAGACGCCATTGCCGTCACCAGCGGCGGCGGCGCGCATGTGCTGGGAAGCTACGTCTCATTGGGCGACATTGATACGGCTTGTTCCGGCCTCATACTTCATGTGGGCGGTGTCGGCACGGCCACAATGCGGTGCCAGTGGAGCCTACGCAAGAACGGCTCCACCATCATCCTTCCCGACCTGCACATCAACCCCGGCACGAATAGCTGGAACCGCATCCCCTTGCCGCTGGCCCTTGCTGCTGGCGATACGGTGGAGGTGGCATTGCGCTGTCAGGCCGCCAGCCAGGCCATGCGCGCCGCAATGGTGCCCTTCGATGCCAACGCGCAGGCCGCGCCCGGCTTTGCCGCCTGCACAGGGGTCAACGTAAGCTCTGGCGGCACTTACCCCCATGCCAGCCCGGTCGGCAACGCAGGAACCTGGGTAGAGATCACGTCCTCCTCCGGCCTGCCTGCTGACATTGGGGCGTTCATCGTCTCCGCCTGCAACGACTCCGTTCCCGCCACAGCACAGCGCAGCCGCCTCGCGATCGGCATTGGAGCGCCGGGCAGTGAGGTCGAGATATATCCAGACATGCTCAACGTGATAACCTTATCGCCTTATCTGGCATCAGCCATATCGCCTGTCGTTCGTAAAGCTCTCCCTGCGGGCACCCGCGTTCACGCCAAGATCACCGCGCCAGCGCCAAACTCCGACACGGCGCGTGTCGGCCTGTGGACCTTCGCATGATGCCGCCTGATGACCAGTGGCTCGCCGAAACAACCGCCCTTCTCGAAGACTCCATCACCAAACTCTCTGCATGGGAGCACTCTATGACATTACTTCTCGCGCAACTGAAAATGTTGACGACGGGATCGCCTGGCGGCGTGGTGCTGCCTGCCACCCTTCAAAACCTCACCCTCTCCTCAAGCAGTGTGCCGGAGAACACCGCGCCTGGCGCGGCGATCGGCCTGCTGTCTGGCCGCACGCCGGGGTCAACTATCACCCTCATCGACGACGCGGGCAATCGCTTCGCCTTGAACGGAGCGGCCAACGGCATTGTGACCGGCCTGACCGCGCTCAACTTCGAGGCGGGGGTATCGCACAGCATCATCGTCGAGGAGACGCTTGCGACGGCAGTGGTGCCAACGCGCCAATCCACGATCGCCATCACGGTCACGAACGTGCTGGATACCATATTGTCGCCGCTCTCGCTCAGCGCCACCACAATCAGCGAAGCGGCAGCGCCGGGCGCTGTCATCGGCGCGCTGGGAGGCACCACAGCGGGCGCCAGCCCGTCGCTTGTGGATGGACACGGCGGACGGGTGGCGCTCATCGGCACAGACCTGGTTGTCGGCGCGACCGACATCGACGCGCTGGCGACGCCCACACTCACCGTCATCGTCCGGCAAACACACCCCGATGCCGCACTGCCCCTCGACACGACATTCGTGATTGATGTCGAGCGCGTGAACGCATCGCTCACCGTTACCGGCACGCTCGATCCGGCGCAGTTCAACGTCGCCTATTCCGACAGCCTCACCGTTTCGGGCGGCACAGTGCCGTACTCGGTCTCCGGCCTGCCGCCATACGGCATCTCTGCCACCATCATTGGCGGCACCATTTCATTCACAGGGACTCCCCGCTGATGGCACGCTATTCCTATCATTTCCGTTCCACCGCTGGCTCATGGGGCGAAGTAACCCCGCACACCTATGTGCTAGTCTCGGATGTGTACCCCACCACCCGCAACGGGATGACGTTTGGCAAGATCGGCACGATCAGCAGTTCGTCCGCCTACACGGCGCCGAACCATTCACGTCTTTCTGGAAGCATTGCCGCAACAGCGGGCGGCGCGGCGTGGCGCATTGATCTGCTCGACGGGCCGGGTACATATCGCATGTATCTTGCCGTGGGCCGCCTGGTCGGCTCGTCCACAACCGGCCTCAAGATATTGAAGAACAGCGACGGCACGGATCTTATCCCCCCAATCGGTAACGCGAGCATCGCGGCAAACCAGGTCAAGGACGCGACCGGCGCGGCCATGAGCGCCGCGGCGTGGCTGCAATCCAATGTCAGTGCCACCGGGACCGCGCAGGCGGGCGGCGTGGACACCATCACGCTGGCGTCTGGCGCTAGCGCGGTCGATGACTATTGCGTGGGCAGGACGGTCCTGCTCACCTCCGGCACCGGATCGGGCCAGTACAAGGAAATCATCGACTACAACGGCACAACCAAAGTCGCGACCGTGCGGGGGAACTGGACGACGCCCCCTGACGCCACGACCGGCTATAGCATCTGCGACGGCGGCGGTGCCTATGTCGAGTTCACCACAACCGAGACTGCGATCAAGTTTCAAGCCGCAGCGTCGCGCATGGACCTAGCCGCCATCGAACTGGAATATATTGTCACCCCCCTGGTCGATGCGGTCATCTCCGAGGAGTATGGCGCGGGCACGCTTTCGACAATCTATGCCAAAGAGCCAGCGGGCAAGAAGATCGGCAAGATCAGTTCGACAGTGGGAGCACAGAATTTCTCGGTTATCGGCGCGGCGGCTACCTATCTGACCGTTGCGATGATTGACGGTGCGCCGTGGCTGGTGGCGACCAGTACGCCGATGCCGGACAATTTCGCGTCCCTCTGCCCCAGCATCACAATCCGGCAGACTACGACGGCCGAGACGCGAGATACCGTTATCACCACGCCAACCGTCGTGGCCGCGCCCACCAAGCCGACGACAGGACGCCTCGCGCTGCTCACCACGCGGACATGGCTCCGTCGCGAACGGATTCGCGCCGTGACGCGCGGACAGTCATGGGCAGGGTATCAGGGGCAAACCATCGACCCGGCGCGTGATTTCACCGCCAACTCCCCGGCGCAGTTTAAGAGCGTCTATCAGGCGATTACGCCCGATGGCACGAGTTGGTATCGCATTCGCTTGCAAAACGGGACATGGACGGGGATTTATGATGTCTCTGGATACAAGGACTTCGGAACTGGAGGCCTGCTGGTTGAGCCAGATGTCGGCCATGACCCCATCGTTGCCGCGCAGTGGGATAATCTCGTGGGCCGAGGCATCCACTGGCGCAACTCGATACTCGTGCCGCTGGGCAACTATTGCTTCAACGGCACGCTTGCCTTCACCGCGTCCAGCTATGCGCGCATTCTGATCGAGGGGAACCGCATCGGCCATATGTTCGTGCCGGGTGAGGTGCAGTCGAACTTCGCGAACTGGAACACCTTCGCGCTGTATCGCTTCTATGAAGAAATCACGATCCGCAACAACATGATCTGGGGCCTGAACTTCGTTGGCTTGCTCAGCGGTGGTCGCATCACCGCCATCAGGGACAATGATTTCATTATGTGGCCGATTGCTGACTTGCTGCGCACATCGAGAGGTGTTCCGCTACAGGTGCCGCGCGGGGTGTTCGCCGACGATGAAACATGGATTGATACGAGCGGCAACCGGCTCATCAATAATCCTGACACCTTCGCGGGCAGGCTGGCCGAAAACATCAACCATGGCGACAAAGTGCAGATTGGACGCGCAGGCGACGGATACCTTTATCCATATTCTGCCTATCCGAATGGCAATACCAGTTCTTCTTGGACCATCAGCCCGCAGACACGCTGCCTCAATAAAGAAGAGAAGAAGATATATAAAGTTGTGGCGCGCGCTGCTGTGCCAGGGTATGCAGCCGGCGTCGCTGTTGGAGGGCAGGGCAACCCCGGCCCTTCGGGTGGCGCGGCTGCCGGCGACATAGTTGATGGCGGCGTAACCTGGCGCTACGAGATAGACTATTACCACGAGGGGCCTATCAATCTTCTTATGGAAGACGAGTTTGGCAATGACGATGGGCTAACATACTCGACAGACGCATCAATTGCCAATGTCATAGCGCCCAGCCATCAGCTCATTATCGCAAGCAGTGCAGGGATGCTCTGTCCGATCGAGGCTGTCGTCATCAACTGCATATACGCAAATGGTGCTGGGCGCGGGCTTGACGCTGGGTATGATGGCATTGCACACGTCGAGTTGACTTCACTGGTCGGCCCGGCTGAACGTCCGATAACGCAGGGCGTGGCGGTCACACTGTCCAATCCATACATTGATGCGGGAACGGTTCGCGCCTTCAACAACGTGATCGGCCACAGCACACAGGTCGCGATTCCTGGTGGGGCCAATCTGCAAGGCGGTGGTGACACCAATCCGGGCAAGGGCGGTATCGCGCATCAGGGCAACATCGTTGTCGACTTCACCAACACGACAGCGAATGGCCGCCGACCGACCGATCTGCTGACCGGCCCCTTCACGCAGCGGTCGGACGGCTCTTACGGCTTCGCACTGGTCGAAGACGGCGCATACCCGATCGACGTTGTGATTTCTGATCTCGCCAAGATCATGCACCCGCTTTCGGGCGATGCCGGTGGGCGTGCGACTGAATACCACACCGTCACAATACAGGACAGCGCGGGCGGCAGCATCACCCGCGCCCTGACGATCACGCCGTAATGGGGGCGGCGCGGCGGCGGCGGGTACGCAATACCTGCCCCGTCGCGCCGAAGCCTAAGATCAGCAATGCCCAGGTGGCGGGCTCGGGGACAGCGGGTTGGGCAATATAATCCACTGTCATCGTCGCATTCAGTGCTCCGATCGACTGAAACGTTCCGATCGAGGCTAAGGAGCCTGGGGCAAAGTCGAAGTTGAAATAGCTGATCCGTTCACTCAGTGGGGCCTTGTATTTGAACAGTCTTAAGGTGAGCGTGTCGGCCTGAGCGGTGGTGGAGCCGTAAATGCTGCTGATGCGGAAGCGTGGATCTATGGTGCTGCCGGCTACCCAATGGCCGAGATTGAACGGGTAAAAAAGGCCTTTAATTCCGTATAGGCCGCCGTAACCGATTTGCAGATATAAAGAAGAAAGAGGGGTCTGAGCAGGATCACTTTGCAGGTGGATGATGGTCGTCCCCCTGCCGCTTGCCCAGGCCTGCCCGGCCACTGTTGAACACACGAATGCGGCCATCGCCGCCAAGCATCTGACGAATCGCATAATCTTCTCCTCCATTGCCCGCGCGCAGCATCGCGTCGGGGCGGCGGAGAGTCGAGTCCTCAAATCCGTCCCTCTTCGGGACTAAATATCCAAAATGGAGGTAATATGACAACCTGGACAGACATCCAGCGCCGCGTTGGCGTGCAAGCTGATGGCGTGCCGGGCCCGGTCACGCTGGAGGCTATCGCGAAGGCGCTTGGCATGAACGCAGCGGCGCCCTCAACCGAAATACCGGACGATTACTGGCCTATGCTCTCGAAGATAGAGAGTGGCGATCGGCCCTACATCAAGGCGGGCAGTTCATCCGCCTCCGGCCTGTTCCAGTTCATCCGCACGACATGGATCGCCGAGGGCGGCAAATGGGGTAACGATCCGGCCAAGGCGTTTGGCGGGCTGATGCCGTCGCGCGAGGAGCAGATCGCCCGCGCCAAGACGTTCACCGCCAAGAACGTCGCGGTGCTGCGCGCCAAGGGCATCCCCATCAACAAGGCCTCGCTGTATGCCGCGCACTTCTTTGGCGCCGGCATGGCGGCGCAAGTGATCGGTGCCGATGTGAACGCGCGGGCAGACCTGATCGCGGGTGACGCGGCGACGCGCGCCAACCCCTCGATCCTTCAAGGCAAGACGGTGGGGCAGTTTCTCACCTGGCTGCATGGCAAGACCGGGGCTTGGGCGAAATGACCGACCCGCTGGACATCATGCCTGCGCCCGCCGCTCAGGAGGCCGCTGATCCCGCCACCGCGCCGCGCGCCACGCCGACGCACATTCCGAGCTGGGCGGTGCTCAGCGTGGCCCTGCTCGCCATATTCGCGTGGATTGCGGTGTGCGGGTGGATATTGAGCCACACGCCGACCGAGGCCGAGCGCGCCAGCATCCAGAAACAGGCCGAGGCGATCAGCATGATGGCGTTTGGCTTTTTCCTCGGCTCCAGCGTGGGCAGCCGCAACAGGAGTGCTGGGTGATGAAAACCGCAGGCATTGCAATCGACAAGTGGAAGTTGGCAATCTTCAAGCGGCATCTCGACGCTGCCGGATATTCTTACACCGAACATCCGGGCCTTACCGCTGACAGCCTGATCCTCAAAGTGAAGGCCGAGTTCGTTGCGCCTTTGCAGAAGGTCGTCGAGGCCGCTCAGATGGAGTGCAAATTGTCATGATCGAACGACTGAAAGGAAACGACGATGCAGTATAAACGCTGCAAATGCGGCAAGGCGGAGCGGTGGGACACGGGTGAGGCTGTTCGCCCCTGCGAAGGATGCACTGAGTGCCAGACCACTTACGCGGGCAGCTCCGCCGATCACAAGCCGCTGGAGCCTCACGACTGGAAGCCCCAGTTTAATCGTGACACCGGCCAAGAGGATGGCGCTGTCTGCACGCGATGCCACAAGCGTAAGCGGGGCGACTGATGCCCGCCATCCTCCTGCGCTTCCTGCCCCATATCGGCATCGTGTGCGCGGTGCTGTTTGGCGTGTGGTGGATCTACGATTCGGGGCGGGATGCCGAGCGGACAGAGGCGAATGCGCGCAACGCCACGCTGCGCGCAGACATGCAGGCCGACGCCCGCGCATCTGAACAGCGGCTTCTCGCACAACTCTCGGCCATCGCGGCCGATGTCGCCACGCAAGGCGAGCAGATCCAGCGCCTGCGCGCCTCCAGCAACACGATCATTCAACGGGAGATCATTCATGACCCGCGCCTTGCCGATCCTGACCTTGGCATTTCTCAGCGCATGTTCGACGCCATCAACGCGACCCGAACGGGCGGCTCCTGTGTCCGCCGAACTGGAGGCGGCATTGTCTGCACCGTGCGCCAGCCTGCCCCCGCTGGCGGACCGATCGAGGGCGGAGATAGCGACGAAGGACAATGACCTCGCCGCGCTCTACTGGATCTGCGCCCAGCGCCATGCCGGCGTGGTGAACGCCTATCAGGCCGCGCGCGAGGCAATAATCCGCTGGAATGAGGGGAAAGACTGATGCCCGCAACCGCATCCCGCATCGGCTTCATCACGCAGGAGTATCGCACCGTCACCGCCGGGCCGGACTCCACCGTCGACACGAAGTACGGCAATCTCGCGCGCAACACGGACGAGCCGCTGCCCACCTTCTTCGACTCGATTGCCGACGCGCAGGCTATTTGTACCGCGCGTCACACGCTGTTGAAGGCCGACCGGCGCCGCTTTACCCAGCAGATCAGCGGGGAGAGCTTCGCGCTTGGGCTGGCCTATCAGCAGACGACGCCCACCGTCACCGTGATCGACACAGAGAGATCCGCCAACCTGCCCGCCGCCGTTGTCGAGATTGCCGTCGACTTCGAGAGCGAGACTTCAACCGTGACCACATGGGGATGATATGCCGCAGCTACCTTTTGTCGTAATCCCGACGCCTCTCGGCACCATCACGACCGGAAACGAGACGGCGACGAAGCCCGCCTCGCACCTCAACGAGTTCATCGATATCGGCATGACGTGGAAGTCGAGCGGGAACACGAACCTTTGGGTTAGGGGGGATTTTGGAGTGGGCGGTAAGAAGGTCGATTTCGTTTCCCTGCTGGGTGCCAACGCGCAGGCGGGAACCACCATCCGATTCCGCTTTGCCGATACGCAGGCCGCAGTTGACGGGACAGCGGACTATGACAGCGGTGTGCAGCCCTTCATCTCCCCGTCGATCACCAGCGACGATGGCCTTTACCATTCCCACTGGTCTTTGCCTTTCGTGCATTTGAAGCGGTGGTGGCGCATAGACATAGGTTCCCACACTGGAGACTTCGAAGCGGCCAATTTGATCCTCGGCCAGAAGGTGACGCCGAGCCGTTATTACTCAGCGGGTTTCGAGAGGGGGGTACTCGATCAGGGCGACCTGTTATTCGGACGATGGGGGGTTGCCGAGAGCACAGACGGCCTCATCATGCGCTCGCTGCGCTTCGAGCTGGGCTGGCTGACCGAGGCCGAGGAAATGACGATGTTCGAGCCGCTGGTGCGCAAGCTGGGCAAGCGCAAGCCCGCGCTTTGGTGTTTCGACCCGGAGGCCACGGCATACAGGCAGGCCAAGACCTATTTCGGCACCATCAAGGATGACATCGCTTCGGTGGGAGGCCGCTTCAAGCCGGGCACCTATAGCCGCGAGTTCACTATCCTGTCGCTTATCTGAGATCCGGCCCTTGGGGAGTCGGTAGGGCGCTGGGCTGGGGTTACGGCTGGCCCAGCGCCCGCATTCCCGCGAAAGGGGGTGGACCAGTTTCGCACGATAGGGGGTGGGCTAGTCCATCTACCAGCGTCCCAGCATGTTCATAACGCCGGGACAAATTCCATTCCTGTTCGCCAATAGCGCACCACGGCGTGCCGCGCGACCCGTCATCATTTAGATAGCCCAAGGGTTCTTTTACGCACTCGACAAGGATCAGATCGCCCACGTCGTTGATCTCGATGATCTTCTGGAGGTCGGTTCCATCCCGCGTCACGATGTCGCCGACTTTGAACGGAACTGCCATCACTCCACCCTCAATACGAGAAGTTGATCCAATATCGCTCGTCCGCCTCCAGCAAGTCGATGAGATGCGACCATCGGTCGGGATTGTCATCCGGCCATGGTGCCGCGCGCCAAGCTGCGAAATCATACGGCCGGTAGCGGGCGTCAATCTCATTGATCCATTCCTGGATATTCGGAAGTCCGCAGATAAGGCCGCAAGCCTCGCGATCGCCAGCGAATTTCCCGTCGTCCCAATCGGGGTGATATGAGCCTTCTGGCGTCATCAGCATGATGTTCAGGCCCATCACTCCACCCTCACCTTCAAATTCCACCCCAGCCGCTTCGCCAGCGCGCGCGGCCCATAGCCCCAGCGCATGAAGTCCATCGCCTCGATGACGCGGGCCTGCTCGTCTCCCTGCGCCAGCACCTTGACGCTGTAATAGTCCTGCTCGCTCTCCTCGATCGTGCGGCCGATGACGACCACGATCCAGGCGCCGCCGCGCGTCTCCCACACCTCGTAATCGGTCCACCGGGGCGCGCTCTTGCTCTTGGCGGAATAATCCCCCAGCAATCGGCCCTCAAAAGTCAGATCCGGGCCTTGGTGCGCCTCTATCTCCTGTAGTTCGTATTCCACTGTTATTCTCCCGAAAGGGGGGATACCCCCAGCCGCACGCCAAGATCGAGCGCAGCAAGGACGCTGACGACCGTGTGAATCGTCGGGTTGCCATCCTTGCCGAACGCCTGATAGAGCGCCTGCCTGTTCAAGCCTGTTGCCTGCGCGATTTTCGTTGCGTCCTTGATCTTGATGCAATGCAGGATGGCGAGCCGGATATAGGGCAGTTCGCCCGTGCCGAATGCGTCTTGCAGCAGTTCAACAAGATCCTCGTCGGTCTTGATATACTTCGTTGCATCGAAGGGGTATGTTTTGACAGTGCCCATAATTCACTCCTTACGCCACCTTGCGCGTTGCCCAGCCGTTGCGCTTGTACTTGCGCCAGGCGTTCGACCGCTCGCGCCGGTATAGTCCCATAGGATCCTTGACGACAACGCCCTCCCCGTCCCGTGCCCATATCTCGGCGGCCATTTGCTCTACGTCGGCCTGGGTGGCGCACCAGACATCGGGAATAATCGCCACAGGAGGCCCGTCAGGCTCTTTGCCATACGTCCCAGCCCTCCAGGTCCACCCGTCATCGTCATCGCTCTGCATTCTCACGAGACGGGTCAGCATGGCCTTGCGCTCATAGAGGGGACGGTCGCAATCGTTCGACTGCCATTCCTCGGCGTGCAACGTGTCGAACAGGTGCAGGGTGCCACCCTCCGGCGCGCGCAGCCCCTGCCCTATGTGCCGCAGCGTGGCCAGATAGCCGCCCGGCGCGATGAACTCACCATCAAAGAACAGTGGCCGCCCATAGGCGCGCTCGATCCCGGCGAGGCGGTGCAGAATATGCCCTACCCCGCCGATCTCGATCCCCTCGCGTGTGCGCAGGGTATAGCCTAAATAATAGGCACGGACGCCATCCATCTTTTGCTCACACATCGCCCCGCCATCGGGCAGGCCGCCGCGCCAATCTCCGGCGAGTTGAACTAGCTCCTTCGGTCGGGCCAAAAGGGATGGGTGCTTCTTCACGTCTGGTTGCCATGATTTGGGTGGAAGCCATACCTGACTTCGGCTTCCAATCTAGCGGACACAGCGTCGGATTTTTTGCGGTAGTAGCCTAATCCTATAGTCCGTCCATCCACGACAATTCCAGCGACCCAGCGGTTGTCACGTTCATTGAAGCAAACTCCTGTTTGCCCACTTTTGTTAGTCCTTCTCAACCTCCCATTTCGCATGTTTTCTTTATGGGTAACGCTGCGCAGGTTACTCAAGCGGTTGTTTTGTGGATTGTGGTCAATGTGATCTATCCAGATTGGATCTTCACCATACGCCATTTTCCACGCAACCCTGTGAGCATGGACGAATTGGCGATTTATGCATCCGCGCAGATACCCGTATTCAGAAATTGCTGTGAACGCTTCGTTACCCGCATTCTTAGTATTCCAAGCCCGGCAATGACGTACTGCCCCTTGTTTGCAATGACTGAACATTTCAATCGAACGTTCGAGCCAATACAGCTTGCCAGTTTCCGGCTCATACCGGAGCAGCTTGAGCAATGTCTCTTGATCAGGCAAAGGGTTTGCAGCCATCGAATCCTCCTTACAGGTTCGGTTGGTTAGGACGGGCCGAGCGCTCCAACGCTCAGCTCGTCCGCTCATACTACGAAACAGGGTATGTGTCATTATCCATCCCCGCGCGACACTCCCCGCCCGGCCCTAAACCGGGAAAGGGGGTGTTTCGCCTTTATTCCTCGTTCTGCCACGGCGTTTCGCGGCTCATGTTGTCGAGTGACAGCGAGGGAAATTTCTCGCCCTCCTCTTCTTCCTCGTCCGGGTCTTCTATCCATACCCATGCGGCAACCCAAGTCCCGCCCTCGCCCGCGCTGGTGGCTGGCTCGTCATCAATTTCGATATCGTCGGTGCCGTATCGATCGTTAGCCGCATCACGCATTCCGGGATCCGCTAAGCCATCGCGCGCATTTGTGATTATGCCGATCGCCACTGCACAAGCGGCGGGGTCGCGGCTCATGAGTGCATCCTGCACCTTGCCGAGGTTGGCAGTATTGATGAAAGCCATGGCTCAGGCCTCCTCATACTGTGGAAAATCGCTGTCGGATAAGCTCCAGCTATGATCGCATTCCGTGCAATCCAGCGTGTCCTCGACCTCAGAGATTTCCCAGCTTTGCGTCATGGCCTGCCAGCGCAAATCCGCCTTCGCATAGATGCCGTTAGTTGTGCCGCAGTTCGGGCATTTCGGTTCGTCGGCCATAGTTCCGTCCTCCAATCTTCCATTCAATCGCCTGCCATCATCAGCGAGCGCGCGGCGAGTGCGCCCGGACGTGCCCCCTTATTTCCACCAAAAGGGGGGGGGGCACGTTTCGGCTATTGTCTCAATTCGGCCAGCAATTCGTCATCGGTCATCGCCGCTATGTCATCGGGCATAGGGCCATCTATGGCGCTTGTTAGGGCCATGATATTGGCATGATGGGCGGCGGTTGCTGCCTTGGCGCGCCGCTTCAAAGGGCCGGACGCAATGCCAGCAACAAGGCGGGCGCTTTCCAGTCTGGCCAGCTCCGATTCGCGAAAGGCGATTGCATCCGCGCGGGATAGTGTGGCGGGATCAATGCGCGTCATGGCTCAATACTCCGTTACAGTTAGGCCATGCGCCGCGCTCAATTCGGCGGCATAGGCGCGCGCTTGTTCCAGCGTGTCGCGGTCAGCGATGCACATTGCGCCCGCCAGCCCATTGGGATCGGCTGGCCATTCTGGCGTAAAGTGGAAATAGACGGACCAAAAGTCCGCGCCCACGCCATCGCTAACCCACTCGGTTGCGTCTCCGTCATCCGTGCAACCGGCTATCTCTATCGCGTCCACTTGTGAGGCAAGGCGCGTTATCTCCGCGCTTTCCTCGGTCCATTCATATGTTGCCATAGCCTGCCCTTTCCATTCAATTCGGCACTAGCGCCACCATAGAGCCGGACGGGCGAACGCGCCCGGCGCTATAAGGCGTTAGATCAACGCGCGATAAGGGAAACGGCGACCGAAAGAGCGGCTAGGCCAATGCCTGCCAAAGCCGCCGCCGCTGTCCATATGGTAGCGGTTAGGTCCGCCTTCATAGCGGCAAGGGATTGGCTCAGCTCCTCTTTGGTCACATGCGTTTCTATAGCGCCTTGCAGCTCTTGCGCCAAGGCCTCGCTTTGCTTGGCAGGCAAGCCCGCCGCCTTAAGCCGGTTCATCGCTGCTATGGGGTTGTATGCGGTCATATCAGAAACGCTCCTATAATGATCGCCGCAAGGGCAAGCGCCGCGCCAGTGTCATGGCGTAGGCAGTGGAGGGCTAGGGATAGGGGGCGGCTCATTGTGCCAGCTCCACGCGCCAAAAGCCGCGCCGCTTATGAGCAATGAATGCACTATAGTCTTTGCCCTTCATCGCTTCATGCACGCGCCTTATTGCAGCAATGTCGCGCCCGAAACTAACGTCTTGCCAATGGCGTTGCGGGAATAGGCCATAAAGCCATATGTGCTGGATAGCTTGCGCTGGCGTCTCATAGATTGCGCCCTTTGGGGCTTTGACGTTGACGTGCATCATTCTTCCCCCTGCCAGTATGTCGCCCACATATAGCCTAGCACGTCACGGGACGGCATAGACGGGCGAGCGGCTTCCATATTGTCAAGCTCTTGGCGGAATTGGCTGGCGTCATCGTCTTGCACAAATACAGACCACGGCGCGCCGTCTTCATTGCCATGATTGATTAGCTCATAAGCCAGGCCATTACCTGAGCTGATAAGCTCATATGGCCCGGCCTTCATGATTGTGATTGATTGCATGTTGCGTCTCTTTCCATTCCATAACCGCTTGGCCGGTTAGTCTGTTTAATGTGCCAGCTTCACAACCTGGCTAGGGGCTTGCCGTCCATCCCGTTTGTCCGCCTAATCCTTCACAAGTCCCTGCGCCTTGCTTTTCCATCCGGCCTGTTATGGCGACAACCTCGAACCGGACATGCCACTATAAATATAAGCGCAATCGTTAAATGCAAGTAAATAATGCAAGGATATATGCAAATAATTGCGGGTCCTACTTCGGCGGTTCTAAAGTAGTAAGCGCATAGGGAGCCCGTTTTTCATCTCTGATGTAGTTTTATTACTTCGCGATTGTTTGGGCTTCGACCTCAGGCACAAAAAATGCCGCACAGAGGCGGCGTAATTCGGCTTCCAAGTTTCTGCTCAATAGGTGGGGCCTATCGCTCCGTCCCCTGTGCAAGATTGATGTTCACATTGGCTGGTGGCCTCTCAAGATCCCCGGCCAGTCGGCTTACCAGCAGATCGAACACTGTCTGGCGATCGGCTAATATGTTCGCTGACTGCCACGCGAGCAACTTGCCGTCCTTGTGCGCCTTCACTGTAGCGAAGGAGCGCTCGCCCACCTGCCACGTCTTGTATGTGCCGGTGAAGCCGTGAGCGCGGGCAAGGTTGCGGAGGGCAGAATCGTCGATCATGGGGAGAGGTTATCATCAGCCAAGCTTATCCTCACTCCCCTATCTGGGCTAGGCGCCTATATTCACCGGACTCGATGTCGTTGGCGTTCAACCGACATGTAACTGCGCTACTGGTAGCACCTGCCCATTCCGCTAATTTGCCTTCTTTCCGCGACTCTGCCGCTGTCGCAAGTAAGCGGATCTCTTTCGATCGTAGCCAATTCACCAATTCCTCCTTCTCCTTATCCCGAATGGATTGCCCGATCGCGTCAAGCACCGCCTTGGATACCAGGGGTAAATCGACAGAACCCCCTGTTGTCATCATGAGGCGGGTCAGATCTTCTTCGCCTTTCTCAAACTCGTAGAGATATCCCTGGCTGCGGATTTCGCCTTGGATCGCGCGGGATATTAGTTCGATCAGCGCTTCCTGAGACACCTTCATCACGCACCATAACCTTTCTGTTCAAGCCAGCACAGGGCAGCGATACAGGCTGCTAGGGTGATGACCGTACTCATTTCTGCTCCATTCCGATCACACGCTCGGCAAAGCACGCCGTCAGGATCAGGAGTAGTCCGACCGGCGCATTAAGCCATCCTGCACCGTGAAGCGCAATCCAAAGCATGAGCAGGCCGACCGTGCAAGATACGGCGCTACAAAGGTTGCGAAGAGCCAGTGTGGCGAGATAGCGCCCGCGAGACTTTGCTGCGCGCCAATCCCCAAGCAGGACTTTCAATTCCGCCCCATCTGTCATTTCTGCTCCTCCTGCAATATTGCGCGCACGGCAGTATATCCTGTTTTCTCGCTCCATATTTCGTGACACTCTCTCACTGCTTCATTAGGCTCAGCGATGGTGCCGCAAATCATGCACTCTTTATGAGTATACGGCTTACGGGCCATATCTGACCATCTTACAGGCGAGCCATCATCAGGTATCCGCCACTCCCAACCACCGCCAACATAACGCCAGTCGTGGCCATCAATGACCATTCTGATATCGATCCTGTCGGCAAGGCTCGCTATAGTGGCTGGGTCGGTCATGGGCATATATCGTCTCCATCGCTCCCGCCGTCTGCCGCACAGCACAGAAGGATCAAAAATAGCGCGCCTGATCTGGCCAAAAGCCTGTAATTGCGCACGAATGAAATCCTGCCGCTGCTTCTCAAACCACGCCATCACCCCACCTCATTTTGTGTAAGGAGTGCGCGGCGGCGGGCGTGCCATCCAGCGGAGTATTCTAAGCGAACGCTTGTTGTTCCTGCATCGCGCAGTAACTCCTCCAACCCAGCCACGCGGTCGCGTAGTTGGGCTATGGTGGCTTCGGCGGATTGCGCTCGTGCCCGCTCCTTATTGAGCGCATTATTGCAACGCCTGTAGTGCATCTGGCCAAGCTCCACCTCCTCCCGCAGCGCATCAAGCTCGGCGGATTGGGTGGCTGACGCATGCATCTGCAATATTCTATTAGCCTCGTCGCAGATGGGAGACATTACAGCAAAACCCTCTTTGTCGAACCACCCCCCATGATTGCTCGCCAATAGGCACACATGCGAGATAAAATTGTAGACGTCTTCCGGTAAAGCCGT
The DNA here is from genome assembly GCF_004122115.1 of Sphingobium fluviale. Taxonomy (GTDB): domain Bacteria; phylum Pseudomonadota; class Alphaproteobacteria; order Sphingomonadales; family Sphingomonadaceae; genus Sphingobium; species Sphingobium fluviale. The sequence goes on from NZ_SBKP01000006.1 coordinate 54,270, forward strand.
CGCTGCGGCATCACTTACTTCCATGATCGTTCCTTTCTGTGAGGCGGCGGGCCTCCTGCTGTTGTGCCCATTCAAGAGCGCCCTCATAATCGCCGTCGATGTCATGGCTATCGTCGTCCCATTCAGACGCTAGGACGAATGTCAGGCAATCAATGATCGCGATGAGCTTGCGCCTGCTGAGACGCTTCCCGCTCACCCCTCGCCTCCTTGGAGTGTTGCGAGAGCGCGTAAGCTCGCTGCGGTAAGGGCTAGAGCGGGGGCAGCTGCATTACCTCCTTCGCAATCAAACTGTGGTTCTTCGCCAACTTCACGGTCGATGACAGCCCACGTAACAGGGCCAGCGATCTCAGCATGCCATTCCCGATCCTGTGCGGATCTGAAGTCGCTCGGGCAATAGTTTAGGCCAGCCAGCCACCACCCTTCCGGCACAAGCGTCAGGGCAGCGTCTATAGATTTCGTATAAGGCTCACAGCTCCAGAAGCTATGCGGACCGATCGCGAACGTGCCCGCATCGATTGCAGCGCATGGCCGGAATGCCCCCTCCGGCACAACGCCAACGGCTATAGCAATCTCCGCATCTGTCTCCCGGCACGGCCCCGATAGCGCCTCAACGCGCCGCGCCAACTCCTCCAGCCTGTCGCTCAAGGTTGCTGTGGGGGCGGTCATGCGGCTCTCCATAAAATGGGTTTCTGGTCTTTTGGGATGCGATGCTTGCCGCGAGCCATAGGGTGGGTAGGCGCACCGCTTTTTGTGGTTCCCCAGCACCAGAGATCGGGGTAAGGCGCCTCGCCGCTCTGAATTTCCTCAACGACATGCTCGATCCAGTCTTGATCCCAAGCGATGTTGCCCCAGCAGACAAATACCTGATCTGCGCGCTTGGCAGCGGCAACCAATTCGGACAGGTTAGCGTAGACGATCTCATCGCGCGCCGCCCAATCTGGTCCATTGTTTTGCCAGTCAGCCCAGCGGCGACATTCCGATGGGTCGGATGACACTTTGGACCAAAGGTTCATCGCGTCGTAACCACCGAAGCCGAACAGGCGGAACCACGCATTCCACCAGAGCGACGTTGGGTCGTCCCGTTCATGTCCCGCGTTGGATGGGTTGCAGCCTATCACAAGCGCATGTGGACCCGGCCCCCAATTACGGGTAAGGCGGCGGCGGATGCCTGGCTCAGGGAAATATGCTGACCTTTGCAGAACAGCTTCCCCGAACAGATTCACCTCGTCGGTCATTCCTAAAGGGGCTTTCCTTGCTGTCATGTTAGTGCCTTTCTGGGGGTGGGTTAGAACGGCCTGCATATTTCGCAGTCAATCTCAGCGAAACCATGCGGACAAGGCTGCGGCTTGCTAGAGTGCTCGCCGCAAAAATCGGTTTTCTTAATAACCGGCCATACCGTCATCGTCGGGCAGTGCAGCCCGCCCGTAACGACTGGCGCACGCAGTTTGCACGCGAACATAATGTCGCTGAACTCCGCTGTCCCCCGGTCTGGATTGAGGTAAGGCTGCTCTGAGCGCCAACGACATGTTTCACAGGTGCCCATATCACCCCACCTCCTGCGTATCGGGGCGGGATGCTCCGGGGGTGGGGGAGAGGGTTTTCCAGTTGACACGCGACTCGCAGCTTTCGACAGGGCGAGTTTTCCACACGACAGGACGTTTTTTTGCAGAAAAACGTGCCTTCGAATTAATTTGACATTAACCCTCAGCCTCCACAAAAGTGCCGCATATCTGCGCGGAAGCGGGCTGTGCGGAGCGTTTTTGGGGATGGGTCCGTCTTGTTTGCAAACGACGATCTGAGTGGTGCGCAAGGTGGCGTGGCGGCAGCGGCGCTGACCTTGCCCGCGACTGGCGCGATACGCAGCTTTGGCCGCGCAGTCCCAGCCCCTGCCCGCCCGCAACACTGGCGCGAAAGCCTGAAATACTGGGCCGAGGAGGTCGATCTCGTCCCCGATCTGGGGCGCGATGTCGGCAGCCTGACCTGGTGGCGCGGCCTTGCCACCTGCGCGGCGCTGTGTTTTGTCACCATCAAGCTCGCGCCCGATCTCGCGCCGCTGCCCGGCCTTGCCGAAGCGCCGATGACCGCCGCGCGCTATGACGAAATCCGCTCTCAGATGATTACCCCGCTGGCCTATGGCAGCAACAGCGGACGGCACATGGGGCCGACCGAGCTTGTTTCGCCGCTCGCCAGCACACCTGAACGCCCGATGATCCAGCTCTTCTCCTCCGTGGGGGAGAGCGGCGGCCTGTCCCGCGCGCTTGCGCGTGCAGGCGTTTCCAGCGCGGATGGCCGCGAGGTGATGCGCACGCTGGGCGGGGAGATCAGCCCCGGCAGCATCGACCCCGGCACGCGGCTGGACATTACCTTGGGCCGCCGCCCCCACCCCAAGGCCGCGCGCCCGCTCGATGCGCTGTCGTTCCGGGCGCGGCTGGACCTCGCGGTGGACCTGAAGCGCGAGAATGGCGCGCTCACTTTGCATCGCACGCCGATTGCGGTGGATGACACGCCGCTGCGCATCCGGGGCGTAGTGTCAGACAGTCTCTATCAGGCGGCGCGCGCGGCGGGGGCCACCCCGGCGACGGCGCAGGCCTATCTGCGCGTGATCGCACAGCAGATTTCGCTGGAGCGGATCGGCGCGGGCGACCGCTTCGACATCATCATCGCGCATCGCCGCGCGGCAGACGGCATGGCCGAGCCGGGCGCGCTGCTCTATGGCGGGCTGACGACCGCGAGCGGCAAAAAGCTCGACATGCTGAAATGGACGCATGAGGGCCGCGAGCAGTGGTTCGAGGCGTCCGGCGTCGGCAAAAAGCGCGATGGCCTGGCCAAGCCGGTGGAAGCGCGGCGGATCTCGTCCGGTTTTGGCATGCGCTTTCACCCGATCCTCGGCTATTCGCGCATGCATCAGGGCGTCGATTTCGCGGCGCCGACCGGCACCCCCATTTATGCGGTGACGGATGGCGTCGTCAGCTATGCGGGGCGGCATGGCGGGCACGGCAATTTCGTGAAGCTTGCCCACAGCGGCGGCATCGGCACCGGCTATGCGCATATGCACAGCATCGCCGTCTATGCGGGGCAGCGGGTGCGGCGCGGGCAGGTGATCGGCACCGTCGGCTCCACCGGCATCTCCACCGGCCCGCATCTGCATTATGAAGTCTATAAAAACGGCCAGACGGTGAACCCGCTGTCGGTGAAATTCCAGCAGCAGTCGCTGCTCGCCGGGCGAGAGCTGAAGGCGTTTCGCGCGCGGCTGGACACCCTCAAATCGCAGGCGCGCGGGTCTGGCGTGGCGGTGGTGCCCGCCGATACCGTGAAGGCCGCAGAAGACCGCAAGGTAGCTTCGCGCTAAGCCGCTTGCCGCGCGTTGACGTGCAGCCTAAAAGCCGGGCATGACTTTACCTTCCGCCCCCTACCCCGCACTGCGCCTGCGCCGCACCCGCGCCCATGCGTGGAGCCGCGCGATGTTCGCCGAGAACCGCCTCCACCCGTCTGACCTCATCTGGCCGCTGTTCGTGACCGAGGGTAGCGGCGTGGAGGAACCGATTTCCTCGCTACCCGGCGTGTCGCGCTGGTCGGTGGACCTGATTGTGGCGCGGGCGAAAGAGGCAGCGCAGGCGGGTATCCCCTGCATCGCCCTCTTTCCCAACACGCAGGCGGAGCGCCGCTCTGACGACGGCAAGGAAGCGCTTAACCCGGATAACCTGATGTGCCGCGCCATCCGCGCGATCAAGGATTCTGTGCCGGAGATCGGCGTGCTCACCGATGTCGCGCTCGATCCCTATACCGCGCACGGGCAGGACGGGCTGGTAGACGATCAGGGCCGCATTGTGAATGATGCTACGATCGAAGTGCTGATCGGCCAGTCGCTCAATCAGGCGGCGGCAGGGGCGGACATTATCGCGCCGTCTGACATGATGGACGGGCGCGTCGGCCTCATCCGCGCGGCGCTGGAGGAAAACGGCCATCAGGACATACAGATCATGGCCTATGCCGCCAAATATGCGTCCGCTTTCTATGGCCCGTTCCGTGATGCTGTCGGCTCTCGCGGGTTGCTGAAGGGCGACAAGAAGACCTATCAGATGGACCCCGCCAATTCGCAAGAGGCGCTACGCGAGGTGGCGCTCGATATTGCCGAGGGGGCGGACAGCGTGATGGTGAAGCCGGGCCTCCCCTATCTCGACATTGTGCGCGCCGTGAAAGAACGGTTCGCGGTGCCGGTGTTCGCCTATCAGGTGAGCGGCGAATATGCGATGATCGAGGCGGCCGCAGCGGCAGGCGCGGGCGACCGCGATGCGCTGGTGCTGGAGACATTGCTGGCGTTCAAACGCGCGGGCTGCACAGGCGTGCTGACCTATCACGCGCTGCATGCGGCGCGGCTGCTGGGATAAGCCTCAAGGCTGCCTGAGCGCCGCTTTCAGATCGTCGATCCGGTCGTTCTGCCCATCGACCGCGGCGAGCGCGCTTGTCCGCGCCGCCAGTATTTCGGCAAGCCCGCCCTGCGCTGTGCCATCAGCCATCGCCTTCATCCGGTTGGCATAGAGCGTATCAAGGCTGGCGAGCGCAAACACGCTGTCATAGCGCGCCTCTTCGAGCCGGGCGAGCTCTACCTGCGCTGATACCCAGGCCTCGCTTGATACTGCCGCGCCAGAAGCCCCGCGAATCCCCGGCCCCACCTGCGCATAGAGCGCATCGAACGCACCCTTGCCCTTGTCTGCCTGTGCTGCCAGCACAGCCAGCTCCCTCGCCAGCGCAGGATCAGCCGGGCGGGCCTCACCCTGCTCTGGCTGTGCGGCCGGATCGGGCGGCACCTCACCGCCTACCCGCGCGGTTTCTGCCGGGCGGCGGGCAAGCGAGGGATAACTGCGTCCGTCCTGCCCCATGCTGGCGCAGGCGGAGAGGAGCAGAGTAGCTATGGCAAGTAGGCGTCTGTGCATGGTCCCCTGCCATGTAGGGCGCTGCGGCGGGCTGTGCAACTCCGGCTTTGCATTGTCAGTGCTCGGCAAAGCCCCTATGCGGACCCTCATGCTGACGACGCTCGCCACCATTGCTCCGGTGTTCCTGATGATCGCGACAGGTTATGGCGCGCGCAGGCTTGGCATCATGCCGGAAGGGTCCGGGGCGCTGCTCACCCGCTTCGTAACCTGGATCGCGCTTCCCGTGCTGATGTTCCATATCGCCGCCACTACCGACTGGCGCTCTGTGTGGGATGCGGATTTCGTGGTGGCCTCTCTGCTGGGCAGCGTGGCGCTGTATGCCATGGGCATGGGGATCGGGCGGCTGCGCGGCCTTCCCTTGTCGGACATGGCGGTCGATGGCCTCAATGCCAGCTATTCCAATACCGCCTATCTGGGTCTGCCACTGTTCCTGCTCGCCATCGGACCCATCAGCGCGCCCTATGTCATCATCGCCGCAACTGTGACGCTGATGACATTGTTTGCGCTGGCCGTAGCGACAATCGAGCTGGGTCATCATCGTGCCCAGGGGTTGTGGCATGCCTTGGCCAAGGCGGGCCTTGGCGTCCTCAAGAATCCAATCGTCGCCGTCTCGCTCGCGGGTGTGGCTTGGTGGGTAACAGGCTGGACGCTGCCCAGCGTGGCCGAGCGCTTCACCCATCTTCTGGGCGGAGCAGCCAGCCCGGCGGCGCTGGTCGCCATCGGCCTGTTTCTGGCCGAGCGCCCGCTGGCCGAAGCGATCAACAACCGTTTTGTGCTGGCGCTGGCGGCGGCAAAGCTGGTGGCTCACCCGCTGGTCACGGTGCTGATCGCCTATGGCGTGCTGGGCATGCGCGGCCTGCCCGCCTTCATCGTAGTGGCGATCGCGGCGCTGCCCATTGGCACCGGGCCTTTCATGGTAGCGGGCTTTTACGCGCGGGACGGCAAGGTGACATCAGGCGCGATCCTCGTCACCACGCTGCTTTCGGTGCTTACGCTTTCGGCGCTGCTGGCGTTTTTGCCGCGTTAAACCACCCCGAATCCGGTTGACAGTGCAGCCCCTATCCACTAACGGGCCACATTCCGCGCAGGGTCATGGGGCACTGCACCCTTGGTCTTGTGCCAAGCATTTTTGGATGAAGAGATAAAGCCATGTTCGCTGTAGTGCGCACGGGCGGCAAGCAATATCGCGTAGCCGCCGGAGACAAGATCGTCGTCGAGAAGCTGGCCGGAGCGGCCGGCGACACCGTAACGCTGGACGATGTCCTGCTCGCGGGTGAAGGCGCGGACCTCAAGGACACCAAGGGGCTGACCGTCTCCGCAGAGATCATCGCGCAGGCGAAGGCCGACAAGGTCATCGTCTTCAAGAAGCGCCGCCGCCACAATTATCGCCGCAAGAACGGCCACCGCCAGAACCACACGATCCTGCGGATCGTCGCGATCGGCGGAGACAAGCCGAAAAAGGCCGCCACCAAAAAGGCAGAGGCCGCTGAAGCCGCTCCGGCCGCCGAAGCCTGAGCGCAGAAGAATATTCAAGGAGTCTTGAGAGATGGCACATAAGAAAGCTGGCGGATCGTCGCGCAACGGCCGCGATTCAGAATCCAAACGCCTTGGCGTGAAGAAGTTCGGCGGTCAGCACGTGATCGGCGGCAACATCATCATCCGCCAGCGCGGCACCCGCGTCTATCCCGGCCGCAATGTCGGCATGGGCAAGGACCATACATTGTTCGCGCTGGGCGAAGGCCGCGTGGTGTTCCACGATGGCAAGCTGGGCCGCAAATATGTGTCCGTAGACGCGATGGCGGAAGCCGCCGAATAACAGGACGATCTTTCGCCGGATCGTCCGCATGGGACGCCCCGGAACGAGGATCGCTTTTAACCAAGCGAATCAAAAACGGGGCGCTCCGCAAGAGCTTGCCCCGTTTTTTGTTGTCTGGATCGCCCGGAACATCGCTTTGTCCCGCGCGTTGCACAACCGGGAACATAAGGGGCTGTAATCTCCTATAATGTCGTCAAGCTGTCACCATATTAAGCGATGATAGCATTGCACGAGAGGACCGAATAATGTTTGCCAGAACAGCGCGTTTGCTGCTGCGTCCAGGCTGGGTGGAGGACGCCCCCGCACTGGCTGCGGCTATTGCAGACCCCGCCATCGTCCACAACCTCACGCGGGCGCCGTGGCCCTATACCGAGGATGACGCGCGCGCATACCTTACCGCGCCCCGCGCGGACGCGCTGCCCGATTTCCTGATCGTGAAGCGCACACGCGGCGCACCGCAGCTCATCGGCGGTTGTGGCATCAGCCTGCGCGACGATGGCACGCCTGAGCTGGGCTACTGGATCGCGCGGCGCTATTGGGGGCTGGGCTTTGCCACCGAGGCCGCCAGCGCCGTGATGCAGATTGCGCGCAGCACAGGGCTGGGCCGCATCCACGCGAGTCATTTTCTCGATAATCCGGCGTCCGCTGGGGTGCTGCGCAAGCTGGGCTTCCGCCCGACTGGCCGGATCGAAAAACGCCACAGCGCCGCGCGCGGCGAGGCGGCGGAGTGCGCGCTGTTCGAGGATGCAGACATGCGCCTCCATCGGCCGGACCCGTCGCTGGAACTGTATCGGGATCGCGCGCCGATCGCGGCATAATCCGCTTGCCCCGCATCAGTGCTGGATAAACATGGGATAGCGCTATAAACGCGCTTCCCATGCACTTTCTCGATCAAGCAAAGATATTCATCAAGTCCGGCGCGGGCGGCCCTGGTTCCGTCAGCTTCCGGCGTGAGAAATATGTCGAATATGGCGGGCCGGACGGCGGCAACGGCGGCAAGGGTGGCGACATCATCTTTGAGGCGGTTGCGGGGCTGAACACCCTGATAGACTTTCGCTATACCCAGCATTTCAAGGCGCAGCGCGGCACACCCGGCGCTGGCAAGAACCGCACCGGCGCGGGCGGCGACGATCTCGTCATCAAGGTGCCGGTGGGCACGCAGGTCATCTCGGAGCCGGACGAAGAAGGCTATAGCGAGGTTCTGGCGGATTTCACCAAAGTCGGGCAGCGGCAGGTGTTCCTGCGCGGCGGCGATGGCGGGCGCGGCAACCTGAGCTACAAGACCAGCACCAACCGCGCCCCCCGGCAACATGGCACCGGCTGGCCCGGCGAGGAAATGTGGGTCTGGCTGCGCCTGAAGCTGCTGGCAGACGTGGGCCTAGTCGGCTTGCCCAATGCGGGTAAATCGACCTTCATCAATCAGGTGACGAACGCCAAGGCCAAGGTCGGCGCCTATCCCTTCACCACCACCAAGCCCCAGCTCGGCGTCGTCTCTCACCGCGACCGGGAATTCGTGATCGCCGATATCCCCGGCCTGATCGAGGGCGCGTCCGAAGGCGTCGGCATCGGCGACCGCTTCTTAGGACATATCGAGCGGTGCCGTGTGCTCATCCACCTCATTGATGCGACGCAGGATGACCCCATCGCCGCCTGGGAGATCGTGCAAAACGAGCTGGAGGCCTATGGCGAAGGCCTGGAAGACAAGCCCCAGCTCATCGCGCTCAACAAAGGCGATCTGATCGGCCCTGAGCTGATGGAAGATGTGGCGGGGCAGCTCAGGGATGCGGGGGCGGAGGGCGTATTCCTCATCTCCGGCGCGACCGGAGAGGGCGTGCCCGCCCTGCTCGATGCCGTGCTGCCGATGCTGGATGACGATAGCGCCGCGCTCGCTGCACTGGCCGACGCGCCAGAGGAACCGGAGGGAGAGGAGGGCAAGCCTTGGTCACCGCTCTGAATGGCTTTCCCCCCGCCACCATAAAGCGGCTTGTCGTCAAGATCGGCTCGGCGCTGCTGGTGGACAAGGCGGGCGCGATCCGTACCGAGTGGCTCTCAGGCGTGGTGGCGGATCTCGCCGCGCGAGCCAAGGCCGGGCAGCAGATCATCGTAGTGTCCTCAGGCGCGATTGCGCTGGGCGCGCGCCGCCTCGCCCTGCCCAAGGGCGGGAGGGGGAGCCTTGATGATGCGCAGGCCGCCGCCGCCGTCGGGCAGATCGCGCTTTCGGGCCACTGGGCGCAGTTGCTGGGCGAGCAAGGCCTCACCGCCGCGCAGATGCTGCTGACGCTGGATGACCTCGAAAACCGCAGGCGCTATTTGAACGCCGCCGCCACGCTGGAGCGGCTGCTCTCGCTCAATGTCATCCCGGTCATCAACGAGAATGACAGCGTCGCCACCACCGAGATCCGCTTTGGCGACAATGACCGGCTCGCCGCCCGCATCGGGCAGGCGGCGCGCGCGGATGCTGTGGTGCTGCTGTCGGACGTGGACGGGCTCTACACCGCCAATCCGCACACCGACCCCGATGCCCGGCTGGTGCGCGAAGTCGCGCGGATCGATGCCGACATTCTTGCCATGGCAGACGGCGGATCGGGCAGCGGCATGGGGTCTGGCGGCATGGCAAGCAAGATCGCCGCCGCGCAGATCGCCACCGGAGCGGGCGCACATCTCGCGATCATCTCCGGCCTCGCCGAACGCCCTTTGTCAGCGTGGGAGAACGGCGCGAACGGCACTATCTTCCTCGGCCAGACCGGCAAGCGCGCGCGGAAAAACTGGCTCGCCGGGCGGTTGACCGTGAAAGGCTGGATCACGGTTGACGCAGGCGCGGAGCGGGCGCTCGGCAAGGGCAACAGCCTGCTGCCTGCTGGAGTAACGGCGGTGAGCGGCAGTTTCGCGAGGGGCGATGTGGTAGACATAGTCAATGCCGAAGGCCGCGCCATCGCCCGTGGTCTGGCGGAATATGACGCGGAGGACGCCGCGCGCATCGCGGGCAAGCGCAGCGAGGAGATCGCCGCGCTGCTGGGCGATGCGGTGCGCCCTGCCCTCATCCACCGCGACCATATGGTGATGCTCTGATGCGCACGGTTGCCGTCACCGGCGCCACCGGCTTTGTGGGGACCGAGACGCTGGAGCAGCTGCTCTCCGCCGGTTTCTCGGTGCGGGCGCTTGCCCGGCGGCCACAGGCGGAGCGCGCGGGCGTGGCGTGGATCATGGGCGGGCTGGACGATGCCGCCGCGCTCGATGCGCTGGTGACAGGCGCGGATGTGGTGCTGCATATTGCGGGGGTGGTGAACGCGCCTGACCGCGCCGGGTTCGAGGCCGGCAACGGCACCGGCACCGCCAATGTCATAGCCGCGATGGAACGCGCGGAGCCAAAGCGACTCATCCATGTTTCCTCCTTCGCGGCGCGCCAGCCGGAGCTGTCCGACTATTGCTGGTCCAAGGCGCTGGCCGAGAAGAAGGTGCTTGGCAGTGGGCTGGACTGGACGATGGTACGCCCCCCTGCCGTCTATGGGCCACGCGATACCGAGTTCATCGAGGTGATGAAGGTGGCGCGATACGGGATCATGCCGGTGCCGCCCAAGGGCCGGGCCTCGCTGATCCATGTCGCAGATCTTGCTGCCGTACTGGTTAGCCTATGCGGAGAGACTGGCGATGATTTCGCGAACGAGACGTGGGAGGTCGATGACGGCGCGCCGGGAGGCCTCTCGCATATCGAGCTGGCCGCCACCTTCGGGCGCGCGCTCAAACGCAGGGTGATCCCCCTCCCCCTGCCGCAACCGCTGCTGATGCTGTTCGCGCATATCGACCGCATGCTGCGCGGCCCCGCCGCCAAGCTGACGAAAGACCGGGTGCGCTATATGTGCCATCCCGACTGGGTGATAGACCCGGCCAAACGACCGCCCAGCCAGTTTTGGCAGCCGCGCATCGGCGCTGACGAGGGGCTGGCGCAGGTAGCCGCGACACTGAAACAATAATGCCCGAATCTCGCCGTAATCGCTTGCCAAAGGGGCGAGATCAGGGGCATGAACCCGCATCCTTCATGAAAGACCAGCCATGACCGACCGCTCAGAAATCTACGATCAGGTGACGGCCCAGATCACGCCGTTCAACAAGAAGGGGATCGACCTGTCCGAGGCGACGACCTTTGCGGGCGATCTGGAGTGGGACAGCCTGACGGTGATGGATTTTGTCGCCGCGATCGAGGACGAGTTCGACATCATCATCAGCATGAACATGCAGGCGGAGATCGAGACGGTCGGGCAGCTGGTCGATGCCGTGGCGAAGTTGCGGGGTTAGTTCGCCTCCCTGTCATGCTGAACTTGTTTCAGCATCCATTGCGCCTTCGGGAGCGGCGGATTGCGGGGAGGAATGGACCCTGAAACGAGTTCAGGGTGACGAATGGAATTGCAAGGCAGAGAACAAGAATGACCGACCTATTTTCAAAGTTCGACCCATTGATCGAGATGCGCGCCAACCTGTTGCAAACGGGCGTGACGGATCCTTTTGGCCTCGTGATGGAGCGCGTGGTCTCGCCCACCGTCGCGATCTGCAACGGGCGCGAAACGATCCTGCTCGGCACCTATAATTATATGGGCATGACCTTCGACCCCGATGTCATTCAGGCGGGCAAGGACGCGCTCGATCAGTTTGGTTCCGGCACCACCGGCAGCCGCGTGTTGAACGGCACCTACGCCGGGCACAAGGCAGTGGAGCAGGCGTTGAAGGATTTCTATGGGATGGACCACGCGATGGTCTTTTCCACCGGCTATCAGGCAAACCTCGGCATCATCAGCACGATTGCGGGCAAGGGCGACTATATCGTGCTCGATATCGACAGCCACGCCAGCATCTGGGACGGTTGCAAGCTGGGCGATGCCGAAGTGGTGCCCTTCAAGCATAACGACCTTGAGGCGATGGAAAAGCGCCTGAAGCGCATCCCCGAAGGCGCGGGCAAGCTGGTGATCCTCGAAGGCGTCTATTCGATGCTGGGCGACATCGCGCCGCTGAAAGAGATGATCGCCGTCGCCAAGGCCAATGGCGCCATGGTGCTGGTGGACGAGGCGCACTCGATGGGCTTCATCGGCCCCAATGGCCGCGGCGTGGCAGAGGATCAGGGCGTTCTCGATCAGGTCGATTTCGTGATCGGAACCTTCTCCAAATCGGTTGGCACTGTCGGCGGCTTCTGCGTTTCCAACCACCCCAAGTTCGAGATCATGCGCCTCGTGTGCCGCCCCTATGTCTTCACCGCCAGCCTGCCGCCCAGCGTGGTCGCGACCGCCTGCACCTCTATCCGCAAGCTGATGCACGCGGCAGACAAGCGCGCGCATCTGTGGGAAAACAGCAAGACGCTGCACAAGGGCCTGCGCGAGGCCGGATTCCAGCTCGGCACCTCCGAACCGCAGAGCGCGATCATCTCGGTCATCATGCCCGATCTGGAGCGTGGCGCCGGAATGTGGGAGGCACTGTTGCACGAGGGACTGTATGTGAACCTTGCCCGCCCGCCCGCAACGCCCGCTGGCATGACGCTGTTGCGCTGCTCGCTCTGTGCCGAACATAGCGCGGAACAGGTGCAGACAATCATCGGCATGTTCACCCGCGCGGGCAAAAAGACGGGCATAATTGGCGGAGCATAGCATCCTGCCGCTCCGTGCTTTTCTTGGGCGTTCAGATGGTATAGCCTCAATCGCATGAGCGACTATTCCGCCGTAATAGCTGACGAGGGCGCGCGGTGGCGAGAACGGGTTGATCGCCTGCTGCCGTTCGTCATCGGCGTTTCGCTCGCGCTCGCGGTGGGCGCTCTGCTCTATTTTGCCGGCACTGCCGCACGGGAGCAAAAAGACGCGCTGATGCGTCAGCAGCGCAGCTATGAAATCGTCGCTCTGGCGCATCAGCTCGATGCCTCGGTGGCGAAGGCGGAATCTTCGCTGGGCCGCTATGTCATCAGCATGGACAAGAATATCGGCCGCCAATATCAGGCCGAGTGGGATCGAGCGGCGCAGGAGCTGGCGACGCTGCGGCGCGTGACCTATAACGACCGGGTGGAGGCGCGGCTGGTCGAACAGCTTGAAGCCGCCTTCAAGGAACGCGGCGCCACGCTCAGCGACATCGCCCTGCGCACCACATATGATCAGAAGGAAACCTCTCTCGGCACCTTCTATCAGGCCAGCAAGGCGCAGAGCCTGAAGCGCATCAGTTCGCTGCTGGATCAGGTGATCGAGGAGGAAAACACCCGGCTGGACGAACGCAACATCGCGGTGGAACGTGCGGGCGACAGTGTGGCGCAGGCGACCACGACCTATCGGCTGTTCGGCCTTGGCCTCCTCATCGCATTGCTGCTGATGGTGTGGGTGGCGCGCGCGGCGATGAAGGAGCGGCGGCAGGAACAGCGGCAGATCGACGAGGAATATCGCCGCGCACTGGCGCTGGAGGCCGCCGTGGCAGAGCGCACGGAGGAGCTTCAGCTCGCCTATGCCAAGCTGCAACGCGAGACCGAAGAGCGCGGCAAGGCCGAAGAAAGCTTGCGCCAGATGCAGAAGATGGAAGCCGTGGGCCAGCTGACCGGCGGCATCGCGCATGATTTCAACAACATGCTGGCGGTTGTCGTCGGCGGGCTGGAACTGGCGCGCCGTCGGGTCCCGGATGAGCCTGAGGCGGTCCGCCATATCGACAATGCGCTAGACGGCGCAAACCGCGCCGCCGCCCTCACCCGCCGCCTGCTCGCCTTCGCCCGCTCGGAGCCGAATCTGCCGGAATCGCAATCGCCCGACGCGGTGGTGACAGGCATGGTCGAACTGATCGACCGCGCGATAGGTGATCAGATCACGGTGGAGCTGGAGCTGGACAGCGGCGACTGGCCCGTCTTTGCCGACAGGCATCAGCTCGAAAACGCGCTGCTCAACCTCGCGGTCAACGCGCGTGATGCGATGGAGGGGCGCGGCACGCTCATCATTCGCACCGCGCAGGCCCGGCTCCGCGCGCGCGAGGTGGGAGATTGCCCTGCGGGCGAGTTTGTGCGCCTGTCCGTCATCGATACCGGCTGCGGCATGAGCCCTGAGGTGCTGGAACGGGTATTCGAGCCATTCTACACAACGAAGCCGATCGGCAAGGGAACCGGCCTCGGTCTCAGCCAGGTATTCTCCGTCGTCCGCCAGTGCAACGGCGAGGTCAATATCCTGTCCACACCGGAGCAAGGCACGGAGGTTCAGCTCTATTTCCCGCGCCATATGCCCTCCGCCCGCAGCGGCGCCGCCAGCGCAGACAGTGGCGAGGCCGCCGCAGGGACTGCTGCGGTCCACAAAGCTGCGCCGCAGTCTTCGCTCACGCTGCTGGTGGTGGAAGATGACCCGCGCGTGCTGGCGCAGACCCGATCCGCGCTTGCGGAGCTGGGCCATCAGGCCGTGTGCTGCGATCATCCCGCCAAGGCGGTGGCGATGCTGGAGGACAACCCGGATATCGACATCATCCTCAGCGATGTGCTGATGCCCGATATGACCGGGCCGGAGATGATCGCCGCTCTGCCCGCGCAGTTTCGCTCTATTCCCGTGATGTTCGTCACCGGCTATGCGGGCGATGTGGCGGACAACCGGATGTTCGAGGGCCATCTGCTGCTGCGCAAACCCTATACGCTCTCCAGCCTGGAAAAGACCATCGCGCAGGCGGTCAACCGACTGCCCGGCTTGCCAGCAGGCGCGGAAGCAGCACTATAGCCGCGATCAGCGGGTGCCGCCGCTGCCAGGGGCGGAGGACTATCTGCGTCCCCGCATGCCGGTTGATCTTCCAGGCGAGATACTCGATCCCCCCCGCGAAGGTAAAGCTGGCCTTGATAAGGCGCACGACACTCAAGCCTTTGCCGCGCCGCTGCAAACGCCGCCAGCGCCGGGAGGCGATCTTTGCGTCTGCCGGGCTGACCGGCGCCAAGGGCGATATTTGCCCATCCGCCTGCGCAGCCTCGAAAAGCGCGGCGTAATATTCCGGCGCGCTTTCGATGATCGAACCCGCGCGTCCCTTGCGCTCTGCCCGCAGCTCCGCCTTGTAGGTCATGGAAAAGCCATGGTCGAACACCGCATGCGCGCTGGTGCGCGCGTCTGGCGCAAGACCCGGCAGCGACAGGCTGAGCAAGGTTGGCCCCGCCTGCGCCACTGCCGCCACAGCCTGCTCGCGCGCCGCCCCATCCGCCGCCCACGCCAGCCGCGCGGGCTGGGCGAACCGTGCCCATACCGACACATTATCTGCCTGAGGGCCGCATAGCCGGGCGAAGTCATCCTCTGACAGCACCGCATATTTCGCGCTCAATCCCTGATGCGCGAAGGGAAAGACATTGGGCGGGATCAGGCGGTTGGCAAGGGCAAGCCAGCGCCGCTCATAAGCCGCGCTATAGTTGGAAACGATAAGGTAGAAATCGAGCATCAGCCCGTCGAGCTGGCTCTCGCGCAGGCAGGAGCCGTAAAACAGCACCGCGCGCGAGGCCGCCCCGTGCTGTGCCGCTATCGCAGACGCCATTTCCGCCACGCGCGGATCGATTGTCTTGGCCAGCTCCGCCCCGACCAGCGCCAATACGGCATGGCTTGCGCTCACGCCGCCAGACGCAGAAACGGCACCGGCGCGGTGGAAGTGAGGACGATAGGCCGCCCCGTATGCGCATGGAATATCTCGCCGTCGAGGATGACGCTGCTGTTCTCGCCCTCGATGTGGATTTCATCGCCCTGTTGCAGATGGATGCCCTGCATATTGGTGGTGCCAAAACGCCCGCCAAAGATGCTGACCAGCAGCATGCGCAGCATAGCGGCCGGGCTATGATCTATCGCCAGCAGCTTCAGCCTGCCCGCGGCGGCCTGCCCCACAGGCCTGGCGCCCAGCAGCAGCTTCTCCAGCGTCGTGACCACCAGCACGGCAAAGCGCCCCGCCAGTTGCCCGTCGCGCATCATCGAAATGGACACCGGGCGCGCCGCCGGGGGCATATATTTGCCCTTGAGGCCAAAGAAGATCGCGGCGAGCACCATAATCGCGGTAATCGCATGCGAGATGCCGTTCGATAGCCCCAGCGGATAAATGCGGTTGCGGCAATAGAGGATCGAATCGGCCAGCCCTGCCCCGCCGAGGAACATGCCCAGCACCGGGCGGCTGGTCGGCGCGCCATCTGACAGCGAAATCAGCTCCCTCGCGACGACATGGCCTTCCACGCCGTTGCGCGCGATGCCGACAATCTGCTCCAGCGCCTTGATCGGATCACCCCTGATGCCGAGATCGAGCGCGATGAGGTTCGTCTTGCCATTGGGCAGCACCGCGACCGGCGGCGGCGCAGCTCCGTCGAAATAGCGGCCCTGATACAGCTCGGTCAGCGCGGTTTGCACCGTGCCGTCTCCGCCGTTGATGACGATGACGGCGGGCTTCACATGCGCGATCATCTGCATCGCCCGGCCGATCTGCTCCACGCTTTCCACCTCATAGTGGAAGATGTCCGGGTTGCCCGCGCAATAGCTGCGCACGCGCGGCAAAAGCTGGCGGTTGCCGGTCGATTTGGGGTTGGAGAGGAGCGCGACGAGAACCATGATTACAAATATTGCAGCGAAATGGCGATTGTGACGGGCGCACTGCCCACGGGCACCGCAGCCTTCTCTACCGCAGGTTTGCCAAGGTTGAAAATGCTCGCCTTCGGATTGTTGGAAAAGCCGCCACCATCCCGGCTGAGGTCGGTCTTGCCATTGCCGTTCACGTCATGCCGCACAGCGATGCCATAACGCCCGGCGGAGGGCAGCGGCACACAGAAGCGCATCTTCCCGTTCACCGGCTTCACCGGCACCTCGATCCGGTTGATCCACGCGCCCTTTTCCAGCCATGCCTTGCGGGTGGCAGGATAGGACTGGATACGAACGATTCCACTGGCCGTCTCGAAACCGGATACATCCACAATGATCGCGGAGCCGGCACCGGCGGCACAGCGCGCCATGTCGTTATCGATATGCTGGCGCTGGGCATAAGCCTGAGCGGGCGCCACCGCAGACCCGGCCATCACGAGCGCCGCAAGCGCGGCAGCCGCCGCCCCTTTGCGATAGGCACCCGAAATTTTCAGCATGACCAACTGTCTCCTCGAAGCTATAGCCTGCTCAGGCGGCCCTGTTAGCCCCGACATCGGTATGAGAGACATTTGCGGCCAAAAAATGGTGACGGGACGACGATAACTTGAAAATACTCACCGCCACTGACCGCTATATCGCGCGCCTCATTGCGGTGCCGCTCGCCAGCACCCTCGTGATCTCTGCAATGTTGCTGGTGCTGGAGAAGATGCTGCGGCTGTTCGATTTCGTCGCTGCGCAGGGCGGGCCTGTCAGCGTGGTGTGGCGGATGCTCGCCAATATGCTGCCGGAATATCTCGCGCTGGGCATCCCAATCGGCCTGATGCTAGGGATTTTGCTGGGGCTGAGGCGGCTCGCGCTGTCGTCTGAACTGGATGTGCTGCGCGGAGTAGGCATCTCGCCCGCGCGCATGATGCGCGTGCCTTATATGTATGCGGCCGGGCTGGCGCTCATCAACCTCGCCATCGTGGGGTTTATCCAGCCTTATTCCCGCTATGCCTATGAGGGGCTGCAATATGAGTTGCGCTCAGGCGCGCTCGGTGCCTCGATCAAGATCGGCGAGTTCGCCAACATCGGCAAGGGCATGACGCTGCGCATCGAGGAGAGTTTCGACAGCGGGCGCGACCTGCGCGGCATCTTCGTGCGTGTGGAGCAGGATCAGGACCAATCCCTCGCCGTCACTGCCGCGCGCGGCACCTTTCTGCGCACGGACGACCCGGACACCATCATATTGCGCCTGTCAGACGGCGTGCTCGTACAACGCTCCGCCAAGCTCGCCAGCCCGCGCATCCTGAGCTTTTCCGGCCACGACCTGCCAATAGACTTGCCCAAGATCGAATCCTTCCGCAATCGTGGCGGCGCGGACAGGGAACTGACCCTGCCTGAGCTGGTGCGCGTAGGCGCGGCAGTCGAAACTGCGCCCAAAACCCGCAACGAGGTGCTGGCCAACATGAACTTCCGGCTGGTTGAGGTGGCGATGATGTTCCTGTTACCGCTGGCGGCGCTGGCCTTTGCCATCCCTCCCAAAAGGTCGACCTCGGCATTGGGCGTGTTCCTTTCGATCATCTTCATCGTCACCTATCACAAGATCAACCAATATGCGGAAGGTCTGGGAGAAAGCGGCAAGGTAAACCCCTTCATAGCGCTGTGGGTGCCGTTCCTGCTGTTTGCCGGGCTGATCTTCTGGATGTATCATGTCGCGGCGCACCGCCCCGGCGGCCAGCCGATCGGCGCACTGGAGGCGGTGTTTGCCAAGACATCGAAATGGCTGGGCAAATGGGCGCGGCTGGGCCGGCAAAAAATGCGCCATGCGCTATAGGGTGAAACACCGATAAACCGATGCAGCTGCAGTTCTTCCCTTCCCGCCGCCTTGCCATCTATATGGCCCGCGCCTTTCTTGTCCGCAGCTTTGCGGTGCTGGCGATGCTGGCTCTGGTGCTGATGACGCTCGACCTGCTGGGCGAGAGCGGAGACATACTCGCCGTGCCCGGCAATGGCGAGGCGGAGCTATGGCATTATGTCGGCCTGCGCCTGCCACAGATCATCGCCACATTCCTGCCATTTTCGGTGCTGCTCGGCACGCTCATTACCCTCGCGACGATGAATCAGCACAGCGAGATCGTGATGATGAAGGCCGCTGGGCTTTCCGCGCACCAGATACTCGCCCCGCTGATCGCGGCGGCGGCGGCGATCGCGGTGCTGAGCTTCACCTTTAACGAGCGCATCGTCACCCGCGCCAGTGCCGCCTTCGATGCGTGGAAGGCGGTGGGCTATGGCGAAATTCCCAAGGATACGGGCCTAAAAACCAATATATGGGTGCGTGAGGGGAACAACCTGATCACCGCTGGAACAGTATCCGGGCGCGGCAGCGCGGTGAAACTCAGCCAGATCGAGATTTTCCACCGGGTTGACAATCATCTCGTCGATATCGTGCGCGCCCCGCGCGGATATTATGACCCCGCGCGGCAGGATTGGGTTTTGGAAGATGCGCGCCGGTTCGATGTAACCAGCGGAGCCAGCACAAGGCTGGGCACCATCCGCAACGGCAAGGGCATCAGGCCCGATCAGTTTACGCTGGCCAAGGTCGATGCTGACGCGCTGGGTTTCATGGCGCTGCGCCAAGCTATAGCGGACCTGCGCGATGCGGGCCGCCCCACCGGATCGCTGGAGGCAAGCCTGTGGCACAAGATCGCCCGGCCACTCTCGTCGCTGCTGATGCCCTTGCTCGGCTCTGTCGCCGCCTTTGGGCTGGCGCGTTCCGGCCATCTGTTCATCCGCGCGGTCATCGGCATGTCTTTGGGCTTTGCCTATTTCGTGGCGGACAATTTCGCACTGGCGATGGGCAATATCGGCGCCTATCCACCGTTGCTCGCGGCATGGGCGCCGTTTCTGCTGTTCCTGATGCTGGGCGAAGCGGTGCTAATACGCACCGAGGAATAGATTATCGCCGCCCCATCGTGCTGCGCGCGATCTTGGCGAGCAGCGGCATCATCCCGCCATAATGCGCGCCTGCATAAGTCGACCCCGCGCCCAGATGCGCAGACAGCCGCCGGTGCGCCTCTCCCAGCGCATGATAGGGCAGGCTCGGCAGCAGATGATGCAGCGCGTGATAGCGCAGGCCCACGGGCGCCCAGAGCGGCGCAAGCCAGCCGGGCGGCGGCACATTGACCGAATCGAGATATTGCGCGGTCACGGTCATCGCCTCGCCGTCATTCTCCCACAGGTGCGCCACCAAGGTGCGGAGCTGGTTCAACACCGCCGTCAGGGAAAACACAGCCAGTGCGATCAGCAATGGCCGCCAGCCGATGAACTGCGTGCTCGCGATCAGCGTGATCGCCCACGTTGAAGCACCCAGCTCCTGCCAGAAGACCATGCGCCCGAATTCGCCTTCAGGCGGGCGGCGGCGAAAGCCGGGGTTGATGGAAAGTGCGGAAAACCGCTCCCACACCACCCGTCGCAGCGGCGGGATCACCGCGCCCAGCGGCACCAGCACCGCGCTGCGGATCAACAGCGCCACCGGCGCAAGCGCCGCCACTGCCACGAACACCGGCAACGACCACGGCTTCATCAGTGCAAGCGGCAGATATTCCGGGTCTTCCGCAGTGCCATAGCGGGTGCGTGCGTGGTGCAGTGTGTGGACATTCTCATACATGAAGCTGGGCGTGAGCATCGGTATGCCCACCGCCACATTCCAAGCAAAGCGGAAGCCGGGAAGCGCATTTCTGTGGATATGCGTCAGCTCATGAATGAACAGCAACGCGCGATAGAGCGCCAGCGCCGCCACCAGCGCGCACACCACAGCCAGCCAAGTCTCGCGCAGCAAGACCGCCCCAGCCAGAGCCCCATAGCCCAATGCGGCCGACAAAAAACAGTCCGGCCAATAGATCGCCGCTCGTGCGGCCGAGATATCCTTGGTCAGCTCCACCGCGGCGCGCAGCATCGCCGCATCATCGGGAATAGCGGATTTTTTCGCCGCAGTGATTGTCTCATATGCCGTCATATTGGGGATCCTAAGCTCCAATTGCGCGCGGATCATGGCAGCAAAGTGACATAATCATTGTCCGGCGCGCGCCGCCGCCGTAACAGGATCAGCGCAACCGCTTCCTTGCTCCCGATCAATAAAGGGCCGTGCCGTGACCCCACAAGACCTAGTGATCTCTCCCGTCTCCGGCAAGGCCGACCTCAAGGCTTTCGTCGATTTCGCATGGGAGGTGTACAAGGATGATCCGAATTGGGTGCCGCCGCTCAAAGCCGAGACGTTGGATCTGCTTACCCCCGGCAAGAACCCGTTTTTCGAGCATGCCGAAGCGCAATATTTCCTGGCACGACGCGGTGGGCGGATCACGGGCCGCATTTCCGCGCATATTGACCGGCTGGCCCTCACGATGTCGCCCGAACAGGGCATGGGGCCGGGCACGGGCTTTTGGGGCATGTTCGACGCGCTGGACGAAGCAAGCGCGGCAGCGCTGATCGCGGCGGCGGAAGGCTGGCTCAAGGCCAAGGGCATGACCCGCGCGCTCGGCCCCGTCTCGCTCTCGATCTGGGAGGAGCCGGGGCTGTTGACGCTGGGGCATGACCACCCGCCCACAGTTATGATGGGCCATCATCTGCCGCAATATGAGGGCTGGGTGAAGACAGCGGGATACGCGCCGGCGAAGGAGCTGCGCACCTATGAGCTTGATATAACGACCGGCTTCCCTCCGCTGATCCAGCGGATCATCCAGTCTGGCGAGAAAAGCGACCGCATCCGTATCCGCAGGGTCGACAAGAGCAAGTTCGACCGCGAAGCCGCGATCATACTCGGCATATTGAACGACGCGTGGGGTGACAACTGGGGCTTCGTGCCGATCACCGACGCAGAAGTGGCGCACACCGGCAAGAAGCTGAAGCCCATCGTGTTCGAAGATCTGATCCGCATTGCCGAGCTGGATGGAGAGCCGGTCGCGTTCATGATGACGCTGCCGGATTTGAACGAGGCGCTGATGCCGCTCAACGGCGCGCTGTTTCCCTTTGGCTGGGCGAAACTGCTCTGGTGGCTGAGAAAGCCGCAGGTGCGCACGATGCGTGTGCCCCTGATGGGCGTGGTCAAGCGCCTGCAGGCCAGCCGCATGGCAAGCCAGCTCGCCTTCATGATGATCGAGTATATCCGCCGCGACGCGATCACGAAATTCGGCGCAACGCGCGGCGAGATCGGCTGGGTGCTAGACGACAATCAGGGCATGAACGCCATAGCCGAGGCGATCAACAGCACCGTGAACAAGATTTATACGGTGTACGAGAAAGGCCTCTGAGGGCCTTCCCCCAACCGGCCCCGATCAAGGTTAGTCGATTTCCCAGCCGCGTTCGCCATGGCTGGCGATATCCAGCCCATCATGCTCGGCCTCCTCGGTCACGCGCATCGGCACCAGCAGCGCCGCGCCCTTCGCGCAGAGGAAGGTTGCCACCGCCGTCCAGAATATCGTGACCCCTACCGCCAGCGCCTGTGCCGCAAACTGCTGGGACACCCCATTGCCCTCTGCAAAGCCGATGCCGCCTATCGCAGGCAGCATTGTCACCGGGATCAGCAGCGAGCCGATTATGCCACCCACGCCATGCACCGCGAATACGTCTAGCGAATCATCGACCGCCCATTTCTGTTTGACGAGCTGGACCGCATAAAAGCAGATCGCCCCACCCAGCAGGCCGAGAATGATCGCGCCCGCCGGGCCGGTATAGCCCGCTGCCGGGGTGACGGTGGCGAGGCCCGCGATGGCGCCGGTGACGATGCCGACCGAGGTTGGCTTGCCGATGCGCCAATATTCGATGCCGATCCACACTAGCGCCGCCGTGCAGGCCGCGAAATGGGTATTGAGTATCGCGCTTGCCGCTCCGGCGCTCGCCGCCAGTGCCGAGCCGCCGTTAAAGCCATACCAGCCGACCCACAGCAGGCCCGCGCCGGTCATCGTCAGCGCCGGGCTGTGTGGCAGCATCAGCGTCTTGGAAAAGCCCTTTCGCGGTCCCAGAAGCAGTGCGACGACCAATGCGGCAATGCCCGCCGTCGTATGCACGACGATGCCGCCCGCAAAATCGAGCGCGCCCCATTGCGCCGCCAGCCAGCCGCCGCCCCACATCCAGTGCGCGACCGGGAAATAAACGAGCAGCGTCCACAGCAAAGAAAATGCCATCACCCAGCCGAAGCGCACCCGCTCCACAAACGCGCCGACGACCAGCGCAGGGGTGATCGCCGCAAATGTCATCTGAAAGAGTGCGAAGGCGTTTTCCGGGATGGTCAGCCCGTCTCGCAGTGGAGCGAGGTTGGCGAGGAAGGCATTGCCCATCCCGCCGATCCACGGCTCTGCGCCGTTGAATACCAGGCTGTAGCCCGCCACCGCCCACAATAGCGAAACCGCGCAGGCAATCGCGAAGCAGTGCATGAGGACCGAGAGCACATTGCGCGCCCGCACAAGGCCGCCATAGAACAGCCCCAAACCCGGCAATGTCATCAGCAGCACGAAGGCCGATGCGGTCAATATCCAGCCGGTATCCCCGCTGTTTGCCGCCGCGCTTTCCTGCGCATGCGCCGCAATCGGCGCAACACACCCGGCGGCCAGCGCCGCCTTCATGCCTCCAAGCCTCATATGTTCCCCGCTGCTTATGCTTTGCGGCAGCTATGCCACAAATGGCGCAGGGTTCAAGAGCCGAACTCTATTGCCTCGAACCGCACCGGCTCACCAATAGCATCATGGGGGAGGCTGTCTTCCCACATCACGCGCTGGCCACGGATGATCGTCCCCACCGCCTTGCCGGTGAGCGTATCCCCCTCGAACGGGGACCAGCCGCAGCGCGATTGCAGCCAGTCCGCTCCTACTGTCCAGCGCTTCTTGAGGTCCACCACGGTGAAATCCGCGTCGTATCCCAGCGCAATCCTTCCCTTGCCGACGAGGCCGAAGATGCGCTGCGGCCCGGCGCTCGTCATGTCTATAAAGCGTTGCAGCGTCAGCCGCCCCTCTGCCACATGATTAAGGAACAGCGGCACCAGCGTCTGCACGCCGGGCATGCCGCTGGGGGAGGCGGGGTAGGTTTTCGCCTTTTCCTCAATGGTATGCGGCGCGTGATCAGAGCCGATGACATCGGGCACGCCCTGCCTCAGCCAGTGCCACAAGCCTTCCCTGTGGGCTGCACTGCGGATCGGCGGGTTCATCTGCGCATAGGTGCCGAGGCGCGGATAGGCGTCCTCCCCCGCCAGCGTCAGATGCTGCGGCGTAACCTCGCAGGTGGCGATGTCCTTGTGTTGGGCGATATACTCCAGCTCCGCGGGGGTGGTGACATGCAGGATATGGATGCGCCGTTTCGCCGCGCGGGCGAGCGCGATGATCCGCTTTGTGGCCAGCATCGCGCTCTCGTCATCGCGCCAGACGGGGTGCGAGGCGGGATCGCCCTCTACCCGATGGTCCTTGCGCGCGTTCATCCGCGCCTCGTCCTCGGCGTGGATCGCAACGCGACGCGTTCCGCTCGCCAGCACCCGCGCGAGCGCCGCATCATCATCGACCAGCAGGCTGCCCGTCGATGCGCCCATGAAAATCTTGACCCCCGCCGTGCCGGGGATGCGCTCCAGTTCGCGCAAGTCCTCCGCGTTGTCCGCCGTGGCGCCCACATAGAACGCATGGTCGCACCACATGCGGTGGTGCGCGCGAGCGAGCTTGTCGTGCACCCGGTCTGCGGTGTCGGTATTGGGATTGGTGTTGGGCATTTCGAACACTGCCGTTACCCCACCCATCACCGCTGCGCGGCTGCCCGATTCAAGGTCTTCCTTGTGCTCCAGCCCCGGCTCGCGGAAATGGACCTGGCTGTCGATGACTCCAGGCAGCACATCCAGCCCCGTACAGTCGATCACCTCGCCCGCATCGGCCCGCAGCGCGCCGATCTCCGCGATCCTGCCGCCGCGCACGCCGACATCAGCGCTCACCGGCCCGCCGGGCGTATGCACGGTGCCGCTTTTTAGGATCAGGTCGAATGTCTGGGGCATATCAGGAGCCTCTTGGATAATCAGTCGCACCGTCCTACCTAAAGCGGATGCCCGATACTACCCTCAAAGACCGCGCGCTCATCAGACTTTCCGGCGAGGAGGCGCGCGCGTTTCTGCAGGGGCTGGTGACACAGGATCTGCTGGGCCTTGAGGCGGGCGCGCCGCGCTGGTCCGGGCTGCTGACGCCGCAGGGCAAGGCGCTGTTCGATTTCATCCTGTGGGCCGAGGGCGAGGATGTGATGATCGACTGCGAGGAAAGCCAGGCAGATGCGCTGGCAAAGCGCCTGAGTATCTATCGCTTGCGGCGCAACGTAATGATTGCGCGGGACGAGTCGCTCTCGGTGCATTGGTCGATGGAGGCAGCCGATAAGCCCTATGACCCCCGCCTCATGACGCTCGGCCAGCGTTGGCTCGCCCCTGCTGACGAGGGCGATGCATCTGCCGCCTTCAAAGCGCATCGCCTGTCGCTCGGCATCACGGAAGGCGTCGCGGAGCTGGGCAGCGACAAAACGCTCTGGCTGGAAGCGAACGCGCGCGAGCTGAACGGCGTCGATTTTGCCAAAGGCTGCTATGTGGGGCAGGAAAACACTGCGCGCATGCACTACCGGCAAAAGGTCAACCGGCGGCTGGTGGTGGTGCCGCTTGGGCAGTCAGACCCCGCGCGGCAGATAGTGGCCTATCCCGATCTCGGCCTTGCCGTCGATCATCGCCGGGTGGAGGACATGGCCGCCCTCCCCCTGCCCGACTGGCTGGCCGAGGCGATAGTGGAGCCGCCCGCGTGAGAGTCTTCGCCGCGCTCCTGCTGGTGCTCCTCGCCCTCGCCCCGGCACAGGCGGAGACGCGCTGGTCGCTGGTGCGCAGCTACCCGCATGACGAAAAGGCCTTTACTCAGGGGCTGATCTGGCTCGATGGCGCGCTGTATGAAAGCACCGGGCAATATGGCGCATCCAACCTGCGCGAGGTGCGTCTGACGGACGGCGCGGTGCAGCGATCCGTACCGCTCTCGCCCCGCTATTTCGGAGAGGGGCTGACGAACTGGGGAGACAGCCTCATCTCGATAACCTGGCAAAACGGCCTCGCCTTCCGCTGGGACCGCGCGACCTTCCGTCCGACCGCCACATACCGCTATGCGGGCGAAGGCTGGGGGCTGACCAACGATGGCGCACGCCTGATCCTCAGCGACGGCAGCGCCACCTTGCGCTTTCTCGATCCCGTCACGCTGGAGGAAACCGGCCGCCTGCCTGTGACTTTCAACGGCAAGCCGGTGCGCATGCTCAACGAGCTGGAATATGTGAAGGGCGAAATCCTCGCCAACATATGGATGACAGACCGCATCGCGCGGATCGATCCCGCGACCGGCCATGTGATCGACTGGATCGACATCGGCAAATTGACGCGCAAGCTGCGGCTTACCAACCCGGACGCCGTGCCCAACGGCATCGCCTATGACGCAAAGAACGACCGGCTGTTCGTTACCGGGAAATACTGGCCCAAGCTGTTTGAGATACGGTTGAAGCGTTAAACCCGCATCGGCATCAGGACATAGAGCGCAGGACTGCGGTCATTTTCGCGGATCAAGGTCGGCGCGGCCTGATCGGCGAGGTGCAGCTCCACCACATCGCCCTCGATCTGGCCGAGGATATCGAGCAGATAGCGCGCGTTGAAGCCGATCTCGAACCCGTCTGACGCATAATCGCCCGGCACTTCTTCCGCTGCATTGCCGTTTTCGGGACTGGTGACAGAAAGGGTGATCTTGTCCCGATCCAGCGCCATCTTCACCGCGCGGGTCTTCTCGGTGGCGATGGTGGCGACGCGGTCGACACCCTCCTCGAAGCTGCGCGGATCGATGCGCAGCAGCTTGTCGTTCGCGGTTGGGATCACGCGGCTATAGTCCGGAAAGGTGCCGTCGATCAGCTTCGAGGTGAGGATGGCGTTGCCGATGCCGAAGCGAATCTTGCTGGCCGACAGCGAGATTTCGACGCTACCCTCGACCTCGTCGAGCAGCTTGCGCAGCTCTGCGATGCACTTCCTCGGCACGATGATGTCCGGCATGCCCTCGGCGCCATCCGGGCGCGGCACGGTGACGCGCGCCAAGCGGTGCCCATCCGTAGCGGCGGCCTTCAGCACCGGCTGCCCGTCATCCGACACGTGAAAGAAGATGCCATTGAGATAATAGCGCGTTTCCTCGGTCGAGATGGCAAAGCGCGTCTTGTCGATGATCTGCTTCAGCGTCTCGGCCGGCAGCTCGAACTGCGTGGGCAGATCGCCCTCCGCGATCATCGGGAAATCGTCACGCGGGAGGGTGGAGAGGTTGAACTTCGCCCGCCCGGCCTGGATCAGCATCTTGCCGTCCGCCGCCTCAATCGAGACCTGGCTGCCCTCTGGCAGCTTGCGGGCAATGTCGAACAATGTGTGCGCGGATATGGTCGTCGCGCCCGGCACCTCGACCTGCGCCTGCACCTGCTCCACCACCTGAAGGTCAAGGTCGGTCGCCATCAGACGGATCGTGCCGCTGGCCGCGGCCTCGATCAGCACGTTGGAGAGGATCGGGATGGTGTTGCGCCGCTCCACCACCGACTGGACGTGGCTCAAGCTCTTGAGCAGCGTTGCGCGTTCGATGGTTGCCTTCATTCCCTGTTCCCGCTCTTGCCGTGATGTGCCCCTGGCGGGTTGCCCCGCTGTGCCCGGATATTTGGACTTCCTTCATTACCGACAATGCGACGCATCGCAAGCGGCTGGCGCGTTTCATTGGGATATTTTGCCGCCGATGCTTGCAAAAGCCGCCCCCGTGCGCTTTGCATAGGGGCATGAAGCGGATCGGGATTGGATTGCTGGCGGCATGGGCGGTGTCAACACCGGCGCAGGCGCGCGATTCGCTCGGCGTATTCGGTGGCTGGGGCGCTTTTCACGATCCCGCCACGCCGCGCTGCTATGCCATAGCCGAGCCGGTTCGCACATCATCCGGCAAGGCGGGTTGGCGCGCCTTCGCCTCGGTCGGCACCTGGCCGAAGCAGCGGATACGGGGCCAGCTTCACATCCGCCTCAGCCGCGAGCGCACCGCGCAGGCCAAAGTCTATCTCAGCATAGGCGAACGCCGGTTCGCGCTCTCCGCCGGCGCGGCTGACGCATGGGCGCAGGATGCCCGCATGGATGCCGCCATCATCGCTGCGATGCGATCTGCCTCTACGATGAGCATAGAGAGCACGGCAGCCAACGGGCGCGCCTTCTCCGACCTTTACGCGCTGAAGGGCGCGGCCACCGCGATGGACGCCGCCGCGCTCGGCTGCGCGCGCTGATGCATTAGAACCGCTTGATAAGGCGGATCACCGAACCGGGACCAGAACCCGGCTCATGCGTAGCCCCTTCGCCCGCTTCCTTTTCCAGCGCGGCGCGGATCCTCTCCAGCTCGTGATCGGTCATATGCTCGATGCCTATGAACTCGTTGCGGGCATTATCCAGCGCGCGGATCAGCTCATCCAGCTTGGCCTGCATCGCCGCCGCATCGCGGTTCTGGCTGTTCTGGATCACGAACACCATCAGAAAGGTGATGATCGTGGTGCTGGTATTCACCACCAGCTGCCATGTGTCCGAAAAGCCGAAAATCGGCCCGGAGCAGGCCCAGAGAATGATGCTCGTCGCCGCGACGATGAACGCCCAGGGTTGACCCACGGCTGCGGAAACAGCAGTGGCGATGCGGGTAAAGAAGCGGTCCATTTGATATTCTCCGGTGCATTGTGCAAACCCCCGAAAAGGCTGGCGGTTGCAGGCACCTCATACTATATCGCGCTCCCATGCAAATCCCCGGACATATCGACCCTGTACCCGTGCCGCGCGCCATTACCCCGCGCGAGGATGGGCGCGTGGACTTGCTCGGCCTCTCGCGCGATCAAATCAGGGCGGAGCTGGAGAGCGCCGGGCTGGACGCCAAACAGGCGAAGCTGCGCGCCAAGCAGATCTTCCACTGGCTCTATCATCGCGGGGTCACTGATTTCGACGCGATGACCGACATCGCCAAGGCGCAGCGCCCGTTCTTTGCCGAGCGGTTCGTCATTGGCCGCCCGCAGGTGGTGGAGGCGCAGGTCAGCTCTGACGGCACACGCAAATGGCTGCTCCGTTCAGACGACGGGCAGGATTACGAGATGGTGTTCATCCCTGACGCGGACAGGGGCACGCTGTGCGTTTCCAGCCAGGTAGGCTGTACTCTCAATTGCCGTTTCTGCCATACCGGCACGATGCGCCTCGTGCGCAACCTGACGCCGGGCGAAATTGTGGGCCAGGTGATGCTGGCGCGCGATGCGCTGGGCGAGTGGCCCAAGGGCACGATGGCCGCCAGCGACGAGGACGAGGACGACGACGCTCCGCAATATTCGCCCGATGGCCGGATGCTCACCAACATCGTGATGATGGGCATGGGCGAGCCGCTGTATAATTTCGACAATGTGCGCGATGCGCTGAAAGTGGTGATGGATGGCGATGGGCTGGCGCTGTCCAAACGGCGCATCACGCTTTCGACCTCCGGCGTGGTGCCGATGATGGCGCGGGCTGGCGAGGAGATCGGCGTCAACCTCGCGGTCTCGCTCCATGCCGTCACCAAAGACGTGCGCGACGAGATTGTGCCGATCAACCGGAAATATGGCATAGAGGAGCTGCTCTCCGCCTGCGCCGCCTATCCCGGCGCGAACAATGCGCGGCGCATCACGTTTGAATATGTGATGCTGGCGGGCAAGAACGACAGCGACGAGGATGCGCGAGAGCTGGTCCGCCTGATCCGGCACTATAAGCTGCCCGCCAAGGTGAACCTCATCCCGTTCAACCCTTGGCCGGGCGCGATCTATGAGTGCTCAAGCCCGGAGCGGGTGCGGCGGTTTTCGGAGATCATCTTCGAGGCAGGGATCAGCGCGCCTGTGCGCACACCGCGCGGGCGGGACATTGCGGCGGCCTGCGGGCAACTGAAGACGCAGGCCACAAAGATGAGCAGAGCTGAGCTGGATAGGCTGGCGGAAGAGAAACAGGCGGCTTTGGGATAACCCGCGAGCGCCACAATCATCATCTGCCCAATACACCGGGGCAGGTGCGGGCGACGTGCAAGCTGTCATCCCATCGCGGCTTGTATATCGCGCTCCCATCCCTCAGCTGCGCGCAGGACAAATCCCCATCTGTGCCCTCCAGCGCCGCTATGGTGCGGCCATATTTATCCTCGCCATAACGCTGGATCGGCATGGTTGATCGTACCATGCCCGAAAGCGAAGCGGTTGCGGCGTATGGGTCTCCCGGCGCACAGTCGCGTCCCGGCCGGCAATGACCCGGCATCTCTGGCGCGTCGATGCCCACAAGGCGGACACGCTCACCACCGCAGCGCAGCGTGTCGCCGTCAATGGCATGACAGCCAGTCACGACGCCGTCATAATTACCTGCGGCCACTGCCTCCCGGCCAAAGAAATGCGTGGACGAACCGATGCCAACCACCGTTCCTGCAAAGGCCGCGGCAAGTAGGATGGTATAGGGCTTTACCGCGATGGGTGGGCGGCGTCGGGGTGCACTATAGTTGTAGGCGTGCCAGGATGTCCGATGAGGGGGACGGCGCTTCATGGCGCCATAATGGCACCGAAGGCTTAATGGTTCCGGTGCCCAAAGGGTTTACGTGGCATTGAGCGTGTGGGGACAGGATGCAGGCAAGAGGCGGTTCAAGCCGCCTTTTTCAGCTCCAGCTCGCTGCGGCTCCAGATTTCGACCAGCGCGCTGACCAGATCGCGCATCATCGCCTCGCTGTGCGCCGGGCCGGGGGTGAAGCGCAGGCGCTCTGTGCCGCGCGGCACGGTGGGATAGTTGATCGGCTGCACATAGACGCCATATTCCGCCAGCAATATGTCGCTGATTTTCTTGGCTTTCACCGGATCACCCACCATCAGCGGCACGATATGGGTGACGGACGGCATGACCGGCAGGCCCGCCTCCGCCATCAGGCGCTTGAGCAATGCTGCGGCCGCCTGCTGGCCCTCGCGCTCCTCGCTCGATGCCTTGAGATGCCGCACGGAGGCGAGCACGCCTGCGACCAGCACGGGCGAGAGCGACGTCGTGAAAATGAACCCCGGCGCGTAGGAGCGGATGCAATCGACGATCATCTGATCGGCGGCAATATAGCCGCCCATCACGCCGAACGCCTTGCCCAGCGTCCCCTCGATGATCGTCACGCGGCCAGCCACCTCGTCCCGCTCGGTAATGCCTCCGCCGCGCGCGCCATACATCCCAACTGCGTGGACCTCATCGCAATAGGTGAGGGCGTTGAACTCGTCCGCCAGATCGCAGAAGGCGGCAATCGGCGCGACATCGCCGTCCATCGAATAGACGCTCTCGAAGGCGATCAGCTTGGGCGCGTCGGCGTCTTCTGCCTCCAGCAACTCTCGCAGATGCTCCACGTCATTGTGACGGAACACCCGCTTTTCGCAGCCGGAGTTGCGGATGCCCGCGATCATGCTGGCGTGGTTCAGCTCATCGGAAAAGATGATGCAGCCGGGCAGCAGCTTGGCCAGCGTCGCCAGCGTCGCTTCGTTGGAGACATAGCCCGATGTGAACAGCAGCGCGCTTTCCTTGCCGTGCAGATCGGCGAGTTCGGCCTCCAGATCGACATGATAATGCGTGTTGCCGCCGATATTGCGGGTTCCGCCAGAACCGGCGCCGACATCGTGCAGCGCCTCTTCCATCGCGGCGACGACCTTGGGGTGCTGACCCATGGCGAGGTAATCGTTGGAGCACCAGACCGTTATCGGCTTGGGGCCGTTATGCCCATGGAAACAGCGCGCATTGGGGTAGGCGCCCTTGTTGCGCAGTATGTCAATGAACACTCGGTAGCGGCCCTCGGTATGGAGCCGGTCTATCGCCTGCGAAAAGATATGCTTGTAATTCGTCATGCCCGCGCCGCCGACCCTTATTGCCGCTTCTCGCACCAAAGCCGCCCTTTAGCGCGGCGCTATCGCCATTTCCAGCGATAACGGCTCGCAACTAGCTGCCCTACCATTATAGGGCATTGATTTGCATCAAGCCATAGGTCGCGAGTGCAGGCTTGAGCGCGGCGATATCGGGGTCTGATCCTGTAAAGACGGCGATGCCGGGCGCGGGCGTTTCCGGCCAAGGCAGATCGCTGTTCAGATAGGCTATGCGGCGGGCGATGCCATCGCCTCCGTGCAGGAAGGCAAGCGGGCGGATATTAAGAGCCTTGGCCGCCTCCTCAAGCTCCGGCTGCACCAGCGGAAAATGCGTGCAGGCCAGCACCACGCTGTCCATTTTCTCCCCGCCCGGCTGCTCGATCAGGCCGAGCAGCGCAGTCCGCGCGACTTCGGGATCGAGCGGCTGCCCGCGCAGCTTCGCCTCCGCCAGCGCCACCAGCGCCGCGCTGCCGTGGCGCAGGATCGTGCAGTCTGAGCCATGTTCGGCCGCCAAGCGATCGACATAAGGCTGGCGCACCGTCGCCTCTGTGCCCAGCACGCCGATCACGCGGGTTTTTGAGGACAGCGCGGCGGGCTTGATGGCGGGCACGGTTCCCACGACCGGAATATCCAGCGCCGCGCGCACAGCCTTCAACGCAATAGTCGACGCTGTATTACAGGCGATGACCGCAATGCGCGGGCGATAGCGCTCCACAAGGCGGCCCAGCAGCGCGGGCACGCGCGCCGCGATCTCCGCCTCGGTCTTGGTGCCATAGGGAAATCCCGCCCGGTCCGCTGCGTAGACGACCGGCATCTGCGGCAACAGCGCGCGCGCGGGCGCGAGAATCGAAAGACCCCCAACGCCGGAATCGAAAAACAATACTGGAGCCTCGACACGGGCGTCGCTCATCGTCATGCGCGCCTGTGTCTCCGCTCAGGCCAGCCAAGTCAAGCTAGTGACCCGAATCTCAAGTCCGCTCCGGGTCGCGAGGGTAAATGAGGCGAATTTCAAATTCACCACACTACGGCTTGTTCGCTGCCAAAAACCGCTGGCGGTATCAGGACTTGTCGCCCTTGCCCGCGCGCCATTCCTTCATCTTCGCCTTCATATAATCCATCCGCTCGCCGGCGGTGACGGTGCCGTTCTTGTCGGCATCCATCGCATCGAAGTGGGTTGTTGCGGCTTTGGTCGCCTCGGCCAACGTCACCTTGCCATCATTGTTGGCATCGGCCTTGTCGAACATGCGGTTGCCCATCTTCATGCCCATGCCCTTCATGCCATGGCCATGGTCGCCTACCGGGCGCGAAGAGCCTGCCGAGTCATCGCCATGCGTCGCCATTCCGCCTGCTCCGGGTTTGTGCCCGGCAAAAAACTCCTCGCGGCTGATCGAGCCATCGCCGTTGCTGTCCATCGCCTTGAAATGATCTTCCAGACGATCTGCCCGGCGGTCTTCCATGCTGGCCTTGGCCTCTTCCTTAGTGACTGCGCCGTCCTTGTTCGTATCGGCCTTGGCGAAATGATCCTTGACCATCGCCTCCATCTGCGCGCGCGTCATATCGGGTTTCATCATCGGCCCGCCTTCGTGATGCATGGCGATGGCGGGCACAGCAACCGCGACAAGGGCGGCGCTGGCGATCAGGAGTGTCTTTTTCATGGGCATATCTCCGGGCATTAGTCTGATGATGGCTTTCTAACCCTGTCCAACTGCACCTCCGATGAACGGCAGCGCCAGCAGCCGTTCAGAAAATTATAGCGCGCATTAACCAAATCTGTAACCTGCGGGCACATGAGCGACCCTGCGTTTTCTGAACCCTCTCCACCGTCACCCGCGCCTGTTGCCCGCAGCCGCGGACGACCGCGCGGGTTTGATACCGACCGGGCGATGGAGCAGGCGAGCGCGCTCTTTCACGCGCGCGGTTACGACCGGGTCACGTTGAGCGATCTTACGAGCGCGATGGCGATCAATCCGCCCAGCTTCTATGCGGCGTTCGGCAACAAGGCGCTGTTGTTCGTCCGCATTGCTGACGCCTATTCGCGCGCGCTGCTCGATGACATACGCGGCGCGTTCGAGGATGAACCGACACTGCCAGATGCGCTGGAGATGGTTCTCCTCTCCGCCGCGCGCCGCTTTGCATTTGAAGATGGCCGGGGCGGCTGCCTGATCCTTGAGGCGGCGAGCAACTGCTCTGATGCGGGCGTGACAACGCATCTGCGCAAGGCGCGCCTCGCCATCGCCGCCGCGCTCTATCGCGGCATTTCACGCACGGCGCCGGAGCGGGTGGTGGAGTTGACCGACCATGTGATGATGCTGCTCGCCGGGTTTTCGGCCATGGGGCGCGATGGAATGGATACCGAGAGGCTGATGCGCGTTGCCGCCAAAGCGCTGCAGCCGCTGTGCGATTCGTCCGAACGCCTTTAAGGATCATCCTTCATGAACATCGTTCTCACCTCGACTGCGCTGGTCGCGCTCGCCGAAATGGGCGACAAGACCCAGCTCCTCGCCATCCTGCTCGCCACCCGCTTTCAGAAGCCGTGGCCGATCGTTGCGGGCATTTTCGCGGCGACGCTGCTCAATCATTTCCTTGCCGCACTGGTGGGGCATGGCGTGGCGGAGCTGCTGGACAGCCCGGCGTTCCGTATCGCAGTCGCGTTCGGCTTTGTCGCGATGGGCCTGTGGACGCTCGTTCCCGACACAATCGACGACGAGTTGAAAGCGCCTGGCGCCGCAAGCGTTTTCCTCACCACCGCCATCGCGTTTTTCCTCGTCGAGATGGGTGACAAGACCCAGATCGCTACCGTAGCCATGGGCGCGCAGTTCGGTGCTACCCTGGCTGACGTCGTGCTTGTTACGTTCGGCACCACGCTCGGCATGATGATCGCGAACGTGCCCGCTGTACTGCTGGGCGAGGCGCTGGTGAAAAAGGTGCCGCTTGCCCTCATGCGCCGCATTGCCGCCGCACTGTTCATCGGGCTGGGGCTGTGGATGCTGGGTGGCGTGCTCGGCTGGTGGTGAACTGTTGCGATTCCTCCCCATCGCTGTTAGGCGCGCGCCAGATCATCCAACCGCATTGAAAGTGTCCCCATGTCAGACAAGATCAACCGTCCCGCGGCGGACGCCGCTGTCAAAAGGGTAGTCCTCGCATATTCCGGCGGGCTGGACACCAGCGTGATCCTGAAATGGCTGCAACAGACATACAATTGCGAAGTCGTGACCTTCACCGCCGATCTGGGACAGGGCGAGGAGCTGGAGCCCGCGCGCGCCAAGGCCAAGCTGATGGGCGTCAAGGACGAGCACATATTCATCGACGATCTGCGCGAGGAATTCGTGCGCGATTATGTGTTCCCGATGATGCGCAGCAACGCGCTTTATGAGGGGCTGTATCTACTCGGCACCAGCATCGCCCGCCCGCTCATCGCCAAGCGCCAGATCGAGATCGCCAGACAAGTCGGCGCCGATGCCGTCTCCCACGG
The DNA here is from genome assembly GCF_004122115.1 of Sphingobium fluviale. Classification (GTDB taxonomy): domain Bacteria; phylum Pseudomonadota; class Alphaproteobacteria; order Sphingomonadales; family Sphingomonadaceae; genus Sphingobium; species Sphingobium fluviale. Next base: position 88,989 of record NZ_SBKP01000006.1, read on the forward strand.
CGCGACCGGCAAGGGCAACGATCAAGTGCGGTTCGAGCTGGGCTATTATGCGCTTCAGCCCGATATCAAGGTGATTGCCCCGTGGCGCGAGTGGGACCTGACCAGCCGCACCGCGCTGATCGAGTTTGCGGAGAAGCACCAGATCCCGGTGCCGAAGGACAAGCGCGGCGAAAGCCCCTTCTCCACAGACGCCAACATGCTGCACACCTCCTCTGAAGGCAAAGTTCTGGAAGATCCGTGGGAGGAAGTGCCGGATTATGTCTATTCACGCACCGTAAACCCCGAAGACGCGCCGGACGCACCAGAGTTCATTACCATCGATTTCGAGCGCGGCGATGGTGTGGCGCTGAACGGCGAGGCGATGTCCCCCGCCACATTGCTGGAAACGCTGAATACCTATGGCCGCAAGCACGGCATCGGGCGGCTCGATCTCGTTGAAAACCGCTTCGTCGGCATGAAATCGCGCGGGATGTATGAGACACCGGGCGGCACCATCTATCAACTCGCGCATCGGGGCATAGAGCAGATCACGCTCGATCGCGGCGCGGCGCACCTGAAGGATGAACTCGCGCCCAGATATGCCGAGCTGATCTATAACGGCTTCTGGTTCTCGCCGGAGCGGGAGATGCTGCAGGCCGCCATCGACTATAGCCAGGAAAAGGTCTCCGGCACGGTGCGCCTCAAGCTCTACAAGGGCGGTGTCTATGTGGTAGGCCGCAAATCGCCCAACAGCCTGTACAGCGAAAAGGTCGTCACTTTCGAGGACGACGCGGGCGCCTATGACCAGCGCGACGCCGCGGGCTTTATTAAGCTCAACGCACTCAGGCTGCGGTTGCTGGGGCGGCGGGACAGGTAAGCGCCGCCCCGCGCCGCCCTTACGTCAGCGCATGGCTTCGTTATGCGTTTTCAGCGTTTCGGCTTCGGTCACATCAGGCGAATTGAATGCACCGGTAATCCAGATCGCGCTCAGGGTGAGAATGGCGAGGGCAAGCGAGAATGCCAGCACATAGCGGACGATGTGCGGCGTTTCTCCCGCTCTGGCGTGGTCGGTTGTCTCGTGAATTTGCGGGTCCATGATGGGCGTCCTTTCCCGCTGTAAACGCGAGGGCAGTCCATCCGTTCCCGCCAGAGCATTTTCAAAATGACCGTCACGCGGTCATCTACCGCTTCTTCACAAACTCCGCGCGCAGCACCAGCCCTTTGATGCCGTCATAGCGGCAGTCAATCTCCTGCGGGTCGCCGGTGAGGCGAATGGACTTGATCAGCGTGCCGCGCTTCAGCGTCTGCCCCGCGCCCTTCACCGTCAGATCCTTGATGAGCGTGACCTGATCGCCATCGGCCAGCAAATTGCCCACAGCATCGCGCACCTCAACCGCCTCCGCGCCATCGGATGAGGCCTGCGCATCGGCAGCGCTGATCCACTCGCCGGTGTCTTCGTCATAGACATAGTCTTCAGGCTCATCGGCCATTATGCAGTTCCTTCGTGTGGGAGTGACATAGGCCTTAGCCGCCCCTGTGGCATTTTTCACCCCTTGCTTACACATATATTGTATGGGCGGGAGGATGAGCGACCCCGCCCGCGCACAAACGGCCACACGCCCCCCCTGCCCGCCCTCCGCCGTCAGCCATGGCGTCGGCATGGCCGGGCTGGCCGGGCTGGCGGCATGGACGACGGTGGCATGGCACTATGGCATGGATGGCCCACATGCAGGGATCGCCGCCGTGCTCGCCTGCGGAGTGCCGATGGTGCTATGGTCTTTGCTTGTCGATAAGGTCCATCGCAACCCCACGACCGGCATAGACTGGCGCGGCAGCCTGCGCACCAACCGGGAAGCGCTGGACATCTCGATCGTCAAGCTGGCCGGCTTATGGGCGACATGGGCCGTGATTGCGCTGTTTTATGGCACGGCGCGCTGGTATTGGGAGGGGAACTACAGCTATACCATGGCGCTGTTCCGCTGGTCGGTCATCCCGCTGGTGCTGCTGTCCATCCCCTATGTGATCTGGCTGGACAGGCGCCTGATCGACCCCAAAGATGGCGCATATGCCTTCGGCCAGTGGATCATCGGCGGGCGGGCGGGCAAACCGGCAGACGGCGCGATTGGCGATCACTTGCGCGCATGGGGCGTGAAGGCGTTCTTTCTTGCCTTCATGCTCTCTATCACGCCCGCAAACTTCGCCGCGGTCATCGGCTGGCGCATGGGCGATCCGCTATCCGGCCCGGTCGCATGTGTGGCGTTCCTGATCGCCGCCCTGTTCATGATCGACGTCGCCTTCGCGACCATCGGCTATATGCTCACCATGAAGCCGCTCGACGCGCATATCCGCAGCGCTAACCCTCATGTCGCGGGCTGGGTTGCGGCGCTGATCTGCTATCCGCCGTTCGTGCTGATGGGCGGTGGCGGGCCGTTGGATTATCATCGCGGCACGGCGGAATGGAGCCACTGGCTCACCGGCCATCCCACGCTGCTGTGGCTGTGGGGTTCCCTGTTGGTGGTGCTCACCGCTATTTACGCCTGGGCGACAGTGGCATTCGGGCTGCGCTTTTCCAACCTGACGCATCGCGGCATCCTCACTCATGGGCCGTATCGCTGGAGCCGCCACCCGGCCTATCTCTCCAAAAACCTGTTCTGGTGGTGCTCGGTGCTGCCGTTCCTCTCGGTCAACGGCAGCTGGCTGGAGGCGCTGCGCAACTGCACGTTGCTGGGTATTACCAGCGCGGTCTATTACTGGCGCGCCAAGACCGAGGAACAGCATCTGAGCGAAGACCCGGATTACCGCGCCTATCATGAATGGATGGGGCGTTATGGCCCTGTGCCGCGTCTGCTCGGCTGGGTTGCAGGCCGGCGCTGAGGTGGATTAGTCCTCCAGCATCGCATTGATCACATGGGCGAGCGCAAAGTCCCGCTCGGTTATCCCGCCCGCGTCATGCGTCGTCAGCCAGATGTCGAGGCGATTATAGACATTGCTCCATTCGGGATGATGATCCGCCTTTTCCGCCGCCAGCGCGATCCGCGTCATCAGCGCGAAGGCAGACGGGAAGTCCTTGAGGCGCAACTGGCGGTGCAGCGCCCCGCGCGCGCCGTCCACCGCCCAGCCCGGCACTTCGCCCAGCCGCTCGCGCACCTGCGCCTCGCCCAACGCCGCCACCATAGTCCACTCCATCAAAAGCTGCCCCCAGCATTAAAGCCCTGATGCCGCGCTTGCGTCCAGCGACATTTCACGCTAGCAGCCGCCTTCCCGCATTTGACGCGATCGAGGCCCGATGGCGGAGTGGTTACGCAGAGGACTGCAAATCCTTGCACGCCGGTTCGATTCCGGCTCGGGCCTCCAGACATCTAGCCAAATTCGGGATAAGAGAGCGCTAACAAGAGAAGCGCGCTGTTTTGGCGTTTTTTAGCGATACTTGGCCCTTTATGATCTCCGGGCGCCTAAAGTCTGATATTATCTTCCGTGATATTGACCGAGGCATCCACGCTCTTAGTGCGGGCATGAACTTTCGATCTTCGCGTCCAAGTCATGTATCGCGAAGCTCTCTTGCCTGCCGCACTGGATTGAGTTTCGCCCGGCTGCGGATTCTGTATAACGCGGCTTTTGCACCTTAATCTGATGGCTCATGGACGATATTGACGACGATCACGCGGGTCTAGCCGCTGCTTGCCGGAACGAGGCGGCCCTATGCACAATCGTGAGGATTGATGGCAGCTTTTCACGTCGGCTGGGGTCGCAGCTGGCTATCACGCGCGATGGCGATATCATCGGAAGCCTCGCAGACGGATGCCTCGAAAAACAATTGGCTGCCGATATGGCGCAGTGCCAAAAGCCAACCGTCAAGCGTTATGGCAAGGGCTCGTCTCAAATAGATTTTCGCCTACCCTGCGGCGGCGGGCTCGATATCCTGCTGGATCCGCAACCGGACGCTGCGCAGTGCAGGGCAGCGCTGGAGGCACTAGACGCACGCAAGGCCGCTGCGCTCCAACTCGCAACCAATGACCTGCTCGCCGTTCGCCACTATATTCCAAGATTGCGCGTGCGCGCCTTCGGCGAGGACCCGGAATTGGCAGCACTGGAAGATCTGGCGAGTGCAAGTGGTATTGTCTTGGAACGGTATGACAGGAGCTTGCTATCGCTCGGCCGTGAGCCTGCTATTCCGCCTGCCGATCTGTGGACGGCCCATATTCTTTTATTTCACGATCACGAATGGGAAGCTGCAATCCTGCGTCAGGCTTTGGCTGGGCCGAGCTTCTATATAGGAGCGCAAGGGGGCGCGAAAGCGCGGTTGGACCGCATCGAGAGACTGGCGCGAGAAGGCATCGGCCCTGAAGATTTGGCTCGTATTCGCGGACCTGTGGGGGTCATTCCGTCGTCGCGGACGCCGAGATCGCTTGCCCTGTCGATATTGAGTGAAATTGTCGGTGCATATGAGCGGTTGCATCCGCATGCCTGATCCGGGGGTTGCGATAGCTCTTCTGGCCGCGGGGCGAGCTGAGCGTTTCGGGGGCGGCAAGCTCGATGCCCTGTGCGCGGGAAAGCCATTGGGAGCATGGGCCGCACAGGCGGTTGAAGCCGCGAAATGTGCCTTCCAGCTTGTCGTTGTGCCTACAGCCTGCCCTGCCTTTGCGAAGGAGCTGAAAGGCTGGAGCCTCGTCACCAATACCGCGCCAGAAGAGGGCATTGCCGGTTCAATCCGCATCGCCGCGACAGCAGCACAGGGCTTCTCGCGGCTTGTCATCGCACTTGCGGATATGCCCTTGATCAATACGGCACATTTGCGTGCGCTCGCTGCGGCGGATGGCATCGTATTCACGGCCTACCCGGATGGCGACCGAGGCGTTCCTGCGGCATTTCCCGCTCGCTGCTTTGGAAGGCTCATTGAGCTGAAGGGCCGTGCAGCCCGGCTCGATTGGGGCGAAGAAATCACGCTTTTTTCACCGCCTTCGCCACAGTCACTGCTGGACGTGGACACAGCCGATGATCTGACGAGGGCTCAGGCACTGCTCATCGGGGAGTAGCGGGCTGCCTTCGGTCCGAAGCTATCGAGCGGCACAGCATCGCTCAGGACGAGTTCGCCCTGCTCGACCCGCCGCTTGAGATAGGCAAAGGTTTGCGCGGTCTGATTGAACAAATGCTCGCCACCTTTCAGCGGCGCGTAGCGGGCAACTTCGCCCCTCACGACCGGTGCCACAACATAATCATAGTCGAAGGCGCAAAACATCGGGAAGGAATAGCGCTCCTCTGGAACTTTTTTGACCCGATGGCGGGTGGCGAGATAGCGGCCGTTGGAAAGTATCTCCATCATATCGCCGATGTTCATGATCATCGTTCCATCCAGCAACGGCACATCAACCCACGCGCCCTTTTTGTCGATCACCTGAAGACCCGGCGCGGTCACGGCCAGCAGGGTGAAACATTCATAGTCCGTGTGCGCGCCGATGCCGGGCCGGTCTTCCGCACTCGCATCGTGGGGGTAATGGATCATGCGCAGCTGGCTAGGCGGATGGCGCAGATGTGCGTCGAAGTAATTTTCATCGAGGCCGAAAGCCAGCGCGAAAGCGCGGAATAGCTGACGGCCTATGGCTGCTACATGGGCGTAATACGCCCCTACATCATGGCGAAATCCCTCCATCTCCGGCCATAGGTTAGGACCCAACAGCGGTCCACGGCCTTCATCCAGCGCGTATTCGCAGTTGATGTCAAAGGCTTCCTTGAGATCATAAGTACCACTGCCCAGTTGCTCCTCACCCATAGGCACATAGCCGCTATGATTGACGGAAAGGCCGATGTAACTCTTCATCTTGGTCTCGGCATCGAGCGCAAAATACGCTTTGGCCCGCGCTAACAAGCGGGTGAAAGGCGCATCGTCGATTTGGGTGCCAGTGAGATACAGAAATCCGGCGTCCATGCAGGCCCGGTCGAGATCGCGGGCTACAGCCAGCCGATCCTCCAGCAGGCCGCTCTCCAAGCGGGATATGTCGACAACAGGCAAAACGGTCACGCACTCGTCGTAGACGATAGAGGTCATAACGATAGATACGGAAATTTTATAATTATCATTGATTTGGTCTATGTGTCCGTCATTATAAGCCGAAATCCGGGAGGATCGTAATGAGCGACCGTACGCCCCTGATCGACAAGAAATTCGCCAGCCGGGTCGACTGGAACCTGATGCGGACGTTCGTGGACATCGTGCGCGCCGGTGGCATAGGTGCGGCGGCGCGGCAGCTCAACCGCCAGCAGCCCAGCATCAGCGCCGCGTTGAAACGGCTTGAGGATCAGGTCGGGACGACGCTGTTGCACCGTACCGCCACCGGCGTAGAGATGACCGCTGCGGGCAAGGCGATGATGTCGCTGTGCGAGGACATGCTCGAATCGGCGCGGATGGTGCCACATCACATCGCGCAGGCGACGAAGCGGGTCGAGGGCATCGTCCGTATCCAGATTATCTCAGGCCTGTTCTCAGCCGAGTTTGACGAGGCAATTGCCAGTTTTCATCGCCGCAATCCCGCTATCCATATTGAGATCCGCGTCTCACCATGGCGGCAGGTGCTGGATGCGCTGGAGCAGGGCGAGGTCGAGATCGGCGTAGGGTATGACAGCAGCGTACGCGGCGGCCTGATGTATGAGCCGTTGCTGGTGGAGCGGCAGCAGCTCTATTGCTCACGCAGCAATCCCTACTTCGGCTACCGGATCAGTCGACTGGGGGAACTCAAGGACCAGGCCTTCGTGCTCACGGGCGACGACGAGATCGAACTCATCACCCACCTGCGGCGGCGCTATCGCCTCGGTACAAGGGTGAGCGGCTTGGCCGAGGATATCAACGAGGCGCGGCGGTTGATTGTTCAAGGCGTTGGAATCGGCTTCCTGCCGGTGCTGGCGGCAGAAAGTGATGTCGCCAAAGGGCGGCTTTGGCCTATCCTACATGCCGACACCGAGCCCACATACGACATCTTCATGCTCGCCAGGGCCGAGGCCGCCCGTGATACGGCAACGCAGCTTTTCTGGGAGGAGGTTATTCGGCGCGTGCGCGCCCAACGCAGGTCATAATATTGATCTATGCCTTTCATCGATAATTTAGCTCTCCTATCATGACGCGCCGCAGCGCAGTGTTAAGGCACTGAATGGAGCTGCGTCATGGAAACGAGCCTCAAGAACCGGGTCTTCAATTATATCCCTCCCGCGATGATCGCGGCCGTCCTGCTGTTCTGGGCCTATGGGCCGGAAGAGCTGCTGGCCAATCCCTGGACGATGATCATCATCTCGCCCCTCATCGTTGTCGTCATACTGCTGTTAGAGCAGATCAATGAGCGACATGCGGGCTGGCGCATGAATAGACAGGAATTCGTCGCCGATCTCTATTACAACGTCCTGGGTGCGACGCTGATCGCGTGGCTGGTCAAGGCTATGGCCGAAGACCCTCTGCTCTCCATCAAGGCGTCGCTCGGCATCACAACCCAGTGGGCAGCCGCGCTGCCGTGGCTGGCGCAGGTCATGCTGGTCGTGACCGTGCATGAATTCGGCCAATACTGGATGCATCGGCTGATGCACAATTGGACGCCATTCTGGCTGACCCACGCGCCGCATCACCACATCACCCAGCTCAACGGAAGCAAGGGCTGGGTCGGTAATCCTATCGAGCTATTCCTCATCAGCCTGAGCGTGATTGCACTGTTTGATCTGAAGGACACTGCAATCTTCGCGGCCTACAGCGTTACTGGCGTCATATCGACCTTTGCCCACGCCAACGTCCGGGCCGATCCGCCGATCTGGTACTCCTTCTTCTTCACCACCATCCGCAACCACAGCCTGCATCACTCTACGGATTATGAGAGCACCCGTTGCAACTATGGCAACTCGTTGATCCTGCTCGATCGCATATTCGGCACCTATCGCGAGGGGGAAGGTATCCTCGTGGGGCAGGATGACCGCAGGCGCCTGTCGATCTGGGAGCAGACGGTGTTTCCGTTCCAGCCGCTGATTGACAGGTACAAGGCCCGAAGGGCCAGCGCTGGCCGCGCGGGTGATGACCAGAACGGACCTGCGGCGACGGCATGAGAGGAATGGGCGCAGCAAGGGTTCAAACCACGCAGCGCACCTCACGGGGCCCAGGCTCCGCCCATCTTCCAGGCGTCACGACGGCATTCGCAGCGAATTCCGAGATCGCAAGGCGCGCCTTTTCCCGCGGAATGGCAGAAGCGAAGGCCGGGCGGGTCCGCGTCGGGATCGAACATCTGCGTCAGGCGATCGAGCTGGACCCGCAGGGGGAGTATCGCGCTCAGCTCGCCAAGCTGTATACCCTTGTCCGGCAGGACGGTGATGCAGCGGAGACCCTGCGACACGCCGAGCAGGCTCTTCCAACTGACGCGCTGAGCCGCGATACAATGGGCTGTGTCTATGCCCGCCTTGGCGACCATTGTGCGGCGCTCCCCCATTTTACTGAGGCGGTGCGGCTGGAACCTCGCAACACGGAGTTTCGCTATAACCTTGCGGCTACACTAAACTTTCTCGGCCGGACGGATGAGGCCAACGCAGCACTTGAGGCGTTGCTCGCCATCGCTCCGGGTCATGCGCGGGCGCACTATCTGCTCGCCAGCCTGCACAAGCAAAAACCCGCGCAAAACCATATCGACCGGCTGAAGCAGGTCTCTGCCAAGGCCCGCGAGCCGCGCGACCGCCTGCTGCTTGGCTATGCGCTGGCCAAGGAGCTTGAGGATATCGGCGAGCCAGCAATGGCTCTTGAGACGCTATGCGCCGCCAATGCCGAACACCGTCGACGGCTGGATTACGACTTCTCCCGCGATGCCGCCATATTCGATGCTATCGAGGCGGCCTGGCCACTTACCGCCGCGCAGACAGAGCCGCCTCTTGACGCTCCGATCTTCATCATTGGCATGCCGCGTACCGGCACGACTCTGGTGGACCGCATCCTATCGTCTCACCCCGGCGTTGAAAACGCGGGCGAGTTGCAGGCGATGCCGCTAGCCGTGAAATGTGCCGCCGAAACGCGCACACGGGTAGTGCTGGACCCCGAAACCATCGCGCAGGCAGCGCGCACGGACATCGGCGCAATCGGGGCCGATTATCTGCGTCGGGCCAACCACCACCGGCGCGATCCCGCCCTGCGCTTTACCGATAAATTCCCCGGTAACTTCCTCTACGCTGGCTTCATTGCCCATGCGCTTCCTAATGCCCGGATCGTCTGCCTGCGCCGCCACCCGATGGACACGGTGCTCAGCAACTTCCGCAATCTCTTCGCGGTCAGTTCGCGCTACTACGACTATAGCTACGATCTGCTCGACATCGCTGCGTATTATGTCCGGTTCGATCGATTCATGGCTCTCTGGCACGAGCGACTCCAAGGCCGCATCCTCGAACTGCGCTACGAGGATCTGATCGCGGATCAGGAGGGGCAGACTAGGCGCCTGCTCGACCATTGCGGCCTCGACTGGTCCGAGAATTGCCTCGATTTCCATACCAATAGCGCACCCGTCTCAACCCCAAGCGCCGCGCAGGTACGCCGACCGATCTACCGGGACTCGGTCGCGCGCTGGAAGCAACACGCCGAGATTCTAAAACCTGTGAGCCATTTTTTCGAGGAGGCTGGCATTGCTCTGGACTGATACCTCTAAACTTTTGCGCCGCCTCTTGCTATGCGCCGCGGCCTTGGGCGCTGGCCTCTCCATGCCGGCCTTTGCGGCAGAAGCCTTAAGTACGCGGCTGGTCTCCTGCGGCGAGGAGAGCTGTCTGCTTGTGTCGGGGACGCGGACTGACGCGGATGCCCAGGTCGCAATAAATGGCCGCGCCGTCGCTGTGGAAGGCGCGCGGAAATGGCGGGTCCGGGTGCCGGTCAATACGCTCCGCCAGTGGTCCGCACCGTCCGCCCGGACCATAATGGTCTCGATCGACGGTGTGCCCGATGAGGCTGACCTACCTATCGGGATGCTCATGGGCATCGAGCATCTTGCGATGCTCACAATTACAGCCAAGTAATAACGGGAGACCTCCTTAGTAATAAAACAACAATTTCTGCGTAAGTATTGTTATTTTAATCTTCTGACATTATAAGAGTGTCAGTCGCCGGAGAGTGGCGCTCATTCGAAATGCAGGAGATGACAATGAAAATCGGCTTCGTGGCTCTTGCCGCGCTCGCTTTTGCAACCCCGGCTCTGGCCGCCGACGAAAATCCATTCGCGCAGGACTCAGCCGTTCTCAACCTTAAAGATCTCGATCTCGCCACTGCCGAAGGGCAGCAGCGCCTCGCCATCCGCATGGATCAGGCTGCGCGCACCGTGTGCGGCGATCATGTTGCCAGCGTTCACCTCGCCCTTGAGGCAAAGGCCCGCGATTGCCGCGCAGCCGTGGTTGCTGATGTTCGTGCGCAGATCGAAGCGCGCACTGCTATGGCATCGACCTCGGCAAAGCTCGCCTACAACCGCTAAGCTATTCCTTCGGGCCGCAACATCGATCGGGCTCCTCACCGAGGGGCCCGATCCTGTTTTTCCGCTGGGTTTACTTGGCGATCTTCTTGGGGTTCGGCCACCATGTAAGCGTGTGCACATCGTGCGCCGATGTCCAGATCCCTTTGCCGGTATAGCGCAATGCACCGCTGCCTTCCGCCTTGCCGACGCGTTTGCGCACGGTCATAGTTTTCGGATCGATCACCACGAAGGTCTGATCTTCCGTGGTGCGCAACCACACCAAGCCACCGCCGGTGTCGATGTCGCCCCATTTGAGTACTTCACCCACCTTGACCCGGCCAGATACCTCGCCTGTCGCTGAGTCAATTCGGGCGATCGTGCCGTCGCCCTGCTCCTGCACCCATATTGCGCCTTCACCGGCGGCGAGAAAGCCCGGTGCGCGGCCGAGCTTGGTTGTTCTAACGACGCTATTCGTTGCAGGGTCGATACGCTGGATCGTCTGCCGTGGCAGGCACACCGCCCATAGCGCGCCATAGCCGTAGGTCAGATAGGAGGTTTCCGGATCGACAGCGATTGTGGCGGTGACTGTGTTTGTGGCTGTGTCAACCCGCGAAATCACGCCCTTGGCGTCGCTAGCGACCCAGATCGATCCTGCGCCCGCAGCCAGTTGAAGCTCTGCTTCCTTGAGCACGGCGATGCCAGTCGGAATTGAGGCTATAAGCTTCGAGGTCTTGAGATCGATCCGGTTGAGCGTGCCGTCCTCGCAATTGTCGACCCAGAGGCTGCCGTCTGCGATCACCATTGCGCCGCAGGGTTTGGCGATAGCCACTTCGGCGAGCTTGCCTTTGCGGGACCAGCGCTCCACTCGTCCGGCGTTGGTCACCCACACCGTGTCGCCGTCCACCGCCAGAAAGTCGGCAAAACCTTCCACCGGGATGATCTGCTCCTTGGGCGCCTGCGCAGCCGAGGGTAACGAACCGCAGCACACGGCGGTAGCGATGGCTAATGCACCAAGCTTCTGCATGACTATCCCTTTCTGTTGATGAATGCGCGCCAGCCGCCGAGGCTGGTTATGTCCTCGGCCCCGATCACCGCGCGCGGCTCTGCAACGAAACCCTTGACGCTGCTGCCGTCAGCCAGAGTCACAGTGCCGATGGCGAGCGGCGCAGGCACTTCCGCGACGAAGCTGCCAAATTCCGCGACGCCGAGCTCATAGACCTCGATCGCAATGGCCGCGCCATCTTCGCTGTGCACCAGCGCTGGCTTGGGCGGCACGCTATCTGCAATCGCATAGAGGCGATATGTGGGCGCCGTCTCAAAGGCGCCAACGAACGTGGCCTCACGCGAGGTAAGCTGCCAGTGCAGCGGCATATCCTTCAAATGCGCGCCGACAACGGCGAGTTTCACGGTCTGCATTCTGCCCTCCAGATCAAGCGGTGGTGGGGATGGAAGATCGGCCTTCGCGAGATAGGCGTCAGCTGCATCGAGCAAGGCGCGGTCAGTGTCAGCCGGGCCGATGAGCGTGATCCCGAAACCGGTGCCGTTGGCGCGGACGCCTGCGGGTATCGCAACTGCCGCCATGTCCAGCAGGTTCACGAAGTTGGTATAGAAGCCCAGCGCGCTGTTGAGGGCGATCGGCGCGGCAAGCAGTTCGGCAATGCGATACGTTGTGCCTGTGGTCGGGAAAGCCAGCAGGTCGATCTTATCCCACAGGACATCGGCCTGTCGCTTCAGTGCCGCCAGCCGGTAGATGCCGTTAAAGAGCTCAACGGCGCTTATGTGCTGACCCGGCTCGACTACCGCACGTACTGTGGAATCGATAGCATCGGGATTGTCCAGAAGAAGGCCCGCCATCGCGGCAGCGCGTTCTGCTACCCATGGGCCGCCATAGAGCAATTGCGCGGCTTCTTGCAGCGGAGATACATCGATCTCGATAACGTCCGCCAGTTTGCCAAGCACTTCCAGCGCGCGGTCGTAGAGATATTCCGACTCGCTGTCACCGAACCAGACCCGCTGGTCGCGGCGCGGCACGCCAATCGTCTTGCCCGCGCGCGGGAGGTCCGCCAGTGCCTTTGAATAAGGATCTGCATCATCCAAGCCCGCGATCACGCTGTCGATCAACCGGGCATCCCTCGTGTCATGTGTGAAGACCGAGATACAGTCGAGCGTCCGGCAGGCGGGCACCAGTCCGCGGTTACTCCACCGCCCCTTGCTCGGCTTGAAACCGATCAGGTGCTGGAATGCTGCGGGCACGCGGCCCGACCCTGCAGTGTCGGTGCCGAGGGCGAAGGGGACCAGCCCCGCCGCCACCGCCACCGACGATCCGGAGCTGGAGCCGCCACTCACATAGGCGAGGTTGTAGGCATTGCGTGGCGCGCCATAGGGGCTGCGTGTGCCGTTGAGGCCAGTAGCGAACTGATCGAGATTGGTCTTGCCGACACAGATCGCGCCCGCCGCCGTGAGGCGCTCGATAACGGTGGCGGAGCGCTCAGGCGCATAGGCAAAAGCAGGGCATGCCGCCGTGGTGTCGAGGCCTGCCACATCGATATTGTCCTTTGCGGCGAACGGAACTCCGGCAAGTGGCAACACCTCGCCCGCGACCACTCGCGCATCTACGATCTTGGCGGCAGCGAGAACCAGCTCGTCGCTGAAGCGGCTGATCCATGTTTGCGGCTGGATTTCATCATAAGCGGCGATGCGGGCGAGTGCTTCCTCAGCCACCGAAACGGCGCTGATCTGCCTTGCATTGACGGCAGTGGCTATTGCGACCGTGCTTCGGATATCGGGCATGCTCAATCCTCAGCCATCAGAGCAAGCATCGGCGCGCCGGGTTGCAGCGCTTGCCGCTCCTGCACATAGACAGCGGCGATGGTTCCCGCACCCGGACTTTGTACCGCACATTCCATTTTCATGGCTTCTATGATCGCAATCGTATCGCCCGCCTTCACCGCATCGCCCGCCGACACCAGCAGCTTCCAGACGCTCCCCCCAAAGGGCGCTTCCACGAGGTTCGCGCCGTCGGGCAGGTCGATCGTGGCGGCCTGCAGTGTGTCGGCTTCGCTGGTATCGGTGAGGCGATCAAATTCGCCGCTGCGCTGCCATTCGGCGCGCTCTTGGTCGAACGCGGTTTGCCGTCGTGCCTCAAATTCTGCGATGGATTCTGCATTGTCCGCGAGGAAAGCGCGATAATCTGCAAGGCGAAATTCGGATGGTTCAATACGGATCGAGCGCCGCCCGGTCGGAAAATCCCGTCGCCATTCAACGAGTTCCTCCGCACTGACCGGATAAAAGCGGATCTGGTCGAAGAAGCGCAACAGCCACGGCTTGCCTTCGATGAAGGCATCGGTCTGGCGATGGGTGTTCCACACCTGAATGGTGCGACCGAACAGCTGATAACCGCCTGGCCCCTCCATACCATAGATGCACATATAGGCGCCGCCGATGCCGACGACATTGGGGGGTGTCCAGGTTCGTGCAGGATTATATTTGGTTGTGACAAGCCGGTGTCGCGGGTCGACCGGCGTGGCAACCGGAGCGCCCAGATACACGTCGCCAAGGCCCATCACGAGGTAATTGGCATCGAATATCAGATTTTCCACCGCAGCAGCATCGGGCAGGCCATTCACCCGACGAATGAACTCGATATTGTCCGGACACCACGGCGCATCGTTGCGGACTGTACCCATATATTTTTCGATCGTTTCGATCGTCGCGGGGTCACGCCAGCTCAGTGGAAGATGGACGATGCGCGAAGGGATCGAAAAGTCCTCAAGGTTGCCCAGCCGCTCCTCCGCCTCGATCAACGCGGCGAGAGCGGCCCTCTGGTGTAACCGCTCGCCGTCGAAATGGAGCTGGAGAGATCGGATACCGGGAACGATGTCTATCACGCCGGGCAGTGCAAGCCGCTCAAGTTCGGTCATCAGGGCATGAACCCTGATGCGCAGCTCGATATCGAGCACGATCGGCCCATATTCGACAAGGATGTTGCGGTCGCCCTGCTGGCGGTAGACGGTGCGCGGGCGGCCTGCTTGGGCCTCTATCTCGGCGAGAATTGGGGAGAGCGTCTCGATCGGGTGGGCAGCCCCGGCGACTGGCGATGCGCCTGAGGCGATCATCTCGCGCTGCCGCGCATAGGCTGTCGCCGCATCATCGGAAGTGACCGGAACAAAGCGCAGCGTGTCGCCCGGCGCAAGCTGGCCTATCTTCCAGCGATCTGCGGCGATTACCACGAACGGGCAGACGAAACCACCCAGCGAAGGGCCGTCAGGGCCAAGGATAATCGGCATGTCGCCGGTGAAATCCACTGCGCCAATGGCGTAGGCGTTGTCATGAATGTTGGAGGGGTGAAGTCCTGCCTCGCCGCCATCCGCCCGCGCCCACTGCGGCTTGGGGCCAACAAGGCGAACGCCGGTGCGGTTGGAGTTATAATGGACCTGCCATTCCGAGGTGACGATGGCGTCTATATCGTCAGGCGTGAAGAAATCGGGCGCGCCGTGCGGGCCATAAAGCACGCGCAGGCTCCATTCGGTCGAGAGACGGGGTAGCGCAGCCTGGGGGAGCGGGGCGGACGTTTCGTTATTGCCCAGATGCAGCGTATCTCCCGCCAGCAGCCGTCGCGCGGCATGGCCGCCAAACCGGCCCAGCTCGAACGTGCTGCAACTTCCGAGATAGGGTGCTATGTCAAGTCCACCCGCGAAGAGCAGATAACCGCGCATCCCGCCGCCGGACGCACGGCCAATCATCAGCGTCTGCCCAGCAGCAACCTCTATGACCTGCCCCCGCCGCACCGGAGCCCCATCGAGCATCGCACCGAAATCCGCACCCATGAGGCAGATGAGCGCCGGCGCAGTGAAGGTCATGGTGGGGCCGGTCAACGTAAATTCCAGACCGGCAGTGCCCTCAGGATTGCCTAGCAGCCGGTTGCCGAGGCGGAATGACTGGTCATCCATCGGGCCGGATGGCGGCACGCCAACTGCCCACAGCTTTTGCCGACCGGGCCAATCCTGAACGGTGGTTGCTGTCCCGCCGCTGATGATCCTGACACTGCGCGAATGATGGGCAATACCATCCAGCAGACGCGTCGACACCTCGCCGCTAACGAACTGATCGCAGCATATCACGTCCCGCAGCCAGCGCAGGTTGGTCTCGATGCCATCGAGCCGCGTCTGGCCGAGCGCCGCCTGCATTGCGGCAATTGCCTCGGCCCGCGTCGGCGCGTGAACGATCAGCTTGGCGAGCATCGGATCGTACCAGATGGAAACCTCTGTTCCACCTGTCACCCATGTCTCTGCGCGGATATTGGCGGGAAATTCAACCATGGTCAGCGTGCCGGAGGTAGGGCGGTATTCCTGCGCCGGGTCCTCGGCATAGAGGCGCACCTGCACCGAATGACCGTTCGGGCTGGGCGGTGCGGCATCGAGGAAGGTGAAGTCGCCCGCCCCCCCACGTATCATCCACTCGACCAGATCGATGCCCATCACCTCCTCGGTCACGCCATGCTCGACCTGAAGGCGGGTGTTCATCTCAAGGAAGAAGAACTCCTTGCGCTCGGCATCATAGAGAAATTCGACCGTTCCCGCCGAGAGATAATTCGCGGCTTGCCCAAGGCGGGTCGCGGCGGAGATAAGATCAGCGCGCACGTTATCCGGCAGCAGCGGCGCGGGCGCTTCCTCGACCACTTTCTGGTTGCGGCGCTGGAGCGAGCAGTCACGCTCGCCCAAGGCCATGATCCGGCCCGCGCCATCCCCGAAGATCTGCACCTCGATATGCCGCGCGCGCCTGATGTAGCGTTCAAGGAAAATCCCGGCGTCGCCAAAGCTACTTTGCCCCTGCCGCGCCACGGCAGCAAAGCCTTCGCGCACGGCGGCCTCGTCCTCGCAAACGCGCATGCCGATGCCACCGCCGCCCGCTGTCGCCTTGAGGATGACGGGATAGCCGATTGCGTGGGCGGCGGAGGCCGCCTCATCCTCGTCAGTGAGCAAATCCGTGCCCGGCGCCAGCGGCAGATTATGAGCAGTCGCCAGCGCGCGGGCACTGTGCTTGAGGCCGAAGGTGCGGATGTTTTCGACCGTCGGGCCAATAAAGATGATACCGGCCTGCGCACAGGCCTCGGCAAATTCGACATTCTCAGCAAGGAAACCATATCCTGGATGGATTGCCCCCGCCCCCGTGGCCCGCGCGGCGTCCAATATGGCCTCGATGTTGAGATAGCTGTCCGATGCGCGCGCGGGGCCGATGCAGACGGCTTCATCGGCCTCTGACACATGGAGCGAGCCTTCGTCGGCTTCGGAATAGACCGCGACCGAGCGCAGGCCCATGCGCCGCAGAGTCCGTATGATGCGCGTGGCAATGGCGCCGCGATTGGCGATCAGGACTGTGTCAAAACTCATGCGGTGACGATCATGCGCACGGGCGTGGGGTTGAAACCATTGCAGGGATTGTTGATCTGCGGGCAGTTGGAGACGACGACAATGACGTCCATCTCGGCGCGCAAATCGACGGTCAGGCCAGGCGCGGAAATGCCATCGACAATCCCAAGCGCGCCATCATCCTCTACCGGCACGTTCATGAAGAAATTGATGTTGGAAACAATGTCACGCTTGCCACGCCCTTCGCGCAGATTTGCTTCAAGGAAGTTTTCGACACAGGCATGCTCTGCCTTGGTGTGGTGGCCATAGCGCAAAGTATTGGACTCACACGAACAGGCGCCGCCGATGGTGTCGTGATACTCTACTGAGGTGGCGGCGATGGTCATCATCGCGCGGCCCTCGTTGGAGCGCAGCACTGTGCCCTCGCGCAGAAACAGGTTGCCCTGCGCCGCCATAGTGTCCTGCGCACTATAACGCTCGGTGTCGTCTTCCGCCGCATAGAGCAGGAAATCCACCGCCTGATTGCCCTCCAGGTCGACGATACGCAGCGTCTGGCCGGCAAGGACATGATATAGCCACGGCGCGCGTGCAGGCACGACCTCATCGTGGATCACGGCTCCGGTCAGGCCGGAAAGATGGAGATCGACGCTCATGGTGGCCTGTTCCTTGTTACCGGCGGAAATAATCTTCGACATTCTCGAAGGCGCGCTGGCCCTCTGGGGTCGCGTTGCGGATGGGATCATCCAACGGGGTGATCGCGCCGCGCCATGCCGTCGCGCGCAGCGGCGTCACCGTCCACTCCTCGCGCGGGTCAAGCACATGGGGGCAATTGGCAATTACGACAATCACATCCATCTCGGCGCGCAGCAGCACGCGCCTCCCCGGCGCGAACGGGCCGATCTGCGGGGTGATCGCACCGTCCTGCTCGATCTTCACGCCCTTGAACAGGGTGACGCAGGGGTGAACGTCACGGCGCTGCAATCCATGTTTGGCCGCGCCCAGCAGGAAGCGGTCGCGCCCATTGGGCGTGGGGCCGCTGTTGGCGCCATTGCCATATTTGGCGGCATTGGTGGCGGCGTTCGAGGTGCCGCAAAAGCAGTCATGCGTCTCGGCAGTGTCCTCAAGGACACTCATGAGTACCCTGCCCATGTCTGACAGCAGCAGCTTGCCCGCGCCGAGATAGGCGTTCCACTGTACTTTTACCGTATCGGCCACGTTAAGCCGCTCGGTCGGCATCTCGGCATTGAACAGCAGCATAGAGGCGCAGGCGTCGCCCTTGAGATCGATCAACCGGAGCCGCGAGCCGCGTTTCAGTCGCCGCGCGGCATAGCCGCCCGCAGCGATCGTCTCCTCCCACACCAGATCGCCAACAGAGACATCTGCGGGCAGATCGTCTGCCACAGGCGGCAGTACCGGCATGGCCTCAACCACAGTGCCCGCCATGGCGCGGGCGTGGTCGCGCGCGGCAAGCGGATTGGCGAGAGCTTCGGTCATGCAGCCGCTCCTTTGTCGTGTGCATCCGGCTCGTAAAGCGGAGGGAGCAGGGTCGTGGTGGTGGTGAGATGGAGCTGGTGTACCCCGCGCACCCTGCGCAGCGCATCGCACAGTTCCTTCAACCGCAGGGCAGGGCCCTGTACCAACAGAACTTCGAGCGACTGATCATCTTCAAGAAACACATGCTGGGAGGAAATAACCTCCTTCAAGTAATCGGCCTGTGTCTGTGCAAGCTGGTGCCGCACCCGTCCGCGATCACCGCGATAGACAATAGTGATCGTCCCGGCGAGCATCTCGTCCGGGCGGGTGAAGGCCTCATGCTGGGCGAGCGCATGGCGAATGAGCTCTGCGATCAGCTGAGAGCGCGACGGCAGCTCGCGCTCTGACACCATGACATCGAGCTGCCGGAACAGCTCTCCCGGAAGGCTGATGCTCAGCCTCGCCAAGCTGGCAACTTCGCTACCCATGTCCGATACTCTCCTTGGTGTTTGGGTTTGCGTCGATTTTGGGAGTGAGTGATGCCGCCACCAGCTCTTCTCCCGCCGCCCGGTCTTTGCGATTGCGCAACGCAAGGTCGTATACCGCAGTTGCACCGAAACGATGCGGTGCATCGGGATCATGGCGGCGCTTGTCCAGCGCGAGCACTCTCGTGCCGAGCTTGAAAGCTTCTCGGATATCGTGCGTGACCATGATGATAGTTAGGGCATAGTCATTCCACAGGCGCGTGATCAGCGCGTGCATGTCCGCGCGGATGCCTGGGTCTAGCGCGCCAAACGGCTCATCGAGCAACAGGATGCGCGGGCGCTTGATCAGCGCCTGTGCAATTGCAAGCCGCTGCTGCATGCCGCCAGACATTTGCGCGGGATAAAGATGCATTGAGTCGGCGAGGCCCACAGCGTCGAGCATCTCCATCGCCATTGCCTTGGCCGCCTTGTGCGCGGTGCCAAACAGTCGGGCCGACAGCGGGGCCTGCTCACATTCCAGCCCGAACATCGTGTTTCGCAGCGCCGAGATGTGTGGAAACACCGAATAGCGCTGGAAAACGACGCCGCGATCCGGGCCACATTCCCCGCCGAGCCTTTGACCGTCGAGCAGAATAGTTCCACGCGTCGGTATCTCCTGCCCCAATATGATGCGCAGCAGGCTGCTCTTGCCTGCACCCGACGGTCCGACGATGGAAACGAAGGCGCCTTCCTCAATATCGAGGTCCACATTCTCGATCACAATCTTGTCGCCATATTCGACCCAGATGTTGCTTAGGCTGAGAAGCGCGCTCAATGCCCTGCTCCATGTGCCCAGGGGAACATCCGCTTGCTGATTAGAACGAGTACCGCATCCATGGCTATGGCCAGCAACGCGATCCACGCGACATAAGGTATGATCACGTCCATCGAGAGGTATCGGCGCACAAGAAAGATACGATAGCCAAGCCCGATGTCTGACGCGATTGCTTCTGCCGAGATCAGAAAAACCCAGGCCGGGCCGAGGGCCAGCCGCATCGCGTGCAGCAAGCGCGGCATCGCCTGCGGCAACGCGACGCGGATCATAATCTGCCAAGAGCTTGCGCCGAGGGTCTGCGCCTTGATAATCTGCTCACGCGGCAGGCCGCTGACATAGGCCGTGATGTCGCGGATCATTACAGGGGCAATGCCGATGACAATCAGCGCGACCTTGGCCGTCTCGCCAAGGCCCAGCGCAATGAAGAGGATCGGTAGCAGCGCAATCGGCGGGATCACCGCTATCACAGTCACCAGCGGGCCAAAGGTAGCACGCATGGGTGGCAATACGCCCAGCACAAGGCCGATAAGGAGGGTGAAGAGTGTTGCGATGCCCAGCCCGATTCCAAGACGCTGCAGGCTGGCGAAGGTGTCTGCCCAGAAAATGATCTTGCCGGTCAGTTGATCCGTGTTGAACAACAGGTTGGCCATCCCCTCCGCCATGCCGCCCGGCAGAGGGAGAATCTTGTCCAGCGGATTGATCGCGTGGCGCTGCGCCGCAAGGAACAGATAGAGCAGCACCAGAAGCAGGATCGGCACAGCGCCGATCAGCACGGCTTCTCTCCGGCGAACATGACGGTTCACCCAGCGCATAGCGTCACCTCACCTTCCGTTGAAGCGGGTCAACGTGGATCAAAGTTTTCCTTCGGCAGCCATCTTCATGAAGCTCTCGTCGAACCTCAGCATCACATGTCCGGGGTCGCCCAGCGTCTTTGCACCGGGGAAGGCCATTCCAACGGCATCTGCCGAGGACGCGCCTTGGAACAACCCCTTTTTGAAGCTGAAATCGCGTACCTGCATCATGGTCTTCAGCAGAGCCGGGTCAGATGTCGCTGCGACCGCCGCCTTAGGATCGGTATAAAGGTAGGTTGTTGAAAGCTGACTATCGAAGCTCTCCGGCGTGGTGCCAGCGAGCTTGGCCATCGCCGCGCGCGCCTCCTTGCCCTTGGAGTCCTGCCGCTGCATCAGCGCGACCGTCTCGTACCAGATGCCTGCCAAGGCCTTGCCCAGGTTCGGGTTAGCCTTGAGCGTCGCGGTATCCACGACCATGAGATCAAGAATTTCGCCCGGTATTTGCGAGGAATTGAAAACCTCCGTCACACCGGTCTGGCCTTTCATCACAGAGAGCTGCGGATTCCACGCGACCGCAGCGCGAGCGTCGGGGCTACCGAAAGCGCTGACGATATCCGCGTCAGAGGTATTGATCGTCTTGACGTCGGTTGGCTTTAGACCTGCCTTTTCTAGGCCACGAGCGAGCAGATAGTGCGACACCGAAAGCTCGACCAGATACACCTGGCGACCCTTAATATCTGCAAGCGCGTTCGCGCCCTTGAGCAAGATACCGTCATTACCGTTGGAATAATCGCCGACGATGATTGCGCTGGTATCTTTGCCACCGGCAGCGGGGATCGTCAGCGCATCCATGTTGGTGACAGTCACGCCGTCAAATTTTCCGGCGGTATACTGATTGATGGACTCGACATAATCGTTCACCTGAACGACGTTTATTTTTATGCCGTATTTGTCGGCCCATTTCTTCACGATTCCAGCCTGCTGGGCGTAGGGCCAAGGCATCCAGCCGGCATAGATAGACCAACCGATATTGAACTCAGTGCGAGCTTCCGTCTGGGGATCCGGTGCCTTCGAACATGATGCTAGCATGATGGCCCCCGCGCAAGCCAGGATCTTACATGCCGTGCCAATCAGCCTCATCATGATTCGGTCTCCTTTCGCAGTGCAGCATCACCATAGTTGGGTCACTTGTCCATAGAAAATATTACGAGTTACACATAAGGTAATAATATTCTGGGGCGGCGCGATTTGGCTGCAAGGGCCACATGCTCGCGCAGACAGAACCCAAATGAGACAAAACCGCCATCAAACACATGGCAACCAGCGGCATACGGCTATCCCTACATCGTGCCCATGATTCGCGAATCGATTCGCCCCTGATAATCCCACTCCCGATTTATCGAAGGGCATCCAGTATTACTGTACGCAACTTTCAAAATCGATTTGCGTCGGATAACCGCCATTTTGTGCAGCGCAGTATGAACCAAGGCTCCATTGAGCATGTGCAAAATTATTACGCTTGACGCGATCCGTAATATCCATACCGTATCGATGGTGCCTTACCCCAAACGGCAAGGCATAAAAGCTCGTCAGGGCATATCTTGCCCGTAACATGGGGTCAGCGAATTGAGATTTGACCTGAGAACATTTCTATCCTGCACGATGCCGTCGGTGATGCCGGCTCAGCAGCATAGCTGTTCGTCTGGTCCCGCCTCCAGCCACTTTGAGGCCGCATTTGGTGCGCCTTATGAGTAACCAATCACCATGTCGGCACCGCTTCACTGCGGACGGGCCATCCAAGCAAGGCGCGGGTACAGCCACAGCGCCAGTGGGAGGGATGTCACTTTAAGGCTCAACGAAAGGGGTCGAAGTGACTATGATACTATTTCGCAACACGTTGCTGAGCGCAACTATCTTGATGAGCGTGGGATCAACGCCGGTTTTCGCGCAGGAGGCTGCGCCAAATGAGGGCGGCGCGGGAGATGACCCCAGCGTTATCGTAGTGACAGCCACCCGGCGCGCCACGTCGATTCAGGATGTACCGATCAATATCACGGCGGTGGGCCAGGAGCAGATTGCCCGGCAACGCATTGATGACGTGCGCGACCTTGCCGACTTCACGCCCGGCATGACCATTTCGGATACCGGGCCCGGCTCGACCGGAACGATCGTCCTGCGCGGCCTCAATGCGTCAGACGCCGATACCACTGGCGCATCCTATGACGACGCGCTGGGCGTCTATCTGGGCGAAGTGCCGCTGTATTACGATTTCAAACTGCTCGACATCGCGCGCGTGGAGACTCTGCTTGGGCCACAGGGCACGCTTTACGGCCTCGGCACGCTCGCGGGCGCCATTCGCAACATTCCCAACAGGCCAGGTCTCGACTCCTTCGGAGGCGAAGCTCATGGCCGAGCCTATGGCAAGGACCACGCCGGAAAGCTCGGTTATCAGCTTGATGGTGTCATCAACGTCCCGATCATCAAGGATCACGTGGCGTTCCGATCCGCGACCGGCTATTTCTACGATCCCGGCTTTATCGATTATCCCTTGCTGCTTCAGACCCCAGGCGTTTCCCTGCCGCAGCCCGATGGGCCTGACTTCATATCGCCGGCTGGCTATGCCGCGAACCTGCGCAAAGAAAAGGATCTCAATTTCGAGAAGACCTTCACCAGCCGCAATCAGCTGCTGGTTCAGTTCAGCGAGGATCTGAAGTTCAACTTCACCTACGCCTATCAGCAGACAAAAACCGATGGCGGCCAATATAACAGCGTTGGCGTGTTCGGCACTGGGAAATATGAGAGCGCAGGCCGCTTCACCGAACCGGTCAAGCGCCGCGCGCATCTCGGAAGCGTTGAAATCAACGCCAATCTGGCCGACATCGCCGATCTCGTGGCGACGACGGCCTATACTAATGTCAAGAACAAGACCCAGTTCGACAATACCGATCTGCTGCTCGACCTCGATTATGATTACGAGGCGTTTCCGGCCTTCTCAAGCTGGAACGAAAGTGAAAACACGCGCAAGCAGTTTAACCAGGAGGTGCGGTTCGTGTCGCGCCACGGCGGGCCATTCAGCTGGGTCATCGGCGGCTTCTATAATGAGCAAAAGCGCCAGCAGGACTATGTCGAGCATTTGCCCAATCACCCTTGGGTAGCGTTTGGCACGCAACCCAATCCGGACGAGGTCGAATATGCCTCGTTCGTCAAATCGAAAATAGTCGAAAAGGCGATTTTCGGCGAAGGCACGTTTAAAATCACCCCCAAATGGCAGATCACGGCTGGCGCCCGCTATTTCGGATATACCTCAAACGTGGCGGGCATTTCGGTACTTCCTATTCTGGGAGATCCCGTCAGCCCGTATGACGTGCCCTCCGCTGGTGGCAAATCGAAGAAGAGCGGATCAGTGTGGAAGCTTAACAGCTCCTACAACTTCACCCCGGACATCATGGTCTATGCCACATACAGCAAGGGTTATCGCATTGGCGGACCGAACACCGTCGCGCCCTGTATCTTGCCGCTTGACCCTACCCAACAGAATGTGTGCGGTCTGCCGGATGAAATCCAGTATGGGCCGGACAACACCAAGAACGCAGAACTCGGCTTCCGTACCCAGTTGTTCGACCGGAAGCTGACGTTCAACTTCAACGTCTTCCACATCAAGTGGAATGGCATCCAGGTAGACTCCGCCACCGTCAACGGAATCGTCGGCATTACCGTAAACGGAGGCAAGGCCAAGTCCAAGGGCTTCGAGGCGTCCTTCCAGGCGAAACCGATCCCCCGACTGTCTGTTCAGGGCACCTATTCCTACGTCAATGCCAAGCTGACCGAGGACGTGCCGGGCATCATCGCCGTCAACAGTCCGGCTGCAACCTACCCCAGCACCGCAATACAGCTCGATGCGCTTTCGGGCGATCGGCTTCCGGGCTCGGCCAAGAACAGCGGCAGCCTCGGCGTCAGCTACACCACGCCTTTCAAGGATGGAAACATCATAGCCGACTGGACAGCCACCTATCGCGGCAATGTCGTCACCCGCCTGGGCTGGGACCGCGCGTTTGGCGACAAGCTGCCCAGCTATGTTCTCCACCGCGCATCGCTGACCTACGAGACGGAACGTTACAGCGTCGGCCTGTTTGCCAATAATATCTTTGACAAATTTGCCGTCAACTCGGTCAATCAGGATCGTTCTCGCCTCGGCACCAATGACGGCGTGCGGCTGCGCTACTACAAGCACTCGGTGGTCTCGCCCCGCACCTTCGGCATCGAGGCGCGGTTCAAATACTGATCTGGGCGGCGAAGCGCTGTCCTGTGGGATGGCGCTTCGCACACCGCGAGAGCCGGGGTCGCACATACCGGTTCACTGGGAGGAGGGGAGAATGAGATGGCGACTAGCCGGTACTCTACATGGCGGACAGCATTTTTGAGCGCGGCGCTGCTTTGCACCATAAGCGCTGTGGGGGGCGCCGCCGCGACTGCAGGGAATAAGCCCCCGCTCCCCAGCCTTTTTGCCGAGAAGTGGATCGATGGCACCCAGCCTTCCGAGCCTCCCACCCAGGTACAGGCACTGGACGCCGACACGTTCGTCATCCGCCAGTCGGTCAAGACCAATTTCGAGGCGCCATTCCTTTACCTGTTCTTTGGGCGTGACAAGGCGCTGCTGATTGATACCGGCGCGGAAGGCGGGCAAATCAGGCCCGCAATCGACGCCATCATCGCCAACTGGCTGAAAGCGCACGGGCGCAGAGACATCCCGCTGGTCGTTGCGCACAGCCACAGCCATGGCGATCATATCGCAGGCGACGGTGCATTTCGGGAGCGGCCCAACACTCATGTGGTTGGCCTCAAGGCAGAGGACGTTGCCGCGTTCTTCGGCATCACGCGTTGGCCGGACCAGATCGTCCAGTTCGACCTCGGCAAGCGCTCGCTCAGCATCATCCCGACGCCGGGGCACCAAAAGGCCGCGATCATGGTCTACGATCCGCGCCTCAAGCTTCTGCTCTCCGGCGATACGCTTTATCCCGGCCGCCTCTATGTGCCGGTGAACTTCATGGCGGAGGAACGCGCCAGTATTGACCGGCTCGCCGCCTTTGCCGCCCGCCATCCCATTCGCGCGGTTCTCGGCGCGCATATCGAGATGACGCAGACACCGGGGCGTGACTATGGGCACGAGGCGCTGGCGCACCCGGACGAGCACCCGCTTGAGCTGCCGGCGGAGAGCATCGCCGAGCTGCGAGAAGGACTCAAGGCGCCACTCAATGTTCCCGACCAGCCGCAGATCCACGATCGTTTCATCATTTATCCGGTTGCCGCGCGGACAGAGTGATGTGGATGGAATTTTTGGCGATAAGGATATAATGCTCATGGTTGTGAGTTCCTCACACACCGCAACACATTATGGCTTTCCCAAGAAAGGGATATAGCTGATGGCCAATGGAAAAGGAGTGGCAATATCGCGCCGTGGAATTCTTGCGGGAACAGCGATCTCGGCGGCGGCAGTAGTGACTGCTCCCTCGCCTGATACGGTCGCTAGTGCTCAAACCGGAGCAACGGCTACGATGCCGATGATGCTCAAGGTGAACGGCCAGAAGCGGTCGCTGTCGCTTGATACCCGCACGACGCTGCTTGATGCATTGCGCGAACATCTCCACCTCACCGGCACCAAAAAAGGCTGCGATCACGGCCAGTGCGGTGCCTGCACGGTGCTGGTCAATGGCAAGAGGATCAACAGCTGCCTCAGCCTTGCGATCATGCACGATGGCGACGAGATCACCACGATCGAGGGGCTTGGCACGCCCGACAAGCTGCACCCGATGCAGGCAGCCTTCGTGAAGCATGATGGCTATCAGTGCGGCTATTGCACGCCAGGGCAAATCTGCTCCGCAGTAGCGGTGCTGGAGGAGATTGCGCGCGGCGTACCCAGCCACGTGCAAGACGATCTGACAGCCGCCCCCCGCGCCACCAACATGGAAATGCGCGAGCGGATGAGCGGCAACATCTGCCGCTGCGGAGCCTATTCCAACATCGCGGACGCCATGGCTGAAGTTGCGGGAGGTATGGGGTGAAGGCGTTTACCTATGAGCGTGCCAAGGATCCCGTCGCGGCGGCGCGCGCGGTGGCTGGCCGCCCCGGCGCAAAGTTCATCGCCGGGGGCACCAATCTGCTCGACCTGATGAAGATCGAAGTCGAAGTGCCTACCCATCTCGTCGATGTGCAGGACCTCCCGTTCGACAAGATCGAGCAGACCCCGGAAGGCGGCCTCAGGATCGGAGCTCTCGTCACCAACACCGATCTCGCCACCGATGAGCGCGTCCGCCGTGACTATGCAGTGCTGAGCCGATCTATCGTGGCAGGCGCCTCTGGCCAGTTGCGCAACAAGGCATCCACGGCTGGCAATCTGCTCCAGCGCACACGCTGTCCCTATTTCTACGACACCAACATGGCCTGCAACAAGCGCAAGCCGGGTTCTGGTTGTGCAGCGATCGGCGGTTTTTCGCGGCAACTTGGCGTCATTGGCGTGAGCAAGTCGTGCATCGCCACTTTCCCCGGAGATATGGCCGTTGCGCTGCGCCTGCTGGACGCTGTGGTGGAGACAATCGACGCCAAGGGGAAAACGCGCGCAATCCCTATCGCCGAATTCCACATGCTGTGGGGAGATCACCCCGAAAGGGAGTTCGCGCTGGCTCCCGGAGAGCTGATAACAGCAGTCACGCTGCCGCAACCGCTCGGCGGCAAGCATTATTATGAAAAGGTGCGGGACCGCGCGTCTTATGCTTTCGCGCTGGTCTCCGTCGCGGCGGTGATTCAGCCCGATCGAACGGGCCGCGTGGCGTTCGGCGGCGTCGCACCCAAGCCGTGGCGCGTGGAAGCAGCTGAGGCGCTTCTCCCTCAGGGAGCGGTGGCTGTTACCGCCAAGGCCTTCGCAGGTGCAACGCCGACCAAAGACAATGCGTTCAAACTGCCGCTGGCGACCCGCGCGCTGGCATCCGTCATCGCGCAAGCCAAGGCCTGAGCCCATGAAGTTCGATACCCCAGCCCAGACCAATCCCATCGACAAGATGGCCGTTGTCGGCCGCCCCGTGGATCGGATTGACGGTCCGCTCAAGACAACAGGCACCGCGACTTACGCATATGAACACCGCGAGGCGATCAACCCCGCTTATGGTTGGGTGATCGGATCGGCCATCGCCAAAGGTACGCTCCGCTGGCTCAACCTCAATGAGGTCAAGGCGGCGCCGGGAGTGATTGCAGTGGTCACTGCGCAGGATGCGGGGCCCCTTGGCAAGGCCGGCAGAAACACCGCAAAGCTGCTCGGCGGCCCGGAGGTTGATCACTATCATCAGGCAATTGGTGTGGTCGTCGCAGAAACATTGGAGCAGGCCCGCGCCGCCGCCGCGCTTGCGCGCGTGGAGTATGTTCGCGCCGGGGGACAGTTTGATCTGGTTCAGGCGCTGGCAACCGCATCTGTTGTAGATGATAGCGGCAAGCCCAGTGCCCCCGAAATAGTGGGCACGTTCGATACGGCCTTCGCTGCCGCCCCGGTCAAACTCGATGCCGAATACACGACTCCCGACCATAGCCATGCGATGATGGAGCCGTTCGCCTCCATCGCCGTGTGGAACAACGACGAACTGACGGTGTGGACATCAAATCAGATGATTGATTGGGGTCGCGGAGACCTTGCCAAGACGCTCAATATGCCGAAAGAAAAAATCCGGTTCCTGTCCCCCTATATCGGCGGTGGCTTCGGTGGAAAGCTGTGGCTCCGTGTTGATGCTGTGCTGGCGGCGCTCGGCGCGAAGGCAGCGGGGCGTGCTGTCAAAGTGACGCTGCCAAGGCCATTCATGACGAACAACTCCACCCATCGTCCTGCAACGCGGCAGCGCATCCGCATCGGTGCATCACTGGACGGCACGATTACGGCGATCGGCCACGAGAGTGGTTCTGGTGATCTGCCGGGCGGAGGGCCGGAGACCGCGACAGCCCAGACCAGACTGCTCTATGCTGGCGCCAATAGGCTGACCGCACTGAGGCTCGCGGTGCTCGATCTGCCCGAAGGCAATGCGATGCGGGCACCGGGCGAGGCGCCCGGCATGATGGCGCTGGAAATCGCGATGGACGAGATGGCGGAGAAGCTGGGGATGGACCCGGTTGCCTTCCGCATCAAAAACGATACGCAGGTCGACCCCGCAAAGCCGGAGCGCCGCTTTTCACAGCGGCAGCTGGTCCGCTGTCTCACAGAAGGAGCAGAGCGCTTTGGCTGGTCACGCCGCAACCCGAAACCGGGACAGGCGCGCGACGGTCGCTGGCTAACCGGCATGGGCGTGGCCGCCGCGTTTCGCAATCATCTGAACGGGACGAGCGCGGCGCGTGTGCATCTTGATGCCAGTGGCATGGTAACTGTCGAAACGGACATGACCGATATCGGCACCGGCAGCTATACCATCATCGCCCAGACTGCGGCGGAGACGATGGGCGTGCCCGTCGAGGCGGTTTCAGTCAAACTCGGCAGCTCGGACTTTCCCGTCTCCGTAGGGTCGGGCGGGCAATGGGGTGCCGCCAGCTCGACCGCCGGTGTTTACGCTGCCTGCGTCAAACTGCGCGAGGCCATCGCGCAAAAGCTGGGCTTCGACCCAGCGAGCGCGCTGTTCGAGGGCGGCTTCGTTCGTAGCGGAAATCGTTCGGCCCGGCTGGGCGAGGCGGCGGCGCAAGGTCGGCTGACTGGCGAGGACAAGATCGAATATGGCGAGCTGGGCAAAACGTGGCAGTTGTCCACCTTTGGCGCGCATTTTGTCGAAGTGGGCGTAGACGCTTACACCGGCGTGACACGCATCCGCCGGATGCTGGCGGTGTGTGCTGCGGGGCGGATCATCAACCCGAAATCGGCGCGCAGCCAGGTTATCGGCGCGATGACGATGGGCGTGGGGAGCGCGTTGATGGAAGAGCTGGTGGTTGACAAGCGCTTCGGTTTCTTCGTCAATCACGACCTCGCCTCATACGAAGTGCCGGTCCATGCAGATATTCCGCATCAGGAGGTGATCTTCCTCGATGAGGCCGACGACAAGGCGAACCCGATGAAGGCCAAGGGCGTTGGCGAGCTGGGTCTCTGTGGCGTCGGTGCGGCAGTGGCGAACGCGATCTATAATGCCACCGGCGTCCGCATCCGCGATTACCCACTGACGCCCGACAAATATCTGGACAAGCTGCCACCGCTGGTCTGAGCGCGGAGGCAGGGCGCTGCGGCCCGAAGGGTTAGATCCCTAGACCGTTTTCAAGATGAGCGTAGAACGCTCATCGGCTCGGAAAACGGTCAGACTCTATGACGAGAGCCTTTCGGAACAGGCCGCGAACGAGCCGCGCTTCCAGAACCCGGCCGACAATGTAGAGGAACGCGAACAGCCCGGCGAACACATAGCTGGCGGTAGGCTTCAACTTTTTGTCCTCTTCCTTGGACTTGTCGTCTTTCTTGGGCTTCTCAGGGGCAGGTGCGCCAAGAAACTTGTCGATGGCATGCTGCGGAAGGACAGCCGGCTCCTTCTTCTCCTCTTTCGCGGTCGCCTCTTTCTTGGGCTCTTCCCACTTGCTGATGAGAACCGTCACCTGCGCGAATGCCAGGAACATCAGCGGCGCAAGAAAGCAGAACAGCAGCATGCGGCTCGCGAGCCGGTAGTTAAGCATTAACCCGCTCGCCTCACGTTCTATGCGCAGCACGCCACTTTCGAAAGTCGCCAGCTTATCCTGAGCGACCGGATCCTTCTTGCTGAAAGTTAATATGCTGCCGTTCCGCTCGTGCGTGGTGCCAACCTGATGAAACAGCGGCTCAATCCGGTCGAAAGCCTCATCGCACGATTGTGCTGGATCGATCGCCACGCTGCCCTTGACGTGCCAGATCCAGTCGACCCAATGCCACATGCTCACGCCTTGACGGTCTGGCTGCGGTGGCACGGTTACCAGATCATGCGGATGCGCGAGCTCAGTCATTCTGCTGGCACCATTTCAGGCTGATCGGGCTGACCTTTGCCGAAGCGGGCCTTGGTTGTCTTCCAGGCCTCGGTGAACGGATAGGTCATCTGCTCGCGGATCGACATGCGGCGCCCCCCCTCCATGCCGAGCAGTTCGGCCTCGCCATCCACACAGGTGCCGAACATCCTGTCAATGAAGATGTAGGTGCCGGCATAGTTGCTGCGGGTGGCCTCATAGTCCTGCGAATGGTGCAAGCTGTGATGTTCGGTGGTGTTAAAGATGTATCGCCACCAGCTTGGTGTATTGAACCGGACATTGATATGCTGATAGGTGCTGACGGCGAGGCCAATGGACCCGGCGAGCAAGGCGGCGCGGGGCAGAAAGTCGAAGAACCCACCGATGCCCAGGCCGATCAGAAAGAGCTCCACCGGGTTGCCGACAGCACCTTTGTTAATATTGAGCTGAGTAATGTAATGATGCACCGAGTGGGTCAGCCATAGCGGATACCAGTTGTGCATCCCACGATGCATCCAGTACTGCCCGAAGTCGAAGATGAACGAGATCAGGAACGCCTGCACCAGCAGCGGCAGGCCAATGAACCAGGCGAGCTTGTCCCAGTCGAACTGATGCTGAAGCGCCTCAATCACGGCGTCACTGCCGATATATCGTTCTAGGACCGCCAACACCGTGTAACCCAGCGAGACGTAGAACAGGTCGACGACCAGTTCCTTCCACGTCAGCCGCCAGCTGTCATAGCGGGGGTTTACCCACTCCAAAGCCAGCAACAAGGCCTTGAAACCGATGCCGATACCGATCGCGGTCGATGCCTTGGCGATTGAATTGGGGGCATAATACCAGAATGCCACCAGCGCAAACAGCATGGCGGGCTGGAACCAGGTGAAGACGAACTGTTTGACGCGACCACCTTGGACCCGCCCCACATTCTCCCACCCGATTGTGACCGGCGCGTCGGCGCCGATAATGCGCTTCCCTACACGGACTCCATCCATCGCGCCCTCATATCGGTTTGCATAATCCATGATCCGTCAGGCGCACCGAAGGACGAATAAGGTGCCAGAAGTCGGGCGCTTGGGACATTATCAACCTTGCTGATATCCCCTAATAACGCCAGACAGCATTCTGCTATCTCAGTCATAGATTCTATCTATGTCACGCGCACGGAAGGCAGAGTGGGCTGGCGCCGCATTTCCAAACAGGCTCTCAGGGAATAATTGAAAATTTTGCATTTACTATAAAAATGCAAATAACTTTATATCATTCGCCTCAGTATGGTAAATTATAATGTAATTCAATAAAAACTTTGGATCAGAAATTATAGTTTTTTAAGTTAATATTCCATAAACTATATAATGTTTTATTTTTACTGAATAAATCATGATTAAATACATGTATATTACGTTTAATTCACACGCCTGTTATACTCTAAAATTAAGGAATTTTTAATTCGACCGCCAATATTAACTTGGTCGAGCGTTCCCGATCGCACGAACGCCCTTTTCTAGGGGAATACACATGGCCACAGCAACAGTTACCGGCGGCAACAATGTCTCGCTCAGTCTTTCTGGCGCAGACCTGGTTACAGCCAAGAACGCACTGGCAGCACTTTCAAGCCAGTTCGCGTCATCGAAGGTACAGAACATTCCGTTGTTCCCGTCCTCACCCGCGGTGCTCGACGTTTACAACGTTGACAGCCGCTATACGCATAATGTGACCGCAACGCCCGATCTCGACGCGATTGTAGTGACGGGCAATGAAGGGACCAAGATCACCGGCAACTCGACCGTACAGCTGATCGCTGGCGGGCGCGGCGCAGACACGATCAACGCCGCAGGCGCAGCCAATGTAACGATTGCCGGCGGAGGTGGTGGCGACATCATCCAGCTCAACAGCGCGGGGCAGGCGGGCGGCAACGCGCTCATCTCGATGGCGTCGGGCAATGACACCGTGCGCATGTGGGGCGGCAACGCCACCATCACCGGCGCGCGCGTCGGCGACGAGATCGAGCTGAACGGCGGCACCAACACTGTCGTTGTCGACAAGAGCGCCAGCTTCGACATCAACGGCGGCAACAACACCATCGTCACCGGCGGCGGCAAGTTCACCGTCACCGGCTCTGGCCATGATGACATCACCGTCACGGGCCGCTCGGTCGAGATCGACAAGCACGGCCCCGGCACGCTGGACCTCACGCTCAATTCGACCGTGGGCGGCAGCTATGACCTCGAAGGCAATATGACGATCCACCAGATGGGTGCGGGCCGTCACAGCCTTGAGCTGAATGGCAACGACACCGTCTATCTCGGCGCGGGCAATGTCGACATCACCAATGTGCGCGGCACGACCGTGTACGGCGGCAGCGGCAAGCTCAACTTCGAGGGCGGCGGTTCAGGCAACGACTCGATCATGGCGGGCAGCGGCTCTGCCACGATCCTCGGTGGCGGCGGCTATGACACCATCATCGGCGGCTCTGGCGCGATGAAGGCGGATGGCGGCAGCGGCAGGGATTTGCTCATCGGCGGCAGCTTCAAGGATACGCTCACCGGAGGTTCGGGCGGAGACAGCTTCCGCTTCATCAACTCCGGCGGCCCGTCCACCGCGACCCACGTCATCACCGACTTCCAGCATGGCCTCGACAAGATCGACCTCTCTGGCGGCGGATACACTCTGGCGGACATCAGCTCGGCAACGATCAAGGCTGGGTCGACGGTCATCAAAATGTCCGACGGCACGCAGATCACGCTCAAGAACTTCACGAGCCTCACTGCGTCCGATTTCGCCTGATACGTCCATCAACCATGAAAAGCCCGGCGAAAGCCGGGCTTTTTGCGAGGTCTGAATGTCCCTGCTTACCCCGGATCACGTCGCCTGCCACGACGATCCTGCCTCCCTCTCAGCGGTCATCGCGATGGCAAACCACGCCATTGCCGATGGCCGTTTTGAGGTCGCGCTGCGCCATGCGGACCGGGCCTGGCGCCTGTCGCCGCAAACACCGCTGGTGTGCGAGATACTGATCGCGCTGCTGTTGCGGGAGGGCAATGCCGCGCGGGCTATGCAGGTTTTTGACGGGCTGGAGCAACGGCATGTGAATGTCGATCTCGGCGCGCTGCACATTGATGCGCTCCGGCTGTCAGGACAATGGGATAAGGCCAGCGCAGCGCTGGAGCACTATCTTGCCCGCTTTGCGGTGGAGCAGGACAGCAAGCTGGCGCGTGCCGCGAACGCGCTGGTTGAGGAACGCCCGCTTTCCGGATGGATTGGCGTTACGCCCGAACTTATGCTGACCGGGCATATTCCGGCACCCGCGCAGACACGGGACATCATCCTTGAATGGCACGAGCCGGACGGCACGCGCGAAACTATACGCATCCCCACGGCGGGCGGAGTGCGTCTGGCCGAGATGTTGTCGGAAAGGCGCGCTCTCAACGGGCTGCGGGTCGGTGTTCTCGGCGCTGACATCCGCCTTATCGGCGGAACGATCGCTTTTCCCGAAAGCTTTGGCCTGAACGGCACGGCGACCGTGCAACCAACCCGCGTTGAAGGCACAATCAACCTGAGCTGGCTGCCGTCAACCACGCCCCCGGCGCTGCTGATGGCGAAAAAGGCCGGGCATCAGCCGGTCACTCTCGTGGCAGACGACGCCGCTCCGGGCGATTGGCGCTTCAGCCTGCCTTTCGGCAAGCTCGGCAGGCTTGCCGGAGGCGTTTTCGAGCTTGGCGTCGCCCTGCCCGATGGCAGGGTTGTGCCCTTTCCGGGATCGCCGATCAGCCTCTGTGCGGCAAAGCCCTATCGTGCGCCCAGACGGCGGACGAAGCGCGGCAGAGTCGATGCCATCAGCACTGCCATCGTCATCCCCGTCTATCGCGGGGCAGCAGAAACCCGCGCCTGCATCGAGAGCGTGCTGGCAACCATCCCGCCCGCCGCGCCTGTCATCCTCATCAATGACGCCAGCCCGGAAAGCGCCATCACGGCGCTGATGGCCGAATATCAACACCACCCCCGCGTCACGGTCATCACCAACCCCTGCAACCTTGGCTTCCCCGGTGCGGCCAATCGCGGCATGGCCGCTGCGCCCGGCCATGATGTGATCCTGCTAAACTCTGACACGGTGGTCTTTCCGGGCTGGTTTGAGCGGCTGACAGCCCACGCCGACGCAAACCCGGACATCGCCACCATAACGCCGCTCTCCAACGCAGGCTCGATCGCCAGCTATCCCGGCGGAGAGGAAAGCGCCTGCACCGAGGAGGAAGCGCGGCGGCGCGACCATGCCGCAGCGGCAGCAAACCCCGGCCTCCATGTGGAGGCGCCAACCGGCGTCGGTTTCTGCATGCTCGTCCGGCGGGCCTGTATCAACGAGGTCGGCGCGTTTGACGAGCAGCTCTTCGGGCGCGGTTATGGCGAGGAGAATGATTTCTGCATGCGTGCCACGGCTCATGGCTGGAAGCATGTCATCGCGGGCGATGTCTATGTGCTCCATCGCAATGGCACGTCGTTCGGCATGACACGCAACGGCTGGATGGCGCGCAACGAGGCCGTGCTCGATCAGCGCCACCCGACCTACAAGGCGCTGGTCGAGACGTTCCACAAGGCGCAGCCGCTCGCGCCCCTGCGCCGCCGGATCGATACAGCACTGCTGCGCGAGGACGCACGCCCGGTCGCGCTGCTGGTGTCGCTGGCGCTGGCGGGCGGTGTGCAAAAGCATGTCGAGGCGCGCATCTCGGCGCTGGAGAAGCAGGGCTATCAGCCGATCATGCTGCGGCCCGGCAAGGAGAGCGGGTGCGCGCGCCTCACAGTGCCGGGCAAACCGGAGCTTCAGGATCTGCTGTTCACCAGCCAGAATGAACTGGAGGCGTTCCGCGCACTGATGGCTGCGCTGCCTGTCCGTCAGATCGAGATCCATCATTTTCTGGGGCTGGATGCAGCCTTTATCGATGCGTGCCTATCGCTCGATGCGCCGACAGACATCTTCATCCATGATTACAGCTGGTATTGCCCGCGCCTCAGCCTGCTCGGCGCCAATGGCAGCTATTGTGGCGAGCCGGGCGCGGCCGGGTGCCAAAGCTGCATCGTGCAGACCGGCTCCGAACTGCATGACCGCCTCTACCCCGATGCGCTGAAGGAACGCAGCCTGCGCTGGCTCCATCAGGCGCGGAATGTATTCGCCCCCTGCGAGGATGTCAGGCAACGCTATGCGCGCAGTTTCCCGGCCGTGGATTTCAGGATCGCGCGCTGGGAGGAAACCCCGCCCGCGCCCCGCCCCATCGCTGATCCTGTCCCGCATCGGGTTGCGATCATCGGCGCGATTGGAGAGCAAAAGGGGCGGGCCGTGCTGCTCGCCTGCGCGCGCCACGCGGCGCTGCATAATCTCGCGCTGGAATTCGTGCTGATCGGCTTTTCGGACGAGGAGGACGCGCTGCTCGCCACCGGCAAGCTGTTCATCACCGGCCGCTATGACGAAGCCGAGCTGCCGGAGCTGCTCCAGCGCGAGGCGCCCGCCGCGATCTTCCTTCCCTCTGTGACGCCGGAAACATGGAGCTATTCGCTTAGCCACGCGATGGCGACGGGCCTGCCCATCATTGCGTTCGATACCGGCGCGATAGCGGAGCGTCTGCGGCATACATCACACCCGCACCGCCTGCTCCCGCTCGAAACGCATGCGGCGCAGATCAACGAAATATTGATGAATATGTCGTCCGATGATGCTGCCGCACGGCAACAGCCACCCGCTGCTGATCCAGCGGCCAACGCTACTATCGATATGCCCCTTACCTTCCATGGCCACAGAGGTTCCATCATGCACGATCCCGGCAAAACCCTCACGTCCACCGCCGAATTCCTCACCCTCGCGCGCGGGCTGTATCATTTCTCTGTTATGCCGGGCGGCAATGGCAGAGCGGCGACGGAGGGCATGCTGCCCGCGCTACAGATCGTCACCGCGCCGGGCCAGCGCAAGGAGGATGTGGACTATATTTCCGCTCCGGGGTCAGAGCATCAGTGGCTGCGCAGCGCGCAGGACAGCGTGATCCTCAAGGTCAACACCGATAGCGTGAAGATGGTGGTCCTCTCGCTCACTGCGCCGGGGCTTGCGCCGCTGCACATCGATGTGCGCAAGCTGGACGGCGAGCAAGGCGCCGCCGCCTTCGCCAATGCCGCGCCTCAGCCCATGCAGCCGATTATGCTCCCCGGCCAGCCGCCGGTCGCCCAGCCGGGAGCGGCGCTGCTGCGCGCGCAGATCGTGGCGCATGTCGAATATGCGGGAGATGTGATCGGTATAGACCAGGCATGGGTGGGCACGCCCGATGGGGAAAGAGCGATCGAGTGCCTCACACTCACGCCGATGACCAGCATCGCGCCCTCCGCCATCGAGTATAAGGCACTCTCCGCCACCGGCGCGGAAACACCTTGGGTCGATCAGGGCCAACCCTGTGGCTCGCGCGGCAGGGCGACGCCCCTGCTCGGCTTCGCGATCCGGCAAAAGCCCGATGCAATGGCGCGCTTTCAGTGCGAATATTCGGGCAAGTTCGCCTCCGGGCGGATCGTCGGCTCGATGCGGGACGGCCAGATGTGCGTCAGCCCGCTCGCCAATGACCGCCTCGTCGGCGTCTGGGTCAATCTCGTCGATCATGCGGCGCAGCCCGCGCGCATCTCCATGAATATCGATACGATCCGCGGGGATATGCGCACGCTCGCCAATAATGCGCCCAC
Source organism: Sphingobium fluviale (assembly GCF_004122115.1). Taxonomy (GTDB): domain Bacteria; phylum Pseudomonadota; class Alphaproteobacteria; order Sphingomonadales; family Sphingomonadaceae; genus Sphingobium; species Sphingobium fluviale. Next base: position 126,015 of record NZ_SBKP01000006.1, read on the forward strand.
GGGGCCGCGCTTCAGCCCCTTCCGAGAGACCGCCGCCTGACCCCCGCCACTTCAGCATTTCAAGGAATACCCAGTGCAACCCATCATCCTCAATGCCGGCTGCGGCCAGTCCGGGCCGGAGCGCCTGCCCCCGATGTTCGGCAGCTGGCGCCATATGCGGGTGGACATAGACCCGCAGGCCCAGCCCGATGTCGTGGCGGACATCACAGACCTCTCGCCTTTCAGCGACAATTTCGCGGATGCGCTGTGGACATCGCACTGCGTCGAGCATCTGTTTCAGCACCAGGTGCGCACCGCGCTGGCCGAGTTTCTGCGCGTGCTCAAGCCCGATGGCTTTGCCGTCATCCTCGTGCCCGATGTCCAGATCATCGCGCGCTATGTCGCGGAGGACCGGCTGCACGAAGTCCTCTATGAATCCCCCGCCGGGCCGATCACCGCGCATGACATATTGTTCGGCCACAGCGACTCGATCGAGCAGGGCAACCTGCACATGGCGCACAAGACCGCCTTCACACCGAGCAGCATCATCGCCGCCATGCAGGATGCGGGCTTTGCGGATATCGCGATCCGCCGCCGGCCGGGGCTGGAGCTGGCCTGCGTCGGCCGCAAGACCGCGCATGCGGACCAGAACCATATGGCGGGCCTGCTCGACGCGATGGCGCTATGATCTATCTCTTCATCCACCAGAATTTTCCGGGGCAGTACAAGCATCTCATCCGGCATCTGGCGGATGACCCGGACAACACTGTCTATTTCATTTCCCAGCCCAATCCCAACTGGATGCAGGGCGTCATCAAGCTCGTTTATTACCCCGATCTCGCCTCGCCGATCCAGTGCCACCGCTACACAGTCGACTTCGAGGTGGCGGTGCGTCACGGCGAGGCAGTGGCGAAATCGCTCTCCATGTTGAAGGCGCAGGGCGTCACGCCAGACATCATCATCGGCCACAGCGGCTGGGGCGAGACCCTGTTCGTCAAGGATGTTTACCCCGACACGCCGCTGCTGAGCTATTTCGAGTTCTTCTATCATCATGCGGGCGCGGATGCGGACTTCGACCCCGAATTTCCCGGCGGGCCGGATGATGGCGGGCGGCTGCGGATGCGCAACGCCGTTAATCTGCTGAGCTTTGAATCGACCGACTGGGGCAATGCGCCCACGCAATGGCAGCGCAGCCTCTATCCCCCGGAAATGCGCGGGCGCATCAGCGTGTTGCACGAGGGGATCGATACCGATGCGATCAAACCCGACGCGAACGCATGGCTCCAGATCGACCGGGGCGGCCTGCGCTTCACCGCGCAGGATGAGGTCATCACTTATGTCGCGCGCAACCTTGAGCCCTATCGCGGCTTTCATGTCTTCATGCGCGCCATCCCCGAAATCCAGCGCTTGAGGCCCAATGCGCATATCCTGATCGTCGGCGGAGACGAGGTGAGCTATGGCTGCGCCCTGCCGTCCGGCCAGACCTATCGCCAGAAGATGCTGGCCGAAATGGCCGGGCGCATTGATTTCAGCAAGGTGCATTTTCTGGGGCAGCTACCTTACGAAACTTACCTCAGCGTCCTTCAGATTTCCTCGGCGCACATCTATCTCACCTATCCGTTCGTGCTGTCCTGGTCCTTTCTGGAGGCGATGTCTGCGGGCTGTGCGATGATCGGCTCTGCCACCGCGCCGGTGCAGGAGGTGATCCGCGACGGCGAAAACGGCTTGCTGGTCGATTTCTTCTCTCCGGGCGCGATTGCGGAAACGGTCGACCGTGCCCTCTCCGACAAGAGCCGGATGGCGCAGATGCGCGACAATGCTCGCGCCACCGTCATAGAGCGCTATGACCTCAAGACGCGCGCCCTGCCACAATGGCAAAATCTGATCGCAGACCTCATCATGGGCCGCCGCCCGAATATCGCAGACACGCCGCCAAAGGCCACCCTGCTCCCGTCATCACCCTCGCCCAAGCGTCGCAAAACCGCCGCCCCGGCAGGCGAAACCGCCACTGCAAGCAGGCCCATGGCCAGCCTCGAACTGCTGCGCCACTGATCATTCATGCTGAATGAAAATGCCCAACGAAAATTAAGATTAAAATCAAGGAAATTCCTAATTTTCGGTCCCTAGAAACGGCTGAAATTCTATGGGTTCGGTGATTCCGGGCGAGATGCGCACCTTCGCGAAAACGAGTTCTGATTGATGAAGTTGAACTGCACTCACTTCCTTGGTGCCTTCGTGCATATCGCCACGCGTACCGGCATCGAGACGACGCAGGACGAGCTGCGCCGCGCCTATGCGCTGGTGGAAGACGAGGCCCCGGCCGATACGCTGATCGGCATGGCGCGTGAGCTGGGCATAGAGCTGCGCCCGATGCAGATCGAATGGCGCGCAATCACCCAGTTGCAGGGCGCGTTCCCGGCGATGCTGATGCTGCGCGACGGCAGTTTCCTCATCGCGGAGGGCATGGTGGCGGATACGCCGCAAGGCCCGGTCATCCTCGCGCGGGACGCGGGCGCGGGGGCGGACGAAGTGGACATCGCGCTCGATCAGCAACGGTTCGAGCGGCTGTGCACCGGCGACGTGATCCTCGCCAAGCGGCGCTACCGCCTGAATGAGAGCGCCCAGCCTTTCAGCATGCGCTGGATCGTCTCGCAATTGCTGCTCGAAAAGACGGTGCTGCGCGACATCGGCCTCGCATCGATCATTACGACTATTTTCTCGCTGTTTCCGCCGGTTCTCTCGATGATCGTGCTCGATCGGGTGATGGTGAACCACAGCTATTCGACGCTGGCGGTGATGTGCGGCGCGGTGGTGTTGCTGATCGTGTTCGAGATGATCGCAGGCTATTCGCGGCGGCTCTATATGGAGGTGATGGCGACCCGCATAGACGGGCGCCTCAGCCTTTATCTGCTAGACCGGATGCTCAGCCTCCCGCTCGATTTTTTCGAGCGCAACCCCACCGGCCTCATCCAGTCCAAGTTGAGCAAGATCTACCAGATCCGCAGTTTCCTCACCGGCAAGCTGCTGCAAACCGGGCTCGATCTGGTTGTGGTCGCGATTGTGGTGCCGATCCTGTTCTACCTCAACTGGGTGCTGACGCTGACGGTGCTGGGCCTCGCCTGCATGCTCGCGCTCATCGTCTATTATTATGCCGAGGTGGTCGGCAAGCGGTTCAAGGCGGTTGTCGCGGCAGAGCAGCGCAAAAACACCCATCTGGTCGAGAGCATATACGGCATCAAGACCATCAAATCGCTCGCGCTCGAAGGGCGCAGGCGCGGGGAATGGGACGCGCGGGTTGCGCAATCCGTCGAGGCGCGGTTCGCGCTGGGCCGCACCGCCAATATCCCGCAGACCATCTCCGTGCCGTTCGAGCGGCTGATCTTTTCGGGCACGTTCCTGTTGGGCGCCTATCTTACGTTGGTGGACCCCAGCGCCTTTCAGGCCGGCTCGCTGATGGCGTTCATCATGCTCGGCAATCGTGCGACCCAGCCGATCATCCAGCTTGCACAGCTGATGCAGGACTATGGCGAGATCAAGGAAGCGATCGAGGAAGTCGGCTCGGTGGTGAACGCCCAGCCAGAGCAGACGCGCATCGGCACCGGCCTGCGCCAGCCGATCTCCGGCCAGCTCACCTTTTCCGATGTCAGCTTTCGCTATGCGCCAGGCGCGCCGCTTGCGCTCGATGACGTGAGCTTCGAGGTGCCGACCGGCACGTTCCTTGGCGTCATGGGGCGCTCCGGCTCCGGCAAGACGACGATCACGCGCCTGTTGCAGGGGCTGAACCCTCAGTACGAGGGCATCATCAAGGTCGATGGCATGGACCTGCGCGAGATCGACTTGCAGCATCTGCGCACCTGCATCGGCGTGGTGGGGCAGGAGAATTTCCTGTTCAGCGGCACGATCCGCGAGAATATCGGCATCGCCAAGCCGCATGCCAGCTTTTCCGAGATCGTGCGCGTCGCTCAGCTCGCGGGTGCCGAGGAGTTTATCGAGCGCCTGCCCCAAGGCTATGACACGATGCTCTCCGAAGGCGCGGCGAACCTGTCGGGCGGCCAGCGCCAGCGCCTCGCCATCGCGCGCGCGCTGATCCTCGATCCGCCGATCCTGATCCTCGACGAGGCGACATCGGCGCTCGACGCGGAATCAGAAGCCATCATCAACGCCAACCTGATGCGCATTGCGCAGGGCCGCACGATCATCTGCGTGTCGCACCGGCTCGCGATGCTGGTGGCGGCGGACAATATCCTGGTTCTGGAGAAGGGGCGGCTGGACGACATCGGATCGCACCAGGAGCTGCTCCGTCGCAACGAGATCTATCAGCACATGTGGCACACGCAAAACCGTTCAACCGAGGTAATGAACTTTGACCGCATCGCAATCCCTCATCATCAGTAGTCCGGGCGGAGCGGCCAACCCGGTCGCGGTGTTCCAGTCGGAAACGCAGGCCGTGATGGCGCGCGCGCTGCCGGCACGCCAGATCAGCTTCATGTATGTGCTTTCGGGCATGCTGCTGCTTTCGGTGCTGCTGATGGCGGTGGTGTCTCTCGACCGCGTGGTCGAGGGCAGCGGCAAGATCGTTCCGCTCGATGGATCGTTGTTCGTCCAGCCGCTGGATCGCTCGATCATCCGCGAGATCAAGGTGCGCGAGGGGCAGGTCGTGCGCAAGGGTCAGGTGCTCGCCACAATGGACCCTACCTTCGCCAAGGCCAATCTCGACCAATATGAGCTGCGCGGCGTCGCCAACCGGGCGATGGTGGAGCGGCTGCAGGCCGAGGTCGATGGCCGGCCATATGCGCCGTCCAGACAGGACGCGGACTCAGAGCTGCAGATGAGCATCTATAACCAGCGGCAGGCGGAACTGCGCCAGTCGCTCACCGAGTTCGACGCCCGCATCTCCGCACTCCGCACGTCTGAGGCACGCGCCAGCACCAACGCCAGCAACTATGACCAGCAACTCGCCATCGCCACGCGGATCAAGGACATGCGCTCAGAGCTGGAGGCCAAGGGCTTCGGCTCCAAGCTCAACACGATGATCGCCACGTCAGACCGCACATCGGTGCAGCGGCAGATGCAGGAAAGCCAGCATGAGGCCGCGCAGATCCGCAGCGAGATCGCCGCCCTGCGCGCCCAGCGCGAGGCTTATGTCAGCAAATGGCGCAACGATGCAGGCCTCCAGCTCGCCACCGCGCGGCGCCAACTCAATGACGACAAGGGCGAGGCCACCAAGGCGCGCAGGTTCAGCGACTATATCACCCTCGTCGCGCCGGAGGATGGCGTGGTGCTGGATATTGGCGAGGCATCGATCGGCTCCATCGTCGATCCGGGCCAGAGCCAGAAACCTTTGTTCACGATCACCCCGATCAGGGGGCGTCTGGAGGCCGAAATCGCGGTGCAAAGCAAGGACATCGGCTTTATCGAGCGCGGCCAGAAGGTCACGGTCAAGCTCGATGCCTATGATTTCCTCCGCCACGGCACGGCGCAGGGCGTCATCACCTCGATCAGCGAGGGCAGCTTCACGCAGGATGCCGACGGGCGTGCAACCGCGCCCTATTTCAAGGTTCTGGTGCGGATCGACAAGCCGAGCCTCACCAATGTGCCCGCCGATTTCCGGCTGATCCCCGGCATGACACTCACGGGAGACATTCTCATCGGCAAACGCACCATTCTTTCCTACTTCCTGAGCGGCGCGCAACGCGCCTCCTCCGAAGCCATGCGGGAGCCGCAATGATGGTGAGCATCAAGGATCTGTTCCTCAGGCGCGCCAAGCCCGCGCCCCTGCCGACGGCGGCAGAGCTGGACGCGGCGTTCCTCGGCAAGGACTTTGCCACCGCGATCCCGCTAACGCGCAGGCTGGCCGAAAGCGGCGACGCGGCCGCGCACTATCGGCTTGGCGAAGTGTTTGAATATGGCCTTGGCGTGTTGCAGGATTTTGCGCAGGCGCTCGATCATTATGAGCGGGCCGCCGAGGCGGGCTATGCGGATGCGTGGGCGAAGCTCGGTGATTTCTATCTCGCTGGCCGGGGCGCGCGCGCCAGCGAAGCGCCGGGCGGCAGCGCCAACCGCCTGCTCGACATGCTGTCTGTGAGGCCCGATCATGACAAGGCGCTGCACTGGAACCGCAAGGCGGCGGAGGCAGGGCTGGCGAGCGGGCAGGCGCACCTTGCCCTCCAGTATATATACGGCCTTGGCGTCGCCGCAGACCGGCGCGAGGCGGAGGGTCTGCTGCTGACAGCGGCGGACAAGGGCAGCGTCATCGCCCAGCGGTGCCTTGGCATGCTCTATGCCGGCGGCGAGGGCGAACCGGCGCAATATGACCTTGCCGAGCACTGGTTCCGCGCGGCGAGCGACGCTGGCGACGCGGCGGCCTGTCTGGCGCTGAGCCTGCTCATCATCAACGGCCATGCGACAAGCGGCACGCATCAGGATGCCCACCGCCTGCTTACCAAGGCAGCAGACGAAGGCCATGTGGAGGCCATGCTCTATCTGGGCAGCCTCTACCGCGATGGCCTCGGCACGCCCAGGGATCTGAGCGCCGCCGAGACATGGTTCCGCCGTGCGTCTGTGCGCGGCAACCGCAATGCGACGCTTTCTTTGGGTTTCCTGCTCACCGAAGCGATGGAACCGCGCGATTATATCTCCGGCGCCAGCGTGTTTCGCGAGGCAGCGGAACAGGGCGATGCTGTCGGGCAATATGTGCTCGGCAAGCTCTATCTCGCCGGGCTGGGCGTGCCGCAGGATGACGGCAAAGCCTTCGGCTGGATCGCGCAAGCCGCGGATCAGGATATGGTGCAGGCGGTCGAGACTTTGGCGGCGCTCCATGCGGGCGGGCGCGGCGTGGAGCAGGATACGGCCAGAGCCATCGCCCTGTTCGAACGGGCAGCAGCAGAGGGCAGCGTCGATGCGCCCTATCACATCGCGATGCTCATGCTGGAAGCGGGCAACGACACGCCGGAGATCATCACGCTGCTGAAAGACGCCGCAGCGCGCGGCAGCCACGCCGCCTGCATCCAGCTCGGCATCATATCTGCCGGGCGCGAAGACTATGCCGCCGCCGCGCGTCAGTATCACAAGGCCACTGAGCTTGGTTCGGCGGACGGCCTGTTCAACCTCGCCTTCCTGCGCCTGCGCGGGCTGGACCCTGCGCCCGCCGACACCCGCTCCGGCATCGCGCTGCTTGAGGCAGCGGCGGACGAGGGGCACGGCCCGTCGCTCTGGGCGCTGCACAACCTCTATGCCGATGGCGACTATGTCGCGCGCGATGATGCCAAGGCCCGCCATTGGCACGAGCGCGCCATGGCCCACGCCGGCACCCCCGCAGACCAGCCCGACGCTCAGCCAGAACCGGAGTCCCTTTTGCAATGAACATGGTGCGTGATGTGCTGAAAGAATTCAGCTTCGATGAATATATTGAGACGAACTCTGATCTCGCCGCGCATTTCAGTGGCCGCGACCGTGATGAGATATTCAACCATTTCAAAGAGTTCGGCATTATAGAGCGGCGCGGCATCCACCTCAGTGACTATGTGAATATCGAGGGAGTACTCTGCTCCGACAAGGGCGATTTCTTCATCACCGGCTGGGCGGATCGTCGTATCTTCCAGACAATCGATATCACGGTGCAGGTGGGCTACGTCAAATATCGGTTCGCCGAGGCCGAGCCATGCTGGTATGATCGGGTCGACGTCAACACTGTGCTGGGCGATCATGACCAGCCTTCGGGCTTCTGTGTGCTGCTGCGCGTGGACGACGCTGAAGCCTTCCTGATCCACTCGGCGTTATCTGTCTCGATCAATGGCGTGGCTCTCTTTCAGCAGAACATTGCCCGCTGGCTCTCGACCGAGCGTTTCCTGCACGATGCGCTGGGCGCCTGCGCGATCCTGTCCGATCGCCCGATCGGTGAAACGCTCGGCTCGGCCAAGCGGCTGCACCGTCAGTTCCTGCCGATCTGGCAGCGTGTGATCGGAGGGATGAAGTTCGCGAGGCTGCTTTCGGTGGACACAGAGCGCAAGGTGCGCACCAGCATCGTCATAACCATCTATCGCAAGGCGGACATGCTGCTCGTGCAATTGTCGGAGCTGGCCGAATTTCTGGAGCGCGCGGCGGTGGAGCTGGTCATCGTCCTCAATGATGTGGACAACGCAGCAACGCTGGCCGAAGAGGTAATGGCCTTCTGCCAGATCCACCCGATTGCGATCTCGCTCTATCAATGCAGCGGCAATTCCGGCTTTTCGGCGGGCAATAATTTCGGCGCGAGCGTGGCGCGCGGCAATGTGCTGGTCTTCATGAACCCGGATGTATTCCCGCCGCTGGACAATGCCGAAGGCTCGCTCGCCTTCCTGCTCAGCGATCCGGGCGATGGCTTGCACGGTGCGATGCTCTATTATGGCGACGGCCTGCTGATGCATTCCGGCATGTATGTGGTGCAGGATCTGGTGAGCCATGCCAGCACAGGCGTCGGCCATGCGCTGCGGGTCGAGCATTTCGGCAAGGGACTGACGCTCGATATCGACGCGGACAAGAAAGCCGTGTCGCAAGCGGTCAACGCCATTCCCCAACAAATTTGTATCCCCAGCGCAGCCTTGTGGAAAATCCGCAAAAAGCAGTTCGCCAAGATGGGCGGCCTCTCCACCGATTATATCTACGCCTATTATGAAGACGCCGCCTTCGGGCTGGAGGCGCTGAAGGCAGGCGTGGCGGTGACGATCGACACCAGCGCACGCTGGATTCACATGGAGGGCGTCGGCAAATCCATGCCCCCGCATGTGCGCAGCTTCATGTGGCTCAACCGTGCGCACTTCTCCGAAACCTATGCGGATACGCCGCATGTTGTCGACACTCTGATGGATCACTCGCTGCTATGACCCGCCCAAAGCTCAAATATCTTACCGTTGCGCTCTATCACCCCCGCGTGATGAAGGGCGGCGCGCAATATGTCGCCAAGGATCTGCACGATATGGCTGCGGCGGACGATGGCTTCGACGCCGTGCTGCTCGCCGGGATAGACGGGCGCATGTTCCCGCAATATGTCAGGGTCGGCTCGGTCATCAGCGCCCTGCCGGAGACAGAAAACGAATATATTCTCGGCGGCTTCAAGTTCGACGATTTCTATCATGTCGTCCATGATCCGCGCCGCAACAAGATGCTCGCACGCTTTCTGGAGGATCACCAGCCCGACGTGATCCACATCCATCATTCGCTGTGGGTGGGGCTGGAGTTCATCGAGCTGTGCCGCAAGGTGCTGCCCAATGTGAAGATCGTCTACACGCTGCACGAATATCTCGCCATGTGCTATTCGCAGGGGCAGCTGTTCCGCTATCATGAGCGCGCGATCTGCCATCAGGCCGCGCCGGATCAGTGCGTGAAATGCTTCCCCGATCGTTCGGTGGAGGAATTCACCTTGCGCAAGCGGTTTTTCCAGCGCGCATTTTCCAAGGTCGATCATTTCGTGTCGCCATCCGCCTATCTGGCGGAGCGGTTCATCGAATGGGGCATCCCGCGTGACAAGATGTCCGTCATCCCCAACGGCCACAGGACGAGCCGCCCGGCGGGCTGGCAGGCCGCGCATAGCGAAAAACTCAATGTTTTCGGGTACTTCGGTCAGTTTGTCGACGCCAAGGGGATCGACGTTCTCCTACAGGCGGCGCGCGTGGCGGCGGAAGGGTCCGACACTCCGGTCGAGGTCAAGATCTTCGGCGGCAACAAGAGCCACGCCAGCCCAGACTATCTTCTCCGCATTGAAAAAGCCCTCGATAACGCCCCCGAAAACCTGCGCGTAACCGAAATGGGCGCCTATTCCCGCGAGAATGTCTTCGACCTGATGAACAGCGTCGACTGGGTGGTCGTGCCTTCCGTCTGGCCTGAAACATTCGGGCTGGTGGTATCCGAGGCATGGGAGGCGCGGCGGCCGATCCTCGCCTCGCGCGCCGGCGGCCTGATCGAGCGGATCGAGCACGGCAAGAACGGCCTCAGCTTCGCGCCCGGCAGCGTATCGGGCCTCGCCCAGCTGATGACGCAGTGCATCGGCAACGCCGCCCTGTGGGAGTCGATCTCCACACAGGTGGAAGACGAAATCTCGCTCGATCTCGCCTGGTCGCGCCATGTCGACCTCGCCCAATTGCTCATGGCACCGGCCCAAGCGCGGCCTCAGATCGCGCTCGCCGGATAGGAAGGATGCTTCGATGACCACAATTCTCTATATTCTCGGCTCCACCCGGTCCGGCACCTCGGCGTTGCGCAACGCGATCGCAGGCACGCGCTACAAGGGCTATGGCGAGGGGCACCTCGTGCCGATCCTGTCGGAGATCATCGCCTCGGTGCGCCGCAATGGCCAATCCGGCATCGGCGCGAATATACCCGGTAACGGACTTTCCAGCCTCAAGCCCGACGATCTGATCAAGACATTGTTCGCAGGGTATGAGGCATATCTCGCCGATCAGCTCAAGGCGACGCATATCGTCGACAAGACGCCGACCATCGCCCCGATCTTCGCCGCGCCCGATCTGGCGGCATATCACAGCAAGGCCAAATTCATTCACTGCTCCCGCCGCCACCTGGACAACATCCAGTCCAAAGTGAAGAAATTCCCGGACAAGTCGCTGGAAAACCATGCCCGCGAATGGACAGACTGTCATCAGGCGTGGTTCGCCGCGCGTAATACTCTGGAGGCGCAGGGACAGGATTTTCTGGAGATCAACTTTTACGAGATGGCTGCCGACCCGGCGGGGGCAGCGAAAAAGATCGGCGACTATCTGGAACTGGATGACGCAGAAATCACGTATGTTGAGAGCTATCTTCTGTCTCAGCGCCCGCAGGCGAACAAGGACCGAGACCTTACCCAGTTCCTGAAATTGAGCGAGTTGCCGTGGGATGACGCCGACAAACGCCGTTTCGTTGAGATAACATCCCATGTCGGCAGCACGCTGGGATACGGGCTGGAGCATTATTTTCAGGCTTAGTGGAGCAGTTTACGATCAGATCGGAAACTGCTTTAGAGCGCAAGGAAATCCTAGCTTTACAGGATCGATTGCCCCGTCTTCGCCCAATCCGCCACAAAGCCAGCGATGCCCTTGTCAGTCAAGACATGGTTGAACAGGGACTTGATGACCGCAGGCGGCGCGGTCATCACATCGGCGCCGATCTTTGCGGACTGCAAAATGTGGACCGGGTGGCGTACGCTCGCCACCAGTATTTCGGTTCCGAAATCATAATTGTCATAGATCTGGCGGATGTCTTCGATCAGTTGAATACCGTCGAAGCCGTTGTCATCGTGCCGCCCGACGAACGGCGAGACGAAGCTTGCCCCCGCCTTCGCCGCCAGCAGCGCCTGATTGGCCGAGAAGCAGAGCGTTACGTTGACCTGCGTTCCGTCTGACGTCAGCGCCTTGCAGGTCTTCAGGCCATCAACGGTCAACGGCACCTTGATGCAGACATTGTCCGCCAGCTTGCGCAGAACCTCCGCCTCTTTCATCATCGTTTCATGATCGAGCGCGACAACCTCGGCCGAGACCGGGCCATCGACGATCGCGCAGATTTCCTTCACCACCTCCAGAAACTGCCGCCCGGATTTGGCGATCAGCGAAGGGTTTGTCGTCACGCCATCGAGCAGGCCAGTGGCGGCGAGATCACGGATGTCGGCAGTGTCTGCGGTATCGACGAAGAATTTCATGGAATGTGGCCCCCGGCGGCTGAATGGAATCGAGTCGCGTCAGGCTATAGCCGCATACCCTGTATTTCTACATCAGATTCCCGGCTGTGAACGCGGCAATCAGCACCGGATCCCCTGTCGAGCGCGGATCGGCGCGGATCGCCATCTCCTCCTTGCCCATTTCCGCGAAGATCGCATTGGATGCCTTGCGAGTCACATCGTCTCGCAGGCCGGCGAAATCGATGCCTGTCGCCACCCTGAGCGCCTCCGTCACCGCCTGATTGTCAAACAGCTTCAGTCCATCGTCCACGCCCGGTAGCATGGCCGATATCAGCGCGGTGCCCATATGCTGCTGCAACAGGTTGGTGGCCGCCGGGGTGCCAACCGCCTTGATGATCGCGGCGGCGTCCTGCGGCGATGTAGACATGATCGCATCCGCAATCACGGGCGCGGCGCGCTCTGCCCCTTTTTCAGCGGCGCGGTTGACTTGGCGTAACAGCCGGTCACGCACCACACTGCTCAGCAGCACACGAGAGAGGAGCGAGCCGCCGCCGCTGCCGCCCAGTTGATCTGGCAAAGTGATCCGCGCAATCTGGCTGTCGTAGAAGCCGCCCGGCGCCATCAACCGCGCCAGCGCCCGCTGGGACGAGAGCGAGAGCAGCCGTCGGATCGCTTCCGTAAGGCTAAAGCCCAGCCCTTGCGAACATCCACTCACAGCCAGCAGCGCCAGCGCCGAGCCGCCACTCAGAAATTGCCTGCGTTCCATTGTTCTCTCCCACTCTTGCTCTGGCCGAATTCTGTTTCTTTTGCCCGCAAAAGGGAAGCGGGTTTTTATTGTGTGCGCAGTCTTTACATAGTCATCATGACTCGCGTCCGTGTACTCACCCTGAACGCCGCGCTGGGGCCGCTCGATTATCGGGTGCCGCCGGGGCTGGAAGGCGATGTCCTGCCGGGCAGCATTGTCGAGGTGCCGCTCGGCCCGCGCCGTATCATTGGCGTCGTGTGGGATCAGGAACGCCTGCCAGACGACTCGGAGGTGCCAGACGCGAAGCTGCGCCCGATCTTCGCGGCGTTGCCCGTGCCGCCCATACCCGCGCCGCTGCGGCGGCTGGTGGAGTGGGTGGCGGACTATTACATGGCGCCGCTTGCCGCCGTGCTGAGGATGGCGATGCCCGCCGGCGTGGCGGTGGGCGAGCGGGTGATCACGGAATATAGGCTTTCCGATACATCGCCCGCCCGCCTTACGCCCCAACGGGCGCAGGCGCTGGAGCGGATCGGCGAATTTCAGGCATCAGTCAGCGAGCTGGCCGAGAAGGCGGAGGTTTCCGTTGCCGTTATCCGCGGTCTGATCAAGGCAGGCGCGCTGGAGGCGATCGAAACAAGCGCCGACGCGCCCTACCCCGCGCCCCTGCCCACACATGCCGCGCCTTCCCTTAATGGGGAGCAGCACGCCGCCGCCAACAGGATCATACAGGCGGTGGACGCGCAGCAGTTCCAAACCTTCCTGCTCGATGGCGTCACCGGATCGGGCAAGACAGAGGTCTATTTCGAGGGGATCGCACAAGCGGTGCGCACAGGCGGTCAGGTGCTGGTCCTCCTGCCCGAAATCGCGTTGACCCAGCCCTTTCTCAAGCGCTTCGAGGCCCGCTTTGGCGTGGCGCCCACTCCATGGCACAGCGGCCTCAAGCAAAGCGAGCGGCGGCGGGCGTGGAGCGCAGTGGCCCGCGGGCAGGCGCAGGTTGTGGTCGGTGCGCGTTCGGCCTTGTTCCTGCCCTTCCCTCAGCTGAGTCTGCTCGTGGTGGACGAGGCGCACGAGACGAGCTTCAAGCAGGAGGACGGCGTACGTTATCACGCGCGCGACGTGGCCGTGATGCGCGGCAAGTTTGAGGAGTGCCCGGTCGTCCTCGCCACCGCTACGCCCGCCCTCGAAACCCGGCACCAGGTGAGCCTCGGCCGCTATGAGGAGATCAAACTGGCCGCGCGTTTTGGCGGAGCGCAGTTGCCGGAGATCACCGGCATAGACCTGCTCGAAACTCCACCGGACCGGCAACGCTGGATCGCCCCGCCGCTTGTCGCTGCGATAGACGAGACATTCGAAAAGGGCGAGCAGGCGCTGCTCTTTCTCAACCGCCGCGGCTATGCGCCGCTCACGCTCTGCCGCCATTGCGGATACCGCATCCAGTGCCCGCACTGCACAAGCTGGATGGTGGAACACAAGATCACGCACCGCCTGGCCTGCCACCATTGCGGCCATGTGATGCCCAGCCCGCGTGCCTGCCCTGAGTGCAAGGAGGAAGACGCTCTCGTTGCCTGCGGCCCCGGCGTGGAGCGCATTGCCGACGAGGCAAAGGCGCTGTTTCCGCAAGCGCGCACTGCCATCGTCACTTCAGATACGTTGTGGTCTCCTGAGAAAGTGGCAGAGTTCGTCGCCTCTGTGGAGGCAGGCGCTGTCGACATCATCATCGGCACACAGCTCGTCACCAAAGGCTATCACTTTCCCAATCTCACGCTCGTCGGTGTGATCGATGCCGATCTGGGCCTTGAGGGCGGAGATTTGCGTGCGGCGGAGCGCTGTTTTCAGCAGATCAGCCAGGTCGCAGGCCGTGCGGGGCGCGCCACCAAACCGGGCCGCGTGCTGATCCAGACTCGCATGATGGGTGCGGGCGTCATCAAGGCGCTGCTATCAGGCGACGCAGAGCGCTTTTATGCAGCAGAAGCTGAAAGTCGGCGTCATGCCGAAGCGCCGCCTTATGGCCGCTATGCCGCGATCATCGTCTCCAGTGAAAGCGCAGACGCAGCCGCCGAGACTGCGCGCAGGCTGGGCAGGGCCGCGCCACAGCGCGATGGCCTCCACGTCTATGGCCCCGCGCCCGCACCGCTCGCACAGCTCAGGGGGCGGTGGCGGCATCGCCTATTGGTCCACGCTGCGCGAACGACCAATGTACAGGGGGTGATCCAGCACTGGCTGGGATCGGTTAATTGGCCAACGTCTGTGCGGGTGAATGTAGACATCGATCCGTACAGCTTCCTCTGATGGGCGCCGCCCTCCGCGCACCGCAGAATCGCCACATCTCGTCGTGATCGGTTCGCTCTCCGCAGATCTATTACTTTTTATATCAATTGCTTATGCGGAGTAACCATTTTCTCTAGCGTTTCGATAGAATTTTGACTCGCGCTCCATATATTTTCTATCTATTGAATAGACATTCGATTCGCAGTCACAACGGGGGTACTCATTCATGGACGCGATCTGGGAATATCTGCCGGTTCTTTTGCCGTTTATCGCAATCGGCTTTGCGGCACAGCTGATCGACGGCGCGCTTGGCATGGCTTATGGCGTGATCTCGACTACGCTCTTGCTCGCCATTGGCCTGCCACCCAAGGCCGCCTCAGCGGGGACGCATGCGGCGGAAACCTTTACCACCGCAATATCGGGCCTGAGCCACATTTATCATCGCAATGTGGACTGGCGGCTGTTCGCCCGGCTGGCTGTTCCCGGCATCATCGGTGGCGTGGCAGGCGCCTATCTGCTTTCCAATGTCGATAGCAGCGCGGTCAAGCCCTATGTGCAAAGCTATCTCATCGTCATCGGCCTGTGGCTGATCTGGCGCAGCACCCATGTGATCCAGCGTACAGGAGACCCCCGCATCGTTGCACCACTTGGCCTCTTCGGCGGCTTCCTCGATGCCACCGGCGGCGGCGGCTGGGGTCCGGTCGTCACCTCCAACCTGCTACTGCAAGGGTCCAACCCACGGATGACCATCGGCACTGTGAACACAGCCGAATTTCTGCTGACCCTCTCGATCAGCATCACGTTCCTCATCCATCTCGGTTGGGAGACGTTCACGACCGCTACTCTCGGCCTGCTGATCGGTGGTGTCGTCGCAGCGCCGCTGGGCGCAATGTTGGCGAAGCATATTCCAGCGAACCGGCTGCTATTGCTGGTCGGCGTGATACTGACGCTCACCTCGCTCTATGGCGTCGGCAAATCACTGGCGCTGATAGGCTGATCCCGCTTAACGCAGCGAAAACTAAAAGGGCGGGGACACTCCCCGCCCTTTCTTTATATCCATGACGCGAAAATCAGCGCTCGAAAAGCTTGTCGGCCTCTGCGCGCGCATCATAGGGCGCCGTGGTGGCCGCAGGAGCGGGGGCAGATGGCTCCGGGGCTTCCAATGCCTCATCCTCCAGCCGGTGCGCGTCATCACGTTCGCGCCTTAGCTCCTCGATCAGTGCAGCGCGTGCGCCATCAAGGCGCGTATCAGACGGCGCCTCAAGCCCGGCCTTCTTAGCCGCCTTGACGACGATAGCGTCCAGCTCGCGCTGCGAACACAGGCCGAGCGTGACAGGGTCTTTCGGCTGGATGTTGGAGATGTTCCAGTGCGAGCGGTCGCGGATCGCGGCGATGGTGGTACGCGTTGTGCCGATCAGGCGGCCGATGGCGCCATCGGTAATCTCCGGGTGGTTGCGCAGAATCCACGCGATGCCATCGGGCTTGTCCTGCCGCTTGGAAACCGGCGTATAGCGCGGGCCCTTGGTGCGGCGAGCGGGCTCATTGCCCTTGGCGATCTTCAGCGCATAATCGGGGTTGGCCTCGCCCTTCCTGATCTCGTCCTGCGTCAGCTCGTGCGCGCGCACAGGATCGCGCGGCGTGAAGCGCGTGCTCGCGGTTTCATCCGCGATCGCCTGAACCTCCAGCATGTGTAGGCCGCAAAACTCGGCGATCTGCGGGAAGGTGAGGCCAGTGTTTTCGATCAGCCATGCGGCAGTGGCGTGGGGCATCAGCGGGTGAGACATGGTCCATGCTCCGGAACTAAAAATGATAAGGGCCACCCATGCAGGGTGGCCTTCAGATGTCTGAGCTTAGGCGAAACGCGCGCTCAGGGCAAGGGGGAAGCGGTGCGGGCCTTATTGCGCAACCTTAAGCACGATCTTGCCGAAATGATCGCCCGCCTCCATCCGCGCATGGGCCTCGGCGGCATCTTCAAGCGCGAATATCCGGTCCATCGCGGGCCGCAGCTTGCCCTGCTCTACAAAGGGCCAGACATGCTGCGCGATCTCGTCTGCCACCAGCGCCTTGAACGTGTTTGATCGCGGGCGGAGCGTCGAGCCGGTGAGCGTAAGCCGCCGGGTCATGATATCGACGATGGATACCTGCGCCCGTGCGCCGCCCAGCACGGCGATGGAGACATGCCGCCCTTCGACATCCAGGCATTGCAGGTTGCGCGGAAGATACTCTCCCCCCACCATATCCAGTATTGCCTGACAGCCGCGCCCGTGGGTAATCTCTCTTACCGCCTCGACATAATCCTGAGTGCGATAGTTGATCGCATGATCCGCGCCCCATTGGCGCGCCTGGGCGCATTTCTCGTCCGAGCCGCAGGTGACGATGATCTTGACACCGAACAGGTTGCACAGGCGGATCGCCATCGTCCCGATGCCCGATGTGCCGCCATGCACCAGCACGACATCGTCCTCCACCGCATAGGCGCGCTCGAACAGGTTGGTCCACACGGTAAACAGCGTCTCCGGCAGCGCCGCCGCCTCGGTCATGTCATAGCCATCGGGCACGGGCAGGCATTGCCCGGCGGGCACCGCGACATACTCGGCATAGCCGCCACCGTTGCACAACGCACAAACCTTCTGCCCCAGCAGCGAAGGCTCCGCCTCCGCACCCAGTTGCACAACCTCGCCCGATACCTCCAGCCCCAGCAGCGGCGACGCGCCCGGCGGTGGAGGATATTTGCCCGCGCGCTGCAATGCGTCTGGCCGGTTAACCCCGGCGGCGTGGACACGGATCAACACCTCGTTATCCGCTGGCACTGGAATGGGCGCGCGAATGACGCCCAGCACATCCGGCCCGCCCGGCTTATCAAAGCCGATCGCCTGCATTTCCTTGGAGATCACTTCCAGCGACATACTGCCTTATTGACAGCGAGATCGAACGGGTCAACAGTCTCGCATATGGATATGGACGACAATGTTCCAAAAAGCGCGAACGATCCTCTCGCTTTGCTATTGAAGCAGGATCTCGATCCGCTCTCCGTTGCCGAACTGCATGAGCGCATTGCCTTGCTCGAAGGCGAAATAAATCGCACCCGCGCAAAAATAGACCTCTCTGTTAACCATAAGGCAAGCGCCGAGGCTCTATTCCGTAAATGACCGCGCGCGTATCCCCCTCCTTCCGCTTGGAAAATCGGGCCGGAGAGGAAAATGCGTTCGGGCAGGCACTTGAACCCCGGTTCAGGTGCGCCGACATAGTGGTGAATGGCATCCCGCATGGATGCCCGGAGAACGAATATGCCGTCCTTTGCCCCCGCCCTTGAAACCACGCTGCACAATGCGCTGGGCCACGCCGCAGAGCGCCATCATGAATATGCGACGCTGGAGCATCTGTTGCTCGCCCTCGTCGATGACGAGCACGCCTCGAAGGTGATGCAGGCCTGCGGGGTGGACATGGGCGAGCTGACCGACGCCGTCACCCATTATCTCGATACCGAGCTGGACAGCCTCAAGGTCGACAGCGATACCGACCCCTCGCCCACCAGCGGCTTTCAGCGCGTGGTGCAGCGCGCGATCCTGCATGTGCAATCTTCCGGCAAGGATGAGGTCACGGGCGCGAATGTGCTTGTCGCCCTGTTTTCCGAGCGCGAGAGCTATGCCGTCTATTTCCTGCAACAGCAGGATATGAGCCGCTTGGATGCCGTTTCCTTCCTTTCGCACGGTGTCGGCAAAGGCGTCACGTCGTCGCCGGAGCCGCAGCAGGTTAAATCCAGCGAAGAAGAAAAGAAGCAACAGCAGTCCAAGGACAAGAAGGACAGCGCGCTCGATCAGTTTACGGTGAACCTCAACGAAAAGGCGATGGAAGGAAAGGTCGATCCGCTGATCGGCCGCACTGCCGAAGTTGACCGCACGATCCAGATTCTCTGCCGCCGCTCCAAGAACAACCCGCTTTATGTGGGCGATCCCGGCGTGGGCAAGACGGCGATTGCGGAAGGCCTTGCCCGCAAAATCATCGAGGGTGATGTGCCCGATGTGCTGAAGCCTGCCGTCATCTACTCGCTCGACATGGGCGCGCTGCTTGCGGGCACGCGCTATCGTGGTGATTTCGAGGAGCGGCTGAAGGCGGTCGTCAACGAGCTGGAAAAAATGCCGGATGCGGTGCTGTTCATCGATGAGATCCATACAGTGATCGGCGCTGGAGCGACCTCAGGCGGCGCGATGGATGCGTCTAACCTGTTGAAGCCCGCCTTATCGGGCGGCACGATCCGCTGCATCGGCTCCACCACCTATAAGGAGTTCCGCAACCACTTCGAAAAGGATCGCGCGCTGCTGCGCCGGTTCCAGAAGATCGATGTAAACGAGCCGACAATCCCGGACACGATCAAGATCCTCACCGGCCTCAAGCCCAATTTCGAGGAGCATCATCATGTCCGCTACACGGCGGATGCCTTGAAAGCAGCGGTGGAGCTTTCCGCGCGCTACATCAATGATCGCAAGCTGCCAGACAAGGCGATCGACGTGATCGACGAGGTTGGCGCGATGCAGATGCTGGTGCCGCCGTCCAAGCGCAAGAAGGTTATCGGCCCGAAGGAGATCGAGCAGGTCATCTCCACAATGGCGCGTATCCCGCCCAAGACGGTGTCGAGTGACGACAAGACTGTGCTCGCCACCATTGAGCAGGATCTGAAGCGCGTCGTCTTCGGGCAGGACAAGGCTATCGAAGTGCTCAGCTCGGCCATCAAGCTCAGCCGCGCGGGCCTGCGCGATCCGGACAAGCCGATCGGCAACTATCTGTTCTCCGGCCCCACCGGCGTCGGCAAAACAGAGGTGGCGCGCCAGCTCGCGACCTTGCTCGGCATCCCGCTGCAGCGGTTCGATATGTCCGAATATATGGAGCGGCACTCGATTTCGCGGCTCATCGGCGCGCCTCCGGGCTATGTTGGCTATGATCAGGGCGGGCTGCTGACCGATGCGATCGACCAGAACCCGCATTGCGTGCTGCTGCTCGATGAGATCGAGAAGGCGCACCCGGATCTGTTCAACATCCTGCTGCAGGTGATGGACAATGGCCGCCTCACCGATCATCACGGCAAGACGGTGGATTTCCGCAACGTCATCCTCATCATGACGACCAATGCTGGCGCATCCGACATGGCGCGCGAGGGCATCGGCTTTGGCGATGTCATCAGCAAGGAGGACGCGAGCGACGAGGCGGTCAAGAAGCTGTTCACGCCGGAGTTCCGCAACCGCCTCGATGCGATCGTGCCGTTCGGATATCTGCCGACCGAAGTGGTTGCCCGCGTGGTCGACAAGTTCATCATCCAGCTGGAGCTGCAACTGGCCGATCGCGACGTGCACATCACCCTGTCGGACGATGCGCGCAAGTGGCTGACCGACAAGGGTTATGACAAGCTCTATGGCGCCCGCCCGATGGGCCGCCTGATGCAGGAGAAGATCAAACAGCCGCTCGCCGAAGAGCTGCTGTTCGGCAAGCTGGTGCATGGCGGCGAAGTGGTAGTCGGCCTTAAGGACGACGCGCTCACCTTCGAGGTCACGCCCGCTGCCCCGCGCACGGGCAAGCCCAAGAAGGACGGCGTTTCCAAAGGCAAAGGCAAAGTCGCAGCGAAGGCCAAGACATCCAAGCCGACGGCATGATGTTTCAACTGAACAATTTGTAAAAATCCAACGGGGCGGCGCTTGACAAAACGCCGCCCTTGTTCCCAATATGTTCTCCACCATTCCAGGAGAATCACCATGCCCGCCGATCTGATATTCTACACCAACCCCCAGTCACGCGGGCAGACCGTCCGCTGGATGGTGGAAGAAATCGGCGCGCCATATGAGACTGTGCTGCTCGAATACGGCACGACCATGAAAAGTGCCGAGTATCTGGCAATCAACCCGATGGGCAAGGTTCCCGCGTTGGCGCACAAGGGCACTGTCGTGACTGAGGCGCCAGCAATCTGCGCCTATCTGGCCGAGGCTTTCCCGGACGCGGGACTGAAACCAGACAGTGACGGGCTGGCAGATTACTTCCGCTGGCTGTTCTTCGCAGCCGGGCCGATCGAGGCGGCCTTCTCCAATCAGGCTGCGGGCTTTGTGCCGCCGGAAGACAAGCGGGCAACGTTTGGCTATGGCACTTTCGAGCTTGCGATTGAGACGCTGGAAGGTGCTGTAACGGGCAAACGCTTCATCGCGGGGCACAGTTTCAGTGCAGCCGATGTGTATGTCGGATCGATGATCAACTTTCTGAGGGACTGTCAGGATTTCCGTGTGTGGGCGGGTATAATGGGGAAGAAGGAGACCCACTATGTCCCGACGCAAGGAGCCGTTGATTCCGGCTGATTTACTCGACCAACTGCTCGCTGGCGGCGATGCCG
>NZ_SBKP01000007.1 GCF_004122115.1 Sphingobium fluviale
AATGCCACCGCGTGAGTGGTCCATGGCCAAGGCTCAGTTCGCCGTGATCTTCGGCGAGCGCTTCATCAGAGCCATGGCGGCGTAATGTTCAACCGCCCGCCCACACACGGAAATCCTGACAGTCCCCGCTCTGGTCCTCATAAGTTAAGGTTACCCCCTCACTGTCCTGAGTGAAGTCCTTGATTGTGGTAAATGGCATGAAAGTCACAGCAGGAATGGACAGAATCTTTTCCCGCAAAGTTTTCTCAATGGCGTGATGTGGCGCCCACTCTGGTACCTCTGCGGCAAATGACGGTTGTTCGCGCCATTCATAGGCACCTTCAACATTCAGGATGATGCGGCCATTGGCGCGCGTGACATAAGTCAGATCGCGAACGACATCCGAAGGTATGGGATCGTTTTCGCGCAGTTTATCTGCTATACCCCAACGCCTAAAATGCTCCATAGAACGGGCGTTGGTCAAATTGATGCGCGCCACATTGTATTCCACAGGGCCACGCGGGTCGCACACCAATGTGCGGATGCCCCGCAATCCAAGTTCAATCGCTACAGCCATGCCCACAGGACCGGCCCCGGCCACTACAACCTGAAACTCATTTTCGTCTGAAGTGTTCACGATATACTTCCTCTCAATTCTGGCCTTGCTACACAGATGACCGTCCTGCCAGATTCTGAACAGGCTGCCCCATTGCCTGATCAGCAGAGAACATGATTTTGAGATAGTATTTCAAACTGTTTATATTGATCAATTTCACAATTTTAAGTTGTGACCTATACAGCCGGCTATCATAGCTTCAGCTGACGATGTTTATGGGAGATAAGTGAGCAGTCAGAAGGCTGTGGTTGGGAGCCTTCACCTTCACCGCATATTCGGTCGCAGGATCATACTCTCTTGCTTAAATGCAGCAGTAATCCAGACAAATGGACTACCCTTAAAGCAGCCGCAGGCTATGCGTGGCATACTACCAGAGAAGGTATGGGCGGTTCAGTAAGCTATGGTTTCCGCCGCGTCGAGCCAGTGAGTACATCCCAGTGCGCGGCCATCATCGGCATCAGATAAGGCGGTGACCGTGCGCCAGCCTTCGGCTCTCAGAGCTGCGGCCCGCGATTCATTATGGCCGAGTGGCAGGAAGACGCTCTGCGCTTCCTCCGCTCCGAACCCTGCATCGATCAGCGGATCGGGATAAAGCGAAAAGCCGATGGCGGGTTCGCTGTGCCCGTCTTTGTGCTCGATGGCATAGCCACCGCCGCGGCCCAGCTCACCGACAAAGCCCTCTGCAAAGATCGAGAAGCCAAACCAGCTCTGATATTCAAAACCATGTCGCTCGGTTGGGTCAAGCGTCAGCGTGATGTCCCAGCCGATCGGTTTGGCGATGGCGCGCAGGGCTGCGATCCGTCCTGTGAGCACGCCGCCGGTCGCAGCGTCGATGGCTTCCAGCCGTTCCATCGCCGGGTGAAACGGGCCAGCCGCCTCAATCAGCGGCATGTACGCCGCTGCCTGCGGCCCCAGCGCAACGAGACCACCTGCGTCCTTGGCATCGAGCCGCGCCCGCACCGGCTCGATCAGATCGGGCGAGAGCGGCATTGGCCCTGTGGCCAGAGTATCCACCAGGCCGGGCAGGGTGAAGTCAATCGTAATGCCGGTGACACCTGCCGCCTTGAGCGCGGCGATCGCCACACCGACAATCTCGGTCGCGGCGGCGTCGCTGTCGGTGCCGATTAGCTCTGCGCCGAGCTGCGTCTCTTCGCGCTCTGGGCGGAGCTGATCCGCGCGCAATTTCAGCACTTGCCCGGCATAGGACAGGCGCAGCGGCCGTGCCGCCTTACCCAGCCGCGTGGCGGCGATGCGGCTTACCTGCGCGGTAATATCTGGCCGCAGCGCCAGCATCCGGCCCGATGCCGGGTCGGTCGCGCGCATCAGATCCTGCGCGCTGGCGGACTGGAGCCTTGCCAGCAGGCTGTCTTCAAACTCTGCCATCGGTGGCATCACGCGCGCATAGCCGAAGGAGGCTACGCTATCGAGCACATGCCGCACCAGCCGTGCCGATGCTTCCGCTTGTGGCGGGAGGCGGTCTGACAGGCCTTCGGGCAACAGACCCATATCGGGCGGGGGCAGGGATGCGCTCATGCGCGTCTCTTTAAGCGGCAAACCGGAACACGACAAGGGCTGTCAAAACACTAGGTCCGCCGCGTGTATGGCGACGCCGACCAGCCCGCCGACGAGCGTGCCGTTGATGCGGATATATTGCAGATCACGCCCCACAGCACTTTCCAGTCGCTCGGTTATGGTGCCCGCATCCCAGCCGCGCACCGTCTCGCTCACCAATCGCACGATGCTGTCGCCATAGCTGGCAGTTAGTCCGACGACAGCGCGGCGGGCAAAGCGATTGATCACTATCTTCAGCGCCGGGTCGCTCTCAATACTCGCGCCGATTTGGCGCAGCGCTTCACCGAATTTGCCGGCGGCAACCGCCTCAGGGTCTCTCGCCACGCGCAGCAGTGCAGCGCGACCCTGTTCCCACAGGCCGTCAATCCATTTCTGTAGGGCGGGGTTAGCGATTATTTCGTCACGGATACGCGCCACTTTCGCTTGCATCTCCGGCTCGTGCTGGAGGCGAAGGGCAAGGTTTTGCAGCCCATCTAGCGCGCGTTTGCGCACTGGATGCTCCCGGTCCTCCGCCATCTCGGCGAAAAGTTTCATCAGGCCATCGAGAATGGCGTTGGCGAGCTTTTCGTCCAGCCCGGTGAGACGCATCAAAGCGCCCGCCCGCTGGCTTACCATCTCGCGGATAAGATCCGCTTGGCTCTCCAGCGTGCGCGCGGCCCAGCCGATACCGGCATCTATCACGCCCTCGTGCCGCCCCTTGCGCATGGCGGCGTCAAGCGCCTGCCCGATCAGGGGCGCGAGGTTGAGGGCGCCGAGGCGGTGGACCAGCGCGCCTTTTGCCATGTTGCCGAGGCGTTCCTCATCCATCGCTTCCAATATGTCTGCTACCAGCCGAGAAGCGCCCTGCCTCAGCCGCCCCGCCATGCGCTCGGTCGGGCGGGCGAGGAAGCGCCCAACCACGCCCGCGACATCGAGCCGCCCCATGCGCCGCGCCACCACATGCGGCACCAGGAAATTCTCGCGCAGAAAGGCGGCGAGCGCGTCGCCGATCCTGTCCTTATTGCGTGGTATAATAGCCGTGTGCGGGATCGGCAGGCGCAACGGGTGACGAAACAGTGCAGTGACGGCAAACCAGTCGGCCAACCCCCCTACCATTGCCGCCTCAGCAAAGGCTTGAACAAAGCCTATCGCCGGGTGAACATGCGCATAAGATTTAGCGGCGATAAAGAGAATGGCCATTGCGATGAGCAACCCGCTTGCCGCACGTTGCATCGCCTGACGCGCGGCATCGGGCTGGCCGGTGGACTGCTCTTGCTGCATATTATTCCGCAGGCTGTGTAGCCGCGCTTTCGCCATGCTTGTCCGGGTCGTAGGTTAGTAGCGCCTTTCTGAGCTTCGGTCCGATCTTCGCCTCAAGGCCTATGGCCAGGCTAAAGGCCGAAGGCACGATGAGCAGTGTCAATAGCGTTGAGAGCACAAGTCCGCCGATCACTGTGATGCCCATCGGTTGCCGCCATGCGCTGTCGCCTGAAAGGGAGATCGCAGTGGGTACCATGCCCGCCACCATGGCAACCGTGGTCATGATGATAGGCTGGGCGCGCTTGTGGCCAGCATCCATGATCGCCTCATATTTGGCGACACCCTTTCCTATCTCTTCCAGAGCGAAATCGACGAGCAGGATCGAGTTTTTCGCCACGATGCCAAGCAGCATCAGCAACCCGATCAGCACAGGCATCGATACCGGCGTGTTGGTGAGATGTAGCGCTAGCGCCCCGCCCAGTGGCGCAAGCGCCAGCGAGCTGAGATTGACGAACGGCGGCATGACCCGCTTGTATAGCAGCACCAACACTGCAAAGACGAGCAAAATGCCAGAGATCACGGCGATAACGAAATTGGTGATGAGTTCCTTCTGCCATTTTGCGTTACCGACGTCGAGCTTGCGCACACCATTGGGGAGATTGGTGAGAATGGGCAGCGCGTCGATCTTGGCCGTGGCTTCGCTGCTGACAACACCTGGGGCGAGATCGGCACCGATCACGACGCGGCGCACCTGATTATAGCGGCGTATTTCCGTCGGACCAGCGCCGAAGCTGATGTCCGCTACCAACTTTAAGGGAACTGAACCGCCGCTTTCTGTAGGCACCGGCAGGTTCTGGATGCTGGAAATGTCCTTGCGCGCGTCTTCTTCCATCGAAACGCGAATTGGCACTTGCCTGTCGAGCAGCGAGAATTTGGCGCTGTTCTGATCGATATCGCCTAGTGTCGCAATGCGTACTGCCTGGCTCAACGCGACGGTCGTCACGCCAAGGTCTGCTGCCAGATCCATGCGCGGGCGGATGATGATCTCTGGCCGCTTCATATCGCCGCTGAGCCGTGGGGCGCGAATTTCAGGAATACTGGCCATCTGTTTTACCAGTGTATGCGCGGTGTTCTCCAGCAGTACCGGGTCATCTCCGCCCAGCATGATGGTGATGTCGCGCCCACTGGATGGCGCGCTGCCCTGCTCCTGGGCCTGAAAATAGACGCGTGCATCAGCGACCTGTGCCAAAATCGGGGCGTTCTTGCGCTCCCACTCCACACTGCTCGTCGGCCGGTCTTTGCGCAGTGTGAGGTAAATGTCCGCGGCTGTGGTCTGGATATCGCTGAAGGCTGCGTCGACTACGTCCTTGTCTTTCATCAGAATATCAGTGACCTGTTGTGTCACCTTGCGCGACTGCTCCAGCGTAGTACCGGGCACAAGCTCTATCTTCACATGGCTATAGTCGACATTGAGGGTTGGTTGAAAGGTAAAGGGCAAAGTATAGAACGCCAGCACCGTTGCCAGCAGCGCTCCACCTCCACCGAGAAACACCACTTTATAGCGATGCTCCAGCGACCATTTGAGCATGCGCATGTAATTGTCCATCAGCCAGCCTTCGCCGTGTGTCGCCTCACCGTGCGCCTCCAGGAAATAGGCGGCGATCATCGGTGAGATCATGCGCGCTACCGCGAGGCTGAGCTGCACTGCGACCACCACCGTCATACCGAACTGGATGAAGAACTGACCCGATATACCGGGCATCATCGCAACCGGCAGAAACACGGCCACAATGGACATAGTGGTGGCGAGGACGGCGAGGCCGATCTCGTCCGCCGCATCGATCGATGCCTGATAGGCGGATTTGCCCATACGCATATGGCGCACGATATTCTCGATCTCAACAATTGCGTCGTCCACCAAGACGCCGGCGACAAGGCTGAGCGCGAGCAGCGACAAGGTGTTGAGCGTAAAGCCCATCATGTCCATGAACCAGAAGGCTGGGATGGCGGACAATGGGATAGCCAGAGCTGAAATCAACGTTGCCCGCCAGTCTCGCAGGAAGATGAAGACGATAATCACCGCCAGTATCGCACCCTCAACCATAGAGGTCATGGCGCTGTTATATTGACCCTTGGTATAGTTTACGCTGGTGAACAGCTCCTTGAAGCGGACGCCAGGGTGCTGCTTCGCGATCGCCTCCAGTTCCTTCTTGGCCTCCTCATAAACTGCCACATCAGAAGAGCCCTTCGCCTTTTCCATTGCGATACTGGTTACCTGTCGGCCGTTCATCATGGCGAGCGAGCGCTGCTCGGCGTACATATCCTTTACGTCTGCCAGTTCATCGAGGCGTACTGAGCGTCCGTTGCTGATCTGGATTTGTGATTGGCCGAGAGCGAAGGCGGTGCTTGCGTTGCCGAGCACGCGTACAGACTGTTCTGCACCTGCGATCTCGGCACGGCCCCCTGCGGCATTAACGTTCATCGCGCGCATTTGTTGGTTGATCTGGGCGGCGCTGATCCCATAAGCCTGAAGGCGATCAGGCTTCAGGATAACTCTAATCTCGCGGTCGACTCCGCCGCCGCGGCGCACCGCCGCCATGCCCTCAACGCCCAGCAAGCGCTTGGCTACGGTATTGTCGACAAACCAGGAGAGCTGTTCCAGCGTCATGTCGGTGGCTTCGACGCTCCAATAGGCTATCGGTCCACCGTCGATATCAACCCTCAGGACTTGCGGCTCCAATATACCATCCGGCAAATCGCTTCGTATCTGCGATACCGCATTGCGCACGTCGTTGAGCGCACGATCGACTGGCGTGCCGATCACGAACTGCACCATCGTCGTGCTGCTGCCTTCGCGGGCATAAGAGAT
Organism: Sphingobium fluviale; assembly: GCF_004122115.1. Classification (GTDB taxonomy): domain Bacteria; phylum Pseudomonadota; class Alphaproteobacteria; order Sphingomonadales; family Sphingomonadaceae; genus Sphingobium; species Sphingobium fluviale. Next base: position 6,276 of record NZ_SBKP01000007.1, read on the forward strand.
AATCTCGTCGACGCCGTTTATGCCGCGCACTGCTGCCTCGACACGCTGCGTCACCTGCGTTTCAAGTTCTGAAGGCGCGGCGCTGGGTTGCGCGACTTCGACTCGAACCATTGGAAAGCTGATGTCTGGATTGTTGTTGATGTCCATGCGCATGAAGGACACTACACCCGCGAGCATCAGCCCGGCGAACAGCACCAAAGGCAGCACCGGGTTGCGAATGCACCAGCTAGATATGTTGCGAAAGCTCATTGTGCAGGCCTGGCTCGTGTCGCGCCAGTGGCATCGGCCTTCGGTTCAACTTTCTGTCCGGGGCTGAGGAACCCACCCGCCAGCGCGATCACGCGTTCAGCGCCGCTCAAGCCGCTAAGGATGGAAACACCGTTGGCGGAAACCTGCCCGATCTTGACATCACGCCGTTCGACTATGTTCTGCGCGTTGACGATGTAGACATAGCTAGCCTTGTCGTCATTCTGGATCGCAGATTCGGGCAGAACGGGAGCTTGTGCAGTGCCGCTAACTATGCGCGCCGAAGCAAAACCACCCGGCCGCACATCTTTATGGTAGGGAATGGCAATTCTTGCCATGCCGAGGCGTGTCTGCGGGTCAATCACTGGCGCAATCTGCCAGACACGGCCTGTATAAGCCTGCTTGCCTCCTACGGGCGTTACGTCGGCCTGATCTCCCTCGGAGAGCGACGCAAGATCGGACTCGCTCAGCCGTGCCATCAGCTCCATCTCGCCACCCTTGGCCAGCCGGAAGAGAACTCCGCTGCCCGCGCCGACAACCTGCCCCGGTTCCACGGCGCGGGTCAACACCAGCCCGGCAGCGGGTGCGCGAATATCAAGCCGACCAATGCGGGCCTGCTGTTCGTTATATTGCGCTTCAGCGACGCGCACTCGCGCTAGCGCGGCATCACGCGCTGCGGTCCTTCGATCCAGATCAGCCTTGCTGACGAATCCATTGGATACAAGCGCGCTAGCCCGATCAAGGTCATTTTGTGCCAGCCGTGCATCCGCGCGGGCGACCTGGATAGCCGCGGCGAGCGATGCGCCTTGTTGTGCCTGCACGGACCGCTCTACACGGGCCAGTACCTGACCCGCACGAACCCAGTCTCCCGGTTCTACCAGTACAGCGGAGACTGCGCCACCCTCGCCGACAACGCCGACTGGCATTTCGCGCCGCGCAGCCAATGTTCCTGTGGCGGTTACGGTCGTGGAAACGGCGCTTCTGCCTGGCTTAACCACTGTAACGCGGGGCAGTACGCCGTCACCGCCAATGCTCGAACTTTCGCCCGATGATCCGCTGTGCGTCCATACTGCCAGCCCAATGAGTGCAAGCACGACCAGTCCGGCGATAAGAATGAGTTTTCTACGGCGCGCAAGCTGTTGTTCACCCGCCTGGAGGCTATCGCCCGCGAACCCCGTCTCGAAATTCATTGTCTGCCTTCCCGAACCAGAGCGCAGAGCGCATCTGCTCATGCGTCACCAGTCACTTATGATACCGCTGCCCCAATATGCACCAGACACCGCACGGCATTTTGGCGACAGTCCTGCGCAAGATGGTGGCGGAAAGATCGTAAATCAAGCCTGAACAAGGCCTTTATGATGCAATGCAAAAAAGAGTCATATGCGCATTTAGCGCATATGACTCTTGATAAATTTCAGATAAAGCCGCTGGGCGGGATCACCGGCCATACTGCGTTAGCGCACAGTTCCCCTACGCAGAAGATTTACGAGCGCCAGCAATATTACCGCACCTAGCAACGATACCAGAAAGCTGGGCAGGGAAATAACGGTGTTTATGGTGCCAGCGCCGAAGATAAGCCCGCCGATGAATGCGCCGACAATGCCGACCACAATGTTGAGCAGGATGCCCTGCTGGGCGTCAGTACGCATCAGAAGGCTAGCTAGCCATCCAACGACACCGCCCACGATAAGCCAGATAATCAGTCCCATAATCGCTCCTCTCAGCCACGCCTAACGGCCGTTTTAACCTCGCAAATACAGAACGATCTGGGGCATCGTTGGTTCCATGCAGGGCTGGAGCTGGCGCATATTGGGCGCGGCAAGACCCAAAAAAACCGCCTGCCTATGAGGGCAGACGGCCAGTCGTCGCACAATGAATTGGGATTTGATGTGGCCGGCCCGCGGACGAGCCGCAGGCACCGGCGCACAATCAGTAGCGCTGGTGGCGCTCGTAAAGGGATTTATAGTGTTGGATGCGTGTGACGCGCAGGCCGGGCATACCGGCGCGGTCGACCGCGCGTTGCCAACCGGCGAATTCCTCCAGCGTGAGGGAATAGCGTTCGCAGGCCTCATCGACGCTGAGTAGGCCGCCATTGACGGCCGCCACGACCTCGGCCTTGCGGCGCACGACCCAGCGGGTGGTTCCGGGGGCAGGCAATGAAGCCAGCGTCAACGGTTCGCCGAGGGGGCCGACTACCTGTGCTGGGCGTATTTTCTGGTTCTCTATCATTCCAACCTCAATTAACGGCACGGGGCCTTGTATGTGCTCTCGATAGCGCCATTATGCGGATCAGCCTTCAACAACGGCTAAAGCGCGATAGTAAACGCGATCTTCACCTTCTTTTCCCCACCATCAATTGATGCGCGACAGCCGGATTAAAGCTGCCACCCAGAGCAACGGTCTCGATCAACCCGTTGCCTTCAGGCATGATGGCACATGCCAGAATATGGACTGTGTCGGGCATATCGTCCTGCCCCCGCAGGAAACCCTCGGCGATGGCACGACCGCATAATGCGCGCCGGGCCAAGGCCGCCGCCCTTATATCCGCCAGCGACACAGCCTCGAAAGACGAGCGCGCCGCACCAGCGGGACTCAGGGCAAAACTCAAATCCATTGGTGGATACTAGCGAAGAATGGATAAGAGCCGGTAAACCGGGTGGTGAGAAGCTGTTAGGTTTCCCTAATGATCTGGTGAGAGGAAGCCGATTTATCGGGTGCATAAACGCCGAGTGGCTCCTATACGCGCGGGCTATGAGCTTATCTGCGCATCATGAGGCTGATTTCCAGCTTGAAGGCCCACTCAGTGGCCGGAAAATCGTCGTTGCCATGTCTGGTGGTGTCGATTCCAGCGTGGTCGCCGCTTTGGCCGCGCGTACTGGTGCCGAGGTCATTGGGGTCACGCTCCAGCTTTATGATCATGGCGCGGCGGTGAAGCGCGCGGGCAGCTGTTGCGCCGGGCAGGACATTCGCGATGCCCGCGCTGTTGCGGAGCGAATCGGCATCGCACATTATGTGTTCGATTATGAGTCGCGCTTTCGCGAGTCGGTGATTGCCGACTTTGCCAACGAATATATGGCGGGGCGTACCCCCATACCCTGCGTGAAGTGCAATATGGGGGTGAAGTTCACCGATCTGTTTGCGCTGGCGCGGGATCTGGGGGCGGATTGCCTCGCGACGGGCCATTATGTGCGCCGCGTGGTGGGCGCAGACGGGCGCGCGCAGTTACATCGCGCAGCCGACCCGGCGCGGGACCAGAGCTATTTCCTGTTCGCAACTACGCAGGATCAGCTTGATTACCTACGCTTTCCGTTGGGTGGGCTGCCCAAGGGCCATGTGCGCGAAATAGCGGCGCAGATCGGCCTGCCGGTGGCGATGAAGCCGGACAGCCAGGACATCTGCTTCGTGCCGGATGGCGACTATGCCAGTGTGGTCCGCAAGGTGCGGCCAGACGCCGACGCGGGCGGCGATATCGTCGATGTGGAGGGCCGTGTGCTGGGCCAGCACAAGGGGCTGATCCATTACACCGTCGGCCAGCGCAAGGGGCTGGAGCTGGGCGGTTTGCCAGAGCCGCTCTATGTCGTGAAGCTCGATGCGGCCAGCCGCCGCGTGATCGTTGGGCCGAAGCGCGCATTGGCGGTGGGGGCGGCGCTGCTCGCGGATATCAACTGGCTGGGCGGGGACTTTGCCGGCGCGTGCATGGCCAAGGTGCGCTCGCTCGCAAAGCCGGTATCGGCAAAGCTGGAGGGCGACCGCCTATTATTCGAAAACCCGGAATATGGCGTCGCGCCAGGGCAGGCGGCGGTCCTGTATGACGGAGACCGGGTGCTTGGCGGCGGTTGGATCGCGGAAACCGTTAGCGCTATCCCTGATCCATCACACATCCATAGCCCGGCCTGAACACGGCCCGCGCGCTCCCCAACAGCGGCACCGAGGCTCGCACCGCCTTTTGCTCACGCTCCTCGGATATCGATGCCATCCAGGCATCATCGCGAACATCGCGCGAGCAGCTTTTGGCGTCACGCCCGCCGATATAGCGGCACGAGCAGGTGATGCGCGCCGCGTAGGCAGCACCGGCGGCGCCCGCTCGCTGCCACTCACCCCATTTCCATGCAGCATATAGGGCGGACGCCACCAGCAACACGATCAAAATCCATCGCGCCCAATCCACTTTGCCGCCGGTGCGAACCATGACTGCCCTTTTCCAAATCTTGTGGTAAACGCCCACGGATGAACGGCCTCATGAACAGCAAAAAGTGGATCGCGGCAAGTGTGCTGCTTCTATTTGTGGCACTGGCGGCAGGCGCGTTGTGGCAAAGGTATTCCGGAACGCAGAATGCACCGCTACCACCGTCAGACATTGCGCGCTACCGCACGCTGGTGGGCAGCGGCGGCATCAGCGCGCAGCAGATTGCAGACGCGGCAGAGGGGCTATTCGACGAAGACTCATCGGGCGCAACTCAGGCGTTTATCATGATGCGCGACGGCAAGATCGTCGCCGAACGCTATGGTGAGGGGATCGGCCCGCAGACGAAGCTGCTCTCTCGCTCCATCGCCAAGACGGTGACAGCGACATTGATCGGCCTGATGGTTTCGGATGGGCGGCTGGCGCTGGACAGCCCAGCGCCTGTCCCTGCCTGGAACCAGCCGGGCGATCCGCGCGGCGCAATCACGCTACGCAATCTGTTGCAGATGGCCTCCGGGCTGGAGCACAGCGAGGATGGGCCGCCGCGCTATAATGCGGATACGGTGCGCATGATCTTCACCGATGGCGCGTCCGATATGGCCGCCTATGCCGAGGCTAAGCCGGTCGCGCATCCACCTGGCACCCATTTTACCTACTCCACCGCCGACTCGATGATCCTATCTGACATGATGACACGCATGCTCACCGCCAGAGAGGGCGCGGAGCAAAGGCGCACTGCGATGATGGAGTTCGTCAGGGGCAGGCTGATGACGCCGGTTGGCCTCAGCAGCCTCACGCCTGAGTTCGACCCGCACGGTACGATGATAGGCGGAGCGATGATGCATATGACCGCGCGCGATTATGCCCGGTTTGGAGAATTTCTGCGCAACAAGGGGCGGGTGAATGGACATCAGGTGCTCTCGGCGCGCTGGGTTGAGTTCATGACCACACCCTCGGCCCTCAATGCAGCTTATGGTGGCCATATCTGGCTCAATCGGGAGGGGGAGGGTAATCCGTTGTTCCCAGGCAGAGGCTCTCGCCGCATCTTCGCTGCGGTGGGGCATCATGGGCAGTATTTGCTCATTGATCCCACACGGAGGCTGGTGATCCTGCGCATGGGCATATCGAACGATGAGCAATATCTCGGTATCCGTCGAGCGCTGGTGAGGCTGGTTGAGATGTTCCCGCAGGGCTAGCGTCAAGCAGAAGCTTATGCGGGCTTGGCCGCACCTTCCTCTTGCGCCAGCAGCGTTTCCGCTTCAGTAGCGCGCAGCGGATCTCCCCCGCCCTCAACATGGCCTTCAGGGTCTGGATGGATCAAAATGTCGACGCCGGGGAAGTCCTTCATCAGCGCAGCCTCTATCTCGTCCATTACGTCATGCGCCTGCCTCACGGACATATTCGGATCGACCGAGGCATGAAATTGTACGAATCGATGAGCGCCTGAAGTGCGGGTGCGCATGTCGTGAATGCCTTTAAGCTCAGGATGGCGCGCAGCGACCTCCAGAAAATGCTGGCGTTCCTCAACCGACCATTCCTTATCCATCAAGTGATCCACTGCATCAGAGGCGGCGTGAAGCGCGTTCCATGCCAGCCAGGCGGCGATGCCGATACCAAATAATGGATCGACGCCGGAAACGCCAAGATACTGGTCCAGCACCAGCGCGACGATAACGGATGCATTGAGGTAGAAGTCGGATTGATAGTGCAGATTGTCTGTGCCGATGGCGAGGCTGCCGGTCCGGGCGATCACGTGCTTCTGATAAAGCACCAGTGTGAGGCTGAGCACGATGGCGATCAGAGAAACGCCGATGCCTTCGCCCGCGCCGGTTGTTTGATGCACTCCTGACAACAGCCTGTGCGTCGATTCCCACGCCAGCCCCAACGCCGCTATCGTTATGAGCGTCACCTGAAACAGGCTGGCGAGCGCCTCCGCCTTGCCATGCCCGAAGCGGTGCTGCTCATCGGCGGGCTGGGCTGCCCAGTGAACGCCTAACAAGGTCACGATGCTGGCAACAAGATCGAGGCTGGTATCCGCCAGCGAGCCAAGTACGGCGACCGAATCCGTGCGCCATAGCGCCCATGCCTTTAGTCCGAGAAGGACAGTCGCCACTGCCACGCTTGCCAGCGCTGCGCTGCGGGTGAGCATGCCGCGTTGCGCGAAGCTGGTAGGGGCCGTCTGCTCACTCATGGATAGAGCATACCTTTGGCCCAGCCGCCTTTGCCGTCCGCGCTATAGAGCCAGCGTTCATGGAGCCGGTGCTCCCTGTCCTGCCAGAACTCGATTCGGCGCGGGATTAGACGAAAGCCAGACCAATGCGGCGGGCGCGACACCTCCTGCCCCTCGAACCGCGCGTTCATGTCAGCATAGCGAGCCATGAAGACCTCTCGGCTTTCTAGCGGCCGGGATTGGTCGGATGCCCAGGCGCCGAGCTGGCTGTCGCGGCTGCGGGTGGCGAAATAGGCGTCGGCGGTGGTGTCATCCACCCGCGCGACTGCGCCCTCTATGCGGATCTGGCGACGGAGTGATTTCCAGTGAAACAGCAGTGCGCCGTTGGGGTTGACCAGCAGGTCGCCTGCCTTCCGTCCCTCGAAGTTGGTGTAGAAGACAAACCCGTCCGGCCCGTGCCCTTTCAGCAGCACCATACGCACCGAAGGCCGTCCATCCGCATCCACCGTGGCCAGTGCCATCGCGTTGCTGTCATTGAGCTCGCTCTCGCGGGCCAGCGCATACCACTCGTTGAATTGGGAAAATGGTTCGTCGATCATAGCCCGATCCTAGCCCCCGACTCACGCGCTGTCGAGCAAGAGAGATATTTTCGAAGCAGCTTTGTCTTGAAGCATGGCCCGCTGTGCGCCACATGGTGCAGAGCAGAGTGATTATGAACGAGTATGTGGGACGGAATGGCTGATCCTTACACAATATTGGGTGTTGCACGTGGCGCGAGCGAGGCGGAGATCAAATCCGCCTATCGCAAGCTCGCGAAAGAGCTGCACCCCGACAAGAACAAGGACAATCCGAAGGCCGCAGACCGCTTCACCCAGGCGACGAATGCCTATGACCTGCTGTCCGACAAGGACAAGCGCGCCCGCTTCGACCGCGGTGAAATAGATGGCGACGGCAATCCCACCACACCATTTGGATACAGCGGTGGCGGCTTTGGTGGGCGGGGCGGCAACAGCAACGCCTATGCCGCTTATGGCTCCGGCGGGCAGGGGGGCGCGGAAGGTTTCGACTTTGGCGGCGCGGGCGGGCCTGATCTGGGTGATCTTTTCGAGGGGCTGTTTGGCGGTGGCAAGCGCGGCGCATCTGGCTTCGGCGGCGATTTTGCCGGGCGGGGGCGTGGTGGTGCGGGCCGTACATCCAAGGGCGCCAACATCAACTATCGCTTAGCGGTCGATTTCACTGACGCCGCTACCCGCGCCACCCAGCGCATCACGCTTCAGGATGGCAAGACGATAGATGTGAAACTGCCGCTAGGGCTGGAGCATGGCACGCAGATGCGGCTCGCCGGCAAGGGTGAGCCGGGGCCGGGGGGAGCGGGCGACGCTATCATCACGATCGAGATTCGCTCCCACCCCTTTTTCCGACAGGATGGGCATGATGTGCGGCTTGACCTGCCGATCACGCTCGATGAAGCGATGAACGGCGGCAAGGTGAAGGTCCCTACCGTCGATGGGCCGGTGATGCTGGCGGTGCCGCCGGGCAGCACATCTGGCAAGACTCTGCGCCTAAAGGGCAAGGGCTTTACCATGAAAGATGGCAACCGCGGCGACCAATTCGTTACGCTGTTGATAGATCTGCCCGTCAATGACCCTGAGCTGAGGGATTTCCTCTCGCGCTGGAGCGACACGCGCCCCATCCGCGCCGGATTAGCCGGATAGGCTCCGCAAACCGTTCGATGCAAAGCCCCCGACGCCTCCTCATCCCGTTGTGGCCGATATTCAAACGAGTGGTGGTGGGTGTCTATGATGATGGGTTCATTCACGCGGGCAATCTCGCTTATCTATCGCTGCTAGTTTTGTTTCCTTTCTTTCTTCTCGCCGCCTCAGTCGCCAGCATCTTTGGTCAGACACAGGATGGCACGGAGGCGGTGAACGCCTTCCTGCGTGCGGTGCCTCCTAATGTGGAAGCGGTATTGCGGCAGCCGATCCATGATGTGATCCACGCGCGCACTGGTTCCGGCATCGTCTGGCTCGGCCTTGGAGTCGCGGCATGGACCAGCGCGAGCCTTATCGAGACAATCCGCGATATATTGCGGCGCGCCTATGGCACGGACAGCACAGAACCTTTCTGGCGGCATCGCCTTTTGTCATTCGGCATTGTATTTCTGAGCGTCCTCGGCACGATGATATCCTTTTCAGCGCAGGTAGCGATGGAGGGTGTGGATCAGTTTATCCGACGCGTCGTGCCGTTTGCAGACAATGCCGCAGCGCTTATCAGTGCCACACGGCTGGTGCCACTCGTCGTTCTGTGTATCGCGCTTTACGGGCTGTTTTATTCGCTGACACCCCGCAAATATCGCGCGCCGCACTATCCAAAATGGCCGGGCGCTGTGCTTACTGCGCTGTGGTGGTATTGGACCGTGTTAATCCTGCCGTGGGCGCTATCGCATCTTTCGACATATAACATGACCTACGGCAGCCTAGCTGGCGTGATGATTACCCTCATTTTTTTCTTTGTCGTGGGGCTTGGCGTGGTAATTGGCGCTGAACTGAACGCGGCGCTGGCGGAAATGGTGGCGCGCAATCAGGCCAATGACAGGGAAAAACAAGAGGTGGACCACGCATGACGGGTTTGATGGCAGGGAAGAAGGGGCTGATCATGGGCCTCGCCAACGACAAGTCTCTCGCTTGGGGCATATCCAAGGCGTTGCATGCGCAGGGCGCGGAGCTGGCGTTCTCCTATCAGGGCGAGGCGCTGGAAAAGCGCGTTCGTCCGCTTGCTGCCGAAGTTGGCTCGGATTTTCTGATCCCCTGCGATGTGTCTGACATGGCCCTGCTGGACGCGACATTCGAGGCGGTGGCGGCGAAGTGGGGCAGCCTCGATTTCGTTGTCCACGCTATCGGCTTTTCAGACAAGAGCGAGCTGCGCGGGCTCTATGTCGATACCAGTCTGGACAATTTCCTGCTGACGATGAACATCTCTGCCTACAGCTTTGTTGCGCTGGCCAAGCGCGCGCGGGCGCTGATGCCCAATGGCGGCAGCTTGCTCACGCTCAGCTATTACGGCGCGGAGAAGGTGATCCCACACTATAACGTGATGGGCGTTGCCAAGGCCGCGCTGGAAACGAGCGTCAAATATCTCGCGATGGACCTTGGGCCGGAGAATATCCGGGTCAATGCCATTTCCGCCGGGCCGATCAAGACGCTGGCTGCATCGGGCATTGGTGATTTCCGTTATATCCTCAAATGGAACGAGCTGAACTCGCCGATGCGCCGCAACGTGACTATCGAGGATGTCGGCGGGGCGGGGTTGTATCTGCTCAGTGATCTCGCCAGCGGCGTCACCGGAGAGATCCACCATGTTGATGCAGGCTATAACGTCATCGGCATGAAGGCAGAGGACGCGCCAGACATCGCGCTCGACAAATGAGTTTCAACACATTCGGTCGCGTTTTTCGCTTAACCACATGGGGTGAGAGCCACGGCCCCGCCATCGGCGCGGTGGTGGATGGGTGCCCACCGGGATTGGCCTTGAGCGAGGCGGACATACAGCCTTTTCTCGATAAGCGCCGCCCTGGCACATCCAAGTTCACCACACAGCGGCAGGAGCCGGATCAGGTCCGTATTCTTTCAGGCGTGTTTGAGGGGCGCACTACCGGCACCCCGATCAGCCTGATGATCGAGAATGTCGATCAGCGGTCCAAGGATTATGGCGACGTTGCCAAGGCCTATCGGCCCGGACATGCCGACTATGCCTATGACGCCAAATACGGATTTCGCGATTATCGCGGAGGTGGGCGATCCAGCGCGCGGGAAACCGCATCGCGCGTGGCGGCGGGCGCGGTGGCGCGGCTCGTGGTGCCGGAAGTATCGATCCTGGGCTATGTCAGCGCGATTGGCGGCGACGCGATCAACCCCGCAAACTTCGATGCGGCGGAGATCGGCAACAATGCCTTCTTCTGCCCGGATGCGCAGGCGGCCGCGCGGTGGGAGATACTCGTCGATGGCGCGCGCAAGGATGGTTCCTCGCTCGGTGCCGTGGTTGAATGCGTCGCGACAGGAGTTCCGGCGGGTTGGGGCGCGCCGCTCTATGCCAAGCTCGATGCTGAACTTGCCAGTGCATGCATGAGCATCAACGCGGTGAAGGGTGTAGAGATCGGTGACGGTTTTGCGGCGGCGACGTTGCGCGGTGAAGAGAATGCTGACCCGATGCGTCCCGGCGAAAACGGATCGCCTGAATTCCTCGCCAATCATGCGGGCGGGATCGCGGGAGGCATATCGACCGGCCAGTCGATCCGGGTGCGTGTCGCATTCAAGCCGACCAGCTCGATTTTGGTCCCCGTCGAGACGATCACGCGCGAGGGCGAGGCCTCCGAGATCATCACTAAGGGGCGGCATGACCCCTGCGTAGGTATTCGTGGCGTGCCGGTGGTCGAAGCGATGATGGCGCTGGTGTTGGCGGACCAGAAACTGCTTCACAGGGCGCAATGCGGGTAATCATCCGCTAAGCGACGCCAAATCCCCCACTGCTACACGCCCTACCCCCTCCGGCACCGCATTCATACCGAACAGTGCGCCTTCACTATTGAACTGACCCAGCCGCCGTAGCGCCATTGGCACGGCATTGCCCTCTTGCCGTGCGCCTGTTTCCGGCTGTTGCGTGACTACGATGCAGCGCGAGCAGGGCTTAGGCAGACGCAGGAGGATGCCGCCTACCTCCAATACTCTCCAGCCGCGTTCCGCCCATGCATTCTCCACGCCGGACAGCACAATGTTTGGACGAAAGCGCTCCATCTCCACTGGTGTATCCAGCACCGCATTGAGCGCAGCAAGTGAGTCCTCGCTTGTCACCAGAATCGGGAAGCCGTCGGCAAAGCTAACTACATCTCTTGCATTGGAATAGGCCCGGTTCACGGCCCTGTGCGTTGTTTCCGGCATATAAACGAGGCGCAGTGGCTGGTCGGCCACATCCGAAACCAAGCGGCATGCCTCATTCTTTACCACATAGGCGCCCACCGTGTCGCGCCAGACGGTAACGGGTGTCAGCGCGCCATCCGATAAGGTTGCAGGCAGAAGGGCCTCTCCTTCGGACGCGCGCAGGAGGAAGCCGTCTTCGTCGAGGCTCACCGCGATTCGCGCCAGCGCCGGCACCTCCCTCCGGGTGACGAAGCGGCCCTGAGCGTCGATAATCATCCAGCGCCGATCCCCCGCAAGCCCGCGCGGTGTGACCTCGGCCTCTTGAAGCATGACCGGGCCGAGGCTCTTCACGGGATAGATGGCAAGCGCGCTTATGTGCATGATCACCCCATAACAAAAGCCCGCCCGGAAGCGAACCTCCGGGCGGGCTGTTATTTCTGCTCAAGCGAGCGGTGAACTTACTCCACGTCTTCCGTCGTGAAATCGTCGCCCTGCACCTTGGCCAGCGGGTCGTCGCCGATCGCGGCTTCCGGGCCCTGCATCAGCTCATATGCATGCTCTTCGGCCGCGGATTGCGGCGCGATGAGGTGCGCTTCGATGCTGCGCAGCGAGGCGCGGAGCGCGGCATCGCGGCTGTTCGCCGTGACGCGCAGGCGGTTCATGCCCGCACCGGTGCCCGCCGGGATCAGGCGGCCGACGATGACATTCTCCTTGAGGCCGACGAGCGTGTCCTTCTTGCCCTGAACGGCAGCTTCGGTCAGCACCCGCGTCGTCTCCTGGAACGAAGCGGCGGAGATGAAGCTGCGCGTCTGGAGCGAGGCCTTGGTGATGCCCAGAAGAACCGGCTTACCCTCTGCAGGCTGCTGACCCGCTTCGAGCTTGGCGTTGATCTCGTGCATCTCCTCGGCGTCGAGCTGCTCGCCCGGCAACAGAGTGGTGTCGCCGCCGTTGGTGATCTCAACCTTTTGCAGCATCTGGCGAACGATCACCTCGATGTGCTTGTCGTTGATCTTCACGCCCTGCAAACGATAGACTTCCTGGATTTCGCTGACCAGATATTCGGCCAGCGGCTCGATGCCGAGCACTTCCAGAATGTCATGCGGGTCGGGCGAACCACCGATCAGGTTATCGCCGCGCTTCACATAGTCGCCTTCCTGAACGTCGATCACCTTGGACTTGGGGATCAGATATTCGATCGGCTCGCCACCGTCCTCGGGCTGGATAGCGATCTTGCGCTTCGCCTTATAGTCCTTGAGGAACTGGACGCGGCCTGAGACCTTGGCGATGATCGCGTTATCCTTGGGCTTGCGCGCCTCGAACAGCTCGGCCACGCGCGGCAGACCGCCGGTGATGTCGCGGGTCTTGGCGGCCTCGCGGCTGACACGGGCGAGAACGTCGCCTGCCTGCACCGCCTGGCCATCCTCGACCGAGAGCATCGCACCAATAGCGAGCATGTAGCGCGCGGACTCGCCGCTCTCGTCGTCAAGCAGGGTGAGGCGCGGGCGCAAGTCTTCCTTGGTGCGTGACGAGGCCCGATGCTCGGTGACGACGCGCTGGGCGATGCCAGTCGCTTCGTCGACCTGCTCGGTCAGCGTCTTGCCGTCAATAAGATCCTGATACTTCACCACACCCGGCTTTTCGGTGATCACCGGCATGGTGTAAGGATCCCACTCCGCGATCCGGTCGCCCTTCTTCACCTTGGCGCCATCGGCAAAGCTGATCTGCGCGCCATAGGGCAGGCGGTGCATGGCGCGCTCGCGGCCCTCGTCGTCGATGATCGCCAGCTCGCCGTTGCGGGCGAGGCTGAGTCTGCGGCCACGGCTGTCAACAATCGTCGGCATGTCGCGCAGCTCGATGGTGCCGTCCGAAACCGCTTCGAGGTTGGACGTTTCATTGAGCTGTGCCGCGCCACCGATGTGGAAGGTCCGCATCGTCAGCTGCGTGCCCGGCTCACCGATCGACTGTGCTGCGATAACGCCCACAGCCTCGCCGATGTTGACAGGCGTACCGCGTGCGAGGTCACGCCCGTAGCACTTGCCGCACACTCCCATCTTGCTCTCGCAAATGAGCGGCGAGCGGATCTTGACCGCCTGAATGCCGATGGCCTCGATCTTCGCGATCAGCGCCTCATCGAGCAGCGTGCCCTCGGCGACGAGGATGCTGCCATCCTTGCTGTCAACGATGTCCTCAGCCGTGGTGCGGCCGAGGATGCGTTCACCGAGCGAGGCGATGACATTGCCGCCCTGCACGATGGCCTTCATCTCCAGCGCGCGGTCGGTTCCGCAATCTTCCTCGACGATGGTGCAGTCCTGAGAGACGTCCACCAGACGGCGGGTGAGGTAGCCGGAATTCGCAGTCTTCAACGCCGTGTCCGCGAGGCCCTTGCGCGCGCCGTGGGTGGAGTTGAAATATTCGAGAACGGTGAGGCCTTCCTTGAAGTTCGAGATGATCGGCGTCTCGATGATCTCGCCAGACGGCTTGGCCATCAGGCCGCGCATACCCGCAAGTTGCTTCATTTGCGCCTGTGAGCCACGCGCACCGGAGTGCGCCATCATATAGATGGAGTTGATCGGCGCCATGCGGCCGTTCTCGTCCTTGGGCTGGGCGCGGATCTCGTCCATCATCGCGTTCGCCACCTGATCGCCGCAGCGGGACCAGGCGTCGATCACCTTGTTGTACTTTTCCTGCTGGGTAATGAGGCCGTCCTGATATTGCTGTTCGTAATCAGCAACCTGCGCTTTGGTCTCGTCAACCGTCGCGACCTTGGAGGCGGGGATCACCATGTCGTCCTTACCGAAACTGATGCCGGCCTGGAACGCGTGGCGGAAGCCGAGGCTCATGATCGCGTCGGCAAACAGCACCGTGTCCTTCTGGCCGGTGTGGCGATAGACCTGATCGATCACGTCGCCGATTTCCTTCTTGGTGAGAAGGCGATTGACGATCGGGAACGGCACCTTGTGGCTCTTGGGCAAGCACTCGCCGAGCAGCATGCGGCCTGGAGTGGTCTCGAACCGCTTCATGAAGTGCTGGCCGTTCTCGTCGGTCTGCGGCACACGCGCGATGATTTTGCTGTGCAGCGTCACCGCTTTGGTGAACAGCGCCTGATGCACCTCGGCCATGTCGGAGAACATCATGCCCTCACCCGGCTCGCCTTCGCGCTCCATCGAGAGGTAATAGATGCCCAGCACCATGTCCTGCGAGGGGACGATGATCGGCTTGCCGTTGGCGGGCGAGAGGATGTTGTTGGTGGACATCATCAGCACGCGCGCTTCCAGCTGCGCCTCAAGGCTCAGCGGAACGTGAACGGCCATCTGGTCACCGTCGAAGTCGGCGTTGAATGCCGAGCAGACGAGCGGGTGCAGCTGGATCGCCTTGCCCTCGATCAGCACAGGCTCGAACGCCTGGATGCCGAGGCGGTGAAGGGTGGGCGCGCGGTTGAGCATCACGGGATGCTCGCGGATCACCTCGTCCAGGATGTCCCAGACTTCCTTGCGCTCCTTCTCGACCCACTTCTTCGCCTGCTTCAGGGTCATGGATAGACCCTTGGCATCGAGGCGGGCGTAGATGAAGGGCTTGAACAGCTCCAGCGCCATCTTCTTGGGCAGGCCGCACTGGTGCAGCTTGAGCTCAGGCCCGGTCACGATCACCGAGCGGCCGGAATAGTCTACGCGCTTGCCGAGCAGGTTCTGGCGGAAGCGGCCCTGCTTGCCCTTCAGCATGTCGGACAGCGACTTCAGCGGGCGCTTGTTCGCGCCGGTGATGACGCGGCCGCGGCGGCCGTTGTCGAACAAGGCGTCGACTGCCTCCTGCAACATGCGCTTTTCGTTGCGGACGATGATGTCCGGCGCGCGCAGCTCCATCAGGCGCTTCAAACGGTTGTTACGATTGATGACGCGGCGATAGAGATCGTTGAGATCGGACGTCGCGAAGCGGCCGCCATCCAGCGGCACCAGCGGGCGCAGCTCCGGCGGGATCACGGGCACAACATCGAGGATCATCCACTCCGGCCGGTTGCCGGATTCGAGAAAGCTCTCGACAACCTTCAGGCGCTTGATGATCTTCTTGGGCTTCAGTTCGGATTTGGTGGTGGCGAGTTCTTCGAGCAGTGCCTGTTTCTCGCCCTCAAGGTCGAGCGCGATCAACATCTGTTTGACGGCCTCCGCGCCTATGCCGGCGGTGAAGGCGTCTTCGCCATATTCGTCCTGAGCCTCGATCAGCTCATCCTCATTGAGGAGCTGATAGCGATCAAGCGGGGTCAGGCCCGGCTCGATAACGATGTAGGACTCGAAATAGAGCACGCGCTCCAGCTGCTTGAGCTGCATGTCGAGCAGCAGGCCGATGCGGCTGGGCAGCGATTTCAGGAACCAGATGTGCGCGACCGGGGCGGCTAGCTCGATATGGCCCATGCGCTCACGCCGGACCTTCGATACGGTAACCTCAACGCCGCACTTTTCGCAGACGATGCCCTTGTATTTCATGCGCTTGTACTTGCCGCACAGGCACTCATAATCCTTGATCGGGCCGAAGATGCGCGCGCAGAACAGGCCGTCACGCTCGGGCTTGAAGGTGCGGTAGTTGATGGTCTCCGGCTTCTTGATCTCACCGAAGGACCAGCTGCGGATGCGCTCGGGCGAGGCAAGGCCGATCTGGATCTGGTCGAAGGTTTCCGGCTTCTGGATCGGGTTCGCGAAATTGGTCAGTTCGTTCATGTCTTAATCCCTCATCAGAGGTGAAAATTCCTGGGCGAATGGGGGGGGGCACCACAAGAGGCAGCGCCCCATGCCCCTTATTCCGCGGCTTCCGACAGCTCGTCGCCGTCCTCGGCGATCTCGTCCAGCGCCGCCAGCTCGACATTGAGGCCGAGCGAGCGCATTTCCTTGACGAGCACGTTGAAGCTCTCCGGGATGCCCGCCTCGAACGTGTCGTCGCCCTTGACGATCGCCTCGTAGACCTTGGTGCGGCCCACCACGTCATCGGACTTGACGGTGAGCATTTCCTGCAAGGTGTAGGCCGCGCCATAAGCCTGGAGCGCCCAGACCTCCATTTCGCCGAAGCGCTGGCCGCCGAACTGCGCCTTGCCGCCCAGCGGCTGCTGGGTGACGAGGCTGTAGGGACCGATGGAGCGTGCGTGGATCTTGTCGTCGACAAGGTGGTGCAGCTTGAGCATGTAGATGATGCCCACCGTCACCTTGCGGTCGAACTTGTCGCCCGTGCGTCCGTCATACAGGTCAGACTGGCCGCTCTCGTGCAGGCCAGCGAGCTTCAGCATGTCGGCAACGTCCGCTTCCTTCGCGCCGTCAAACACCGGGGTCGCCATCGGCACGCCGGTCAGCAGGTTGGACGCCAGCTCAACGATCTGGTCATCGTCATAGCCGCGGATCTCGTCGGCATATTTCTCGCCATAGACCGTGAGCAGGCGCTCTTTAACCGCTTCCGGTGGCGCGGCGGCCTCCGGATTGGGGTTGGCTTCGCGCCATTCCTCAAGCGCATGCTTGATTTGCTGGCCCAGACCGCGCGCAGCCCAGCCCAGATGCGTCTCGAATATCTGCCCGACGTTCATGCGGCTAGGCACGCCCAGCGGGTTAAGCACGATATCCACCGGGGTGCCATCCTCCAGGAACGGCATGTCTTCGGCAGGCAGGATGCGCGAGATGACGCCCTTGTTGCCGTGGCGTCCGGCCATCTTGTCACCCGGCTGCAGCTTGCGCTTCACCGCGACGAACACCTTGACCATTTTCAAGACACCCGGCGGCAGCTCATCGCCACGCTGGAGCTTGTCCACACGATCCTCGAACTTGTCGACGATGGTTTTCACCGCCTCGTCATATTGCGCTTTCACTGCTTCGAGGTTCGATTGCACGGCGTCGTCCGCCACGGCAAACTTCCACCAGTCATAGCGTTCAACGCCATCGAGCAGATCTTCGGTGATCAGCTCGCCTTTCTTCACACCCTTGGGCGCTGCGGTGGCGACCTGACCGAGCAGCATCTCACGCAAGCGGTTGAAGGTGGCACGGTTCAAAATGCCGCGCTCGTCCTCACGGTCCTTCGCGAGACGGTCGATCTCCTCGCGCTCGATCGCCATCGCGCGCTCGTCCTTGTCGATGCCGTGGCGGTTGAACACGCGCACCTCGACGATCGTACCCGCAACGCCCGGCGGCAAACGCAGCGAGGTGTCGCGCACGTCGCTTGCCTTTTCACCGAAGATAGCGCGGAGCAGCTTTTCCTCCGGCGTCATCGGGCTTTCGCCCTTGGGCGTGATCTTGCCGACGAGAATGTCGCCCGGCTCCACCTCTGCGCCGATATAGACGATGCCCGCCTCGTCGAGGTTGCGTAGCGCTTCCTCGCCGACATTGGGGATGTCACGCGTGATGTCTTCCGGCCCCAGCTTGGTGTCGCGGGCCATCACCTCAAACTCCTCGATATGGACAGACGTGAACACGTCGTCCTTCACGATGCGCTCGGAGATGAGGATGGAGTCCTCGTAGTTGTAGCCGTTCCAGGGCATGAACGCGACGAGGCTGTTGCGGCCCAGCGCCAGCTCGCCAAGCTCGGTCGACGGGCCATCGGCGATCACGTCTCCCGCGCGGACCAGCTCGCCCACCTTCACCAGCGGGCGCTGGTTGATGCAGGTATCCTGGTTCGACCGCTGGAACTTCATCAGCGTATAGATGTCGACGCCAGACTTGCCCGGCTCCACATCTTCTGTCGCGCGGATGACGATACGGGTCGCGTCGACCTGATCGACGATGCCGGTGCGGCGCGCGGCGATGGCAGCGCCGGAGTCATGCGCTACCGTCTCCTCCATGCCGGTGCCGACGAACGGCGCCTCGGCGCGGACAAGCGGCACCGCCTGGCGTTGCATATTCGATCCCATCAGCGCGCGGTTGGCGTCGTCGTTTTCCAGGAACGGAATGAGCGATGCCGCAACCGAAACGAGCTGCTTGGGAGACACGTCCATCAGGGTGATGGTGTCGGGGATGGCCATCAGGAACTCTCCTGCCTGACGGGCAGAGACGAGATCCTCGATGAAGCGGCCTTCGGCATCCAGCTCGGCGTTTGCCTGCGCAATCGTGTGCTTGGCTTCTTCCATAGCGGAAAGATAGACCACGTCATTCGTCACCTTATGGTCGATGACCTTACGATACGGCGTCTCGATGAAGCCATATTTGTTGACGCGGCTGAAGGTGGCGAGGCTGTTGATAAGGCCGATGTTCGGGCCTTCCGGCGTCTCAATCGGGCATATGCGGCCATAATGTGTCGGGTGCACGTCGCGCACCTCAAAGCCGGCGCGTTCGCGAGTCAGGCCGCCCGGTCCAAGCGCCGAAACGCGGCGCTTGTGGGTGACTTCCGAGAGCGGGTTGGTCTGGTCCATGAACTGCGAGAGCTGGCTGGATCCGAAGAACTCGCGCACCGCCGCCACTGCGGGCTTGGCGTTGATAAGGTCGTTCGGCATCACGGTGGATACGTCCACGCTCGACATGCGCTCCTTCACGGCGCGCTCCATGCGCAGCAGGCCAACGCGATACTGGTTCTCCAGCAGCTCACCCACCGAGCGGACGCGGCGGTTGCCGAGATTGTCGATATCGTCGATCTCGCCCTTGCCGTCCTTCAGGTTCACCAGCTCCTTGACGACGGCGAGAATATCCTCGCGGCGCAGGGTGGTGATCGTGTCCTCGGCGTCGAGGCCAAGTCGCATGTTGAGCTTGACGCGGCCCACGGCCGAGAGGTCATAGCGCTCGGCGTCGAAGAACAGACCTGCGAACAGCGCCTCCGCCGTTTCGCGGGTCGGCGGCTCGCCGGGGCGCATCACGCGATAGATATCCGCGAGTGCATGATCGCGGTCTTCGGCCTTGTCGGCCTTCAGCGTGTTGCGGATCCACGGGCCGGTGGTGACATGATCGATGTCGAGCAGCTCGATGCGATCGATGCCTGCCTTATCGAGCTTTTCGAGGTTTTCAGGAGAAACCTCGTCGCCCGCCTCGATGTAGATTTCGCCCGTCGTCTCGTTGATGAGGTCATAGGCGGAATAGCGGCCGAAAATCTCCTCGGTCGGGATCAGCAGCGTCTCAAGTCCGTCCTTGCCGGCCTTGTTGGCAGCGCGGGGGCTGATCTTCTGCCCGGCGGGGAACACGACTTCGCCTGTCTTGGCGTCGATGATGTCGAACGTGGGCTTCTGGCCGCGCCACGCCTCGACGGTGAACGGAATCTGCCAGCCACCTTCGCCGCGCAGGAACGTCACCTTGTTATAAAACTCGCCGAGGATTTCCTCGTTGTTGAGGCCAAGCGCGTGGAGCAGCGCTGTTACAGGGAGCTTGCGCTTGCGGTCGATACGGACGTTGACGATGTCCTTGGCGTCGAATTCGAAATCGAGCCAGCTGCCGCGATAGGGGATTACGCGCGCAGCGAACAGATATTTGCCGCTGGAGTGGGTCTTGCCCCGGTCATGATCGAACAGCACGCCGGGCGAACGGTGCATCTGGCTGACGATCACGCGCTCGGTGCCGTTGATGAAGAAGGTGCCGTTCTTGGTCATGAGCGGCATGTCGCCCATGTATACGTCCTGCTCCTTGATATCGAGGACCGAGCGGGTGTCTGTGTCCTGATCGACTTCAAACACGATGAGGCGCAACGTCACGCGCATCGGTGCGGCGAAGGTGATGCCCCGCTGGCGACATTCCTCGACGTCGTATTTCGGGTCTTCCAGCTCGTAGTGGACGAAGTCCATCTCGGCTGTGCCGGCGAAATCGCGGATCGGGAACACGCTGCGCAGCGTCTTTTCCAGCCCAGAGACATAGCCGATCTTGGGGTCGGAGCGCAGGAACTGTTCATAGCTCTCACGCTGCACCTCAATGAGGTTTGGCATCTGCACCACTTCATGGATGTTGCCGAATACCTTGCGGATGCGCTTTTTTGCTGTCGGGGTGGGGGCAGCCTTGGTCGCCATAGTCTCATTCGCCTTTTTGGACGGGTGCAAATCAAAAAATCTTTCGCATCGCAGCGAAAATTCAGCCGATTCGCGGACGCAGGCTGGGCCTGCGTCAACGCAAAAAAGTGCGGGCCGGGGCTGTCCGATCCGCACTGTCAGCGATTGGAAACCTCTCGATTTTGTCCCATTCGTCGCGGTCTGATCGCCATTCAGACCGTGGCCCGGACAAGGAGAGGCGCAGTGCCCGAAGGCTCCGCGTTCCAACACCATATAGGGTGGCTGTAGGAAATTGGGAAGGGATAATTTACTGCGCTGCTGCACCCACCCGGATTATCAGCGCCTGGCTGATGCCAGGATCAGCCGCCTTAAGGGCCTTGTCTAGCGCGCTGACGAGGTGGTTGACGTCAACCGCACTGAAAGGGGAGACGCGCAGGCGGGCAAAGTCCATCCCGGCCACCATCGCCACTGACCGCAGCTTCGCGATCGATGTGCCTAGCCGCGCCGCAGCCGCCGGATCATGCGCGCGCAGCACCAGCGTGAAACGCAAAATGCCTTCCATACGCGCACCGTCAATGATCGGCACCGCGATCTCGTCCATCGGCACAAGCGTCGCGCTGCCACCCTTGCCCCCGCTTTCGGATGCTTCAGCCGGACCGGCCAGCAACCCGGCGCCCGAAAGCGCGGCCATCATGCCAATGAAAAGCGGGCGGCGGGGCAGTGTGAGGCGGCGGCGGAGAGCGGGCATTTTCCTATAATAGGAAGGAAACCCTCAACCGCAGACGTGAAAGGCCGCGCATTCATGAGCCGGGATCAGAAACCCAAGGCCGTCAAGGCGGTGGCGATAGTTGGAGGCGGCGGTGGCGCACCTGCCGATCATGCCAGCGCGCCGCAAGGTGCCGAAGAGGAGCACCTACCGGAAGCACACGCCCCGGCTAAGGCTGCTTTGCCGCTTTTTCCGGCACTGCTGTTCCTGATCGGCTGCGCGCTTGGCGGCGCGGCGCTCACCGCATTGCCGCACCACATGCCGGAACTTGCCGCGTTGCTCTATGGAAACAAGCAGTGAAGCGGGCAGGCTTGCTGGCCGCCACGCTGCCGTTGATATTGGGAACGACAGCGCCGGAGGCGGTGCGCCCAGTGCCTGCCGCTCCTGTGGTCTTTGCGAGCCCGGCGCCTGTGATACCGCTCAGCAGCGCGCGCCTGCCCGGCTTTGCGGCGGAACTCGCCAACCGTCCGCTGCCGCGCGGGCCGGAGTTGTGGGCGGGGCCGTCACCCGAAAGTGCGCTGGAGCAGCTGGCCGTGGCTCATAACTCTGAAAGGCAGGCTGCGCGGTGGGACTATGCGCTGGGCCAGATCGGCGCGCGGCGCGCGTCAGAAGCGCTCGGCGCTCTCGATACGATGCTGGCCGACGACGCCGACATGGCGCTAGTGCCGGGCTATCGACTGGCGCGGGGTGTCGCGCTCGCCATGCTTACCCGCCCGGCCGAGGCGCTGACGATGCTGACCGACCCGATGCTGGCGCGCAACCCGGAGGCGTGCCTGTGGCGCTTGCTGGCGCAGGTGCAGGCACAGAGGGCAGGGCCGGCAATGGCGGAGCTGAAATGCGCAATCCCGGCGGTGAACGCGCGGCGGCTGGAGAGCGCGGGCACCTTTATTCGCGCTGCGGCCTGGGCGGCGATCCGCACCAACAATGCCGGTTCCGCGCTTGATTGGCTGGCGCAACTGCCGGATAATGACGGCGCGGCCAACATCCTGCGCGGTGAGGCGCTGATCGCGCTGGGGAATTTGCCGGAAGGGCGGTTGCGGCTGGACCGGGTGCGGCAGGGCGGCGGGCCGGAGCACCGGATCGAGGCGGAGTTGGCGCTGGTGGAGGCGCTCGTCGCCCGTCATCAAATGCCGGTTCCAGAGGCACTCAAGCGCACGGAGCGCATCTTGTTCCTGTGGCGCGGCGGAGATGTGGAACAGAGAGCGTTCACGCTCGGCTATGATCTGGCCGAGCAAAAGCGGGATGCCGTAGCCGCATTGCGCTTTGGCGGCATGCTGCTGCGTTATGGCGCGCCGGGTGCGCGGGCGGGGGAGATATTGGCGGCGTGCCAGCAGCGGATGTTCACCATTCTCGACCCTGCGAGCAAGCTGAAGCTGGAGGACGCGGCGGGGCTGTTCTGGGACAATCGTGACCTTGCACCCACGGGGCCGCGGGGCGACCGGATGCTGGACCTGCTGGCCGGGCGACTGGCCGGGGCGGGGCTTTATGAGCGCGCGGCGGACTTGCTGAGCTATCAGATGCGCGCCCGCGCCAAGGATGTAGAGAAAGGCCCCGTCTCTGCGCAGGTGGCGCGGCTCTATCTGCTCGGAGGGCTGCCGGGCAAGGCGATCCTCGCCTTGCGGGAGAGCGAGCAGCCGGCCTATCCCCCAGCGATCCTTGCCGCGCGGCGGCATGCGCAGGCGGTGGCGCTCTATCAGTTGGGGCGGGTCGGTGAGGCGCTGGCCCTGACCGAGGACCAGCCGGAGATGGCAGGCCTTCGCGCAGAGATGCTGTGGCGGCGGCGGGACTGGCGCGCACTGGCGGCGGCAGAGGGCGCGGTTCCTGCCAAAGGGGCGCTCTCAGCTGTCGATCAGGCGCTGATCCTGCGCCGCGCGGTGGCCCTCGCGATGCTGGGGGACGAGCGGGGCGTGGCTGCGTTACGGGGGCGCCACGGGGCGGCGTTCGCGCGCCTGCCTTCCGGCCCCGCCTTCGCGCTGCTGACCGGCCCGGCGAGCGCGATGACGAGCGATGGTATAACCCGCGCTATGGCGGCGATTCCGGTTGTGTCGGTGGCTGGGGAGGATGACGCGCTGCTTGACGCTTTGCCTCCCACGCCCGCGCCACCCCCTCATAAATAATCGTTGAGGCTTAGTTTCGAGAGCTTGGCGAAGATCGAATAGCTCGCCTCCAGCACCATCTGCTGGCGCGTGAGGTCTATCGCCACCTGCGCGAGATCGGCGTCCTCGTTTTTCGAGACGATATCCTGCCACAGCAGGCTGCGGTCCTGCGCGCGCTGGGTGAGGGTGTCTATCTGCTGCAGGCGCAGGCCATTATCGGCCTGGGCGGTGCGGAGCTGGGTGAGGCCGCTGTCGAGATAGGTCAGCGCCTCGTTCATCTTGGCGCTCTGGGCCGCGGTCGGCGTGGTGCCGAAGGTGCCGGCTTCGGCGAGCGAGCGAAAGGCGAGAAAGAGATCGTTGCCCACATCGCTCGCCAGCAGGCCATACTGGATTTGTTGCCCCTCGGCGACTTCGGCGGTCGCCTTCACCTGATCGTTGGTGAAGACAGTGGCGGGCGTGGTGCCGATGAGGTTGGCGAGCTGGTCCACCTTAAAGGGTGTATCCAACGTCTGTCCGCCGCCGAACAGCGCCACCCCGCGCTCGCTGGCGTTAAGGCTGGTGCGATAGCTGTGGAACGCGCCCTCGATCGCCGCCTGAAGGCCGGTGGTCTGCCCGGTGCCGATTGCCTGCATCAGCGTCTGACGCAGTGACCCGGTTGCGGTGTCGATCGTCGACATGCTGGCGTCGTAGATCGAGAGTGTGGTCGAGACCTGATCGCCGGTGGCGGCGTGGGCATCGGCGCGGGCGAGCATCGCATGGGCGGAGAGGATGCGCGGCGCCACGCTGCCAAGGTCGGCATAATCGAGCGCCTTCTTGCCGGTGGATATGCGCTGTTGCGTGACGGCGAGATCGGCCTGTGCGCGCTGGATCGCGCTCGCCATTGTGTTCTGCAGCGGTATGGAGGCGACGCGGGTCATCGCATCATCTCGATCAGCGTGTCATACATCTGGCTGGCAGCGGTTATCACGCGGGCGGACGCGCCATAGCTGTTTTGCAGTACCACCATCTGCGAGAGTTCCTCATCGAGGTTCACGCCGGAGAAGCTGTCGCGCCGGTTGACCGCGTCTGCTTTACGCGCGGTGGCGTCGGTCATGCGGTCCTGCGCCAGCGCGGCGGCGGAGCCGATGCCGCCGACCAGATCGCTGGTGTAGCGTTGCAGGCTCGCCATGCCATGGCCGGAGAAATCACGCACCGCGTTGAGCGCATTAACCATGGAGAGGGCGCCGCTGACGTCGCCACTGCCCAGCGCCCGGCTGCCGATGGCGATGCCGGACTGGAGCGTAGCGAGCGGCAGGCGGCTGGGGTTGCCGACCAGCTCCTTGCGCACCGCGCCGCTCTCTATGCCCGCCCATGCGCCGGTGAGGCCCGAAAGAGCGGTGAAAGTGCGCCCGGTGCCTGCCCGATCGGTCGAGTCCGAGGGGATGGAGAGGCGCGCGCCCGCATAGCCGGGCTGGGGCGTGAAGACGAAGCGGCCCTTCGCGTCCATGCTGACGCTGCCATAGGCGGAGAGCGCGCTGGCGTTGAGGCTGGTGACGAGCGCGCCGAAGGTGCCGCCCGTCTGCGGGCTGAGCGATGCGCTGGCGAGTTCGCGCCCGGTCGCGTCGCGCAGCATCAGCTCCACCGTCTGGCCGGTGATGAAGCCATGCGGATCGGTGGCGGCGAAGCCGGTTGGGGTGAGCGCGCTGTCTGCGCTCTGGATCACGTCGTTTAGCCCGAAGAACTGCGAGAAGCCTACGCCCGCGCGGTCGGACGGCGGGGTTCCTTGGCCGATGGAAAGGCCGTTGCCGGGCGCGGTGGCTATGATGCTGAGCACGCCTTGCGCGTCTATGCTCGCGGTCGCTGCGCCACCCAACCCAGCGTTGATCGCGGCAACAGCAGTGTTGACGGTTGCGCCCGCACCCAATGCGCTGAAATCTATCGTCGTGGTGGCCACGAGTGTGCCCTGCGCGTCCGTCACCGCGAACTGCGCCTGCCCGGAAAAGCCGAGCCGGTCCATGCCCAGCAGCCCGGTGGCTCGTCCGCCGAGTGCGTTGGGCGGCGGCATGGCGGTGGCGGCGTTGGAGGCGCTGTTCACCGCTTCGGCCAGCCCGCCGAACAGCAGGCCGAGCTGGTCGGTGAAGCCGGGAACCACGCTGTCCCGCAGATTGACCAAGCCGCCAATCGCGCCGCCGCTTGCCGCGCCGGAGAGCTGGTCGCCGGTCGATGCGCCGGGAGTGCCCGCGTCATCGGCAAAGCGGATGGCGATGGGTGGATATTTACCCTGCGCCACCCCGCCGCCGGGGATCGCGTAATCCAGCTGGCGCAGCTGCCGATCAAGCAGCACCTTGCCGTCCGCGCTGTCAATCGTGATACGCCCGTCGGTCTGGTGGCGCACGGTGACGGAAATGAGGCCGGACAGCTCCTCGATGCTTTGCATCCGCCTGTCTGCCGCGCCGGAGGAACTGCGCCCCAGCCCATCCAGCCGCGCGACCTCGCCGTTCAGCTGATGGATGCGCAGCAGCAGGCTGTTGGCGCGCTCGACATCATAGCCGATCTCGGCCTCGACATCGGCTTGCACTTGGTTGGCGTCCTGCCCAAGTTGCTGGAGCGAGGCGATAGCGTCGCGCACTTGCGCCACGAAATTGCCGACTGTCTGCGGCGAGTTTGGCAGGCCGGTCATCGCCGTGGCGGCGGCGGAAAGCGCGTCTATGCGCGCAGGGATACCGCCCTCCGCTCCAGGTTGGCCGAGCAGCGATTGCAGCCGGTCGAGATAGCCTGCCTCCACCTCCGCCCGCCCGGCTTCGCCTGCGCGGCCATAGACCAGGTCTTCGAGGAACTGGTCGGCGATGCGGCTTGGCTCGCCGACATTGACGCCGGTCACGCGGCCCTGCACCACGGCGGTAGTAAGGCTCACTGCCTCGCGCGCATAGCCGGGCGTGCCGACATTGGCGATATTGGTGGATACGGTTTTGAGAGCAGCCTGTGCGGCGGAAAGGCCGGATCGGGCGGAGCTGAATATATCCGTCAGCGACATGGCGAGGATTTCCTCATCGCTTGAGGTTACTCACTTCCTGAAGCATGTCGTCCACCGTCGTAATAATGCGCGAAGCGGCGCTATATGCGCGCTGAAAGCGTATCATATTGGTGAATTCCTCCGCCAGATCGACGGTAGACCCCTCCAGCGTGCCGGACGAGATCGCGCCCGCGCCCAGCACGGTCGGCTCGTTCAGCGCAGGCGCGCCGGAGCCGTCCGACATCGAAAAGCCATTGCCCGGCAGGCGCGTGAGGCCATCGGGGTTGGGGAAGGTGGCGAGCGGAAGCTGATACAGCTCGCGCGCGGTGCCGTCTTCAAAGATTGCGGAGAGGCGGCCCTGCTTGTCTACCTCGACCGAGGCGATGTTGCCGAGCAGGCCACCGTTGACGATCGAGCTGATCATCGCGCTGGTGCTGCCGAACTGGGTGAGGCCATCGAGGCCGTTCTGTGTGCCGAGTTCGAGCTGGATCGGGTCTGCCGCCGCGCTGTTGGTCCATACCGGTGTGATCGTGCCGAACAGGGCAGGGCTGCTGTTCGCTACATCGAGGCTGCCGTCCGGGTTGAAGGTGATCGTGCCGCTTACCAGCAGGCCGTTGGCGGCGGTGACGTCGCTCGCGGGAGTAGCGTATATTTCCGCCTGCCAGACGTTCGGCGCCGTCTTGAGGAAGGAGAGGTTGAGGCGGTGCGGGCCGCCCTGTGCATCAAACACATCGAGCGAGCGGGAGAAGGCGGGCGTCACCGCACCCGTCGCCATGTTGCCCGCAGCATAGGCGCCGGTGAACGCGGTTGTCGTCGATTGCAGGTTGGCGCGCATCTGAAGGCGGGTCGTCGCCGTAGCGGTGCCGGTCAGCTCGCCCACTCTAACGGGGCTAAGCGCAGACAGATTGCCGGTGTTGACATAGTTGCCGTTGTTGTCGAGCGCCCAGCCCTGAAGATAATAGCCCGCGCTGTTGCGCAAAAAGCCCTCCTCATCGGGCCGGAACGAGCCTGCGCGCGTGAATGCGATCTGGTCTGTCGGGTTGATGCCGCTGCGCGTTACGAAAAAGCCCGCGCCATCTATGCCGAGATCGGTGGTGCTGGAGGAAGCCTGCAGCAGGCCCTGCTTGGAGATCATCGCATGCGGTGCGGCGGCCACACCGCCCGCAGAATAGGAGGTGACGATCGTGCCGTCGGTCACAAGACTGCGGAACTGTGCCTCCACGCCCTTATAGCCCACCGTGTTGATGTTGGTGATGTTGTCGGCCACCGTCGCCATCGCGCTCGATTGCGCGGATAGGCCGGATACGCCTGCATAGAGCGCGGAATATAGGCTCACCTTACACCCTCCTCAAAGGCGGCGAGCGCACCACACACTCCCGCTTCCCCATTATAGGAAGCCGCGCACCATCCCCCCAAATCCGGCAAGTCTTGCCGCGTTTTTCGCGACACCCGGAAATTTTTGCCGCGCGCCTTCCTATAATGGCTGCAGGCACCGTTCGGGGATGGACATGCTGAAGATACGCCTGCGTCAGGGAGAGAAGATGGTGGTGAACGGCGCGGTGCTGCGCGCCGGCGCGCCGACCACGCTCTGGCTTGAAAATGACGCGGCGATATTGCGCGGGCGGGAGGTCATGCGGCCGGAGGAGGCCGATACTCCCGCCCGCCGCCTCTATTTCTCCTGCATGATGGCCTATCTCGATCCTGCACGCAGGCAGCACCATCAGCACGACCTTGTTGCCCTGCTCGATGACCTGCTGTGCGCACTCGAAAGCCCGCACGCCAAGGCTGCGTGCGCGGCTTTGGCCTGCGACGCCGCGAACGGGCAGTATTACCGCGCGCTGGCGCACTGTCGCACATTGATCGAGCATGAAGCCGCACTGCTGGGACTGGCGGCGGACAGCGTGAAGCACTGATGCGCGCCTCGCTGGCCGATGCCGCGCGCATCATCGCGCAGCTGCCTCCGACGAGCGTCTATGGCCGGGTGGCGGCAGCGCATGGTTCGCTGATCGAGGTCGAAGGGCTGCTGCGTCATGCCAGCATCGGCGCGCATATCCGCATCGAGGCGGACGGTGATCTGCTCGATGCCGAAATTACGGGGCTGGACCGCGATGTCGCCCATTGTCTGCCCTTTTGCGAGCCACGCGGGCTGGCGGTAGGTGCGCGGGCGCATTTATGCGCGGGGCAGGAGACGATCCGCCCGTCGCGCGCGTGGCTGGGGCGTATGGTCGATGGGCTGGGTCGGCCGGTGGACGGCAAGGGGCCGCTGCCGATGGGCGGCGCGGCAAGGCCGATGCGGGCCGAGCCTCCGCCCGCCGCCGCAAGGGCGCGGGTCGGGGCGAGGGTCGAAACCGGCGTTCGCGCGCTCGATCTGTTCGCGCCCTTGTGTGTGGGGCAGAGGCTCGGCCTCTTCGCCGGGTCGGGCGTCGGTAAATCGGTGTTGCTCTCGATGCTGGCGCGCTGGACTGCATGCGATGTCGCGGTGATCGGCCTCGTCGGCGAACGCGGTCGCGAGGTGCAGGAGTTTATCGAGGATGATCTGGGGCCGGAAGGCCTCGCCCGATCGGTGCTGGTGGTGGCGACTTCGGATGCCCCCGCGCTGATGCGGCGGCAGGCGGCGTGGACCACGCTCGCGGTGGCGGAATATTTCCGCGATGCCGGGCTGCATGTGCTGTGCCTGATGGATTCGGTGACGCGCTTTGCGATGGCGCAGCGGGAGATCGGGTTGGCAAATGGCGAACCGCCGGCCTCGCGCGGATATACGCCCTCGGTCTTTGCCGAGCTGCCCCGCCTGCTGGAGCGCGCCGGGCCGGGGCGGGAGGGGGAAGGCTCGATCACCGGGCTGTTTACGGTGCTGGTAGACGGCGGAGACCATGACGAGCCGGTGGCCGATGCGGTGCGCGGCATATTGGACGGGCATGTCATCCTCTCTCGCCATATCGCCGAGCAGGGGCGCTATCCGGCGGTGGATTTGCTGAAATCGGTGTCGCGCACGCTGCCGCACTGCCTCTCTCCGGCGCAAAATGCCTTGCGCACGCAGGCGCGGGCGCTGCTCTCACTGCATGGCGACATGGAGGAGATCGTGCGGCTGGGCGCCTATCAGGCGGGCAGCAATCCGCAAGTCGATCGCGCCATCGCGCTCGGCCCGCGCATCGAGGAGATGCTGCGGCAAGGCAAGGATGAGCCGGGCGATGCTCAAGCCGCTTTCGCCAAACTGGCGGAGATACTGGAACCGCAAGGAGAAGCGCATGAAAACGCCTTATGACCCCGTGGTACGCATCGGCAAGCGCGACGTCGAAAGGCTGCGCGACGCGCTGCGGCAGGAGATGGTGCGGGTATCTGGACTGGTACACGAGGCCGCAAAGCTGGCGCAGCACGTGCGGGAAGAGTGCCGGCTGGCCGAGCTGGATGCCACATTGCGCACCGATGGCTGGGTGCGCGCGAGAAAGGCACAGGCAGAGCAGATTGCCCAGCAGCGGGTTGATGCCGAGACGGGGTTGAACCAGCTGCGCGAGCAGGCGCTGACCGCCTATGGCAAGTTGCGCGCGGCGGAGAAGACGGCCAGCGCCTATCTCGATAAGGCGCGAGCTGAAGCGGAACGCAAGGCGCAAGCGGAGGCCGACGACTACGACACAGCGCGGCGTCTGCTGAAGTCGAAACGCCGGGAGCGGTTGACCCGCTCCATAGGAGCTCAAGAGCAGGCGGATGCGGCCTGAGCTTGCGGCGCTCTCGCCAGGAGAACGGGCGCGAGCGCTGCTCTCTGTTGCCCGGACGGAGCTGGATGGCAGGCTGTGGCGCGCGGCGCTGGGCGAGGCGGAAGGGGCTGGAGCATCTTCTTTGGCATATGCACCCCGCTCAGATGGGCTGGAGGCGCTGTTGCAGCAGGCTGTGGGCGCACGGCCAGTGCGGCACGATACCACGATTGCGACATCGGCTCCCACCATAGCCATCCCGGCAGCGCTTGCCCCTGCCAACGCGCGCTATGGCGGGATGCTCGACGCTGCATCCGCACGCACCGGCATCCCTGCCGCAACGCTCTCCGCCATCATCGGTGCGGAGGCGGGGCGAGGGCCAGACGGCGCCTGGAACCCGCATTCCCGCAATCCCCGATCCAGCGCGGCCGGGCTGGGGCAGTTCCTCTCTGGCACATGGCTGGGGCTGGCGCGGCAGGACGGGACCTGGCTTAACCGCTATGCGCGGGGCCATGGGCTGATCGATGCGGCGGGACATATCGCGCCGGGCGCGAAGAGCGCGCTACTGGCTCTGCGTTACACACCGCAGGCTGCGATCGAGAGCGTGGCGGATTATGCCCGCGCCAACGTCTCCCAGTTGCGCCGGGCGGGCGTGGCGGTGGGAGAGGGAGCGGCAGATGTCGCCCGCGCCGCCTATATCGGCCATCATCTGGGGCCGGGAGACGCTCTTCGCTTCTATAAGGGAGAGTTGTCGTCTGTGCGCGCTCATGCGCTGCTTGCGGCCCAGATCGGCACGGAAAAGGCGGCGCATCGCGTTGCTCAGGCGGGAGACGCCGCCCGTGCGCATCGCGGCTGGCTGCTTGGCTATGTCGAAAAACATATAGGATAGGTAATCCTACTTATAGGACATTTCAGGATAAGTAGAAGCCCTGTGTCCCATTGTGTCCCCAGGCAGCAAGTCAGTGCTGCGTCGCATTGCTCAGGGGATAACCAATGTCGAAAGCTACCGAACTTCTTGAGGCCGCCGTCGCCGAAGTGATCGCAAACCGCCCGGCCGAGGGCGAGCGCCAGACCGCGCGCCAGCGAATCATGGCCGACCGCGCGTTTGCCACTGTGCTGCGTATCATCGCGCCGCGCATCCGCCACTTTATCAAGCAATATGGCCTTACCGCCCATTGGGACGATGCCGAGCAGGTGTGTGCCATCGGTGTTCACCGCGCCATCGAGGCCTATGATCCCGACAAGGCGATGTTCACCACCTTTGTGAACTGGCAGCTGCGTGGCGAGCTGCAAGGGCTGCGCTTTCGCCTGATGGATGACCAGCGCCCCTCCGCAAAGAAGGTGGAGGCCACCACCATCTCGCTGCATGCGATGGAGCGCGGGGCGGACGGCGAGGACATGCCGCTGGAGAGCATGATCGAGGATGAATATGCCGAGGAACGCACCGAGGCGGCCGCGGCCGATCATCTGGCGGAACAGACCTGCGCCGCGCTGATGGACGAATATGTGCGCCACCTGCGCAGTGTCGGCATCGCGCAGTTAAAGCGCAAGACTGCGGCAGCCCGCCCACTCGCCACCCGGCGCGAACGATCAAGCGCGCTGCCGGTCTATGTCCAGAGCCGCACCGCAAGGATCGACCCGGAGGAACTGCGCAAGCTGGACGAGCGTATCGCGCGGGATTGTGACATCGTGCGCCGCCACTTGTTCGGTCAAGGTGAGGATATCAGGGAGGACACAGAGCTGGGCCTGACGCGCGAGCGAATCCGCCAGATCACCCGCCGCGCCGCGCGCCTGATGAGCGAGCTTGCCGCCGGGAACACCCGCTTCGCGATGCATGGTGAGGAGGAGACGCCGACTATGCTGCCGCGCGCCAGCCATGAACTGGGCCACTCAGCGCCAGTTCGCGTTACTGAGCCTGAGCTGGAGCCGCTGGATTCTCCGCCTGTCCCGGCGCTAGCTCTTGCAAGCGCTGTCCGCCACTAACGCCTCTTTTCTGCACCCCCAACAGCCTCGGCGTCCCTCCTTGCCTGGAGGGACGCTTTTTTTGCTCCATTTAGGATGCAATTTCTTGGCCCATTATATTTCTTACAAAGCGGACATGATAGGGGCATGATTGCGGGGCGCGCCCTGCATCAGTTACCGGGTCAGGAAAATAAGAAGGCATGTCCAGCGGAACGAGTATGAAACAGGCGATACGCAGTTCATCGGCGCAAGGCCGGGCAGAGGCGCCAGACAGAAGCAGCATTGCCATAGACCCGTATCGGACCATTATATTCCCTAATGCGGTGCGCGAACGGAGGCTGGAGGCGGGCATTTCTTCCCAACTTGCTCTCTCAGCCCTCGTGCCCCGGTTGCCATACATCCGCCTGTCGAAGATCGAGCGGGGAGAGGTGTTTGCCCGCGCCGAAGAGATGCTGTGTGTTGCCGAGGTGCTGGGCCTCAATGATCCGGCAGATCTGCTGGTCGATGTGGAGGCTCCGGGCTTTTCGATGACAGCGTGGGCAGGTGCGCGGGGGGATGACCGCGTAATGGCGCGCGAGGCAGAAGAACTGGCAATGCTGCTGGGGGCGGCGTTGCGGCGGCTGCGCGCCGGGCAACCCGCGCTCACGCTTGCGCGGCTGCAGGAGGAGTATCGGCTGCCCTCTGTCATCGTGTCGCGGATCGAGAATGCGGTGAAGCCTTTTCATCGGTGGAATACAGAAACGATCAGCGGCTTATGCGTGCTGTTCGGGGTGCCGGATCGGGCAGGGCTGATCGCGCTGCTGTGGGGCGAGTTTGCTATGGGGGCACTGGCGGAATGGCTGGAGCGCATCCCCGGCGCGGCAGAGCGCGAGGCGCGGACCCGTGAACGGATTGTCGCCCTGCGCGTCGAGATGGCACGAATAAAGAAAGATGCACGGCCAATAGGGGGGCAGACGCCTCTTTCTTCTTCCGTTCGGCGCGAGGGAGCAGGTTCGTCTGGTGAGCTGCTTCAGGTGATGGGAGTGCCGCTGGGCGATGGCCTGATCGAGCTGTTTCCCAATCCGCAATATGTCGCAGCCCCTCTGGGGTCCGGGAAGGACGCCTATGCGCTGCGGATGTGCCGCGCATCCCTCGGTGCGGCGATACCGGGTAATGCTGTGCTGATTGTCGACCCGGCACGTGTGCCTATGACGGGCGGGTTGGCTGTGCTGCGCGAGGGCGAGGGGCTCAGGGTGCTCGCTCTTTCGAGTGACAAGCAAGGCAGGCTGATCGGACACAGCAGTAATCCTGCCAAGGAGATACCGCTTGATACCGTGCCGACCGTTGAGCTTGCCACCGTCACGGCGGTGTTGTTCTCCTAGGGTCTGTAGGGATTCAGACCATATCGGCTGAATCCCTACAGACCCTATATCCCGCCCATGATAGCGGGCCAGCCGCCTGCATTCAGCCCTGCCGCCAGCTCTGCCGCGCATGCGTCGAGCACGCTCTGGCTGGTGGAACGGATCACGAAGTTGCACCCAATGCGGCCTTCGCGGAAGAAAGGATAGCTGCCGATCTGGCTACCTTCATGCGCCCGCTCTGTGGTGAGCAGCAGAGTGGCGATCTCGCTCTCCGCAACCCAGCAGCCGACTTGAGTGGAAAGCACTGGATCGCCACCTTCCAGCGTACCGGTCAGCGCATCGAGCATCCCTGCGGTTATATGCGGCACACCGGCCATGATGAAGACATTGCCGACACGAATGCCCGGCGCACCCGAATAATGGTTGGGAATGAGGCTTGCTCCCTCCGGTACGCGGGCCATGCGCAGCCGTCCTTCGTTCATGCCGCCGCGCGTCTCGTAATAGTGTTCGAGTTTGGCGCGCGCCTCCGGGTGGATGACGACGGACACGCCCAGCGCCTTCGCCAGCGCATCGACCGTGATGTCGTCATGAGTCGGGCCGATGCCGCCTGTTGTGAACAGATAATCATACCGTTCGCGCAATGCGTTTGCAGCGGCGATAATGTCGTCCTCTACATCCGCCACTACCCGTACCTCGCGCAGGCGGATGCCTTGCACATTGAGCCAGCTTGCAACCTGTGAGACATTTTTGTCCTGTGTGCGGCCGGATAGGATTTCATCGCCGATGACCAGAAGTGCGGCGGTCCAGATGCGTGACTTCATGCCGGGCGGGCCTTTTCCGCCAGCGCCTTCAGCCGGACAAACCGTTCGGGCGGCAGCAGGTCGGCTGGGTTGTAGTAAGCCTCGAAAGCGGGAACGTCGTCGGGCAGGCCGACCCACGCCATCCGTTCCGAGGCGAACACTACTGCGTCTGGCCTGATACCGGAGGGATCATCCAGCGTGCCGACTCTCACGCCCGCGCCAAGTTCGCCGAGGCGCGGGTAATGGCTCCATAGCGCCGTGCCGCACTCCGCGCAGCGCACGATCACATGATCGCCCCCGCTCCCTGCTTTTACCACATGGCGGCTTGTCTCGCCAGAGCGCAGCGACAGTCGCTCGGTCTCGTAAAACATGTTCACGGCTGATGTGCTACCCGTTTGCCGCTGGCATTGTTTGCAGTGGCAATGGTTGACGAAGATCGGGTCGCCCGACACACGAAAGCGCGTCAGGCCACAAGCGCATCCGCCTTCCCTGATCATTTCGGTCATAAAGTGGCTCCTGTAGCTCCAAGACCTTGCGCCGAACAGCCGGGCCGATCAAGCCCTCTCGTCTTTGCGATGTAAACTGTCTATATGGAAATCATGATGGATTATATGACAATGACGGCGGATAGCCCGCCCACCCGCTCAACCGCGATCAAGCTTTACGACGAAAGTGGCTTTGCCGGCATGCGCAGGGCGGGGCGGCTGGCGGCAGAGATACTCGACGCGCTGGTGCCTCATGTCGTCCCCGGCGTGACGACAGGAGAGCTGGACGACGTCGTTCGCCGCATGTCGATTGATGGCGGCGGCGTACCCGCGACGATGGGTTATCGCGGCTATCAGCATAGCTGCTGCACTTCGATCAACAATGTGATCTGCCACGGCATACCCGGCGACCGTAAGTTGCTGGAAGGCGATATCGTCAATATCGACGTGACGCCGCTGGTCGATGGCTGGCATGGCGACAGCAGCCGCATGTATATTGCCGGTGAAGCACCGATCAAAGCCAGGCGGCTGGTGGAAGTGACCTATGAGTGCCTGATGCTGGGCATAGAGCAGGCGAAGCCGGGCAATCATCTGGGCGATATCGGTCATGCGATCCAAAAACACGCCGAAAAGCACCGCTATGGCGTGGTGCGCGATTTCTGTGGGCATGGGCTGGGACGGGTGTTTCACGACAGCCCGGAAGTGGTGCATGTCGGCACGCCGGGGAGCGGGCCGGAGCTCAAGCCCGGCATGTTCTTCACGATCGAGCCGATGATCAACATCGGTAAGCCTGGCGTCCGCATGATGGAGGATGGCTGGACGGCGGTCACGCGGGACCGTACGCTCTCCGCCCAGTTTGAACACAGCATCGGCATCACTGAGACGGGCTGCGAGATATTCACGGCTAGTCCCAAGGGGCTACACTGCCCGCCTTATGGCTAGGCATAAAAAAGGCGGAGCTTTATACCCCGCCTTCTTACTCAGTTCTGCTCTGCTCAGCTCAGGTTCTAAGCCGATCGGCCAGTGCCTGAAGTGTGATGTCAGGGATCACCTCTGTGGGGTCCTCCGCGCGCACGATGGCGGCCAGCCAGTTGCTGCGCTGGCCCATTTCATCAAGGCGCTGAAGGTACGACATACAACGCAACATCACCTCTTCATCGAGGCATAGCTGCACGCCGATTTCCTCCAGATCCTCGCGGAGCTGGTCCAGCTCGTCCGCTATCTTGCCTCTCAGGCTATGAGGGGCGATGATAGGGACGGCGATGCTGGGGGTGGAAGGGGAAGATATCTCAGGCTGCAAGTTCCCGCTCCTCACACCGGGCGAGAATGACCTTGGCCAGATCAGGGATCGAGAGTTGCGCCTCAACCACGCCCTTGGCGATAGCCGCAGCGGATGCCTCGAAAACCATTGCGCTATCCTTGTCCTGACACAGGGTCAGGCCACCAAGCTGCTTGACAGCGCCCATGCCAGCGGCGCCGTCCGTTCCCGCACCCGACAGGATGACGCCTACCGCCTTGTCCCGTGCGGCCTTGGCCACCGTGGTGAGCAGAAGGTCTGCCGAGGGACGCATGCCGTTCACAGGATCGCGCGCGACGAGGCGGATCGCGCCGCCGGGCCAGCGGTCGACAAGGCCGTGCTTGTCCGGCGCGGACAGCACATAGACATGCCCCGGCTGGAGCATCATGCCGTCCTCGGCCAGCTTCACTTCCGGTGCGATCGATTCGTTGAGACGGGCGGCAAAGGGGGTGGCCAAGCCTTCCTCAAGCTGCTGCAGCACAATCGTTGGAGGGCAGTTAACAGGCCATCCGGATAGCAGCTCGATCACTGCTGGGCCGCCGCCGGTTGAGGCACACAGCGCAACTATCGATCCATTCCACTTATATGGCTTTGTGGCATTGAGCATGGTTTGCTCTTCTGCCGCCTTGGCAGCTGCAGCGGCCGCCGCTTCGGGGTCGTATTTCTTGACCTTGCTCTTGGCGGCGGTTGCCACCAGCTTACAAAGCTTGCCGGAAATCTTGGCAAACTCGTCTGGCGTTGCTTTGGTGGGCTTAGGGAAGCAATCCACCGCGCCTAGCTCCAGTGCCTTCAAGGTGACTTCCGCGCCCTTTTGTGTCAGCGTCGAAAGCATGACGATGGGCATCGGCTTTGTCGTCATGATCTCATGCAGGAAATCAATGCCGTTCATGCCGGGCATTTCGATGTCGAGTGTGACTACGTCGGGCCTCATGGCCTCAATCATGTCGCGCGCCTCATCGGCGTTGGCGGCAGCACCGACAACAACGAGGTCGTCCGAGCGCTCCAGCGCGTTCGAAAACAGGGCGCGCATCGTGATCGAGTCATCGACGACCAGAACCTTAATTGCAGCCATTTGCCCTTACCTTCCCCACTTTATATTCCTTAGATACAATTCAGTTTTTATGGGATGTGCACCGCTCAGGCCGCTTCGGGCAGATCGACATCGGTCGTCAGTCCAGGCAGATCGAGTACCATTACCATGCGGTCTTCCAGCGCCACCAACCCTTCGAGATAGGGGACTACGGCATCGGTGCTGGTGGCCGGGGCCGGCTGGATGTCTTCATCCTGCGCCGTCACGATGTCGCTGACCGCATCGACGATGAGGCCACGCAGCTGCCCGCCGATCTGCGCCACGATGATGACGTGGCGGTCGGTCGGCGAAGTCGGTTCCCAGCCCAGTCGCGCCGCCAGATCGATGACTGGCAGGACTGTGCCACGCAGGTTGACGACGCCCGCAACATAATGCGGAACATGCGGCAGGCGCGTTGTGGGCGACCATGCGCGGATCTCGCGGATAGCCATGATGTCCAGGCCAAAGCTCTGTGTGCCTAGGTGAAATGTGATGAGCTGACGTGCCATATTTTCCTCCAGTCCCCCTGATCCCACTATCAGTGCGTAACCCGGCGTAGCGCCGTATCCAGCTTGTCCGCATCGAACGGCTTGACGATCCATCCGGTCGCACCGGCAGAACGGGCGCGGGATTTCTTTTCGTCAGAGCTTTCGGTGGACAGCACAAGGATCGGGCAGTCGCGAAAGCGCGATTGCCCGCGCAGCGCCTCGATCAGGCCAAAGCCGTCCATGCGCGGCATGTTGATGTCTGTCACGATCACGTCGATATCGCTGCCGTTGTCGGCCAGCCATTCGAGCGCCGCGACACCGTCTTCCGCCTGCGAGACTTGATAGCCGCGCGAGGAAAGTGCGGAACGTAACAGGGCGCGCATACTTGCGCTGTCGTCCACGGTCAGAACACGAATTGTATCAGACATAGAATAGGCCTCTTCTTACCTAAAACAGTTCTAGCTCGCCGCCGCTCATAGTCGGCTGCGTAATCGGTTTCGGCGCCGGTGCCGTATATTTCTCAACATGGCGGCAGCGGGTTCGCCCCAGGATTGGATCGAAATCGACCCGCCGGGCCGAATCGCCGCCAACATCCTGACGCGCAACGGGAATGCCTTCATCCGCAAGGAAGCTCAGCGCAAAACGCGCGTTCGCATCTCCTATTCGGGTCATCCCCGCGTGCATGTTGCCTCCGCCATAAATATGAGCCTTCATTCGGGACTTTACACCGCCACGTGTCATCATCTGGTTAATAAGAAGCTCCATCAGAAAAATTCCGTAGTTCTGATCGGCGACGGTCCCGCTGCCCGGCGTTGGTTCTGCCAGCAGGAAATGGTTCATCCCGCCTACCCGCGCGATAGGGTCGTATAAACAGCAGGCGATGCAGCTTCCCAGCACGGTTGTCAGTATCTCTGGCGCACCGCTGCCGACATAGACTTGCCCTTGCATCACGGTGATGCGGGCCGGGCTGCCGATGGACAGTTCCGGGTTGTGCTGCACGGATTACAATCCTGCTGCCGATAGGGCGCGCTCCGCAATGCGGGGCAGCGGCAAGATATTTTCTGCAGCGCCTAGGTCTGCCGCGGCACGCGGCATGCCATAGACGGTGCTGGTCGCTTCATCCTGCGCAATGGTGCGTCCACCTGCGCGGCGCATGGCGAGCAGGCCCCGCGCGCCATCCTGACCCATGCCGGTCAGCAATATGCCGATCGCCGCCGGGCCAAGCTTCTGTGCAACAGATTCAAACATCGCGTCGATGCTTGGGCGGTGTCCGGAGACCTTGTCGCCTTCTATCATCTTAACGATGATCGTGTCTGTCCCACCGCCGATGACGGCGTGCTTATCGTTGCCAGGCGCGATGTAGATATGACCGGGTTTAAGAACTTCCCCCGACTCTATCAGCTTCACCGTTGCGTTGCACTGCTTATCGAGGCGCTCTGCCATCGCAGGTGCAAACGCGGCGCTGATGTGCTGGACGATGATAGTGGGGGGGCAGCTCTTCGGGAAGGCGGGCAACAGGTGGTGTAGCGCTTCCACGCCACCGGTTGATGCGCCGATGGCAATGAGCTTGGTGATGGCGCTAGCAGAGCGCGATGCGACGATTGTCTGTTGAGCCACCGGGCTGACCGGCGCGGACGGTTTGCTTGCCACCCGGACAAAGCGCACACGCGCAGCCTCGCGGACCATTTCGGCGAGCGTGCCGCCGTCATTCTCCAGCAGCGCGTTCACCGAGCCATCGGGCTTGGCGTAGCAATCGACTGCACCCAGCTCCAGTGCGCGGATCGTGGTGTCGGCGCCCTTGCGGGTGATGCCAGAAACCACAACGACGGGCATCGGGCGCAGTTGCATGATCTTTTCGAGAAAATCGAGCCCGTTCATGCCGGGCATTTCGATGTCCAGCGTCACGACGTCTGGGTTTAACTCGCGGATCATGCCGCGCGCTTCCATCGCGTCCTTGGCGGCGCCGATCACTTCGATATCCGGCTCGCTGCCCAGCAGGCGAGACAGGATCGCGCGCATTGTCGCCGAATCGTCAACTATCAGAACCCGTGTGTTCACATTCTGTCCTTTCGATAGATCGTGCTGCCCACCAGGGTCAGAACAACTTGTGCAGGGCCGGCCACCCTCTCGCTGTGGCCGATGTAAAGATGCCCACCGGGAAGGAGCTGATCGGCAAAGCGCGCGACGAGCCTGTCCTTGGTGGGTTGATCGAAATAAATCATCACATTGCGGCAGAAGATAACGTCAAACTGCTTGTTCATTGGCCATTCGCCGAGCAGGTTCAGGCGCTTGACGTGAATCTTTGCGCACAGCTCCGGCGCAATCTTCGCCAGATCGCCTTCACGCTTTACCCATGTGTTGGTGAGAGCAGGGGGCACATCTTTCAGCGCCTCGAACGGATAGGTCGCCGCTTTCGCGCCCGCCACCGCATGATCAGCAAGATCGGTCGCCAATATCGCGAGATTGCCATCCAGAAAGGGGCGCGCGGCCGCCTTGTCTGGCCCGAATAGTGTCATTGTCAGCGAGTATAGCTCTTCGCCGGTCGAGCAGCCGGCAGACCAGATGCGCACCGGCTGGCGCGAGCGGATCTTGTCGAGCAGCAATGGCCGCACGTGGCTTGCAAGATGCTCGAAATGATGGCTCTCGCGGTAGAAAAAGGTGTGGTTGGTCGTCAGCGCGTTGATTGTCTTGCGCCGCGCGGTATCGTCCTTCTTGATAAACTCTATGAAGCGGGAAAACGTCTGCTGCCCGCTGTCACGCACCAGTGGCGCGAGCCGGGAATACACCAGAGTGGCCTTGCCCGCAGGCAAAACGATACCCGCAATGTCATAAACAATATCGCGCACTGCCTCGAAGTCAGCGCGCGAATAGACCTGCGCGCTAATCCCCGGAAAAGGCGTAAAACTATCCTGAGCGAGCTGGTTCATGCCGCGAGAGCCGCACCATGATTGGCAAAATTATCCGCCACTAGCGAGTCTACGTCAAGGATCAGAGCCACCTTGCCATCGCCGAGGATAGTGGCGCCAGCGACGCCTGTCACAGGCTGATAATGCGCCTCTAGGCTCTTGATGACGAACTGGCGCTGATCGACGATGCTGTCGACCATCAGCACGGCTTGGCCATGGCTTTCAGTGTCGACGACGATCAGCACGGCATCCTGAGCAGTTTCCGCCGCACCGAGCGCACCAACCGCATGGTCGAGCCGCACGATGGGCAGGAACTTTCCGCGGTTGTTCAGCACCATCAGATCCTTTCCGATATGCTGCACATCGGCCTGCTCCGGTCGCAGGCTTTCCAGCACATGCGTCAGCGGGATCACGACGGTCTGATCGCCCACAGTCACGATCATGCCATCGGCGATGGCAAGCGTAAGCGGAAGGGCGAGGGTGAAGGTGCAGCCCTTGCCGGGGTGAGATTCGATGGTGATGCGTCCACCCAGATCTTTCACATTCTGGCGGACCACATCCATGCCGACGCCGCGGCCGGAGATATTGGACACCGTTGCTGCGGTCGAAAAGCCGGGCGCAAAGATGAGATGGTCGATTTCCTCGTTCGAAAGCTGTGTGCCGGGAGCGACGAGACCCTTATCTATCGCCTTCTTCAACACCACTTCGCGGTTGATGCCCGCTCCGTCGTCTGACAGCGAGATGACGATGCGGCCGGAGCGCTGCTCGGCGGAGAGGTGCAGCTTGCCCTCGGCGGGCTTGCCGTTGACGAGGCGGACCTCAGGCTTTTCAATGCCATGATCGACCGCGTTGCGGATGAGGTGGGTCAGCGGCTCGCCGAGGCGCTCCACCACGGTCTTGTCCAGCTCGGTCGCTTCGCCGCTCATGGTGAGCTGCACACGCTTGCCGGTGTCTGCCTCCAGCTCGCGCACGATGCGCGGCACGCGAGAGAAAACCGAACCGATCGGCTGGGCGCGGATCGACATCGTGCTTTCCTGGATGTCACGCGTCAAAAGGTCGAGCATGCCCATCTCGTCGATCGAGTTAAGGCCGTGACTGGCGAGGCGCTGGGCCATCATCGCCTGCGCGATCACCAGTTCGCCCACGGTGTCGATCAGCTTGTCGAGCTTGGCGAGGTCAACGCGGACCGTCTGGCCTACCGATCCTGCCGTGCGCGCGGCCGCCGGGGTGGCGGGGGCTACAGGTGTATCCATGACGACAGGCGCGGTTGCGGCCGCGACTGCGGGAGTTGAGGAGGGTGCTGGCGCGGATTTAGGTGCCTCAGCGGTGGCGGCCGGCTCTGACTTGGGCTGTTCGACAGCCTTTGGCTCTTCCTTGATTTTGACAGGCGCGATCTTGGGCATGGCTATTTCCACGCCGTCACGAGCAATGGGTGCGGAGAGCGAATCCACTGTCAGCTCGCACTCATCGCCAATAAAATCAAAGACTTCCTCTATCGCATCCTTGCTGACATGTGCGGGGGCAAAGAAAGTCCACGAGAGGTATGCTTTTTCGACATCGAGCGCATCGAGTGCGGGTATAGCACTGGCATCTGTCGCGATGCAGATAGCGCCCATTTCCTCCAGCTCGCGCAGCATAAGTAGCGGCTCGCTGCCATTGGCGAGCGCGCCATCCATAAAGCGCACAAATACCTGCCAGCCATGATGCCCACCATTGGCGGGGGCTGAAGGCATGGCATCGCGCGCTTCGGCCTTGGCGGCACGGGCCGTCTCTTCTGCTTCCATGGACCGTTCTACTTCGGCGGCAGCGGCTTCCATCGCGGCGGCTTGTGCATCATCGACGGCAAGATCGCCCATCAGGCCATCCAGATCGAAATCGAGGTCGAGATCGTCTGTGGGCGCGGATGCGTCAGCTTCCGGCTCGGCTATGGAGGGTTCTTCAACGCTGGCGGCAACCGGCGCTTCGGCGGCAACGGGTGCAGGTGCAGGTTCGTCGAAAACTGGCCCGCCTGCGGCGGCCTTGGTCGCAACGACTTCCAGCTCTGCGCTGATTGCGGCATCGTCCGGGAAGTTACCTTCGCCACGCACGGCGGCGACATGATCGGCCAATATGTCGAAGGCGCGCAGCATCAGGGTGTTTAGCCCTTCGCTCAGTCCCAGCTCGCCATCGCGGACATAGGACAGAACCGTCTCGAACTTGTGGGTGAACGCCTGAAGCAACGTGAAGCTGAACGCGCCCGCGCCGCCCTTGATCGAGTGAACCGCGCGGAAAATGCCATTTACGGTGTCGGCATCTGCCGTGCCGGAGCGGCAGGCGAGCAGGCCTTCTTCGGCCTGACCCAGCGCTTCCTCGCATTCGAGGAAGAAGATATTCTGGATTTCGTCATTGGTCATCGCTGTGTCCCATCCAGTTGAATGCGCTGGTCAGCCCTGCGATCTGAGCTGCGCCGAACATAGCCGGCGAGGCATGGACCGTCATGGAAATGCCGCGCGCCACGGCTGTCTGTTGTGCGCTGAGCATGAGTTGCAGGCCGGATTGGCCAATGCGGGTTACATCCCGACCTTCCACTATAATTGCCTCGCTGCCAGGTTTTAACGCCTGATCGAGATGCGAGATCAGTGCGCTGGCCGTGGTGCGATCTATCACTGCAGGAAGTATAATCATGCTCGTGCTCATCTATCCCTGTTGCGTCGGATCAGAATTCCGACCAATCGTCCGCATCCGCCGAGAGGGCGAGATTACCGCTGACACGCGCAACAGGGCGCGGGGCGGAAGTGTTGCCTGACGAACGCGGTCTGTTGACAGATGACGAAGCACCCATTGAAGACCCAGCTCCACCGGCCAGCTTGAAGCGGGCAATGAGCTGGTTGAGGTCTTCCGCCTCGGTGGCGAGGCTGCGCGCAGCGGCGGTCGATTCCTCCACCATCGCGGCGTTCTGTTGGGTCATCTTATCCATATCGTTGACCGAGGAGTTGACCTGCTGGAGGCCCGCTGCCTGGGTTTCGGTCGATTCAGAGATCGAGGAGATAAGCGCGCTGATCTCTCCAACCCGCGTAACGATGCGGCCCAGCATGGTGCCTGCCTCGCCGACAAGGTTGACGCCTTCGCCAACCTGCTGAGCGCTGGTGGTGATGAGATCCTTGATGTCGCGCGCGGCCTCGGCAGAGCGCTGCGCCAGCGCGCGGACTTCGTTGGCGACAACGGCGAAACCCTTGCCTGCATCGCCGGCCCGTGCTGCTTCCACGCCTGCATTGAGAGCGAGCAGGTTGGTCTGAAAGGCGATGCCGTCGATCACAGTGATGATCTGGCTGATTTCCTGAGAGCTTTTCTCGATCGCGCCCATGGCTGTCACTGCCTTGTCTACAACCTTGCCGCCTTCGCTGGCTTCGCGGTGGGCATCGCTGATCGCGGATGTTACCTGAGAGGCGCTGTGCGCGGTTTCCTTCACCATGCCGGTGATTTCGTTCATCGCCGTTGCCGACTCGGCGAGCGATGCAGCCTGCTGTTCGGTGCGCTGGGAAAGATCGTTGGTGGCGGAGCGGATCTCGTTTGCGCCCGCTTCAATGGCACGCGATGTTTGCGTTACTGAGGACATGGCTTCGCCCATGCTTTCCATCGCACGGTTAAAGTCCTTGCGCAGGCGCTCATATTCCTTGGGCACGTGCGTGGTGATGCGATAGGCAAGATCGCCATCGGCCAACCGCGAAAGGCCATTGCCGAGTATTTCGACGACTTCAGCTGACTGCGCAGAACTCTGGGCAACTACACGCGCATTGTCACGGAATGTGCCCATAGCGGCTACCATGCGGCCCACGCAATCGGCGTGATCGGAGTAAGCGATATGGCTTTCCAGATCGCCAGCGGCGAGGCCTTCCATCCGCACCACGGTATCGACATAGGGGTCGCAGATAAGCTTGCCCGATATGATAACACTGGCGATCGCACCTGAAAGAGCGACTGCTGCGAGCGCATAGCCCGCGCTTGTCATTCCCATGCCGGCAAGAACCGTGGCCCCCACGCCGCAGATGCCCCAAAGGGTGTGGATGATCAGGAGCGCCTTGAATTTGACCCGGATCGGCGCTTGTCTTTTAAACCAGTCGAACATGTTTTCATTCTCCCCGGACTCTCTACGACGCAAACCCCTTGCGTCATCGGCCCCTGTAATCACACTGATACTGCTATAAGAAATTGGTTAACGGAGCGTATCCGGCGCGCGGCGGCCATCAGATAAAGTGGTGCTGCGGCAAACAAGGGATGGCAATGCCTGCCCTCGTCAGAACTGACTCCAGTCGTCGGT
The DNA here is from genome assembly GCF_004122115.1 of Sphingobium fluviale. GTDB lineage: Bacteria > Pseudomonadota > Alphaproteobacteria > Sphingomonadales > Sphingomonadaceae > Sphingobium > Sphingobium fluviale. Next base: position 50,898 of record NZ_SBKP01000007.1, read on the forward strand.
GTCTACCGACAGGGCGAGATTGCCTGCGACGGCGCGCGGCGCGGGAGCGGCGCGTGCTGGTGCGAAGGCATCGCCAGAGGGTGCCTGTCGACCATCCAGTTGAAAGCGTGAAACGAGCTGACGCAGCCCTTGCGCCTCGGTGGCGAGGCTGCGCGCGGCGGCGGTGGTTTCTTCCACCATCGCGGCGTTCTGCTGCGTCATCTGGTCCATTTCGTTCACCGTGCTGTTCACTTGCGTCATATTCTGCGCCTGTGTGTCGGTGGAATTCGCCATGGTGGTGATAAGGTCGCTGACCTCGCTGACCTTGCCGACAATACGACCCAGCATCTCCCCGGTCTGGCCGACCAGACTGACGCCTTGTTCCACCTGCTGAGTGCTGGTGGTGATCAGATTCTTGATGTCGCGCGCGGCCTCGGCGGAGCGCTGCGCGAGTGCGCGGACTTCGTTGGCAACAACGGCAAAGCCCTTTCCTGCGTCTCCTGCCCGTGCTGCTTCCACACCAGCATTGAGCGCCAGAAGATTAGTCTGGAATGCGATGCCATCGATTACAGTGATGATATGGCTGATCTGGTGAGCGGAGCTTTCAATCTCTCCCATTGCCTTGACGGCATTATGGACCACATCGCCGCCACTTTGCGCCTCGCGATGTGCCTCGTCGATTGCATCGCGGACCCCTGTACGGGCCTTGGCAGATTCCAGTGTCATCGCAGTGACGGTGTTCATCGCCGCTGCCGTTTCCTCCAGCGAGGCGGCCTGATGCTCCGTGCGTTGTGAAAGGTCATCCGCTGCCGCGCGAATTTGGGTCGCGCCTGTGTCGACATTGGTGGCCGACGTGGTGACCTGAGACAATATACCGCCCAGATCTGCAATCGTGCGGTTGAAGCTCTGCCTCAGCGCCTCATATTCGGGCGCGAAGGGCTGTTCGATGCGGTGGGTCATGTTGCCAGCGGCAAGCTGCTCCAGGCCTGCGCCCACTTCGGCAACGACGTGGCGCTGTTTTTCCTCCGCTTCGGCCTTGGCGATACCAGCTGTACGGAACACCTGCATCGCCTGAGCCATATCGCCGATTTCATCGGTACGGCCCTCGCCGGATATGGCGATATCATAATTGCCCGCAGCCATTGCACGCATCTCTTCTGCGGTATTGTTGACTGGATCTATGACCCGGCGGTTGATTTGCCGTGCGGCAAACATCAGTGAGCCGACGATCATTCCCGCAGCAATCAGCAGCCCGCCTGCAGAAAGGTAGACCAATAGCGCGCTATGTTTGTCCATCGCCTGCTTTTCGGCGGCTGTCATAGTAACGAGCTTGTTTATTTCTGAGCGATGGGCCAGAAAATCGGGGGTAAGACGAGTGTCATGAATCTGCTTGGCGCCAGCCCAATCCCCGGCCTGCGCAGCCGCCACCAGGCTATCGACATCCACCCAGAAAGCATCAGCGCTTTTGTGCGTGACTTCCAGTTGTGCTTTCAGCGTATCTGAGATCGCGGCTGTCCGCCAGAAGGCCTTACGCTCTTCATAGGCTTTGCGCAGGTTGACGAGCGTATCTGCATGGCCATCAAGCGTTTGATCCTCGATAATGATCGTGGTTTCCATGAAGGGTTCGATGATATATTGCGGCGGTGGCAAGATGTCCGCCACCAGATCGCTCTGGAGCTGATTGGCCCGGAAGAGCGGGCCGCCAAATCCGATTTCACGGATCGCTATGCCTGAAATGAAGATCGCGAGCGCAACTAGCCCGATCAGCACGCTCGTTCCGCGGCGTGCATATTGCCTTATGGTCATTTGTATTTGCCCCACAGCATTATATTTTCAACGCTGAGGTTATTAGCGGAGCGAGGTCAATAACTGGTAAATGCCGTGTAAAATATGTTCGTTGAGATTTTACGTAGGAAATGCCGGAGGCTCTGATTGGGCACTCACTCCATCAATATTGCTTCCTGTGAGGGTGGTTTGTTGCGGGATGGCCTGATGAGCAGGACAAGCGGCATGACGAGGATGGTCAGTATCATCATCAGATAAAAGTCGTCGAGAAAGGACACCATGAGGGCCTGTCGAGTCACCTCTGCGTTCAGAACAGTCAGCGCTGTAGTGATCGCATCTCCGGGGAGTGAGAACATACTAGGGTCAACGTAAAGGCTGTAGGGCGTAAGATGGGCCACAATATCCTCATGGCTGGTAGCGCTATTGCGTGCCAGCATTGTGATCACAAGCGAGATGCCAGCCGATGAGCCGACCGATCTGGCGAGGTTGAGTATGCCCGCAGCGTCCGTCCTGAATTCGGGCGGAAGACTGGAAAACGTCACCAGGGAAATGGGCACGAATAGCATGCCGATACCCAGCCCCTGGATCAGGCCATTCAGTGCCATGTCAGTCCTGCCGACCTCCAGACTCCAGCCAGTGGTCATCCAGAACGTCAAGCAAATGATTGCGAAGCCGGTGAGGATGCATATCTTGATATTCACAATGGTTATCAACCGGCCAATGACCGCCATCGTGATGAATACCCCGATACCGCGCACCGCCATCATGATGCCTGCGTCCAGCACAGGATAATTCATAAGTCCTTGCAGCATCATAGGCAGCAGAGACATGGCCGCTGTCAGCACAAGCCCGACCATGGCCATCAGCAAAGCGCCGATCAGAAGGTTGCGATCGCGCAGCATAGCGAGCGGGTAAAGAGGGTTGCGACCGGTAAGGGTGTGGACCACGAACATCCATAGAGCCGAAATGGCTATCCCGGTTTCCAGCCAGATTTCGGCACTGTTGAACCAGTCGACATGCTGTCCGCGGTCGAGGATCAGTTGCAGTGAGGCCAGACCTGTACTGAGCAGTACCAAACCCAGAACATCAAGCGGGCGAGGGGGGCGCTTTACATCTGGTAAAAAGAGGAAAAGACCCAAAAATGCGAAAAAACCGAGCGGAATGTTTACGAAGAACACCCAGCGCCAGTTCATGTGTTCCGTAAGAAAGCCACCAAGAACCGGCCCCAATATTGGCCCGATCATTACTCCCATGCCGTAAATCGCCATCGCTTGCCCGCGCTTTTCGGGTGGGCTACTGTCCAGCATCACCGTCTGGCCCAGCGGTGAGAGAAACGCGCCTGATAACCCCTGCAATACACGGAAGAGAACTAGGGAATCGAGGTTGGCTGCAAGGCCGCACAAAGCTGATGTCAGGGTAAAGCCTGCAATCGATATCAAATAAAGCATGCGACGACCCAAACGGTCTGACAGCCAACCCGTGGCGGGAATAGCAATCGCGGAGGCGACAATATAGCTGGTCAATACCCAGCTCACGCTGTCCTGATTGGCGCCCAACGCAGCCTGCATATGTGGCAGGGCGACATTGGCGATGGTCATGTCCAGCACCTGAACCAGTGTTGCCAGCATTGCAGCGGCCTTGAGCCAGCCGGAGTGGCGCATGGCGATGCCAGTGCCGGGCAGCGCGGCAGGTGGCGGGCCGTTGCTTGCCGGGCCCGCCGCTACTGCGCCGTCAGTCGTCGACATAGACTGTAACTTCGCTGGTCAGTCCAGTGATGAGTGGGCGGGGCGAGGGTTCGTCTATCGCTATGCGTACGGGTATGCGCTGGGTCACTTTCACCCAATTGCCATTGGCATTCTGGGCAGGAAGCACAGAAAACTCTGAACCGGTGCCGCCGCCGATACTGGCGACATGGCCTTTCAGCTTGACGTTGCTATAAGCATCGAATGTGATCTGCGCTTTCTGGCCGGGCTTCAGCTTGTCCAGCTGCGTTTCCTTGAAGTTCGCTTCCACCCAACTGCGGTCATTGGCGACAATGCTCACCGCCGGCAGGCCCGTGACGAGCATCTGGCCCACCTGAAGACGATCAACATTGCTTATCTTTCCGGAAGCCGGGGCGCGGACTTCTGTGCGCTGAAGGTCTAATAGCGCCTTGGCGCGTTGTGCGCGCGCCTCGGCGAGCCGTGGGTTGACACCGGGAACCTGCCTGCCGGTCGCGAGTGCGCTGCGCGCTTCGGCAGCGTCAGCGCGCGCGGTGCGCAGGCTTGCCTCGGCCATATCCAGCGCATGGCGGGCTGCATCTAGCCGAGCTTTTGTGGTGAACCCGCTGGCAGCCAGTTCGCGCTGACGATCATAATCTTTCTGTGCAAAGCTGATATCCGCTTCGGCTTTGGCGATATCGACTCCTGTGCCTTGATATATGGTGGAAAGCTCGCCGACATTGACCTGCGCCGCCGCGATCTGGGCATCTGCCTGCGCTAACGCAACGCGATATGGTTCCGGGTCAACCCGGAACAACAGGTCGCCTGCCTTGACCTGCTGGTTCTCGTGCACAGCCACTGCGACAATGCGGCCCGACACATCCGCGCTCACCGAAACGATATCCTGATGCACATAGGCGTTGTCCGTGCTGATAGTGCCGCGCGTCATCAGCCAATAGCCTAGTCCGAAGACGATAAGAATGAATGGCACAGAAATCATCAGCAAAAGGCGGATCATGCTTTTGTTGCCGATTGCCACTGCCGACTTATCGGCCGCAGCGGTAGGCGTGTGCGCCATGAGCGCTCTCCTCTGCTGTTTAACGACGGGATTGGCCTCAGCCATTGTGAGACTCCTGCTGCGAGCCGTTTTCCTCGGCCGTGACGATCTTGTCGCGAATTTTTGAGAGGCAGCGACTGAGTGTTTCCACTTCCTGTTCCGTTAAATCGGAAGTGACCCAGTCAAGTAGTCTGGCGCCAGTAGCTTTTAGCTCCGATACCGTAGGTACGGCAGCTTCTGTCAGAAACAGCGCCCATGCCCGCCTATCATTTGGGTCGCGTCGCCGCTCGATCAGCTTGGCCTGCTCCAGCCGGTCAACCATGCGGCAAGCGGTGATTGGCTCTACATCAAGATGCTCCGCCAGCATGCCCTGATTAATGCCGGGGTAGCGTTGCACAACCAACAGCGCGCGCCATTGCGCGCCAGTGGGTCCGCTCTGGCGCGCAAGTTCGCCAAAACGCTTGCGAAACAGGCGCCCGATATCCGAGCAGAGGAAGGCAATATTCGATTCCATGCAGCGCATATAATAACTATACTTATTATAATCAAACGTTAATTTGCGGCGCGGCGGAAAATTTAGCACGGAACAGGGACGGCGTATCGGCCTTTCCATGGCGGCGGCAGTGCGATAAGGGAGGGCCATGACGATCCAAGCCCTCGCGCTCGCCGCAAATATGCCCCTTCGTTTCGAGGATCTGGGCCTTAGCCCGATAGCGCTCGACCTCGGTTTTTTCACGCTGAAATGGTACAGCCTTGCCTATCTGTCCGGCATTCTCATCGGCTACTGGTATCTGCTGAAGCTGCTGGTTCAGCCCGGCGCGCCGATGGCCCGCCGCCATGCGGACGACATGATCTTCTATGCGACGCTGGGCATTATTCTGGGCGGGCGGCTCGCTTATGTGATATTCTACGACCCCGAAATTTGGGCCAATCCGCTGGATGTGCTGAAGCTCTGGAATGGCGGCATGTCATTCCATGGGGGCATGATCGGCGTGACTGTCGCGATCATCTTGATGGCGCGCAAGGAAGGGTTGAACTGGCTGCGGGTGCATGACTATGTCGCCTGTTGCGTGCCCTTCGGCCTGTTGTTCGGCCGCCTCGCCAATTTCGTGAACGGAGAGCTTTGGGGCAAGACCACCGATGTACCGTGGGCCATCATCTTTCCCACTGGCGGCGACATTCCGCGCCATCCCAGCCAGCTTTACGAGGCGGCACTGGAAGGCGTTGTGCTGTTCATCATCCTCTGGTTCGCCTTCTGGAAAACCAAGGCGCGCTATGAGCCGGGCAAGCTCGTGGGGCTGTTTCTGCTCGGCTATGGCGTGTTCCGTTTTGGCGTGGAATATTTGCGTGAAGCGGATGCGCAATTCGAGGGTAGCTTCCTCTATACCCATATTCACATGGGCCAGATCCTCACCCTGCCGATGATTGTAGGCGGGGTCTATCTGATCGCCACGGCCAAGCAGCGGCGCATGCGCGTGGAGGCGACGGCGGGCACGGCCAGCATTGCCTGAACTTACCACAACCAAGTCCTTCGGTCGCAAGGAGCTGGGCTTTGCCGAGCGGCTGGTGCGGAGCATCCATGCTGGCGGTCCGATCTCGCTGGCGAACTATATGGCGCAGGCCAACAGCCATTATTACGCTACACGTAACCCGCTGGGCGCGGACGGGGATTTCATCACAGCGCCGGAGATCAGCCAGATGTTCGGCGAGCTGATCGGCCTGTGTCTTGCGGACATCTGGCACCGCATCGGCCGGGTCGGCGCGCCGTATTATGTCGAGCTGGGGCCGGGGCGCGGCACGCTCGCCAAGGATGCTTTACGCGCGATGGAGCAGGCGCGCGTCGCCCCCAGGGCGCATCTGGTCGAGACCAGCCCTGTGTTGCGCGCCCACCAGAGTGTGGCTGTGGCGCATGCCAAATTTCATGACGATGTTGAGAGTCTGCCGGGTGATGCGCCGCTGCTCATTGTCGCCAACGAGTTTTTCGATGCGCTGCCTATCGCGCAGGCGGTGAAGGCGGCGGACGGAAGCTGGCGCGAGCTGATGGTCGGGCTGGGCGTAGAGGGCAGGGCGCTGGCCCCCGTGATCGGCGAGCGACGGGTCGATGCGCGCGTGCCCGAAGCGCTGCGTGATGCGGCTGAAGGCGCGGTTCACGAGATCTGCCCTGTCGGCGCGACGATCATGCTTACGCTCGCCCGGAGGATCGCTAGGCAGGGCGGGGCGATGATCGTGATAGACTATGGCTATGAAGGCCCGGCGCTGGGTGACACATTGCAAGCGGTGCGCGCGCACAAATATGCCGATCCCTATGCCGATCCGGGCGAGAATGACCTCACCGCCCATGTCGATTTCACGCTGCTTGGCAATGCCGCGCGGCAGGAGGGGCTGCGTATGTCCGGCCCGGTGGGGCAGGGCGATTTTCTCGAACGGCTGGGCCTGCGCGCGCGGGCGCGGACGCTGGCACAGGCCGCGCCGGAGCGTGGGGTGGAGGTCGAGGCGGCGCGCCGCCGCCTTGCCGCGCCGGAACAGATGGGGCGCTTGTTCCGGGTGCTGGGTGTGACGCATCCCGATTGGCCAATGCCGGAGGGGTTTGCATGAGACTGGCGGATAGTGGCGTGGCGGTGTGGCAGAGCGATCTGCTCTCCGGCCTCCCGCACGGCTTTCTGGGCCGCATCGGGGGCGTATCGACGGGCCTGTATGCCGGGCTGAATGTAGGCTTGGGTTCGGATGACGACCGGGACGCGATAGCGGAAAACCGCCGCCGCGTGGTGGAGGCGGTGATGCCGGGCGCGAGCCTCGTTACGGTGCATCAGGTCCATTCTCCCGATGTGGTGAGCGTCTGCGCGCCTTTGGCCGATGATACTGCGCGCCCGCCCGCCGATGCGCTCGTCACCGCGACGCCCGGCCTGCTGCTCGGTGTGCTGACGGCGGATTGCGTGCCGGTGCTGTTCGCGGACCAAGAGGCGGGCGTGGTCGGTGCGGCCCATGCGGGGTGGAAGGGCGCGCTGTCGGGCGTGACCGACCGCACGATCGCGGCGATGAAGGCGCTCGGCGCGGACGTGGGCCGCATCGCCTGCGCCATCGGCCCGTGCATTGCCCGCGCATCCTACGAGGTGGACACGGGCTTCGTCGAACGGTTCACGGCGGCCGACCCCGCCAACGAACGCTTTTTCACCGATGGCCGTGCAGGCCACGCGCAGTTCGACATAGAGGCCTATGTCGCAGCGCGCCTCGCGAGCGCGGGCGTGGGCAAGGTCGAGCTGCTGGGGCAGGACACCTATGCGCAGCCGCAGCAGTTTTACAGCTATCGGCGCTCCTGCCACAAAGGCGAGCCGGGCTACGGGCGGCAGATTTCGGCGATTGGGGTGGGCACCGGCATGTTCTAAGCAATCACAGCCATACCTTTAACGTATGGTGCCAGTCCGTCCGGCCGATATTGCATCATCCTGTCAAGATTTTTCAGTACGACTGGATTGTCATAATTATTTTTGGACCATGTTAATACTTGTAATGTAAATAGACCGCAAAACTCCAAGATGCTGTAAAAATATGCATCATTTATCTTACAGTCAGTGAAAACAGAATTATTACCGGGGGGTGTAAATATAATCCTTGCAACGCTGTGTTTTAGATCTCCGAATCGACCATTGTGGAGAACACCGCACCGCATGGAATAAAGATCTTCAGGAGTTACATTAGAAAATCCTTGTCCCAAGTTAAGTTTACACCATTCTTTATATCGTGCGGCCGATGTCCTGCCATCTTCTGACTCTAACGACGCGCATATATCTGGGAGCGCTACCGTCATTGAAATAGCAGTAAGATACATGCCAGATTTTGCTGCCATGTTAATTTCAACTAGCAGTCTATTCAACGGTGCCAGTCCCCGATCATCATTAGACAAAATGCTCTCCTGTCATCCCCAATCCACCCTCGGCCAGCCCTTTTCCCCCGCCAGCTCCGCCAGCGGCTTGTGCGGGTTCGCAGCGTATGCCTCATCCGCAAATTCCAGCATCGGCGCGTCGGATACATGGTCTGAATAGGCGCGGATGTACGCCGCCTCGCGTGTGATGCCTTGGCTCGCCATCCAGTCGGTAATCATCCGCAGCTTGGCGGCGTCGTAGCAATTGTCACCTGCTATCCGCGCGCGCACATAGTCCAGATCCTGCCCCAGATGATCGGTCGCGATCACGGCGTCGAACCCCAGCCGCCGCGCAATCGCATCGACATAGAGCCGGTAGGATGCGGTCGCGAGCACGAGGGTATAGCCCTCGGCCTTGTCTTGCGCAATGCGAGCCAGCGCGCCCGCCCGTGCGTTGTTCGCCATCACCGCATCGGCATAGCTCTCGATGTGGGGGTTGAGGCGCGCCCGGCTCACCCGCCCGCCGATCATCAGCCGCTGATTGATTTCCTTCAGCGTCTTGCGCCGGATCAGCTTCGTCACATAGGCGAGCATCGCAAGCACTACGAGCGGAGCAAAAATGAGCCGCCACGGCGCCATCCGCGCCGCGACATGGAGCAGGAAGGGCGTGTAGGTGCCCCGGATCGTGATCGTGCGATCCATGTCATAGATCGCGAGTTTATGAGAAGGCATGGACATATCGCACCGTTGGGGCGTTTCGGCTTGCTGTGCAACAATTTATGGATCAGTAATCGCCCCTGATGACAGAGGTAGCAGCATTTACACTGGAACAAAGGGAGGAGAGCGGTGCTCCGTTGCTGCGCCTGTCTGGCTCGCTATCCATCGCGTGCCTCGGCGAACTGCCCAATGCTCTGGAGGCGTTGCCCGGCCCAGTAGGCGCGATAGACATTGGCGGCATAGAGCATATCGATACCATCGGCGCCTGGCTGGTCTATAGCCTTTCGCAAAAATGGGCGTGTGAGATAAGGGGCGCGGACGCAGATGCGCAACGGTTGATCGATGCTGTGAAGCCCTCTGCGGATGCGGGGCCGCCACCGGCACTTCATGCGGACAAGCTCAGCCCTGCAATCCGCATATTGGACCAGATCGGCGGCGCGACGATGGTGGCGCTTACCACGCTGGGTGGCCTCGTCGGCTTCCTCGGCGCGGTGATGATCGCGAGCTGGTCGTTGATACGCCACCCCTCGCGCTTCCGCTGGAATGCGGTGATCCAGCGGTTCGAGGTGGTGGGCGTCTCGGCGCTGGGCATCATCGGGCTGATGAGCTTCCTGATCGGCATCGTAATCGCGCAGCAGGGTGCGGTGCAGCTGCGCGCCTTTGGCATGGAGATCTTGACCGTCAATTTGGTGGGCCGCCTTACCTTGCGAGAGCTGGGCGTGCTGATGACGGCGATCATGGTGGCGGGGCGCTCCGGCTCGGCCTTCGCGGCGCAGATTGGCATGATGAAACTGACGGAAGAAGTCGACGCGATGCGCACTATCGGCGTGTCTCCCATGGAGGCGCTGGTGATGCCGCGCATCATGGCGGCGGTAGTGATGATGCCGCTGCTGGGCTTTTATGCCTCGGTGCTGGCGATCATCGGCGGCGGCTTCATGTGCGCGATTTCGCTTGAGATTCCGCCCGTGACCTTCGTTCAGCGCCTGCGCGAGGTGGTTCCGTTGCATGATCTTTGGATCGGCCTCATTAAGGCGCCGGTGTTCGGCCTCATTATCGGCATGAGCGGTTGCTATCAGGGGCTGCTGGTTAAATCCAACGCCGAGGAGGTAGGCCTGCGCACCACGGCGGCGGTGGTGCAGGCGATCTTCATGGTCATCGTGCTCGATGCGTTTTTCGCGGTGTTCTTTACCTGGGTAGGGTGGACATGAGCGGGGGCGAGCAGGGGGAGGATCTGGCAATTTGCGTGCGCGGGCTGCGCACCAGCTTTGGCGATCAGGTGGTGCACGAAGGGCTCGACCTTGACGTGCGCCGCGGTGAGATATTGGGTGTTGTGGGGGGGTCCGGCACTGGAAAGTCCGTTTTGATGCGCGCTATCATCGGTTTGCAACCAGCCGATGAGGGCGAAATCAGCGTTTTCGGCGAGTCGACTCTCAATCGCGATGATGAGGACACGCTGGCGCTGAGGCGGCGCTGGGGTGTGCTTTTTCAAGGCGGTGCCCTATTTTCCACCCTCACGGTGACAGAGAATATTGAGGTGCCGCTGCGGGAGTTCTACCCTCAGCTCGCACCCCATCTTCGTGACGAGATTGCCGCATACAAAATCCGCATGACAGGCCTTCCCGCAGACGCCGGACCCAAGTTTCCGGCTGAGCTTTCGGGCGGCATGAAGAAACGCGCCGGCCTTGCCCGCGCGCTGGCGATAGACCCGGATCTGCTGTTTCTCGACGAACCGACAGCGGGGCTGGACCCGATCGGCGCCGCAGCGTTTGACGAGCGCACACGGCAGTTGCAGCAAACGCTGGGCCTCACCGTTTTCCTTATCACGCATGATCTCGATACGCTCCACGCCATATGTGACCGCGTTGCCGTGCTGGCGGACAAGCGGGTGATTGCGGTCGGCACTATTGACGATCTGCTGGCGACAGAGCATCCGTGGATACAGGAATATTTCAATGGCCCGCGCGGGCGGGCGGCTCAGCCGCCAAAGGGCGGAAAGGACCAACGCTAGATGGAGACCCGATCCAACCATGTGCTGGTGGGCAGCGTGGTGCTCGTGCTGCTGCTGGCAGTGATGTTTGCCGCGTTTTGGTTTTCGCGTATCGCGGACGGGCAGGACGAGTTTTACGACATCTATTTCAAGCAGTCCGTCACTGGTCTGGCCAAGGGGTCTGGCGTTTCCTATGCGGGTGTGCCGTCTGGTCAGGTCAAGGAAATCGAGCTGTGGGACAAAGATCCCGGCTTCGTGCGTGTGCGCATTGCGGTGAAGGATGACACGCCAGTGCTTCAGGGTACTACGGCCACGATTCAAGGTGTGGGATTTACCGGCGTTTCCGAAATCGTGCTCGATGGTGCGGTGAAGGGCGCGCCACCGATCGCCTGCCCGGAAGAAAACCTCTATGCCTCCTGCCCCAACGGCGTGCCGGTGATCCCCACCAAGCCCGGCGCGCTGGGCGAACTGCTGACCAATGCGCCTCAGCTGATCGAGCGGCTATCGACCCTGACCGAGCGGCTAACGGAATTGCTGAATGACCAGAACCAAAAAAGCATCTCTGGAATTATCAGAAATACCGAAATTCTCACTGGAGCCATGGCAGCGAGCGCGCCGGAAATGCGCCTGACGATCACTGAAACTCGCACCACGCTGCAAAAGGCGGGACTGGCGGCAGACGAGATCACCAAGCTGGTGGGCACTACGAACAGCCTGCTCGATGAGCAGGGGCGGCCGATGCTGAAGGACTTGCGGGCCACCCTGCAATCCGCGAGCCGCAGCCTCGATACGCTCGACAAGACCATCGCAGAGGCGCAACCGGGCGTGCGCACCTTCTCGCGTGATACCATGCCCGAAATGAACCTGCTGATCCGAGACCTGCGTGAAATGTCGCGCTCGCTCCGCGCCATTTCGGAAAAGCTGGATCAGGAAGGGGCGGGATCGTTGCTGGGCGCGCCGCCGCTGCCCGATTACAAGGAGTAAGCCATGAGGCAGATAACCCGCACCGCCTTCATTGTCCCTGCAGCGCTGGCTCTGTGCGTGATCGCGAGCGGATGCGTCAAATTCGGGGGTAAGCCCCCCGCGCAGCTTCTCGCTATAGCCCCCATGACCAGCCCGCAGGCCGGCCAGACCGTCAGTAGCGCGGGAAAGCCGGTGCTCGCGGTCTTTGCGCCCGATGTTCCGCGCAAGATAGACACCTTGCGTATTGCGGTGCAGGCGGATGCCACCAGCGTCGCCTATGTCAAGAAGGCGCAATGGGCAGAGACGCCGCGCCAGATGTTCCGCCGCGTGCTCAGTGATACCATCGCCGCTGACGGCACGATCTTCGTGGCAGACGGCGAACAGAGCGCGATCCTCAAGGGGCGCCGCCTCGCCGGATCTCTGGTGGAATTCGGCATCGATGCCCGCACCCGTGAGGCGGTCGTGACCTATGATGCGACGCTGACCAGCGATACGCCGGGCGAAGCAATGCGCCAGCGGTTCTCGGCGCGGGTGCCGGTGCGCAAGATCGAGGCGGATCGCGTCGCCGGGCCGATCAACGAGGCCGCGAACAAGGTCGCTGCCGATGTCGCCGCCTGGGTGAAGGGGTAGCAGCAAAAAAGCAGGTGGTGCGCCGTGTTTGCTGGGAGTGCAGCATCTTTCCCTTCCCCTTTTGCGCGCTTCTCTCTATACCCTCCGCATGAGTGACGAACCAATAGACAGCAGCCCGAACACCAATGAATATGGCGCAGATAGTATCAAGGTCCTGAAAGGGCTGGATGCTGTTCGTAAACGCCCCGGCATGTATATTGGAGACACCGATGACGGCTCTGGCCTGCATCATATGGTGTTTGAAGTTTCCGATAACGCGATCGATGAGGCGCTGGCCGGGCACTGCGACAAGATCGTCATCACGCTGAACCCGGATGGCTCTGTTTCGGTCGAGGACAATGGCCGCGGCATCCCTACGGACATCCATAAAGAGGAGGGCGTTTCCGCCGCAGAGGTCATCATGACCCAGCTCCACGCGGGCGGAAAGTTCGAGAATACGTCTGACGACAACGCCTACAAGGTGTCGGGCGGCTTGCATGGTGTCGGCGTTTCGGTGGTGAACGCGCTGTCGGAGTTTCTGGATCTGACGATCTGGCGTGATGGCAAGGAGCATTATATGCGCTTTGCCCATGGCGATGCGGTGGCGCCGCTGAAGCTGGTCGGCCCTGCGCCTGAGGGCAAGAAAGGCACCAAGGTTACGTTCCTGCCTTCGCCCTCCACCTTCAAGATCACAGAGTTCGATTTCGAGAAGCTGGAACATCGCTATCGCGAATTGGCCTTTCTGAACTCAGGTGTGCGCCTGTTTCTTGTCGATGCGCGGCATGAGGAGAAAAAGGAGATCGAGCTGTTTTACGAGGGCGGGATCGCCGCGTTCGTGAGCTGGCTGGATCGCAACAAGACACCGCTGATGCCTACGCCGATCGCGATTACCGGCCAGCGGGATTCCATCGGCATCGATGTCGCGCTAGAATGGAACGACAGCTATTACGAAAACGTGCTGTGTTTCACCAACAACATCCCCCAGCGGGATGGCGGCACACACCTTGCCGCGTTTCGCGCGGCGCTCACGCGCACGCTCAACAACTATGCCGAGAAGTCCGGCCAGCTCAAAAAGGAGAAGGTCGCGCTCACCGGGGAGGACATGCGCGAGGGGCTGACGGCGATCGTCTCGGTCAAGCTGCCCGATCCGAAATTTTCATCACAGACCAAGGACAAGCTGGTCAGCTCCGAGGTGCGCCAGCCGCTTGAAAGCCTGATGGCGGACAAGATGGCCGAGTGGCTGGAGGAAAACCCCGCCAACGCCAAGATGATCATCCAGAAGGTGATCGACGCTGCCGCGGCGCGCGAGGCGGCGAAGCGTGCGCGCGAGCTGACGCGGCGCAAGGGTGCGATGGATATCGCTTCGTTGCCGGGTAAGCTTGCCGACTGTCAGGAACGAGATCCCGCCAAATCCGAACTGTTTCTGGTCGAGGGTGACTCGGCAGGCGGCTCCGCCAAGCAGGGCCGCAACCGGCATTTTCAGGCGATCCTGCCGTTGCGCGGCAAGATATTGAATGTGGAGCGCGCCCGCTTTGACCGTATGCTCGGCAGCCGCGAGATCGGTACGCTGATCCAGGCGATGGGCACCGGAATCCGTGACGATTTTACCATAGAAAAGCTGCGCTATCACAAGATCGTGATCATGACGGACGCGGACGTGGACGGCGCGCATATCCGTACCCTGCTGCTCACGTTTTTTTATAGGCAAATGCCACAAATTATTGAAAATGGTCATCTTTATATTGCTCAGCCGCCGCTGTACAAAGCAACGCGCGGGCGCAGCGAGGTCTACCTCAAGGATGACACGGCGCTCGATCAGTATCTCGTCGATAATGGCGTCGATACGATGGCGCTGGAGACGCATCAGGGTGTGCGGCTAGGCGCCGATCTGCGCAGCCTGATCGACCATGCGCGGCGCATGCGCACCGTGATGCGCTATGTGCCCCGGCGCTATGACGCGCGGATCATTGAGGCGCTTGCGCTGAACGGGGCGCTTGATGTTGAGCTGTCGGAAGCGGCGCGCACGGTCGCGCTGGCCGATGCTGTGCGCTGGATGGACACGCACGACGCGGAGGGCGCATGGACCGGCTCCATGAGCGAAGAGGGCGGCTATCACTTCCAGCGCAACTGGCGCGGCGTGACCGATCATATGGTGGTCGAGGCGGCGTTTCTCGGCAGTGCGGAGGCGCGCAAACTGCACGCCACGGTGGCTGAGCAGGTCGAGACCTATCGTCAGCCCAGCCGCCTCATCACCGCCAAGGCGATGGCGGCGGAGGATGCCGCGACCACTGCATCCGAAGATGGCGAGGATATGCCCGCCGCGCCGACAAAGGGGGTGACTGTCATCAGTCGGCCGAGCGAGTTGCTCGACGCCATTCTCGCCGCCGGGCGCAAGGGGCTGGCGATCCAGCGCTACAAGGGGCTGGGCGAGATGAACGCGGAGCAGCTGTGGGAGACCACGCTGGACCCCGAAGCGCGTTCGATGTTGCGCGTCGGCATAGAGCAGGCGGATGTGGCGGATGAAATCTTCACGCGCCTGATGGGCGATGTGGTGGAGCCGCGCCGGGAGTTTATTCAGGACAACGCACTGAACGTTGCCAATCTGGATGTGTGAGGGGCGGGCGCCGACTTAGAGCGCGCTGCGTTAAATCTGACGCAAGATGCGCGCTCTAACTTTTTGTTGCCGCATCGTTTTTTGCCAAAAACCGGTTCCCACTTTTTGGCGCGATGCTCTAGTCGTAAATCGGCCCGCCCTCATACTGGTCCAGCACCCAGGCTTCTGTGTTCGCGCCTTCCACCCATTCGACCATCCATGGATGAGCGAGCATCGCATCGACATAGGTCTGAGCGGTCTCACTCACTGGCAACTGATAGCCCTGAATTCGGAACACCACCGGCGCGAACATGATGTCGGCCGCGCCGAACTCTCCGAACAGATAAGGCCCGCCTGCGCCAAAGCGTGACCGCGCCTCGCTCCACAGCGCATCGATCCGCGCGATGTTCTCTGCCACGGCATCGCTCATCGGCTGGGCGTCGAAAATCTTGCGCACGTTCATGCTGCATGCTTTGCGCAGCGGCACATAGCCTGAGTGCATCTCGGCCACCATCGATCGCGCCAACGCCAGCGCTGCCTTCTCCTTCGGCCAGAAGCGCGTGCCGCCGGTGATGTCGTTGAGGTAATCCAGAATGGCGATGCTGTCCCACACAGCGATGTCGCCATCCCACAATGTTGGTACTTTGCCTGCCGACACCGCGACATCGGGCTGTGTTTTTCGCTGTGGCCAGTCCGCGTCATACATCGGTACAACCACTTCCTCATAAGGAAGGCTCGATTGCTTGACCGCAAGCCAGCCGCGCAGCGACCAGCTGGAATAGGCTTTGTTGCCGATGATGATTTTCAGCATGCTCGCTCCTTCACTCTACCGCCTCGATCACCGCCGCGCGCAGCTCCGCCAGCCCCATGCCTTTTTCCGATGAGGTGGCGAGGATTTCCGGATGTGCGGCGGGGCGGGTGCGCGCTTCGGCAGTGGTGCGCGCCGTTACTGCCTCCAGCTCCGACGCCTTGATCTTGTCCGCCTTGGTCAGCACTATGCGATAGCTCACTGCCGCATCGTCGAGCATCTTCATGATGTCGCGGTCTACATCCTTGATGCCGTGTCGTGCATCGATCAACAGCAGCGTGCGCTTCAGCACCGCACGCCCGCGCAAGTAATCGTTCACGAGGAAGCGCCATTGCTTCACCACATCCTTGGGCGCCTTGGCATAGCCATAACCGGGCATGTCGACGAGGCGGAACAGCAGCGGTTCCGCACCGACATCGAAGAAGTTCAGCTCCTGCGTGCGGCCGGGCGTGTTGGAGGTGCGCGCGAGGCTGTTGCGGTTGGTGAGCGCGTTCAGCAACGAGGATTTGCCGACGTTGGAGCGGCCCGCGAAAGCCACTTCCAGCACGTCCGGCTCCGGCAGGAACTTGAGGCTCGGCGCGGAACGCAGGAAGGTGATCGGCCCGGCAAAGATACGCCGGGCCTGTTCTATTTTCTCTTCGCGCTCTGCCTCATCGTTCACGCTTGCACCTTCATTGGGCCGGAGCCTGCTTCAGCTGCGGATGGCGGCTGTAGAGCCAGCTTTGCTGGGCGATCGTGAGGATGTTGGAAGTGATCCAGTAGATCAGTAGCCCGGCCGCGAACGGCGCCATAATGAACATCATCATCCATGGCATGATCGCGAATATCTGTTTCTGCATCTCGTCCATCGGCGCTGGGTTGAGCTTGAACTGCAACCACATGGTAATGCCAAGGATGATCGCGAGGATGCCGACGCCGAGGAAAGCGGGAACCTCGAACGGCAGCAGACCGAACAGGTTGAGTACATGCAGCGGATCGGGCGCGGAAAGATCCTTGATCCACAGCGCAAACGGCTGGTGCCGCATCTCGATCGTCAGCATCAGAACCTTGTAAAGCGCAAAGAAGATCGGGATTTGCAGGAAGATCGGCATACAGCCGGAGAAGGGATTGACCTTTTCCTTCTTGTAGAGGTCCATCAGCTCCTGTTGCAGCTTGGGCTTGTCGTCCTTGTGCTTTTCCTGCAGCGCCTTCATCTTGGGCTGGATCGCGCGCATCGCCGCCATCGAGGCGAACTGTTTTTGTGCGATCGGGAACATCAGCGCGCGCACGACGAAGGTGAGGCAGATGATCGCAACGCCGAAATTGTCGATCTGGGTGAACAGCCAGTGCAGCAGCGCGAAGATCGGCTTTTCGAACCAGTAGAACCAGCCCCAGTCGATCGAGCGGTCAAACAGGGTGATCCCGCTATCCTGATAGGCCTCCAGCACCTTCACTTCCTTGGCGCCGACGAACAGCCGGTTGGACTGGCTGAGCGACTTGCCGGGCGCGAGCACGACAGGAGGCAGGCTCACGTCTGCCTGATAGGTCTGCCCCGCGCCCTTGCGGAATTGGCCGTCGAAGCTTGCCTTCTGATCGGGCACCAAAGCAGAGAGCCAGTAGTGGTCGGTGAAGCCGATCCAGCCACCGGTGGAGGGCAGGCGGGCGCTATCACCGCTCTCATCCAGATCCTCGAACTCAATGTCATAGTTTGCAGCGCCGTTGAAGACACCGATCGGGCCGGTATGGATCGTCCAGGTTGAAGGGTCCTTGGAGTGGCCGACGCGGCTGATGAAGCCATAGCTGCGCACCGCCACCGCGCCCGCGCCGCGATTGGTCACGCTCTGGCGCGCGGTGATCATATAGTTGGCGTCAACCGATAGCGCGATCTCGAACAGCTGGCCTGCGCCATTGTCCCAGCGCAGCGTGACGGGGCTGGTGGGGGTCAGCTTGCTGCCTGAAGCCTGCCACACTGTGTTGGCGTCTGGCGCTTTCATGCCTTCACCCGCCCAGCCGAAGCCCGCGAAATGTGCGTCCTTCGTCCCCGCGGGCGAGAAAAGGGTAATGGGCGGGGAGTTCTTCTCGAGTGTCTGGCGATAGGTGGGGAGGGTGATGTCATCGATCCGCGCGCCCTTCAGCGCGATGGAGCCGGTGAGCTTGGGCGTTTCGATGACGACGCGCGGGCTCTGGCGCAGTACAGTGGCGCGGTCCTGCGGCGCGACTGGCATCGCCGGGTCAAGCGCGGGCGCACCCGATGCTGCAGCCGTGGGCTGGCCCGGTTGCGCGCTCTGCTTTTGGGCAGTTACCGCAGGCTTCATCGAGCCGGGAAACAGCCGCTCCGCCACATAGGGCCAACCGAACAGGATCAGCCCGGTCAGCAGCACGGCCAGAATCAGATTGCGCTTGTCGTCCACGTATTCTTGCTCCCCGCCGCACGGCGTGTGTTATTGTGTCTGATCCGAAACCCCGGATAACCGGCTTTTCGGATGTACCGCACCAACCCTCTTCCCCTCTCAAGATACCCTGCCGGGCGGTTGGGAAGGGGGAGAGGGCTGGCACCGAACTTACGAAATGCCCCGAAAAGGGGAATTTCGTATCAGGATCAACCCCTCAGGGGATCGGATCATGGCCCGATCCGCCCCAGGGATGGCAGCGCAATAGCCGTTTCAGCGCCAGCCAGCTACCCTTGATTGCGCCATATTTTTGGATTGCCCCCACGGCATAATGCGAGCAGCTAGGGTTATAGCGGCACGTGGGTGGCATCAGGCGCGATGGCCCCCATTGCCACAGCCGCGCAAAGCCGATGAGCAGGCGTGCAATCATGCAGTTCTGCGCAGCTTGCGCAGCGCCTTTTCCAGCTCTTGCGAGAGTAGAGCGAAATCCCGCTCAATCCCGCCCTCGCGGCCGATCAGCACATGATCCGCGCCAGGAAATCCGCCATTTGGAAGGATAGCACGGGCGAGCGCACGAAAGCGACGCTTCATGCGGTTGCGCACCACTGCGCCGCCGATTTTCTTCGTTACCGTGATGCCCAGCCGCATGGCGTCGTCGCCATCATGCCGTTCGCGCACCAGCAGGACAAAGCCGGGCATGGGCTGGCGGCGCGCCTTGTTGCAGGCCAGAAAGTCTGCGCGTTTGCGAATCGTGGCAAGCGGCTTTGCCCCGGATGGGGCGTCGGCAGGCGCTTGGCTCAGGCCGAAAGGCTCTTGCGGCCACGGGCGCGGCGGGCGCGCAGGATGTTGCGGCCGCCTACGGTCGCCATGCGGGCGCGGAAGCCGTGGCGCCGCTTGCGGACCAGGTTGCTCGGCTGAAAGGTGCGCTTCATCGCTCATTCCTCAAAAAATCGAATCATTTATGGCAAAAGCCGCCGAAACGGGGTTTCCCGTTGGCCGCCGCCAAACAGAGGCGTGCCGATAAGGAAAGCCGGGTGAAAAGTCAACGGGCGTTGTCCAGATGATTGACCGGCGAACCATTTGGAGGGATGCAGTGGAAGCAAGCCGGGGGGCAGGATATGGAGCTGGCAAGTCAGATCTTCGCGCTGATCATGGTAGCTGTGCCGCTGATCGTGGGCGCAGCGATGATCGTCTGGCGTATGCAGGGGCGCAGGCAGAAAATCTATCTGCTTATGCTGGCGCTGTTTCCGCTGCTGTTAATGGCCGCCGTGCTGATGCTGGGGGCGATATTTTCTCCCAGCCATGATTCGGGGTTTTCGAATCTTGCCTTCGGGATAATGCTGATCGGCATAGTTGCAGTGCTGCCATGGATGGCTGCATGTACAATCGGGTTCTTCCTTGGCGCGATGCTGCGCCGCCGCTATCCGCCGCCCGAACCTGTGCCTGTCCAGACAGCAGGCACAGCTGAGGTTGCCGCGCCGCCGCCCGTCCTGTTCCGCTCGGTGCCTGCCATCGTCCAGCCAGTCACGTCTCAACCAGCGCATCAGGAATTCTCGCCAGACGGTTCCATCCGGGTCGATATCCAGCCGGTTGAATGGGCGCAGAGCCAGTTTGCGGCGACGCCGCGCGTGGTACGGGTGTCGGACGGGCAGGTGCTGTGCGATCTGCTGGGTTCAGACTGGGATACGCATGTGGCCTTTCCGCGTGACGCCTATGTCTGGCTGGGCCTTCGCCGCTATCGCGCGCCGGGATATATGTTTGTGGAATTCGACATTGCGGCAGATCGCTATGGCATCGCGCTGAATTCGCTGGATGAGCCGGATGAGGTGGGTCCGCTTGGAGATGTGACAGACCGGCTCGAAGCGTGGTGGGAGAAGGCAAGCGCGACCGCCCTGTATCGCGCGGACAAGGAGCACCCGGTCTCTGTCGGGCCGGGGGGGCGCTTTGCCGCGTGGCGCTCGGCGCTCGTGATCCTTGTCGGCACGCTCGCGGCGATAGCGATACTTTCCTGGCTGTCGGTCAAATATGATATCGACCCTCCGCGCGTGCCGACATCGGTGCCGCATATTCCGCACATGCCGCACTGAGGCAGCAGAGCCTCAGCGCCTGTCTGTCACCTTGATGCCGGTGGTGAGGCGGTTGCCGATAATCTGCGGGCGGTCATTGGTCCAGTTCGCGACGAAAGTGCTGTTGCGGCCATAATTGCCGCCGAAGCTCGCCTGATTGTCGCGGATTTGCAGGCCGTTGCTGTCCCACTCCCGCCCCTCCGGCGCAATGGTGATGAACGCGGAATAATTATCCTTGTCGCGCCCCTGAACCATGATGTTGTTGGCGATGAGGCCGGATGCGCCGTTGGACAGGTCGATCATGTAATTGGTGAGGTGGCCCGCCCTGTCATCGAACACATTGCCCGTGATGGTAACGCGCGCGGCGCGGCTCTTGAGGTAATGACCGCCCATGCCCGCCTCAAACCGCGTCGCGGTGACGATGAGGTGGCCGTAGTGACCGACATAGATGCTATGCGCGCAGTCCAGATCGCGGTCGCAGCGGCCCAGCTTGCCGAAGATGCTGTGGTCTATGCGGATCGTCGATTGCGGGTCGTCGTGGGTGAGGATGCCTTCCTCGCTGGTGCGAAACAGGCTGGCCGAGACGGTGAGATTGCCACGCTCCAGCCGGATCCCCGCGCCGTTGCCATCTGGCACGCGCATGTTCTGGAAGATGATTGCCTCCACGGTCGCCGCCCTGCCACGCAGCACCAGGGCCGCCTTGCCTTCACAAGTAGTGCTATCGAACACCACGCTGCCCGGCTTTTGCGCACGATAGGTGATGACCCCCGCCTCCTGCACCGCGCATTGGCGATAGGTTCCGGGCGCGATCACGATGGTGCCGGAGCGGTCTCCCACCGCCGCCACAGCTTCACCCAAGGTGCGATAGGTGCGGCCTGTCTCCATGATACCGAAGGGATTGGGCTGATTGGTAGCCGCGGCCAGCAGTGGCACAAGCAAGAGGGGCAGGAACTTGCGCATCATCGTCAATCCATATTGGGTCGCAGCCATCGCTCCGCTGTAGCAAGATCGACCCCGCGACGCATCGCATATTCCTCCAACTGATCCCGCCCGATCCGCGCCACGCCGAAATATTCGGATTGCGGGTGGCCGAAGTAAAAACCGCTGACCGCCGCCGTCGGCCACATGGCGAGGCTGTCTGTGAGGGTGATGCCGGTGTGATGCGTGGCATCGAGCATCGGGAACAGCAGCTGCTTCTGGCTGTGATCCGGGCAGGCAGGATAGCCGGGCGCCGGACGGATGCCGCGATACTCCTCCTTGATCAGCGCTTCGTTGGTGAGTTGCTCGCCTTCTGCATAGCCCCACAATTCCGTGCGGACGTGATGGTGCAGCCGCTCGGCAAAGGCCTCGGCAAGGCGATCCGCAAGTGCCTTCAGCAGGATGTCGTTATAGTCGTCATGCCGCGCCTTGAATTGCGCCAGATGCGTTTCGATGCCGTGGCCCGCCGTTACGGCAAAGCCACCGATCCAGTCGCCATCATGGGAAATGAAATCCGCGAGGCACATGTTCGCGCGGCCCTCGCGCTTGGCGATCTGCTGCCGCAGGAAGGGCATGCGTATGTGCTTTTCATCTTCGACATGGATGATCACGTCGTCACCATCGCGGCGGCAGGGCCAGAGCGCCGCGACGCCTTTCGCCTGTATCCATTTCTCGGCGATGATCTGGTCCAGCATCGCCTGCGCATCAGCAAACAGCGAGGACGCGCTTTCGCCTACGACCGGGTCGGTCAGGATCGCGGGATAGTTGCCAGCCAGCTCCCATGCGCGGAAGAAGGGGGTCCAATCGATATATTGCCGCAGGTCCGCCAGATCCCAGTCCGAGAACACATGCAGGCCGGGCTGCTTCGGATCATGGGGCTTCAACGCTTCGTCAATTTCGAAAGCATTGGCGCGCGCGTCCTCGATGGAGATCAATGCGCTCTGGCCTTTGCCTGCGCGGACCTCGCGGATATGCCCATACTCCGCCGCCGTCTGGCTCACAAAGCCGTCCTTTTGGGTATCGGAAACCAGCGCCGTCGCCACGCCAACCGCGCGGGATGCATCCAGCACATGGACGACAGGGCCTTCGTAAGCCTGATCGATGCGCAGTGCGGTGTGGACCTTGGATGTCGTCGCCCCGCCGATCAGCAGCGGCATGGTGAAGCCCGCACGCTGCATCTCCTCAGCCACCGTCACCATCTCGTCCAGTGATGGCGTGATAAGGCCGGATAGGCCGATCATGTCGGCATTATTCTCGTTTGCGGCCTCAAGAATCGTGCTCCATGGCACCATCACGCCAAGATCAATCACCTCAAAGCCATTGCACTGCATGACGACGCCAACGATGTTCTTGCCGATGTCATGCACGTCGCCCTTCACGGTCGCCATGATGATGCGGCCCTTGCCCTTTGAGTTCTCGTCCTTTTCTGCCTCGATATAGGGGAAGAGATGGGCGACAGCCTGTTTCATTACGCGGGCAGATTTGACCACCTGAGGCAGGAACATTTTGCCGGAACCGAAGAGATCGCCGACGACGTTCATCCCGTCCATCAGCGGGCCTTCGATCACCTCGATGGGCCTGCCGCCGCGCGCGGCGACGGCGAGGCGGGCTTCCTCGGTATCGGCGATGACGTGCGCGTCTATGCCCTTGACCAGCGCATGTTCGATCCGCTTTTCGACCGGCCAGCCGCGCCATTCCTCTGCGGCCTTTTCGGCCACGGCGTCCGTCCCGCGGAATTTCTCGGCCAGTGTGACGAGGCGCTCGCCCGCATCCACATCGCGGTTGAGGATCACATCCTCGCAGGCAGTGCGCAGTTCCGGGTCTATCGTGTCATAAACATCGAGCTGCCCCGCGTTGACGATCGCCATATCGAGGCCAGCGGGGATCGCGTGATAGAGGAACACGCTGTGCATCGCGCGGCGCACCGTCTCGTTGCCACGGAAGGAGAAGGAAAGGTTCGAGAGGCCGCCCGAAATATGCACATGCGGGCAGCGCGCGCGGATTTCTCGGCAGGCCTCGATGAAATCGACCGCGTAGTTGTTGTGCTCCTCGATCCCGGTGGCGACCGCGAAGATATTGGGGTCAAAGATGATGTCTTCTGGCGGAAAGCCGATGCCGACGAGCAGATTGTAGGCGCGCTCGCAGATCTCGACCTTGCGTGCCTTGGTGTCTGCCTGCCCGACCTCGTCGAACGCCATCACGACCACGGCGGCGCCATAGGCCATGCACTTGCGCGCATGTTCGAGGAATTGCGCTTCGCCTTCCTTCATGCTGATCGAGTTGACGATCGGCTTGCCGGAGACGCACTTCAGCCCCGCCTCGATCACGCTCCATTTCGAGCTGTCGATCATTACCGGCACACGGCTGATGTCCGGCTCTGCGGTGATGAGCTTCAGGAACTGTTCCATTGCGGCCTGACTGTCCAGCAGGCCTTCGTCCATGTTGACATCGACGATCTGCGCGCCGTTCTCGACCTGCTGCCGCGCGACTTCCACGGCCTTGGCATAGTCGCCCGCCATGATGAGCTTCTTGAACGCCGCGGAGCCGGTGATGTTGGTACGCTCGCCGATGTTGACGAAGGTTGCTGTGCTTTGGGTGGCCATGATAATCCGATTCAAGCCGCGATGTGCATAGGTTCGAGGCCCGCCAGGCGGGTGATGACGGGCAGGGTGGGGATAGGCCGCGGGGTCGCGCCTTCCAGCGCCTTCGCAATCGCGCCGATATGCGCAGGCGTGGTGCCACAGCATCCGCCGACCATATTGACTAGCCCTTCCTCTATCCACACACGGATCAGTTCTGCCGTCTGCTCTGGAAGCTCGTCATATTGCCCCAACTCGTTGGGCAGGCCCGCATTGGGATAAGCGAGGATCAGCGTGTCCGCGATCTTGGAAAGCTCCGAGAGATAGGGCCGCAGCCTGTCCGCCCCAAAAGCGCAATTGACGCCGATGGTCAGTGGCTTCAGATGCCGCAGCGAATACCAGAATGCCGCGATGGTGTGGCCGGAGAGGTTGCGGCCAGACATATCGGTGATCGTAAAGCTCAGCATCAGCGGCACGGAGCGGCCAGACGCTGCCTCGGCTTCCTTCGCCGCCATGCCCGCCGCCTTGGCGTTCAAGGTGTCGAAGCAGGTTTCGATCAGCAGGAAATCGACGCCCCCTTCGATCAGCGCGGCGCACTGCTCGTGATATTGCTCTTTCAGCGTGTCATAATCCACCTCGCGGAAGGCGGGGTCATTGACCTTGGGGCTGATTGACAGTGTTTTGTTGGTGGGGCCGATGGAGCCGGCGACGAAACGCTTGATGCCGTCCTTCGCCTCGGCCGCATCGCAGCACTCGCGGGCCAGCCGGGCGGCGGTGACGTTCAGCTCATGCACCAGATGTTCGCAGCCATAATCCGCCATCGCAATCCGCGTGCCGGAGAAGGTGTTGGTCTCGATCATGTCAGCGCCATTGTCGAGATAGGCGGTGTGGATCGCCTTCACGATGTCCGGTCGGGTGAGGCACAGCAGGTCGTTATTGCCTTTTTGGTCCTTTTCCAGCGGCAGGTCGCCGCGATAGTCGGCTTCGCTGAGGCCATATTTCTGGATCGAAGTGCCATAGCCGCCATCAAAGATCATCACCTTCCGGGCGGCGCGCTCGCGGAAGGCGGTTTCGGCGCCAGAGTCATTCAGGGTCATGCGACTTGTCCTTGCGGGCGCAGGCCGAGCAGATGGCAGATCGCATAGCTCAGCTCGGCGCGGTTCAATGTGTAGAAATGGAAGCTGCGCACGCCGCCCGCATAGAGCTTGCGGCACAGCTCTGCGGTGATGGTAGCGGCGATGAGCTGGCGTGCTGGGGGGTGATCGTCCAGCCCTTCGAACAACCGCGCCATCCAGCTCGGCACTTCGGTGTTGCACATGGCGGCCATGCGCAGGGTGGAGGCAAAGTTCGTGACGGGCATGATGCCGGGCAGAATTTCGGCTTCGATTCCCGCTGCGCGCGCTTTGTCGACGAAGCGGAAATAGGCTTCGGGCGAAAAGAAGAACTGCGTGATCGCGCGGGCCGCCCCGGCGTCAAGTTTGCGCTTGAGGTTATCGAGATCAGACTGGGCGGAGAGCGCCTCCGGGTGGGTTTCGGGATAGGCGGCGACGGAGATTTCGAAATCATGCAGCGCGCGCAGACCCGCCACCAACTCCGCCGCGCTGGCATAACCATCGGGGTGTGGCTCGAACTTCGCGCCCATTTCTGGCGGGTCGCCGCGTAAGGCGACGATATGGCGCACCCCGGCCTGCCAATAGGCATCGGCTACCTCGGCGATCTCGTCCTTGCTGGCGTCGACGCAGGTCAAGTGCGCGGCGGCGGGGATAGAAGTGTCCCTCGCGATGCGCGCAACCGTGTTGTGCGTGCGCTCGCGGGTGGAGCCGCCTGCTCCATATGTAACCGAGATGAAACGGGGCGCCAGCGGTGTCAGCGTTTCGATGCTGTCCCACAGCTGCGCTTCCATCTTCTCCGTCTTGGGCGGGAAAAATTCGAAGCTCACCTCGGCGTCTCCGCCCAGATCGGCGTAAAGCGGGGTGTCGAGGATGCGGCGCGCTTCTTCGAGCGCTCTACGTTCGGCATTCATGATATTTGTCGTTCCCTGATAGGCGTGACGTTGGCGGATTTGCGCCGCCCCAGCCATAGTTTCACGGTCAGCTCGCCACTGGGCAGCGTGTCGGTCCGTTCCATGTCAATCCCGGCTTCGGTGAACCAGTCTGCGATCTGGTCATCCGAAAAGCCCAGGCGCTCATGCTGATCGCGCGTGCGCAGTTCTTCTCGATCATGCGCCTCGAAATCCACGATCAGCAGGCGACCGTTATCTTTCAGCACCCGCGCAGCCTCGGCGATCGCGCGCTGGGGGGTGGCGCTATAGTGCAAAATCTGGTGCGCCGTAACGAGGTCTGCCGCAGCGTCGCCAAAGGGCAGGGCGCAGAAATCTCCCAGCAGCAAGTTATATTTTTCGGCTCCCTCCTGCGGCAGCTTGGCGCGGGCGAGGCGAAGCATGTCGGGGCTGCGATCAATCGCGTCGACATGGCGCGCGCGTTCGCCCAGCAGCGCGATCATCCGCCCTGTGCCGGTGCCGAGATCGAGCAGGTGACTGAACGGCTCGGCTCCCAGTGCGCGAACGATAGCCTGTTCGACCTCGGCCTCGGGCACATAGAGCGAGCCGAGCGCATCCCATTGTTCGGCGTGGGCGGCGAAATATTCATCCGCCGCGCGCACCCGGTCCGCGCGGATTGCGGCGAGGCGGGCAAGATCGGCCTTCAGCCACAGGCCTTCGCTCGCGTCCGATGGAATATCCGCGAACATCGCCATCAGTTGGCGACAGGATTCTGATTGCGCAAGCCGCAGGAATACCCAGTTCCCCTCCTTGCGGCGACCAATCAAATCGGCCTCGGCGAGGATTTTTACGTGGCGTGAAACGCGGGGCTGGCTCTGCCCAACGGCCTGTGCAAGCTCGCCGACAGACAGCTCCATTGCACCGAGGAGGTGCATGATGCGCATCCTTGTCGGGTCCGCCATAGCGCGGAAAATGTCGAGTAGTTCTGCCATGCTGAGCTTATATAAAGAATTCTTTATATAGGTCAACCGGCATGGTTATTTGCATGCGCCTTGGCCCATTTGGCCTGACTTCCGTGGCAATATACGACAATTCGCGCAATCAGGCGCTTGCGTTCGCCGAATCATGGCAGTATTTATTCGCGCAGCAGGCTCAAGAGGGGGGTAAGCTTTTCTCCGAGAGAAGCCTGCGTCGTCAGTATCTCAGAGAAAGGGTTTACCCATGAAGAAGACTATCGCACTTTCGCTCGTTATCGCCGCTTCGATGGGCCTTGCTGCTTGCTCCAAGAGCGAGGAAGGCAACGCGATGAACAACGCTGCCGAGAACGTCACCAACGCTGCCGAGAACACCATGAACGCCGCAATGAACGCTGGCGAGAATGTTGCCAACGCAGTGAACGCGACCGAGAACGCCGCAAACGCTCAGTAAGTTCAGGCGAACAGGGTTTTAAGGGGGTGCGGCCTTCGGGTGCGCGCCCCTTTTTATTTTCACGAGGACCCAGATGACCCATACCGTTCCCATACCGGGGCCGTTGCTGCCAATATTACCTGCGCTTGCTCTGCTGGCGGGGTGTGGCGCTAACGACAGCGCGGCCGGGCCGGGCGGGGTTACGGCGGGCGAAGCGCGCGCGCTTAACGAGGCGGCGCTCATTCTGGATGCCCGCGCCGGCAATGCTGTCTCCGCCATGGCTGATAACGCGCAGGACGCGGCGCATAGTCAGTAGAATTGCCTATTTATTGTGCAATACGCATGCGCTGCCTAAATTTGCAGCGTTCATCCCCCCGCCATTTTCGCCAAAGACCGCATTAACCCGTTATTAACAAGTTGGCACGGCTCTTGCGTAAATACCTCCGCACACCAGACAAGGGGGTAGCATGAAACTAGTCATGGCAATCATTAAGCCGTTCAAGCTGGACGACGTGCGGGACGCTTTGTCCTCGCTCGGCGTGGCGGGCATGACGGTGAGCGAAGTCAAGGGCTTCGGACGTCAAAAGGGG
Source organism: Sphingobium fluviale (assembly GCF_004122115.1). Taxonomy (GTDB): domain Bacteria; phylum Pseudomonadota; class Alphaproteobacteria; order Sphingomonadales; family Sphingomonadaceae; genus Sphingobium; species Sphingobium fluviale. Next base: position 78,943 of record NZ_SBKP01000007.1, read on the forward strand.
CAGACCGAGATTTATCGCGGCGCCGAATACAGCACAAACATGGTTCCGAAGATCAAGGTGGAGGTCGTGTGCGATGACGCGCTCGCTCCCCGCGTGGTCGAAGCCGTTCAGCAGGCCGCCAACAGCGGCGCTATCGGCGATGGCAAGATCTTCGTTCTTGATGTCGGCGAGGCGGTGCGCATACGCACCGGCGAAACCGGCGACACCGCGCTGTGATGAAAGGGGAAATAATGAGCATTTCCAAGAAAATTTGCGGTGTGACCGGGGCGCTTGCCGCTCTTGCCGCCGCGACGCCCGTGTGGGCGCAGGACATGATAAAAAATCCGACTGTCGAACAAATGGCGACGATGATGAACAAGGGCGACATCGCCTGGATGTTGGTCTCCAGCGTTCTCGTGCTGATGATGTCGATCCCCGGACTAGCCCTGTTCTATGGCGGCCTCGTGCGCAGCAAGAATATGCTTTCGGTGCTGATGCAGGTGTTCATGATCGTTTCGGTCGCTGGCATTCTCTGGTGCCTCTATGGCTACTCGATGGCCTTCACCAGCGGCGGGGATAACCACTTCTTCGGCGGTTTCTCCAAGGCGTTCCTCACCGGCGTGACCGGCGGCACCTACGCCGCAACGTTCAGCAACAATCTCTATCTGCCTGAGCTGGTTTTCGTCGTCTTCCAGATGACATTCGCGATGATCACGCCTGCGCTGATCGTTGGCGCCTTTGCGGAACGTATCAAGTTCTCTGCGCTGATCGTGTTCGTCATCGCCTGGTCGACGATCGTCTATTATCCGATCGCGCACATGGTATGGTACTGGGCCGGACCGGACTTTTTGGCTGACGCGCCAACCGATTACGGCTTCCTCTGGGGCATGGGCGCTCTGGACTTCGCCGGCGGCACCGTGGTGCACATCAACGCCGGTGTAGCTGGATTGATCGGCTGCCTCATGGTCGGCAAGCGTATCGGCTTCCCCAAGGAACCGATGGCTCCGCACTCGCTGACCATGACCATGATCGGCGCTTCGCTGCTGTGGGTCGGCTGGTTTGGTTTCAACGCCGGTTCCAACCTCGAAGCGAATGGTGTGACGGCGGTTGCGTTCATCAACACCATGGTCGCCACCTGTGCGGCTGCGGTAGCCTGGGCTCTTGTTGAGCAGGTCCATCACGGCAAGGCTTCGATGCTGGGTGCCGCGACGGGTGCGGTGGCCGGTCTGGTCGCCATCACCCCGGCTTCAGGCTTTGCTGCGCCGATGACCTCGATCCTGCTCGGCTTTGTCGTTTCGCCAATCTGCTATCTCTTCGTCACCAAGGTGAAGAGCATGTTCGGCTATGACGACAGCCTCGACGTGTTCGGTGTGCACTGCATCGGCGGCATCGTCGGCGCGATCGCTACCGGTATTGTCGCCGATCCGGCGCTCGGTGGTCAGGGCTTCTTCGACTACACCCAGTTCCCGGCCGCTGTCGGCGTCTATGACATGGGTGCGCAGGTCGTCACCCAGATCAAGGCGGTTCTCGTTACGATCCTGTGGTCCGGCATCGGCTCGGCTGTGCTCTACTTCATCATCGACAAGACCATCGGTCTGCGTCCGAGTGCGGAAGCCGAGCAGCAGGGCCTCGACCTCACCAGCCACGGCGAGCGCGCCTACAATATGTAAGAATTGGCAGGGCGGCGCGGGGGAACCTCAAGCGCCGCCCGCCTGACAGTGTTCCTCCTGCGAACATACCTGGGGCCGGTGCAGCAATGCGCCGGCCCAATTTTATGGATTTGTTATTGGGCGGCCCCCAACGCGTCCATGATCTGGCGCACGGGCGAGAGATCATAGCCCGCCGCCGCCGCAAGGTCTGACAATGCATCAGGATTGTCACCAGCGCGGGCGCGCGCCAGCGCCCAGAGCAGGGTCGAGCGGGTGCCGGAGCGGCAATAGGCAAGCAGTTTGCCGCCGCCACCGGTAGCGCTCCCTAGCGCTTCGTCCATACCGTCAAGCTGCCAGGGGGCAAAGCCGCTGTGATTCACGGGCACGGCGGCATAGCCTATCCCCGCTGCCGCCGCCGCCTCCGCAATGTCATCACCCGGCGTTTGATCAGCCGATTCGCCTTCAGGCCGGTTGTTAAGGATGAAGCTGACACCCATCTCCTTGGCCCGCGCCACATCCTCCACGCTGATCTGTGGCGAAACGAGGACGGTATTGGTGAGCGGACGGAACATAGGCGTATCTCCTTGGGAAGCGCTCCACTCATAGGCCGCGCGCCGCCAAGTTCAAGCCCGGCCCTTTTTAGGCGTCGAGTGGTTCCGGCGTGTCGTCCACGTTGCGCTCTTGCGCCTGCTGTGCCCACATCTGGGCATAGAGGCCGCCCCGCGCCACCAGCGCCGCATGGGTGCCGCGCTCGGCAATGCGGCCCTGATCGAGCACGATGATCTCGTCCGCATCCACAACCGTGGAGAGGCGATGGGCGACGATGATCGTGGTGCGCTGGCGCGCCATATCCCGCAGAACCTGCTGGATCGAGGCCTCTGTACGGCTGTCGAGTGCACTGGTGGCTTCATCGAGGATAAGGATCGGCGGGTCTTTCACCAGAGTGCGGGCAATCGCGACCCGCTGTTTCTCTCCACCAGACAATTTTAACCCACGCTCGCCCACTCGCGTATCATAGCCTTGGGGCAACGAGATGATGAAATCATGGATCGCCGCGCCGCGCGCAGCCGCCTCAATCTCTGCCTGCCCCGCGCCCTCACGCCCATAGGCGATGTTGTAGCCGATTGTGTCGTTAAACAGCACCATATCCTGCGGCACTATGCCGATCTGGGCGCGCAGGCTGGCCTGAGTGACGCGGGCAATATCCTGCCCGTCAATGCTGATGCGCCCGCCTTGCACATCATAGAAGCGATAGAGCAGCCGCGCGATGGTTGATTTGCCTGCCCCGGTCGGCCCCACGATGGCGAGAGTGTGGCCAGGAGGAATAGCGAGAGACAGGCCGTGTACTATCTCGCGGTCGGCATCATAGCCGAAGCGCACAGCCTCGAACCGGACTTCGCCCGCGCGAACGTGAAGCGGCCGCGCGTCAGGCGCATCAGTGATCTCTGCCGGAGTGTCTACAAGCGCAAACATCGCCTCCATGTCGATCACGCCCTGCCGGATCGTGCGATAGACCATGCCGAGCATGTCTAGAGGCCGGAAAAGCTGGGCCAGCAACGTGTTCACCAGCACCACATCACCGGTAGTGAACTGCCCCTTGCTCCAGCCCCAGACGGTATAGCCCATCGCGCCGGCCATCATCATGTTGGTGATGAGCGACTGGCCGATATTGAGGGCCGCAAGGCTGTTTTCCGATTTTACCGCTGCGCGCGCATAGCTCTGCATCGCCTCGTCATAGCGCCGGGACTCGCGGTCCTCCGCGCCGAAATATTTCACCGTCTCGAAGTTCAGCAGGCTGTCAACCGCATGCGCCATCGCGCCGGTATCGAGGTCCACCATATCGCGGCGAAGCTGGTTGCGCCATTCCGTAACAGTGCGTGTGAACCAGATGTAGCTGAAGACCATAACCAGTGTCGCGATCACCATCCCCGCACCGAACTTGGCAAAGAAGATGATGCACACTGCGATCAGTTCGATAATCGTCGGCGCGATGTTGAACAGCAGGAAATAGAGCATTGTGTCGATGCTCTTGGTGCCACGCTCGATGACTTTTGTAACCGCGCCGGTCTTGCGGTTGAGGTGAAAACGCAGCGAAAGCTGATGCAGATGGACGAATACATGCTGCGCTAGCCGTCGAGTTGCTTCCTGACCCACACGCTCGAACACGACGTTGCGCATGTTATCGAACAGCACTCCGCCGAATCGCGCGCCCGCATAAGCGCAGACGAGAGCGACAGCGAGCATCGCGCCCGTCTCCATGCCCGGTGCCATCCGGTCGATCACACCCTTATAGGCGAAGGGCATGATCAAGGTGATGGCTTTGCTTGCTACCACCAGCAGCATGGCGATGACAACGCGCAGACGCAACGCGGGGGCATCCGCGGGCCAGAGATAGACTAGGAACCGGCGCATCGTTGCCCACAAGGGGGGCATGGGGGCGTTCTCTGTAGAGGGGGCGTCAGGCGGCATGGAAGGCCATGTAGGGACTGGCGCCTTGAAAGCCAAGCCGCGAGAGTTCGCCTGGACCGGACATGGCTGCTGTGGGGTTCACCATATCCGGCCCAGGCAGGCCGCCAAAGCAGCCCTGAGACGCAACCTCCGAGTGGGGTTGGAGGTGCGTCTTGGGCTAATCGATGTCATGCCAGCTGAAATGCCGCAAGACTAAAAATTAGAAAAAAGGCAGTTAATTTAGTTGATTACCTAGAGCGTTGACTCTAACTTCCGATGCATCATCAATCGCGAAGCAATTCGTTGATGGCCGTTTTCGCGCGCGTCTGAGCGTCCACACGCTTGACGATCACTGCACAGGAAAGATTTGGTCCTGCACTGCCATCGGGCAACGGTTTTCCGGGCAGCGAACCGGGAACGACCACAGAATAGGGCGGCACCTCACCGACAAAGACCTCGCCCGTGGTGCGATCGACGATCTTGGTGGTCGCGGAGAGGAACACGCCCATCGAGAGTACGGCGCCACGCCCGACGCGCACGCCTTCAACCACTTCTGATCGCGCGCCGATGAAGCAGTCATCCTCGATGATGACCGGATCGGCTTGAAGCGGCTCCAGCACTCCGCCGATGCCCACGCCGCCCGAAAGATGCACATTCTTGCCGATCTGCGCGCAGCTGCCGACCGTTACCCAGGTGTCGACCATCGTGCCTTCATCTACAAAGGCGCCGATGTTGACGAAGCTCGGCATAAGGACGACGTTTTTAGCGATATGGCTGCCTGCACGGGCGATGCTGCCGGGTACTGCGCGGAAGCCAGCGGCGCGATATTCCGCTTCGCCCCAGCCCGCGAACTTGCTGGGCACCTTGTCCCACCAAAAGCTGGCGCTTGGCCCGCCGGGGATGAGCTGGTTGTCATTGAGCCGGAACGAGAGCAACACGGCTTTCTTCGCCCATTGGTTGACCTGCCAGTTTCCGTCCTTCGGTTCGGCCACGCGGATCTGACCGGCGTCAAGCAAGGATAGCGCGCGTTCTACGGCGGACCGCACCTCGCCGGTGCTTGTTGTCGAGATATTCACCCGGTCTTCCCATGCGGCATCGAGTGTGGCGATCAGATCAGTATGGTCAGTCATGAAGCTATTCCCCGGAGTGGCATCAGTTGCGCAGGGCTATCCCCGATGCGCGCCGCAGACGCAAGAGGGGCGCACTTATTTCAGACAGCTATCAAGCCCCTGATTGCGCACGACGCCTACCCTACGGCTGATGCTGTTGCCATATCGGCGGGTAAAGCCCGATGGAGCGACCGCCGCACGCTTTTTAGGTAGCGGCAGCACGGCGGCAATGCGCGCCGCTTCCGCCCGCGTGAGCGTGCTGGCATCATGGTTGAAATAGCGCATCGCGCCGGCGTTGGCGCCGTATGTGCCGATGCCTGTCTCCGCGACGTTCAAGTAGACTTCCATGATCCGGTGCTTGCCCCACAAGGCTTCGATCAACAGCGTGAACCACGCCTCCAGCCCTTTGCGGAAAAATCCACCATTCTGCCAGAGGAAGACATTCTTGGCGGTCTGCTGGCTGATGGTGGAGCCGCCGCGGATACGCCCGCCACGCTCGTTATGCTCAAACGCCTTCTGGATTGCCTCCGCATCAAAGCCGTGATGCAGGCAGAATTTGCTGTCCTCCGCCGCGATGGCCGCACGGGCCATATCCGGGTCCATATCCTCCAGACTCATCCATTCTTTTGTGAACCCATTCTTGTCGAACAGCATGGTGAGCGTCACTGGCGGCGGGACAAAGCGGTAGATCACCACCATCACCACCGAGAGGATTAGAAAGCCACCTATAATGTGCAGCGGCCAGCGGATCAGTCCCCGCAGAGAGAAGGATGTACGGGTCTTTGAGATAGTCCGATTGCGCGCCATGACGAGAGAAATAGCCTTAGCCGTGCCCTATAGTCCAGAGCGAGCGCGCAGTTCCTTGAGGTCCGCCTCTGGCCGTGCGCCATAATGCGATATGATCTCTGCCGCGCACAGCGCGCCAAGATGGAGGCAGGTCGTCAGATTCTTCCCCTCCACGATGCCTGCAAGGAAACCTGCAGCAAACAGATCGCCTGCGCCGGTGGTGTCGATCACCTCGTCGACCGGCGCGGCGGGCGCCTCATGCCGCTTCCCGCCCGCAACCGCGACAGCGCCCTTTTCGCTGCGGGTCGAGACCAGTATCGGCACCTTGGGCGCAATCGCCGCCACCGCCTGCTCGAAATCCTCCACTTGTGCCAGCGCTTGAATTTCGGCCTCGTTGGAAAAGAGGATGTCGATCAGCCCGGATTCGATCAGGGTCATAAAGTCCGCTCGGTGCCGTTCGATCACAAAGCCGTCTGACAGCGTGAAGGCGACCTTGCGCCCCGCCGCCCGCGCCAGCTCTATCGCGCTGCGCATCGCCTTGCGCGGCTCTTCGGGATCCCAGAGATAGCCTTCGAGGTAGAGGATACCCGCGCCACGGATCATCTCAGGATCGAGCGCGCTGGCGGGCAAATGCTGGGATGCGCCGAGGAAGGTGTTCATCGTCCGCTGCGCATCGGGCGTCACCATCACGAGACAGCGAGCTGTGGGCACACCGCCATTCGAGACCGGCGTATGATAATCCACGCCCAGCGCCTTGATGTCATGCGCGAAAATTGTACCCAGCTGGTCGTTCGCCACCTGGCCGATGAAACCACATCTCTTGCCCAGCGCGGCGAGGCCGGCAAGCGTATTGGCCGCAGAGCCGCCGCTCGTTTCGCGGCCTGCGCCCATTTCGGCATAGAGGAAATCTGCCGTTTCCGCGTCGATGAGCTGCATGCCGCCCTTGGGCAATGCGTGAAGGGCGAGGAACGCATCGTCGCTGGGCGCGATCACATCGACAATCGCGTTGCCGATGGCGACGACATCATATTGGGGTTGGGTCACGCGGGAGAGTCCTTAGGTGGCTGGCTGTGAACACAAACTGGCGCGCCCGGCAGGATTCGAACCTGCGACCACCCGCTTAGAAGGCGGGTGCTCTATCCAGCTGAGCTACGGGCGCTGATGAGAAAGGCGCATAGCGTGGTTTGACGGCGGCGCAAAGAGCGATATGCGTGAGGCTATGAGCGATACATCTCTTCCGCATGTCGCCGCGAACAGCCTGCATGGCCGCCCGTTGCGCTATTACGATTTCGCGCTGGCAGCGTTCGTCACGATATTGCTGCTCTCGAACCTGATCGGCGCGGCGAAGCTGAGCGTGGTGGATGGGTTCGTCTTCGGCGCTGGCATATTGTTCTTCCCGATCGGCTATGTCCTCGGCGATGTGCTGACCGAGGTTTATGGCTATGCGCGGGCGCGGAGGTGCGTGTGGGCGGGCTTTTGCGCCATGCTGTTCATGGCGGTGATGAGCGCGGTTGTGGTGGCGATGCCGCCTTTTGCTGGCTGGACGTGCGCAGCGAGCGAAAATGCGTTGTTCGCCAATGTGCTCAAGGCCAGCGATGCGGGCACCATCTGCCAGGCGACATACGACTCGGTGTTCGGCAGCACATGGCGCATTGTCGCGGCGTCGATCATCGCCTTTTGGGCGGGCGAGTTCGTCAATAGCTACGTGTTGGCGAAGATGAAGGTCTGGACCAAGGGCAAGCATCTGTGGACACGCACCATCGGCTCGACCATTTTCGGGCAGGGGGTGGACAGCCTGATCTTCTATCCGCTCGCGTTTCTCGGCGTGTGGCCGACAGAGCAGGTGGGCTCGGTGCTCGTTACCAACTGGGCGCTCAAAGTGGGCTGGGAGGTGGTGCTCACGCCCGTCACCTATGCGGTGGTGGGCTTCATCAAGCGCCGCGAGGGGCTGGATATCTATGATGAAGGGACGGACTTCACCCCATTTAAGACAGGGGTTTAGGCTGGGCGTCAGGCGCTCGCCATCATCCCCTCGACCAGCCCTGCGAACATACGCGCGCCGTCGGTATTGCCATGCGCAGGCTCGCAGGCGCGCTCCGGGTGGGGCATCATGCCGAGCACGTTGCCGCCTTCGTTGAGGATGCCCGCAATATTGCGCGCGGAGCCGTTGACGCTCTCCGCATAGCGGAAGGCGACGCGGCCTTCGCCTTCGAGCCAGTCCAGCGTGACGGCGTCAGCGAAATAATTGCCGTCATGATGGGCGACCGGGATCGTGATCTGCTCGCCCGCCTGATAGCGCGATGTAAAGGCGCTCTGACTGTTCTCAACCGTGAGCGCGACATCTCGGCAGACAAAATGGATGCCCGCGTTGCGCATCAGCGCACCGGGAAGCAGCCCGCTCTCGGTGAGCACCTGAAAGCCGTTGCATACGCCCAGCACCATCACGCCCTTGTCTGCCGCCGCTTTTACGGCGGCCATCACCGGTGAGCGCGAGGCCATCGCGCCAGAGCGCAGATAGTCGCCATAGGAAAAGCCGCCGGGAACGGCGATCAGATCAATGCCAGCAGGGATCTCGGTCTCGCGGTGCCAGAGCATGACTGGCTTGACACCGCTCGCCTGTTCGATGGCGACGGCCATGTCGCGGTCGCAGTTGGAACCGGGAAAGACGATGACGGCGCTTTTCATGGGCTTACCCCAGCTTTTCGATGCGGTAATTCTCGATCACGGTGTTGGCGAGCAGCTTGGCGCACATCGCGTCGATATCCGCGTCAGATGTTCCATCCGCCAGATCCAGCTCGATCATCTTGCCCGCGCGCACATCGTTGACGCCAGCAAAGCCCAAGCCTTCGAGCGCATGACGGATCGCCTTGCCCTGCGGATCGAGCACGCCGTTCTTGAGGGTGACGAAAACGCGGGCTTTCATGGGGCGAGACTCCGTGGCTGTGGCGCAGTGATGTGCGAGAAGCCCCTATGCCCAGATGATGCTGAGGGCAAGCCTGCAACGCCCAAAAATCAGCTGCCCTTTTTCTTGCGATGCTTGTCGAGGTCCAGCACGGTCGTAGGCTCGGCGCCTTCTTCCATTAGCAGGCCGAGGCGGCGGGCGACTTCCTGATAGGCTTCCACCTCGCCGCCAAGGTCACGGCGGAAGCGGTCTTTGTCCAGCTTTTCGCCGGTGACCATGTCCCACAGGCGGCAGCCATCCGGGCTGATCTCGTCGGCAAGGATGATGCGGCTGAAATCGCCATCCCACAGGCGACCGAACTCCAGCTTGAAGTCGACGAGGCGGATGCCGATCCCTGCGAACAAGCCGCTCATGAAATCGTTCACGCGGATCGCCATGTCGGCGATGTCGTGCATCTCTTCCTGGCTCGCCCAACCGAAGCAGGCGATATGCTCTTCGGTGATGAGCGGGTCGCCGAGCGCGTCGTCCTTGTAATAATATTCGATCAATGTGCGCGGAAGCTGCGTGCCCTCCTCGATGCCAAGACGCTGCGAAAGCGAGCCAGCCGCCACGTTGCGCACCACTACCTCAATCGGCACGATCTCGACCTGCCGCACGAGCTGCTCGCGCATGTTGAGGCGGCGGATGAAGTGCGTTGGCACCCCGATATTGGCGAGCAGGGTGAAGACATGCTCCGAAATGCGGTTGTTGAGCACGCCCTTGCCGTTGATCGTGCCCTTTTTCTGGGCATTGAAGGCGGTGGCGTCATCCTTGAAATACTGAATGATCGTGCCCGGCTCCGGGCCTTCATAGAGGATTTTGGCCTTGCCTTCGTAGATCTGGCGCCGACGAACCATCTTTGGGGTGCCTACTCGTATTGAGTGATTTCGAGGCAGATGCCCATCTGCCGACTCGGAAATCACGGAAAAAACCAAGCGAATGAATGCGCCCCGGAAACGCGAATCATGGATAAGATCGGCGGGTCCGGGGCTGATGTGTCGGCCCATAACGCAAAGCGGGGCAGGGTGCAAATATTGCCCGCCCCCCTCGCCAAGCCGCTCACGCATTGCTAATCCGCACCCATGACCACCGATTTTCGCGACCCGTTCGACAGCATCGTCAACCACCCGTTCGATGAAGCCCTCTCCCAGCGCTATCTCGTCTACGCGCTCTCGACGATAACGGCGCGCTCTCTCCCCGATCTGCGCGATGGGCTGAAGCCGGTGCATCGCCGCCTGTTGTGGGCGATGCGGCTGCTGCGCATGGAGCCTGCGGGCGCCGCGCCTGATGTGCTGATCGCGAACCCGGCCCGCAACACCACGCCTTACAAGAAATGCGCGCGTGTGGTGGGCGATGTCATCGGTAAATATCACCCGCACGGCGATCAGTCTGTCTATGATGCGATGGTCCGCCTCGCGCAGGATTTTTCGCTGCGCACGCCGCTCGTCGATGGGCAGGGCAACTTCGGTAATGTCGACGGCGATAATGCGGCGGCGATGCGCTACACCGAGGCGCGGCTGACGCAGGCGGCCGCGGACCTGATGGCCGGGCTGGACGAGGGCACGGTTGAGTTTCGCCCGACTTATAATGGCGAGGAAGAAGAGCCGGAGGTGTTTCCCGGCCTGTTCCCCAATCTGCTGGCCAATGGCGCGAGCGGCATCGCGGTCGGCATGGCGACGAGCATCCCGCCGCACAACGTGACAGAGATCATCGACGCCGCGACGTTGCTGATCGACGAGCCGCAGGCCGAGCATGCGCGCCTGATGGAGATCGTGCGCGGGCCGGATATGCCGACAGGCGGCGTGCTGGTGGACAGTGCTGCGGTAATCTCAGAGGCATATGCCACCGGGCGCGGGTCCATGCGGGTGCGTGCGAAATGGCATCAGGAGGACGAAGGGCGGGGCCAGTGGGTCGCTGTGATCACCGAAATTCCCTATCAGGTCCAGAAATCCAAGCTGATCGAGCAGATTGCTACGCTCATCACCGAGAAGAAGCTGCCGATCCTCGCCGATGTGCGCGATGAGAGCGACGAGGCGATCCGCATCGTGCTGGAGCCGCGGGCGCGGACGGTCGAGGTCGAGGTGCTGATGGACAGCCTGTTCCGTTTGACCGATCTGGAAACGCGTTTTCCGCTTAACATGAACGTGCTCGACGCCACCCGCACCCCGCGCGTCATGGGGCTGGGCGAGGTGCTGCGCGAATGGCTGAAGCACCAGATCGAGGTGGTGGTGCGCCGGGCAAAGCATCGGCTGGACAAGATCGCCGCACGGGTTGAGTTGCTCGATGGCTATATCATTGCCTATCTCAACCTCGACCGGGTGATCGAGATCATCCGCACCGAGGATGAGCCGAAAGAGGTGATGATGGCGGAGTTTAGCCTCACCGACCGGCAGGCTGAGGCGATCCTCAACATGCGGTTGCGGAGCTTGCGCAAGCTGGAGGAGATGGAGCTTCGACGCGAGCATGCGGAACTGCTGAAAGAGCGCGAAGAGCTGGAAAAGCTGGTCGAAAGCCCGGCTCGGCAGCGCACCCGCCTGAAACGCGATCTGGCTGAGCTGCGCAAACGCTATGGCCCTGACACGCCATTGGGGCGCCGCAGAACGCAGGTGGAGGAGGCCGCGCCTGCGCGCGAAATCCCGCTGGAGGCGATGATCGAGCGCGAGCCGATCACCGTTATCCTCTCTCAGCGGGGCTGGATCAGGGCGATGAAGGGGCATGTCGATCTTGCTTCCGCCGATACCGCAAAATTCAAGGAGGGGGATGGCCCCGCCTTCGCCTTCCACGCGCAAACGACAGACAAGCTGCTGCTCGCCTGCGCCAACGGGCGTTTTTACACGCTTGGGGCCGATAAGTTACCAGGCGGACGTGGCTTTGGTGAGCCGGTTCGGTTGATGGTGGACCTTGATGGCGATACCGAGATCGTCGCGCTGCTGCCTGCGCGGGCAGCGGGCAAGATACTGCTCGCGGCTTCGGACGGGCGCGGGTTCGTGGCGGTGATGGACGATCTGATCGCCGAAACACGCAAGGGCAAGCAGGTGGTGAACCTGAAAACCGGCGCGCGGGTCGCGGTGGTCCACGTCATCACGACGGAGGCCGACACGGTCGCCGTGATCGGCGAGAACCGCAAGCTACTGGTGTTTCCATTATCCGAACTGCCGGAAATGACGCGCGGACAGGGGGTCCAGCTCCAGCGCTATCGTGATGGCGGACTATCAGACGCCATCACCTTCCGCTTATCCGACGGTCTTTCATGGGCCATGGGCGGAGAAACGGGCCGCACCCGCACCGAGACGGACCTATCTATGTGGCGGGTAGCGCGCGGCGCGGCAGGGCGGATGCCGCCTACCGGGTTCCCGCGGAATAATCGTTTCAGTTGAAGCAGTTATTCGGAATTTTTGCTTATGGTAAGCGCAATCTTAACCGCATGAAAAGAATTGCTATTATAGAATGACCTATAGGTAACGGGCTTGGCGCATTGTCTGTGCCGGGAAAATATTCGTGCCGCACACGCAATCAGGCGCGGGATAGGTCGTTAAATACGTTATGGAAGGTTTGTCGCCACGAGTCTGGAAAGGTGCGGATTTTGCTCCGCCCTCTCGTCTCGCATCTACAGCACATGGGCTGGCAGGTGCCACTGCCGATCATGCCTTTCTGAACGCTTTGCCTCATGGAGCGGCGTTGATCACATGGCGGGATGGCGCACCACATTTCGAGCAATGGAACGATGAATTCGCCCGCAAATTTGCGGTGTTGCTCGCGCCAATGTCTGCATCGGATCAGGGCAACCAGCAATGGGTGCTTGATCTGCATGCGGAGATTATCGACTTTGCTATATCTAAAGCCACGCTCCGCCGTTTCGAGGTGGAGCGGCTCTGTCCGCTCGGTGTTGAAGCCTTCCATTGTTCGCTGGGCTGGATTGACTATAGCACGGCGGGTGGTCAGCGCATGTTGCTCAACGCTGTGGACCGCACTGCCGATCGACGGATCGAGGAAAGCTTGCGGCGGGAACTGGTGTCCGACAGCCTGACGGCTCTGCCCAACCGCATTGGCTTTGGCGAGCTGATCGAAACGGTGATCGAGAGCTATACCGGCGGCAGCGCGCAGGCGCAATTGGGTGTGCTCATTATAGATCTCATGCGCTTTGGCAGGGTGAACGAGGCACTAGGCTCGATGGCGGGCGATGAGTTGATCCTTTCGGTCGCCGCGCGGCTCAAGGCCTGTGTAGGCGACGAGGCCTCGCTTGCCCGCATAGGAGGCAATGATTTCGGTCTATGCCTGATGGCGCATAACGGGATTTCCGATGTCATTGCGCTGGCCGAGCGGCTGAACGCCGCGCTTTCATCGCCAATCCGGCTTTCGAACCTCACAATTTCCGTGAACTGCGCAATCGGTTGTTCGCTGGCTCCGATAGCTGATGCCGAGCCGGATGAATTGGTGCGGCAGGCGCAGGCTGCTTCGCGCGCGGCCAAGAAAAGCGGGCGTATGGAGATATACCGCGCTGGGGAACTAGGCGCGGCCCGCCAGCGTTTCTTTCTTGAGAGCCGCCTGCGTGATGCGCTGACGCGTGATGGCCTCAGCCTGAACTATCAGCCGATGGTTGATCTCGCGAGCGGCGACGTAGTTGGCTTTGAGGCGCTGGCAAGGTGGAATGACCCCGATTTGGGGCCGGTTTCGCCCGTTGATTTCATTCAGGTAGCCGAAGAATCCGGCCTGATTGTTCAGCTTGGCCGATGGGCAGTGCATGAGGCGCTACGCCAGCTGGCGGACTGGGATTTCGTGGCGGGCGAGATCGTTCCGCTCAAGATGAGTGTGAACCTCTCTTCGATCCAGATCGCGCGGGATGACATCGCCGCGATGATCGCCGATGCGCTTGCCCTGAACGGCATGGACGGCCATCGCCTGACGATCGAGCTGACGGAAAGCGCGCTGGTAGATGACCCCGCCAAATGCCGGGAGCTGCTGGAGACGCTCAAGCGGTCTAATGTCGCGGTAGCGATGGACGATTTCGGCACGGGGTTCTCTAACCTCGCCAGCTTGCAAAGCCTGCCGATCGACGTGCTGAAGATGGATCGCAGCTTTGTAACGGACATGCTGATGGACAAGGACAAGCTTGCGATTGTCCGCACGATCCTCTCACTCTCTCAGACGCTAGGTATGAAGACGACTGCGGAAGGCATAGAGGACTCCGCCGCCGCGAAAGCCCTGCGCAATCTGGGGTGCACATATGGGCAGGGCTATTATTTCGCGCGGCCGCTGAGTGCCGGTGATGCCTACGAATTCTGGCGCTCGCGCAGGAACTCCGCCACCTGAGCTTGTGCGATGGCGCGGGCGCGATCCCGATCGGGGAAGCCTTCGGCAATCCATTGCTCTTTCGAGGTGGAAAGCAGATTTGCGACATTGGGGCCGGCGACGATGCCCAGCGCGATGATATCCCTCCCCGAAAGCGGAAAAACCGGGATATTCCAGTGCGATAATGCGCACATATCCCTTGGCATCTCAGTACGATCCAGCAATATCAAATCAAACGCCGCCTCTGTGCCGACACGATAGACCAGCTCCTGCGCGCAGCCATGCGCGGGCGGGGGCGCAAGCGCGGTGACGATCCGCTTGCGCGCCTTGTTGGAGAGCTTCAGCCGCGCCGCCACCTGCTCTCCCACAGCCGCATCGGGCGGCAACAATGCACAGAGCCGCAGCACCGCCGCGGGAGGCGTTTCGAGCGCCGCCTGCTGCTCCCGCATGATCAGCGCTTCCAGCCGCGCCAGCCCGGCGCCGTCAATCTCCGGCAACACCGGCGCGAAAATGCCGCCCTCGATCATCAGGCGCAGCACAGCCGATGGTTCGGGCAGGGCAAGCAGCTTCAGCAGCTCATCGGCAATCCGCTCGCGCGAGAGCGCCATCAGGCTGTTGGCGTTGGCCCGGCATGCGGCATAGGCCGCCGCATCGGGTGGCAGCGCGCCGAAACGGGCGAGAAAACGGAAATAGCGCAGGATACGCAGATGATCCTCAGCGATCCGCTGCGCCGGATCTCCAATGAAGCGCACATGCCGCGCCTCCAGATCCTCCAGCCCGCCGAAATAGTCGTAAACCTCGCCGGTGGCAGGGTCGGCATAGAGTGCGTTGATCGTGAAATCGCGCCGGGCCGCGTCCTCGCGCCAGTCATCGGTGTACGCAATAGTCGCGCGGCGGCCATCTGTGCTGATGTCCGAGCGCAAGGTGGTGATTTCGACCGGGCGATGATCGATCACCGCCGTCACCGTGCCATGCGCCAACCCTGTTGGCACCACCTTGATGCCCGCTTGCGATAGGCGCTGCGTCACCTCGTCGGGCAGCAAGGCCGTGGCGAGGTCTATGTCGGCCACATCCACGCCCAGAAGGCCATCACGCACGGCGCCGCCCACAAGCCGCGTGGCGCCATCCGCTGCGCCCAACAACGCACACAGGGCATCAAAGCCAGGGCGGTGCCGCCAGGGCGCGTCAGGCAGACGTGCCATCGTCATAGCCCAGCCGCAGTGAAAGATTGGCAATGATGGCGGCGGTGACGCCCCATATGCGATGCTCTCCCCACATGATCTCGTAATAATGGTGCATTACACCTTGAGCCTCTATCTCTTTTCGTGCGCGATTGGCAGGGGCCAGCAGAAAATCGAGCGGCACCTCGAACAGCGCCTCGACCTCGCCCTCGTGCGGTCTGAAGGCGAGATCTGGCGGTATGACGCCGAGCACCGGGTGGATGTCGAACCCGGTCCATGTATGATAGCGGTCTGACACTCCGACGATCTCAACATGCGCGGGATCGAGCGCGATTTCCTCCTGCGCTTCCCTCAGCGCGGCGGCGATGGCGTCGGCATCGCCCTCATCCAGCCGCCCGCCGGGAAACGCGACCTGCCCCGCATGCTTGCGCAGGTGCGAGGCGCGGCGGGTGAGGATCACGCCCGGTTCCGGCCGGTCGGTGATGGCGATGAGCACAGCGGCGGGAGCGAGCGAGGCGGGGTGGGTTATGCGCGCATCGGCAGTACGCAGTGTCAGCTCGCGCGCATGGCCCAGCTCAAGATCGGTTTTCAGCCGGTGCGCAAGCTTCATGCAGGCTCCAGCGCGAAGAATGTGCCGTTGCTCCACAGCCCGATGGGTGCGTCCGCGCTTTCCTGCTCCTCCAGCGCGATGGCGGCCAGCTCGTAAAACACGGTCCGCGCCACCAGCGCCTCCAGCCCGCTCCGCACATGGATGTAGGGGCGGGGTTCTTCGGCAGTACCGCGTATGCTAAGCCGGTGCTCGCCATCCGCCATCACCAGATCGCCGGTGTTGAGGCGGAAGGCGAGGGTGCGGCTTTCGCCCGTGCCTTCGGTCGACAGTTCCACTGCGATGAAGGGTGCGTCCTCTACCTCTATCGAGAGCTTTTCGACCGGCGTGACAAGGACATAGCCGCCATCTGCCTCGCGACGCAATATGGTGGAGAACAGGCGCACCATCTCCTTGCGGCCGATGGGAGAACCCTGATGAAACCAGGTGCCGTCGCTTGCGATGCGCATCTCGCTGTCACCGCAATGCTCAGGGTTCCAGCGCTCGACCGGTGGCAGCTTGCGCTCCGCCACCATGCGCGCGACTTCGGCGAGCGAGAGAGAAGCCAGATCGGGCGGTGGGTCCATGGGCATGGAGGGTGAGATAGGGAAGGGGGAGGCGAATGGCAAATGATCTGGTTCGTTTGAGGCCGCTATCGGCAACAAACCCATTAAAACATGCTCTTCTGCTTCCGTAAGATCGGTCCGCTCAAGCCTGCCTTCACTAGGGAGCCTTGAATTGATCGTCCTTCGCGGCGCCAGCCATATCGTCCATACCGCCTACCGGTTCGGCGCATATCGCCGAACCGTCAAGCCGGGCGCATCCTTGCGCTCTTATCGCGAGGCGTAGGCCGTATTCAGCCGGCGGATGCCATCTGTGGCAATGTCGCGAACGATGCGAACCGAACCGTCGGCCATTTCCAGTTCCATATCGGGTGAAGCGATCATCGCCGCCCTATACGCTGCGCGCGCGTTGTCATACTTGCCCATGCCCGCATAGGCGTTGCCGAGATTGATGAGCAGAGCGGCATCCGCGCCACCCTTGCGCGACAATGCCTCGATTTGAGAAGCGGCATTGCCGTATTGGCGCGCCATGATGGCGCTGCCGAGCGTGTCGCTTTCGGTTTCCTGGCTGGCGTATGCAGGGGTTCCCAGTGCAAGAGCCAGCGCCGAAACGACAAGTCCCAGAGACAGATTCCTTTTTTGCATGTCACTCTCCAAAAAAATTTTCTTACTATAAGGATTATTATTACATAATTATGACGATATTGCAAATGATGGAATTTTGCCTGTAAACTGAAAATAGTGTTTTATTTCAGTTGGTTATTTGGGAGTTCGCGAGCCTGGAATCGCGCAGGACCGAGAGCGCGCCATGCGCTCGTAAAATTGCCAGGGGTTCCGCTCTGCCACCATAGCGCCAGGCGCCTGCCTGCGCATGAGCGCAAAGGTTATGTGCGCTTCAGCCTGAGATCGTTCCAGTAGGCCATCCGCTCCGCAATCCGCTTTTCGAGGCCGCGGTCGGTGGGGGTGTAGAAGGTTGCCGGTCGCATCTCCTCCGGCCAGTAATTGTCGCCCGAAAAGCCCTCCGGCGCGTCATGGTCATAGGCATAGTTCGCGCCATAGCCGATGTCCTTCATCAGCTTGGTCGGCGCGTTGAGGATGTTGGCGGGGGGCATAAGTGAGCCGGTGTCTTTGGCCGATTTCCACGCCGCCTTCTGCGCCTTGTAGGCGGCGTTGGATTTGGGGGCGGTGGCGAGATAGAGGCAGGCCTGCACGATCGCCAGTTCGCCTTCGGGTGAGCCGAGAAAATCATAGGCGTCCTTGGCGGCGAGGCACTGGACCAGTGCCTGCGGATCGGCAAGGCCGATATCCTCGCTCGCAAAGCGCACCAGCCGCCGCAGCACATAGAGCGGCTCCTCGCCCGCAACCAGCATCCGCGCGAGATAATAGAGCGCAGCTTGGCAGTCTGACCCGCGCAGGGATTTGTGCAGGGCGGAGATCAGGTTGTAATGCCCCTCGCGGTCCTTGTCGTACACAGCGACGCGGCGGTGCAGCAAGGCGGAAAGGGCGGCGGGATCGAGCGGCTCGGCAAGATCCACTGCGAACAATGTCTCCGCCTGATTGAGCAGGAAGCGGCCGTCGCCATCCGCTGAGGCGATCAGCGCCTCGCGTGCTGCGGGTGTGAGCGGGAGGGCGCGCTCCATCAGCGTTTCCGCCCGCGCCAGCAGCTTTTCCAGCGCTGCGCTGTCCAGCCGCCGCAGGATCAGCACCTGCGCGCGGGAGAGGAGGGCGGCGTTCAGCTCAAAGCTGGGGTTCTCGGTCGTCGCGCCGACGAGCGTGATCGTGCCGTCCTCGACATAAGGCAAAAACCCGTCCTGCTGGCTGCGGTTGAAACGGTGGATCTCGTCCACGAACAGCAATGTGCGTTGGCCGATCTTCGCGTGGTCGCGCGCGGCGGCGAAGATTTTCTTCAAGTCCGCAACGCCGGTGAACACCGCCGAGACCGGCTCGAACCGCATGCCGACGGCATCGGCGAGCAGGCGCGAAATGGTGGTCTTGCCGGTTCCGGGCGGCCCCCAGAAGATGATCGAGCTGAGCCTGCCCGCCGCCACCATCCGCCCGATCGCGCCTTCGGTGCCGGTCAGATGCTCCTGCCCGACAACATCCTCCAGCCGGGCGGGGCGCAGCCGATCGGCCAGCGGGCCATCGGGTGAGGGAGTAGCAGGGTGCGCTTTGGCGGCATCGGGAAACAGGTCAGCCATGCGCCGACAATAGCCCAAAGACCCTAAAGTTGCACGGGCGCGGGCGCACCCTTACTCGCCAAAGCCTCGCGGCGCGGCGTCGATCACTGTAAAGCCGGATGCGTCCACCTGCTGCACCTCCAGCGCGCGCTGGGCTACGCCATCGGAACCGAAGCGGAATGCGCCGTCGATGCCGGCGAATCCGCCCTTGTCCGTGAGGCGCGAGACGGGAAAGGCGCTGCCCGGCCGCCAATCCTGCGCGATGCGGACGGTGAGCAGCACCGCGTCATAGCCCATCGCGGCGAGGCGATAGGGCGCGGCGTTGAAGCGCGCGCGATATTTGGTGGCGAGCTGGCGGTAATAGGCATCCGAAACGGAGGCGAACCATGCGCCGCGAAGCGCTGCGTTCGCGGACAGATCGCTCTCCGTGTTCCACAGCTCTGTGCCGAGGATGCGGGCGGTGGCCGCGCCGCTCTTGCGCAATAGCGGCGCGGCCTGAATGGCGACGCGCCCGCCATCGGCGATCAGCACCGCCTCATAGCCCGACGCAGGACCGAGCCTTTTGATCGCGGCGGTGAGCGAGCCTGCGCTGCGATCATAATTCTGCATGGCGACGACGGTGCCGCCGCCCTGTCGAATGGCAGAGAGCAGCGCATTGCCTGTGCGCTCGCCATAAACGCCGCCCGGCACCAGCGCTGCGAATTTGCTCACGCCCTTGGCGCGCGCATAGCCGACCACGCGCTCCACCGATTGTGCAGGTGTATAGCCCATGATGAAGACGCCATTGCCCGCAACGCCGGTATCGTTGGAGAAGCTGATGATCGGCACGCCCGCCTTGCGCGCGGGCGCAGCGGCGGCGCTGGCTTCATCGGCGGTCAGGGGGCCGAGGATCAGGCGGTTGCCGTCCGCAATCGCGCTCGCCACCGCGCCCGCTATGCCTTTGCCGGTGTCATAGCTGGTGATGCGCACAGTCTGCGCCCCGGTATCGAGCAGCGCCAGCGTGGTGGCATTGGCGATGGACTGCCCTACCCCGGCGTTGGAGCCACTGAGCGGCACCAGCAGCGCGACTCTGTGGCGCTGGGTGTCAGACGGCAGGCCTGGCTGCACAGGCGCGGGCTGGGCGGGGCCGGTTGCCTCCGGCCCGGTGCCACGCGGCACCATCGTCTGGCAGGCGGCGAGCAGCAACGCGCCAGCAACGGCGATGATTCGGCCCAGATACCTGCGGCTGGAACTGTTTGCTTGCCGAAGGGCACCCGTCTCTGCCATTGCACATCCTTATATGGTGGAAGCTCTCTCTCCCGGCCTATATATCGTTGCGGGGCCAATCGGCAACTTGTCTGATCTTACGCCCAGGGCAGCTCATATCTTATGCCATGCCGATGTTGTGGCGGTGGAAGACAGCCGGGTGAGCGCCCGCCTGCTGCGTCATGCCGGGTCCGACCGGCCGATGCTGCCCTATCATGACCATAGCGACGAAGCGGTGCGCGCAAGGCTGGTGGCGCGGATGGCAGGGGAAGTGGTGGCGCTGCTTTCTGACGCAGGCACGCCGCTGATCTCAGACCCCGGCTATAAGCTGGTGCGCGATGCGCGCGCGGCGGGGCGGAGTGTGACGACCATTCCCGGACCCTGCGCGGCGATAGCGGCGCTCACCGTTTCGGGCCTGCCGACAGACCGCTTTGTGTTCATGGGCTTCCTGCCTGCCAAGGGGAAGGCGCGGGCTGATGCGCTGGCCGAAGTTGCGGGGCTGAGGGCTAGCTTGGTGTTTTACGAGAGCGGGCCACGCCTTGCTGCTGCGCTTTCCGATATGGCTCTTGCTTTGGGGGAGGGGCGCGAGGCGTGCGTCGCGCGCGAGATTACCAAGCTGCATGAGGAAGCGCGCACCGGCACCTTGGCCGAGCTGGCGCGTGCCTATGCCGCCGCCGACGCACCGCCCAAGGGCGAGATCGTGGTGGTGGTCGGCCCGCCGGGGGAAGCGCCTGTTGCCAGCGCGGATGATGCGGATGCGTTGTTGCGGGAGGCGTTGGCGCGCTTGCCCGTGGGCAAGGCGGCGAGCGAGGTGGCGAAGGCGACCGGGCTGGATCGCCGCAATCTTTATGCCCGCGCGCTCGACCTGAAAGCGGAATGAAGTCGCCCACGCGCCTCGCCGCCGAAAAGCGCGGGCGGCAGGGCGAGCGCATCGCCGCGTGGTGGCTGCGCCTCAAAGGCTGGCAGATATTGGCGCGGCGGGTGAAGACGCGGGCGGGGGAGATTGACATCATTGCCCGGCGCGGCGGCCTCGTCATCTTCGTCGAGGTGAAGGCGCGCGCCACCCCGGCAGAGCTGGACCTCGCGATAGACGAGCGCCGCCTGTCGCGCGTCGCCGCAGCGGCGGAAAGCGTGGCGCATGAGTATCTGAAACCGGGCGATGATATGCAAATTGACGTGATCCTCCTTGCGCCGGGTGCGATCCCACGCCATCTGAGCAACGTCTGGCATGGGGGATAATCTCGTCCGTGGCGGGCTGCAAATGTCGGCTTTCTGCGCTTCCGGTGCTCACGTACCTTAGAGTACGCTGCGCTCCGGTTCTCGAAATCCACCATTTTCGCCTCGCCACGAACAAGATTGACCTCCCCATGCCACCTATTGGAGCAATGCATTATGACCGCCCCTCTCAATATCGCCGTGCAGATGGACCCGATGGAAGGGATCAAGATCGGCGGGGATTCGACCTTTGCCATTATGCTCAGCGCGCAGGCGCGCGGGCACAGGCTTTACCACTATGAGGCGCCTGCTCTGACGATGCGCGGTGGGCGGCTGATCGCCAAGGCCCGGCCCGTCACGGTGCAGCGAGTTGAGGGCGATCATTTCAGCTTCGGCGACTGGACGAGCCTTGATCTTGGCCGCGATGTCGATGTCGTGCTGATGCGGCAGGACCCGCCGTTTGACCTCTCCTATATCACCGCGACGCATCTGCTGGAGCGGATCGAGGGCGAGACGTTGGTGGTGAACAACCCGGCTGCCGTCCGCAATGCGCCGGAAAAGCTGTTCGTGCTCGATTATGCGCGCTTCATGCCGCCGACGATGATCACGCGGGATTTGGCCGAAGTAAAAAGCTTCTTAGCCGAGCATGGAGAGATTGTCGTCAAGCCGCTCTATGGCAATGCGGGCAATGCGGTGTTTCATGTTGGCGGCGATGGCGCGAACCTTTCCGCGCTGGTCGAGCTGTTCAACGCGAGCTGGGTCGAGCCGTTCATGGTGCAGGCGTTTATCCCTGCGGTGAGCGCGGGCGACAAGCGCATCGTGCTGGTCGATGGCGAGGTGGCGGGCGCAGTGAACCGGGTGCCGGGCAAGGGCGAGATCCGCTCCAACCTCGCGGTCGGCGGGTCCGCTGCCAAGACCGAGCTGACCGAGCGGGAGCGGGAAATCTGCGTCGCCTTAGGCCCGGAGTTGAAAAAGCGCGGGCTTCTGTTTGTCGGCATAGACGTGATCGGCGGCGAGTGGCTGACCGAGATCAACGTCACGTCTCCTACGGGCATCGTCTCCATCGACGCGTTCAACGGCACTGACACCGGCGCGATGATCTGGGAGGCAATCGAGGCGCGCCTCGCATCCATGCAGCGATGATAATGGTGTTCCGCCGATGACCGAGTGGGTAATCCAACTGATCGACGGCGGGGGCTATTGGGGCATCGCGCTGCTGATGGTGCTGGAAAACGTCTTTCCGCCGATCCCGTCCGAGCTGATCATGGGCATTGGCGGCATCCGCGTGGGGCAGGGGCGGATGGAGATGATCCCGCTGTTGATCGCGGGGACGGTAGGCACCACCATCGGTAATATTCCGTGGTACTGGCTGGGTTATAGCCTCGGCACGGAGCGGCTGCGGCCTTTTGTGGAGCGGTTCGGCCGTTTCCTCACGCTCGACTGGCACACGATCACGCATCTCAACCGGCTGTTCACGCGGCATGGCGAGAAAATCGTGTTCGTCATCCGCTTCATGCCCGCCTTCCGCACCATTGTCTCGCTGCCCGCAGGCATATTCCGCATGCACCCGCTGCGGTTCCTGATCTGGACGGCGGCGGGCTCCACGATCTGGAACATCATTCTTGCGAGCGCGGGTTATTTTATGGGCGCGCATTTCAAGCGGATTGATGATTATCTTGGGCCACTGGCGACGGCGGCGCTGGCGTTCGGGCTGCTGTGGTTCGTGTGGCGGCTGATCCGCTGGAAGCCGCGCGCGGAGGATTGAGTGCGCTAAGCCCTTGGATGGGCATTGCGATAGATGTCGAGCAGATGGGCGGCGTCGACATGGGTGTAGATTTGTGTGGAGCTGAGGCTTGCGTGGCCGAGCAGCTCCTGTAGCGCGCGCAGGTCCGCGCCGCGCCCGAGGAGATGCGTGGCGAAGCTGTGGCGCAGGGCATGGGGGCTGGTGCGCTCCGGCAGTTGCAACCGCCGCCGCGCCTCGCGCACCGCCTTGCGGATGATCGCGGGGTCGAGCGGTCCGCCGCGTGCGCCACGGAACAGCGGCTCGGCCTTGCCGGTGCCATAAGGGCAGAGCGCGGCATATTCGGCCAAGGCCTCGCGCACCTGCGGGAGCAGCGGCACGATCCGCGTCTTGCCGCGCTTGCCGGTGATGCGGATGGTCTCATGGGCTGGCACATCGCTTCCGGTGAGCGAAAGCGCCTCCGAGATGCGCAGGCCCGCGCCATAGAGCAGCAGCAGCACCGCCCAGTTGCGCGCGGCGATCCACGGTTCGGCGGCATTTTCGGCCACATCCTCGCCCAGCGCGATCACATCATCCGGGCTGACCGGGCGGGGCACCCCCTTCTTGACGCGCGGGCCGCGTATCGGCGGCACGGTTGCCTCCTCGCCGCCCGCGAACTTCAGGAAGGCGCGGATGGCGGACAGCTCCCGCGCTGTGGAGGCATTGCCGAGGCCTTCCGCGCGCCGGTGCGCGAGGAAAGCGCGCAGGTCTGTTGCGGGCAGGGCGGCGAGGGTTTTGGTGGAGGGGACCGCGCCCTGATGGCGGGCGAGAAAGGCAAGCAGCCGCTCCGCACTCGCGACATAGGCGCGCACCGTGTGGGCCGAGCGGCGGCGCTCCAGCGCCAGATGCCGGTGCCATGTGGCGAGCAGGGGGTGGGGCTGCTTCATAGCTGTGTTTATACCACAATCTGCGGCAGAATGGCATCGAGCAGCAGCATGCCCGCAGGCGTGACGGCGAGGCGGGGGCCATCGGTGTGCAGCAGGCCGTGGCCGGTGAGCCGCGTGACTGCCGCGCGGTCGACCATCGCGCTGCCATCAAGGCGGAGGCGGGCGGCGAGCGCGGCAATGTCTATCCCCTCCGCCAGCCGCAGGCCCATCATCAGTGCCTCGCGCGCCTGATCCTGAGGCGCGAGGGGCGTTTCGGCTTGCGCGCCATGCTGGTTGCGGGCGACGGCGGCCAGCCAGTTTTCTGGCTTTTTGTGACGCTGGGTGGCGCAGGTTCTGGTTGGTGATCGGTGCCAGCCCGCTCCCCCTCCCAACCCCCCGATATGGTATCCTATGGGAGGTTGGGAGGGGGAGTGGGCTGGTGCGGCATCCAGACAAAAAGGCCGCCGCCCATGCGCGCCGGGGCCGACGCCGACATAATCCTGATAGCGCCAATAGGCGAGGTTGTGGCGGCTCTCCTCACCCGCACGGGCGTGGTTGCTCACCTCATAGGCGGGGATGCCCGCTTGAGCGCTCAGTTCCTGCGTTGCCTCATAGAGATCGGCGGCATGGTCGGCGTCCAGCGGCGTGAAATCGCCCTGCCGCACCAAGGTTTCGAAGCGGGTGCCCGGCTCGATCGTGAGCTGATAGAGCGAGAGGTGCGAGGTCTGGCGGGCCAGCGCGGCTTTGAGCTGCGCCTGCCAGTGCGCAATGCTCTGGCCGGGCAGAGCGTAGATCAGGTCGAAGCTCACGCGCGCGAAAGCGCTTTGCGCGACATCGAGCGCGGTGTGCGCCTCGCTTGCATCGTGCGCGCGACCGAGGAAGCGCAAGGCCTCCGCCTCGAACGACTGGATTCCGAGTGACACGCGGTTGACGCCAGCCGCCGCGAGGTCGGCAAAGCGGGCGACCTCTACGCTATTGGGGTTGGCCTCCAGCGTGATCTCTATGTCATCCGCAAACTGCCAGTGCCGCTGCGCCGCTGCGATGAGATCCGCTACGAGAGCGGGCGGCATCAGGCTGGGCGTGCCGCCGCCGAAGAAGATCGAGCCGAGGTCGCGCGGGCCGGTCTGCGCGGCTTCATAGGCCATGTCCGCCAGCAAAGCCGCGCGCCATGTGTCCACGTCCACGCTCTCACGCACATGGCTGTTGAAATCGCAATAGGGGCATTTGGAAACGCAGAACGGCCAGTGGATGTAGAGGGCGAGCGGCGCGGTCACTGCACTCTCAAAACACCGCCGCAACGAGCTGGCGAAATGCGTCGGCGCGGTGGCTCATCGCGTGCTTGGCGGCGGGGTCCATCTCCGCGAAGGTGATGGCGTGGCCTTGGGGCACGAAGATCGGGTCATAGCCGAAGCCCTTGTCCCCGCGCGGCGGCCAGACGAGGCTGCCATCGACACGGCCTTCGAAGCTTTCCACATGCCCGTCCGGCCAGGCGAGGCTGAGCGCGCAGATGAAATGCGCGTCACGCGGCGCGTCCGGGCCTGCTGCTACGAGTGCCTCTTGGATCTTGGCCATGGCGAGCGAGAAGTCCTTGGTCTCTCCCGCCCAGCGCGCGGAATAGATGCCGGGGTCACCGCCCAGCGCCGATACACACAGGCCGCTGTCGTCCGCCAATGCTGGCAGGCCCGATGCTGTCGCGGAAGCCAAAGCCTTCAACTCGGCATTCGCGATGAAGGTCGTGCCCGTCTCCTCCGGCTCCGGCAGGCCAAGCGCGCCTGCGGAAACCGGCTCCATGCCATAAGGGCCGAGCAGCTCGGTAATCTCGCGCACTTTGCCCGCATTATGGCTGGCGATCACCAGCCTGCCGGGGGAGAGCTTGCGTGTCACCGGGCGACCCTCATCTTCCTGTGGCTTTCCTCTGCGCCGCGAAAATCTCTCCGCAGCCGATACGCGCGAGGCGCAACAGGCGCAGCAGCTCCTCCTCGTCAAAGGTCGCGCCTTCGGCGGTTGCCTGCACCTCGGCAAGCTTGCCATCGCCGGTCAGCACGAAATTGGCGTCGGCTTCTGCCGCGCTGTCTTCCGGGTAATCGAGATCGAGAACCGGCGTGCCCTGATAAATGCCGCAGCTCACCGCCGCCACTTGCGCGACTATGGGATCAGCCTTCAGAGCGCCCGACGCCATCAGCTTGTCCACCGCGATGCGCAGCGCCACCCACGCGCCGGAAATAGAGGCAGTGCGCGTGCCGCCGTCAGCCTGGATCACATCGCAGTCGAGCGTGATCTGCCGCTCACCCAGTGCTTTCAGGTCTACCACCGAACGCAAGGAACGACCGATAAGCCGCTGAATTTCCTGCGTGCGGCCAGACTGCTTGCCTTTGGCCGCCTCGCGACTGCCGCGTGTGTGGGTGGCGCGGGGCAGCATGCCGTATTCCGCCGTGATCCACCCCTCGCCCTTGCCGCGCATGAAGGGGGGCACCTTTTCCTCGATGCTGGCGGTGCAGAGCACGCGCGTGTCGCCAAAGCTGACGAGGCAGCTCCCCTCGGCGTGGCGGGTGAACTCCGGTTCGATGGTGATGCCCCGCATTTGATCGGGGGTGCGGCCTGATGGGCGCATGGGAATACCTTTCCTCTAAGACACTAATATGCTGGGGAGCCGCTTATGCAGCGAGTGCCGCCTGCACAAGCGGATTCCGCTGAAGCCGGGCCAAAGCATGGCGGATCAACGACAGTTCGGTTCACCGATTTGGTGTTTCTGTCCGTCGCGGATGAATGAGCAGAGCGTCGCCGCCCTATTTCGTTCGTCACAATTGAGCGGGCGCGAGAGTGCCCCTACAGTGGCCCCATGCGAGTCACCCCGATCTCAGAACTGAACGACCGTGCGCGCGATATTTTCCGCCTTGTGGTTGAGAATTATCTGGGCAGCGGCGCGCCTGTCGGCTCGCGCACGATCAGCCAGCTGTCGGGGCTGAACCTCTCCTCTGCCTCCATCCGCACAGTGATGCAGGATTTGGAGGAGATGGGCCTGCTTGCCGCGCCCCATGTGTCTGCCGGGCGGATGCCGACCGAAAGCGGCCTGCGGCTGTTTGTCGATGCTATGATGCAGGTGGCCGAGCCTTCCGCAGAAGAGCGGCGCGTGATCGAGCAGGGCGTGGGCGAGATCAATGGCCCGATAGAGGATGCGCTGGCCTCCACCAGTGCGATCCTCTCTGGCCTTTCTGCCTGCGCCGGCATGGTGCTGGTGCCCCGGCGTGAGCTGGTGCTGCGGCAGTTCAGTTTCGTGCCACTGGGCCGGGCCGGGCCGGGCGGCGCGGAACAGGCGCTCGCGATTCTGGTGAGCGCCGATGGCGGTGTGGAAAACCGCATCGTCGATCTGCCGGCAGGAGTCAGTCCGACGGCGCTGGTTGAGGCGGGAAATTATATCTCGGCGCGCCTTTCGGGCCTCACACTGGCGCAGGCGCGCGAGAAGCTGGCAGGAGAGCTGGCGCGGGATCGCGCGGTGCTTGATGAAGCGGCGCGTGGCCTCATCGAGAGCGGGCTGGCGAGCTGGAGCAGCGACGCTTCGGAACGCCCGGTGCTGATCGTGCGGGGGCAGGCGAACCTGATCGACGAACATGCCTCGGCAGACCTGGAGCGCGTGCGGCAATTGCTGGAGGATCTGGAGGGCAAGCAGGAGATTTCGCGCCTGATGGAAGGGGCGATGCAGGCCGCCGCCACCAAAATCTTCATCGGATCGGAGAACAAACTCTTTTCCTTGTCCGGTTCTTCGGTCATAGCCGCGCCGTACCGCGATGGGGAAGGGCGGGTCGTCGGCGTGGTCGGCGTGATCGGCCCCACCCGCTTGAACTATGCGCGCGTGATCCCCATGGTGGATTTCACCGCACAGACATTATCGAGATTGATGAGATGAACGAACAGAAAATGGAAGCTGACCAGAACGAAAAGGCTGAAGTGGAGGCATCAGTGACAGACGGCGCGAGCGAGGCGCTCGATGATCTGGACGCCCGGTTCGCGGAGCTGGAGCAGGAGCTGGAAACGGCGAAGCAGGATGTGCTCTATGCCCATGCAGAGACGCAGAATGTGCGCCGCCGTATGGAAAAGGAGCTGGCCGATGCCCGCGCCTATGCCGCGACCGCTTTTGCGCGCGATATCCTCTCGGTGGCGGACAATCTTGGCCGGGCGCTCGATTCCATCCCCGCCGAGCTGCGCGAGGACGACAAGTTCAAGGCGCTTGTTGTAGGGCTGGAGGCTACGGGCCGCGAGGTCGAGAGCGTATTCGCCCGCCACGGCATCGAGAAGGTGAAGGCGCTGGGCGCCATGCTCGATCCCAACCTCCATCAGGCTATGATCGAGCTGCCGAGTGACGAGGCACCCGGCACAATCGTGCAGGAGATGCAGGCGGGCTATAAAATCAAGGACCGGTTGCTGCGCCCGGCGCTGGTGGGTGTGGCGAAAAAGCCGGATTAACGCGCCTCGGCAGCGGGAGGGGGAGCGGGCTGGTGTCGGCTACGCCATCAAAACGGCAACAGCGCCTCCAGCGCGTCTTGCGGGGGAGCGCCCGCCGCGCATAGCCCGCGCCGATAGAGGAAGGCATGGCGGACGATTTCCGCCTGCTGCTCAATCCCATAGCGGGCAAAGGGCTTGCCTGGTTCCAGCGCATACTCATAGCGGCACCACGGATGGCGCCGCAGTGGCAAAAACCATTTCCCGCGTGCCTGCGCCTGCCACACATGCGTCATCTCGTGGATGAAGTGACCTTGCAGCGTCAGGCTTTCACATGCAAAATCAGCGCAATAGAGATCGCTATGGGGATGGAACCACAAGTGTCCATCCGGCGCCATCGTGTAGCTACGTGGATGGAACAGCCAGAACTTGCGCCGATGCAGGCGCACGGGCGCATAATCTATCGCAGTCCCGAAGATCGACGCGGCGAGCGCGCGTTCTCCGGCGGTCAATGCGCGGCTGCTCATGGGCGGGTCAGGCTCAGTGTGCGTCGTGATCCATCCCGTTCATCGGCGCATCGGCTGCACCCGCCTTCTGGATCACGGCGTCTACCGGCAGGCGGTCGCCGTTGGAAAAGATGAACATCAGGCTCAGCTTGCCTTCCTTCACCACGGCGGGGTTGACGCCATAGATCATCAGATGCTTGCCGCCCGGCGCGAACGCGACCTTGGTTTCAGCCGGTACTTCGACAGAGTCGATCGGCACCATCGTCATCATGCCGTCCTTCATCACATTGTCGTGCATCTCTATGCGCAGAGCGCCCTCTGTGCGCACACCGCGCAGCGCCACTGCCTCAGGCCCGCCGTGGATCGTGAAATAGCCGCCAGACGGTGCTTCGGGATTGGGGTTCAGCTTGATCCATGCCTGATCGACATAGAGCGGCGCCGGGTCTGCGCATGCTGCAAGGGCAAAAGGCGCGGCAAGAACGGCGGCAAAATGAAGCAGTCGCATCGAAATATCCCTCAAATCTGTCCCAAAATTCGACTCGACGGCAGTGCTAAGCCTTCGCGTGTCTTGTGCCAAGAAAAAGCGCCCCTATATCGCAACCTGAACGGGAGGCGGCACCGGCTCATTTAGCAGCGATGTCACCCCCTCAACCGCTGAAACTTCTGGGGTTAAAGAGGACATAGATGGCTAAAGTTATCGGTATCGATCTGGGCACGACCAACAGCTGCGTTGCTGTGATGGATGGGGGCAAGCCCAAGGTGATTGAAAATGCGGAAGGCGCGCGTACCACGCCTTCCATCGTCGCCTTCACCAAGGATGGCGAGCGTCTGGTTGGCCAGCCTGCCAAGCGCCAGGCCGTTACCAACCCGGAAAACACGATTTTCGCGGTGAAGCGCCTTATCGGCCGCCGCTTTGACGATCCGATGACCGCCAAGGATATGGAGCTGGTGCCTTACACCATCGCGAAGGGCAGCAATGGCGATGCATGGGTGAAGGCGGGCGGCGAAGACTATTCCCCCTCGCAGATTTCGGCCTTCACGCTCCAGAAGATGAAGGAAACCGCCGAGAGCTATCTGGGCGAGACCGTGACGCAAGCCGTCATCACCGTGCCCGCCTACTTCAACGATGCCCAGCGCCAGGCGACCAAGGATGCCGGCAAGATTGCGGGCCTTGAGGTGCTGCGCATCATCAACGAGCCGACGGCTGCCGCGCTGGCCTATGGGCTGGACAAGCAGGATGGCAAGACCATCGCGGTTTATGACCTTGGCGGCGGCACCTTCGACATCTCGATCCTTGAGATCGGCGACGGCGTGTTCGAGGTGAAGTCCACCAATGGCGATACCTTCCTCGGCGGCGAGGACTTCGACTCCAAGGTCGTCGAATATCTGGCCGAGAGCTTCAAGAAAGACGAGGGCATCGACCTCACCAAGGACAAGCTGGCGCTCCAGCGCCTGAAGGAAGCCGCCGAAAAGGCGAAGATCGAGCTGTCCTCTGCGCAGACGACCGAAGTGAACCTTCCCTTCATCACCGCCGATCAGAACGGACCGAAGCATCTGGTCAAGACGATCACCCGCGCGGATCTGGAGCGTCTGGTGGCAGACCTTATCAAGCGCACGATGGAGCCGTGCCGCAAGGCAATGGCGGATGCGGGCGTTACCGCGAGCGAGATCAGCGAAGTCGTTCTCGTCGGCGGCATGACCCGCATGCCCAAGGTGCGTGAGGCGGTGAAGGACTTCTTCGGCAAGGAACCGCACACCGGCGTCAACCCCGATGAGGTCGTCGCCATGGGCGCGGCCATTCAGGCAGGCGTGCTGCAGGGCGATGTCAAGGACGTGCTGCTGCTCGACGTGACCCCGCTGTCTCTCGGCATCGAGACGCTGGGCGGCGTGTTCACCCGCATGATCGACCGCAACACCACCATCCCCGCCAAGAAGTCTCAGGTCTATTCGACCGCTGATGACAACCAGCAGGCGGTGACGATCCGCGTGTTTCAGGGCGAGCGCGAGATGGCGGCGGACAACAAGATGCTCGGCCAGTTCGACCTTGTCGGCATCCCGCCTGCGCCGCGCGGTGTGCCGCAGATCGAGGTGACGTTCGACATCGATGCCAACGGCATCGTCTCGGTCCATGCCAAGGACAAGGGCACCGGCAAGGAACAGCAGATCAAGATCCAGGCCTCTGGCGGCCTGTCTGACGCCGACATCGACAAGATGGTCAAGGAAGCGGAGCAGTTTGCCGACGAAGACAAGAAGCGCCGCGAGGCCGCCGAGGCGAAGAACAACGCCGAGAGCCTCATCCACACCACCGAGCGCCAGCTGGAAGAGCATGGCGACAAGGTCGATGCCTCGCTGAAGGCCGAGATCGAGACCGCGATCGCCGCCGCCAAGACAGCGGTGGAAGGCAATGAGCCGGAAGCGATGAAGGAAAAGGCGCAGGAGCTTGCCACCGTGGCGATGAAGCTCGGCCAGGCGATCTATGAGAAGGAACAGGCCGCCGCTGCCTCTCCCGATGCCGATGCTGGCGCGAAGAAGGACGACGACGTCGTCGACGCCGAATTCTCCGAAGTGGACGACAACGGTAAGGCGTGATGCCAATGATCTCCGGCTGCCGCTTGTGGGGGCGGTAGCTGGACGTTCCGGGGGAATGAATGAGCGCGCAAGTCGATTTCTATGAGCTGCTGGGTGTGGAGCGCACCGCCGATGGCGCGACGATCAAGTCTGCCTATCGCAAGCTCGCCATGCAGTGCCACCCGGACAAGAATCCGGGCTGCAAGGAAAGCGAAGCCAAGTTCAAGGCGATCAGCCACGCCTATGATTGCCTGAAAGACGATCAGAAGCGCGCGGCCTATGACCGCTATGGCCATGCCGCGTTCGAAAATGGCGGGCCGGGGGGGCAGGGCGGCTTTGGCGGCGGCGCCGGTTTCTCAGACCTGGGCGATATTTTCGAGACGATTTTCGGCGGCAGCGGCTTTGGCGGCGGGCGTGGGCGGCAGCAACAGCGGCGCGGCGCAGACCTGCGCTATGACCTTGAGGTCAGCCTCGAAGAAGCCTTCACCGGCAAGACGCAGGAAATCTCGATCGAGGTTTCCGCCTCATGCGGCGAGTGCGATGGATCGGGCGCGACGCCGGGCACCGGCACCCGCGCCTGCACCACCTGCGGCGGCCACGGCCAGGTGCGCGCGCAGCAGGGCTTTTTCGTGGTCGAGCGCACCTGCCCGGCCTGCCACGGCGCGGGCAAGGTGATCGAAAGCCCCTGCCGCGCCTGCCGGGGCGAAGGGCGGGTGGACAAGCCCAAGACGCTTTCTGTCAACATTCCGGCGGGCGTGGACGAAGGCACGCGCATCCGCCTCACTGGCGAGGGCGAAGCGGGCGCGCGCGGTGCGCCTCCGGGTGATCTCTATATTTTCGTGCATTTGAAGCGCCACCGCGTGTTCGAGCGCGATGGCACGACCCTGTTCTGCCGCGCGCCGGTGAGCTTTACCACGGCGGCGCTGGGCGGCGAGATCGAGGTGCCGGGGCTGGACCGCGAGGTGGTGAAGATCAAGATCCCGGCGGGCATCCAGTCCGGCAAGCAACTGCGCCAGCGCGGCGCGGGCATGCCTGCGCTCAATTCACGCGGCGCGCGCGGCGACATGGTGGTGCAGATCGATGTCGAGACGCCGACGCGGCTGAGCGCCAAGCAGAAGGAACTGCTGGAGCAATTCCGCGCGACGGAGACGGGCGACGAATGTCCGGCATCGAGCGGATTTTTCAGCAAGCTGAAAGAGATGTGGGACGATTTGGGTTGAACTATTTTCAATCGGTTTATGGTCAGGTTGCAAACATTTATTTAGTTACATAGGAGGTTATTATACCTTCATAGATTTGTTCGAGAACACCTTTAATAAATTTATGTATATCGATTTCTAATTCGTGGATTCTTTTATAAATATTAATGAAATCACTTTCATTCCATTTTGAAATTTCATGTGATTTGTCGATTTTTAGAATGAATTCTGGTAAATGTTCTGACCAGGCCCATACCGAATGTATGGCGATGTTCCGGTCGCGTGCTCTCTTATAGAGACGCTTCGAAAGAATGTTCCATTCTCCGATTAGCCCGCTAGTCTCCAATACCTTGCCTAGAATTGCATCTACGACTTTTATTCGCGCTCGGATTGTTTCGGTTTCTTGCATGGCTGTTGAAATAATCCAATTCGGATTGATGCTCCAACCATTGTCTGGCCTCTTCCCAAATGTGCCTAGTATTCCTGATATCATGGAGGCAAGCTCGTCCTCCAACCTAGTCCACGAGATAGCGATCAGTCCGATGGCTGCAACGCATTCGGGGCGATGGTCGCTCACCCATTTAGCGCCAACGGAATAGGATTTGGCTTCAGATCTGCTGATTGGTTGCGGCATATAACCTCTTGAATATCAACAAGTAACGTAGCGTTTCCGCGTTTAGGGCCTTTATCCCCCCACAACCCCCTTCAGCTCCGCGATCAGCTCCGCGACATGGGTCAGGTGCGGTTCTTCCTCCGCCAGGATTGCCGCGAAGGCCTTGAACTTTGCGGTGCGGGCAAGCTCGGCCGCGCCTTCCAGATCGCCCTCCTTCACGGTCGATAGCAATATGTCGATCATCCGCTCCGCGCCGTGGAGGCGGCCCCAGAGATAGTCGTTCTCGCGATAGACGCGGCTGAAGAACGCGCCGAAATTGTTGAACTCTATGCCTTTCAGCATCGCCGCCGCGCCGCCCGCGCGCAGCGAGGCGCAGTCGTCGGGCGAGATGCGGTCGACCTTGATCGGGTCGAACTCGTCCAGCCCCTCGCCCTGAAGCAGCGGCAGCGTCGCGATGTCGTAGAACGGGAAGCCGAGATAGGCGAGCAGCATCGCCCGCCGCTCCGCCTTGGGCAGGCCGGAGAGCGCGCCGGCCAGCATCTCCTCCACCGCCACGTCCTTGGCCTTGAGGTTCCGCGCCTCGGCCAGCTCGGACAGGGCGTGGACCGGGTCTATCGCGGTCGCCTCGGCGGACTGGATCATCACCTCGGAGTATGAGTCGCTCGCCTCGCTCTCCTGATAGATGGCGAGCGCGGAATAGATCGAATTGCGCATGATGCCCACCGCCTCGATCAGCTCTGGCTGGGGAGTGTCTGCCACCTCCGTCAGGCGCCGGGCCATGAAGCGCAGGCGGCGGATGCGAAAGCCCAGATCATGATCGCGGAAGAAGGCGATGATTTCGGGCCGCGCGCCGCCCTTGCGCTCCTCGCGCATCTGATCCAGCCCACGCTCGCGGATATGCGCCCAGACCGACTGGCGGAAACGCTCGCGCAGGGCGGGGCTGCCGTCTCCTCCTAACCGAAACAGCATCGCCACCACTTCCTCGACGATGGCGGAGAGCTTCACCAGCGCATAAGCGGGGTAGGCAAAGCCGGAGTTGACGGCAGCGCGGGTTTGCGCCTTGGCGCGCCAGGTGGCGAGCCGATCCGGCGTGGGCCTGTCCAGGAACAGGGTGCCTCCGAACGTGCCCTCAATCTCGCGCTCAATTTCCTCGCGCAAGGCCTCTGTGATGCGGCGCATGCGGTGAATAGTGCGAGAGCGGGTTTCGATCGCCTCCAGATTGTCGCGGATCGGCTGCTCGCGCGGGATGTCGCTCAAGGAACCGAAGATGGTGCGGAAGAAGCCGGGCAGCGGCGGGGCGTCTTGTGTGGTGTCGCCCGCCTGCGCTTTGCCGTTGCGGTTGAGCGAGAAGGCGCGGCCCGATGTGGGCTTTGGGTCGATATAGACGAAGCGGCGGTCGATCTCGCGCCGGGCCGGGCGGTCTTTGAGCGCGCTGATCGCGGGGGCGAAGGGCGCGTTGGTCAGCACCGATCCGTCGATCAGCACCGCGCTCTCGGCTTGCCCCAATGCGCTTTGCTTGGGCAGCACGCGGGCAAGGAAGCGCGCGCGCCCCGGCCAGTGGCGCTTCATCTTGTCCAGCACCTTGTCCAGCTCGCGCACGGTGAAAGGGGGGAAGGCGCCGGGGAAGCTGGCGGTGGCACGGGCGGCGAACACCAGCTCTGCCGCATCGGCGAGCGACCCTTGCCGCATCTTGGTGCGGAAGTTGATGGTGAGGCGATGCTCCATCTCGCGCACTTCCGGCGGGCTGTTGAGGCGCAGCATTTCCGGGTGGCCCTCGAAATCCGTCACCGTCACCATCAGATCGAGCGGGTATGAAAAGGGCAGCAGCGGCCGCTCCCGATGCGCGCGGGCCATGCTGTCAAACGCTTCCAGCAGCAGGCGGGTGAAGGTCTTGCCGCCGAAGGGTGGCTGGAACCAGCGCGAGCGCACGAAGCTGGAAAGCTTGCGACGGACCTCTTCGCGGGTTTCGGGCGAGACGGTGCGATCTACCGCGTCTCCACGGCGGCGCGCGGCAAGCCAGACGAGGGGCTGCGCCCAGAATTTGGTGAAGCGCGCTGCCGGGCGCGCATCGGGATCGAGCAACTGCTCCACATCGGCATTATCGAGCCACAGATCGGTCAGCGGCTCCAGCGATTGCCCGGTTTCGATCGCTTGCGCCAGAAATATCCCGTTGATGCCGCCTGCCGACGCGCCCGCGATAATGTCTATCACCACGCGCACGCGCAGCTTGGCCTGCTCGTCTATGCTGCGCAGCAAATCGCAATAGACGCCGAGCACACCTTCGCGCCCTTCCCCATGGCCATCATGAAAATCGCGGCTTGCGCGGGCGAAGTTCCATATTTCCTTGGTGATGCCGTGCATATAGACGGCGAGGCTGATGCCGCCGTAGCAGACGAGCGCCAGCCTCAGTTCCTTCTCCCGCATGAAGAGAGACTGTCATGTTCGTAAGGACTTGTCGAGTGGGTAGGACGTGACCGTTCTAGGGCCGATCGACATTCAGCCCTGACGGCCTGCAAATGGCTATTTTCCGTGCTTCCGGTGCTCACGTACCTGTAGTACGCTGCGCTCCGGGTCACGCAAAACCACCATTTTCGTCACGTCATCATCTGAATGTCGATTGACCCTAGCTTAGAACAGGCCTTCGAGCACCTGATCGCGCGGGCGGTGGCCATCGACCCAGGTGCGGATATTGGCGATCACCTTGTCGCCGGTGGCGTTGCGCCCCTCGATGGTGGCAGAGCCCATATGCGGCTTCAGCACCACGTTGGAGAGGGTGAGCAGACGCGGATCGACAGCGGGTTCATGCGCGAAGACATCCAGCCCCGCGCCGCCGATGCGGCCCGTTTCCAAGGCCTCGATCAGCGCTTCCTCATCATACACCTCTGCACGGGAGGTGTTGATGAGATAGGCATCGGGCTTGAGCAGCGCGATGCGGCGTGCATCGATCATGCCCCGGCTCTCGTCATTCAAAGGGCAGTTGATCGAGACGAAATCTGCGGTGGAGAGCAGTTCATCGAGCGACTCGACCCATGTTGCGTGGGTGGCGCGCTCTACGCTTTCGGGCAGGCGGTGGCGATTATGATAGACGACCGAGAGGCCGAACGGCGCGGCGCGGAGGGCAACGGCCTGCCCGATACGGCCCATGCCGATGATCCCAAGCGTCTTGCCGCCAATGCGATGGCCGAGCATGCCGGATGGGCTCCACCCCTGCCAGGCGCCAGAGCGGATCAGCTTTTCCCCCTCCGCCAGCCTGCGCGGCACCGCGATGATGAGCGCCATCGTCATGTCTGCCGTGTCGTCGGTCAGCACGCCGGGCGTATTGGTGACGATGATGCCTTTTCTGCGGGCGGTGCCAAGATCGATATGATCGACGCCATTGCCGAAGCTGGCGATCATGCGCAGCCGCTCTGGCGCGGCATCGATCAGCGCGGCGTCTATATGGTCCGTCACCGTCGGCACCAGTACGTCGCAATCGGCCATCGCAGCGGCGAGTTGATCGCGGCTCATAGGCGTGTCAGTCGGATTCAGCACGGTATCGAACAGCTCGACCATCCGCTGCTCCACTCCCGGCGTCAGGCGGCGGGTGACGATCACTCTGGGGCGGGCGGGGCGCGGCAGCTTTGGCATATTTATGCGCTATCGCCTTGCGGTGGCCGAGGTCAAGCGGAGATGGCACGAGACAGACCATGCTGCGCGCAAAGTTCTTGTCTTTCTACGAAGCTTGCCGCTATCTGATACGGGTGAGGATGAGCAGCAGGCCTATGATTTCATGGATACCCCGTATGCTGGGCGTGGTGCTGATGGGCGGGGCATGCCTTGCCACGCAGCCTGCCAGCGCGGACTCCAAAACGCCGCCATATTGGGCATCCATCTCCGCCGCAGAGGCGCGGATGCGCGTGGGGCCGAGCCTCGATTATCCTTCCAACTGGGTCTATCAGCGCCGCGATATGCCGGTGAAGGTGGTGCAGGTGTTGGGCAACTGGCGCAAGATTGAAGACCCGGACGGCATACAGGGCTGGATGCATGTGCGCTTGCTGAGTGATGCAGCGACCGCGCTGGTGAAAGACATCGCTGCGGATATGCGCAACAGCAGGAGCGACGATGCGCCCTTGCTCTATCGTGCGGAAAAGGGCGTAGTCGGCCGGGTGAGCGACTGCGCGCAGGGCTGGTGCCGGTTCGATGTGGGCGGCAAGGGCGGCTATGTGCGCGCCTCATCGCTCTGGGGCGCGGTGAAATAGTGGTTTGATGCCCGATTTTCACACCGATGCCATCATTGTTGGCGCGGGGGCTGTGGGTTTGGCGTGTGCGCGGGCGCTGGCTTTGCGCGGGCAGCAGGTGGTGGTGCTGGAAAGCGCGGACGCCATTGGCCAGGGTGTTTCCTCCCGCAATTCCGAAGTGCTGCATGCGGGGATTTATTACCCCACCGGGTCGCTGAGGGCGCGGCTGTGCGTGGCGGGCAATGCGATGATCCGCGGATATCTTGCCGAGCGCGGGATAGGCATCGACCCATGCGGCAAGCTGGTGGTGGCGACGAGCGCGGAGGAACTGCCCCGGCTTGAGGCGCTTTATGCGCAGGCGCTGGCCAATGATGTGCCTCAGGTGGAACGGATCACAGGCGCGCAGGCGCGGGCGCTGGAGCCTGCGCTCCGTGCGGAGGCGGCGTTGCTGTGCGGCACTTCGGCGGTGTTCGACAGCCATGGATATATGCTGGGCATGCGGGGCGATATTGAGGATGCGGGCGGGAGCATCGCGCTGCGCACGCCGTTTGAACGCGCCAGCCGGGATGCGGAGGGCTTCGTCGTGCGGTGTGGCGGGGCGGAGCCGGTGAGCATCGGTTGCCGGTTGCTGGTGCTGGCGGCTGGGCTGGGCGCGCAGGCGGTGGCAGAGGGCATTGAGGGGTTCCCCGCCGCGTTGATCGCGGAGCGCCATCTCGCCAAGGGCAGCTATTTCGCGTTGCAGGGCAAGGCGCCGTTTGCACGACTGATCTACCCGCTGCCGGTGCATGGGTCGCTCGGCACGCATTACCGGCGGGACATTGGCGGTGTGGCGCGCTTTGGCCCGGATATCGAGTGGGTAGAGGGCGAAGATTACAGCGTCGACCCGGCGCGAAAGCCGCAGTTCGTGGAAGCGATCCGGCGCTTCTGGTCGGACGTGAACGAGGACGCGCTGGTGCCGGACTATGCGGGCATCCGGCCCAAGATCCACGGGCCGGGCGAACCGCAGCCCGACTTTTCGATCCTGTTTGACGACGCCCACGGCTTGGGCGGGCTGGCGGCGCTGTTCGGCATTGAAAGCCCCGGCCTCACATCCTCAATGGCGATCGGGGAGTATGTTGCGGACGGCCTGATCGGGGTGAAAGGATGACAGAGCCGCCGGTGCTGCTGGACGTCAGCCGCCTGATCTGGCGCGCGTGGATGGGCCTGCTGCCCACCGGGATAGACCGCGCCTGCATCGCCTATGTGCGGCACTATCGCGGGCGGGCGCTGGCGGTGGTGCAGCGTGGCGGGATTACGCGGGTGCTGAATACGGCGCTGTCTGAGCGGTTGTTCGATATACTGACCGATCCGCCCGCAAATATTCGATGGCGGCTGATGGGCTTGGCGGTGCGAGGGTTGATGCCCGGCAGCGGCGCGGGGCAGGGCGCGCTGCGCGGCGCGCTCTATTTCAATGTCGGCCATACCGGGCTGGACCGGGCGGGCCATGCGCGCTGGGTGCGGCGCAGCGGCATCCGCGCGGTCTATTATGTGCATGACCTCATCCCGATCACGCACCCGCAATTCGCGCGGGCGGGCGTACCGGAGCGGCATGCGATGCGGATGTGCAGCGTATTGCGCCTTGGCGCGGCAGTGATTGCCAACAGCGCGGACAGCGTGCAGGCGCTCGGCGCGTTTGCGCGTGACGAAGCCTTGCCGATGCCGCCCACCCTTATCGCGCCTTTGGGGGTGGAGGCGCATGCGAGCGCACCGGCGCATATCCCGCAAGATTCGCCTATCTTCGTGATGCTGGGGACGATCGAGGGCCGCAAGAATCATGCGTTGATATTGCGCGTATGGCGTCGCCTGATCGCGCGGCTGGGGGAGCAGACGCCGCGCCTCGTCATCATCGGCCAGCGTGGCTGGCAGGCGGACGATATTTTTCGCCAGCTGGATGAAGACGCGACGTTGCGGCCTTATGTGAGGGAGTTGGGCCGGTGCGACGACGCCGAATTGCAGCGCTGGCTGGGGTCCGCGCGGGCGCTGTTGTTCCCCAGTTTCGTCGAGGGGCAGGGGCTGCCGCTGATCGAGGCGCTGACCGCAGGCGTGCCGGTGATCGCGAGCGACCTCGCCGTGTTCCGCGAGACGGCAGGGGAGATCCCCGATTATCTCGATCCGCAGGATGACGCCGCGTGGGAGGCAGCGGTGACGGATTATGCTGGGCAGCATGGTGATGCGCGCACGCGCCAGCTGGAGCGTATGCGGGACTTTTCGCCGCCTTCGTGGGAGGCGCATTTCAGGATGGTGGAGAGGTGGCTGGAGCGGTTGGCTTGAGAGCCTTCACGCCACTGGTGCGTGGGCTTCCTCGATCAGTCTGGCGATGGCCGGGCGGCATGAGCCGCAGTTGGTGCCCGCGCTCAATGCCTTGCCCACCGCCTCGACGCTGGTGAGCGCCTGATCGCGGATTGCGCGCGTGATGCTGTATGCGCCGATGTCGAAACAGACGCACACCACCGGCCCGGCGTCTGGCGCGGGCGTGGCGGCGCGTCCGGCGAGCAGCTCCGCGCCCTGCGGTTGTTCGTCTGGCCCCAGTTGCGCCAAAATCCATTCGCGCGGGGGAAGTGAGCCGGAGCGGGTGAGGAACAGTGCCGCCTGCAGGCGCCCGGCATCATCGCGCACGGCGACCCTCAGCGAACCGCGTGCGCCATCGCGCGCTTCGATGCGCTCGCCCTTGGGGAGCAGCGCCTCGATGTCTATCGCGCCCTGGCCCGCAAGCTCTGTAAGCCAGCCATGCTCTGCCCGCACCCGCGTCCAGTAGCAGTCTGCCGCAATGTCTGGCCGCTCGACGCTGACGAGAAAGGCGCGCCAGTCCGCGCCATAGGGAGCGATGGCTGCTGCGCTATTCTTGAAGGCGGGCTGGCCGGATATGGGATCGACCTTTTGGCTGGGTAGCCTGCCCGTGCGCCCGCCGGACGAGATCTGGTCCGTCCAGTGCATCGGCACGAACAGTTCGCCCCGGCGCTGCCCTTCTGAGACGCTCACGCGATAGAGGCTGCTGCCCGAAGGTGTGGAGATGCTGGCGATGCTGTGGTTGGCGATGCCGAGTGTGGCCGCGTCATCGGGGTGAATCTCCACCCATGGCTCGCGCCGGTGTTGCGAGAGTTTGGGGCTAAGGGCGGTGCGCGTCATCGTGTGCCAATGGTCGCGCGTTCGGCCGGTGTTGAGCCGCAAGGGGAAGGCGGGGTCGTGTTCGTTGGCGGGCGGCGTTACCGGCACCAGTCGCGCCTTGCCGTCGGGCGTGGAATAATGCGCATCGGCATAGGGCGCTGCGCCGCCCCATTGCCACGGTGCCCAAGCATCATAGTCGGCTTCAGAAAGCTCCGCCCATTGCGACAGATCGAGTACGCGGCGGCCATCGTTGCGAAAACCGGTCTGCGCCGCATATTCGCGGAACACGGCGGCGGGGGAGGGGTAGGCGAAGGCATCCGTCCACCCCATGCGGCGGGCGACATCGGCAACGATGTCCCAGTCCGCGCGTGCTTCGCCGGGTGGCGGGAATATCGGGCGCTGGCGGGAAATCACGCGCTCGCTGTTGGTGACGGTGCCGTCCTTCTCGCCCCATGCCAGCGCGGGCAGCTTTACATGGGCAAAATGGGAAGTGTCCGTCTCGGCCATGCAATCCGACACCACGACGAAATCGCACCGCTCCATCGCCGCGCGCACGAAACCGGCATCGGGCATCGAGACGGCGGGGTTGGTGGCCATGATCCACAGCGCCTTGATGCGCCCGTTATGCACGGCGCGGAACATGTCGACGGCCTTCAAGCCCGGCGCGCGCGCGATCATGGGGCTGGCCCAGAAATCCTGAGCGGCGGCGCATTCTTCAGCGCTGAATCCCATATGCGCTGCGAGCATCGAGGCAAGCCCGCCGACTTCGCGCCCGCCCATCGCATTGGGCTGGCCGGTGATCGAAAACGGCCCCATGCCCGGTTGGCCGATGCGCCCCGCTGCCAGATGCAGGTTGATGATCGCGTTGCCTTTGTCCGTGCCGCTGGCGGACTGGTTTGCGCCCTGGCTGAACAGGGTGATGGTTTTGGGGTGCTGGGCGAGGAGATCGAAGAAGGCGGTGCGCGTGGCGTCATCCAGCCCGTCGTCGCCTGCGCAGAGCTGATCCCAGAAGCCATCGGGCGCGTTGACATGCGCGGCGAGATAGGCGTCATCGAGCAGCCCGCGCGCTTTCATGTCGATCAGCGCCGCGTTGAACAGGGCGACATCGCCATCGGGGCGGATGGCAAGATGCAGGTCCGCGCGTTCGGCGGTTTCGGTGCGGCGCGGGTCTATGACGACCAGCTTGGTGCCGCGCTGTTCGCGCGCGGCCTCGATCCGTTGCCACACGACCGGATGGCACCAGGCGGTGTTGGAGCCGACCAGCACGATCAGCTCCGCCGCCTCCAGATCGGAGTAGGAACACGGCACCACATCCTCGCCGAAGGCGCGGACATGCGCCGCCACCGCGCTCGCCATGCAGAGGCGGGAATTGGTGTCTATGTTGGCGGAGCCGATGAAGCCTTTCATCAGCTTGTTGGCGACGTAATAATCCTCGGTCAGCAACTGGCCTGAGACGTAGAAGGCGACGCTGTCCGGCCCATGCTGTGCAACGGTGTCCGAGAAGCGCTGTGCCACCAGATCGAGTGCCGCGTCCCAGCTTGCGCGCGCGCCGTTGACTTCGGGGTAGAGCAGCCGACCTTCGAGGCTCACCGTCTCGCCCAGATGCGTGCCTTTGGAACAAAGCCGCCCATTGTTCGCGGGGTGGGTGGCATCGCCCTTGATCAGCACCGAGCGCTCGCCGGTGCGCGTCGCCGCGATGCCGCAGCCCACGCCGCAATAGGGGCAGGCAGTGCGGACCATGTGCGCTCCCTCGGTCGTGGGGGAGGATTGGGAAATACCGGACGGCCCCACCCCCGGCCCCTCCCCTGAAGGGGAGGGGAGTTTCATCCATCCACTCCCTGCAAGGCTTCCTTGCGCGCTATGAGGATGCGCCCGCCGTCGATCTTGACCGGGATGGTCGGCACGCAGCCTGAGTCATCGCCCAGCGCTTCGCCGGTGACGAGGCTGATCCGCCAGTTGTGCAGCGGGCAGGTGACGGTGGTGTCGTGCACGATGCCCTGGGAGAGCGGCCCCTGCTTGTGCGGGCATTTGTTGAGCAGCGCATAGACGCTGCCGTTGGCGGTACGGAAGATCGCGATTTCCTCGCCGCCCTGCACGGGAAGGGTGCGCGCGCCCAAAGCGGGGAGCTGATCCACCGGGCCGATGTCGAGCCAGTCTGCAGTGACCATCAGTGTGCTCCCACAACGGCGAAGGGACGGATCTCGGCAATATGCTGGTGCAGATGCGCCTCCTTGCCTGCCGCGCGCTCGGCCCAGGGGTCTTTTTGCAGATATTTCTGCGCATGGAGAAAGCGGCCGTATAGCGCCTTGCGGCCTTCATGATCGTCCACCACCTTGGCCTTCACATAATCGAGGCCGACCCGCTCGATCCACGGCGCGGTGCGATCGAGGTAGCGCGCTTCTTCGCGGTAAAGCTGGATGAACGCGCCGCAATATTCGAGCGCCTCCTCCTCGGTCGCCACCTTGCAGAGCAGATCCGTCCCGCGCAGGTGGATGCCGCCATTGCCGCCGACCATTAGCTCGTATCCGCTATCGACACAGATCACGCCGAAGTCCTTGATCGTCGCCTCGGCGCAGTTGCGCGGGCAGCCGGAGACCGCGATCTTGAACTTGTGGGGCATCCAGCTGCCCCATGTCATCTGTTCGAGCAGGATGCCCAGCCCGGTCGAATCCTGCGTGCCGAAGCGGCACCATTCGGAGCCGACGCAGGTTTTTACGGTGCGCAGTGCCTTGCCATAGGCGTGGCCGGAGACCATGCCGGCGGCGTTGAGGTCCGCCCAGATATGCGGCAGATCTTCCTTCCTGATGCCGAACAGGTCGAGCCGCTGCCCGCCGGTCACCTTCACCATGCGCGC
Source organism: Sphingobium fluviale (assembly GCF_004122115.1). Lineage (GTDB taxonomy): Bacteria > Pseudomonadota > Alphaproteobacteria > Sphingomonadales > Sphingomonadaceae > Sphingobium > Sphingobium fluviale. The sequence goes on from NZ_SBKP01000007.1 coordinate 122,295, forward strand.
GCCATATTTGTCTGCGGCGTCCGCAATGGCGCGCAGTTCCTTGGGGGTGGTGACGCCGCCCCACATGCGCGGCACTACGGAATAGGTGCCATCTTTCTGGATGTTGGCGTGCATCCGCTCGTTGACGAAGCGGCTTTGAGGATCCTCCTTGTGCTCGGCGGGCCATGCGCACAGCAGATAGTAATTGAGCGCAGGGCGGCAGGAGGAGCAGCCGTCCGGCGTGCTCCACGAAAGCGCCTGCATCACGGCGGGAATTTCCTTGAGGCTTTTCTCCAATATCGCGGCGCGCACATCCTCGTGGGTGAAGCTGGTGCATTTGCACATCGGCTTGTTGTCGCGCTCGCCAGCGAATTTATCCCCCAGCGCCAAGGCCAGCAGGTTCTCGACAAGGCCGGTGCAGCTGCCGCAGCTTGCCGAAGCCTTGCAGCCGGAGCGCACCGCATCGAGCGACTGCGCCCCGCCCGCGATGCAGGCCATTACCTGCCCCTTGGATACGCCGTTGCAGCCGCAAATCTCCGCGTCATCGGAAAGGGCGGCAACGGCATCAATAGGGTTTGCAGTGGCGCCTCCGCTAGACGCAAATGCCTGCCCGAAGATCAGCGCATCGCGGATCTCCGTTATGTCTTCGCCCTTCTTCAAGAGGTCGAAATACCAGTTGCCGTCCGCCGTATCGCCATAGAGCACCGCGCCGACGATCTTGTCCTGCTTCACGATCACGCGCTTGTAGACGCCGCGCGTCGCATCGCGCAGGACGATGTCTTCGCAGCCCTCGCCGCCAGAAAAGTCGCCCGCCGAGAACAGGTCTATGCCCGATACCTTGAGCTTGGTGGAGGTGACGGAGCCTTTGTAAGGATTTTCGCTGCCCACCAGCCCATCGGCAAGGCTGCGGCACATCTCCCACAGTGGCGCGACGAGGCCATAGACCTGTCCGTCATGCTCCACGCACTCGCCGACAGCGAGGATGTCCGCGTCAGACGAGACCATATGATCATCGACCTGAATACCGCGCCCCACAGCGAGGCCTGCTTCCTTCGCCAATATTGTGCTGGGCCGGATGCCGACCGCCATCACGACGATACTTGCCGGTATCTCCGTGCCGTCCTTGAGGCGGACGCCTTCGACCTTGTTCGTCCCGATGATTTCGGCCGTATCGGCCTGCGTCAATATCGTCTGACCGCGCCGCTCCAGCTCTGTCTTCAAAAGCCACGCCGCCGCTTCATCGAGCTGCCGCTCCATGAGAGTCGGCATCAGGTGCAGGACGGTGACCTGCATGCCCCGAAGCGACAGTCCATGGGCCGCCTCAAGGCCAAGCAGGCCACCGCCGATGACTACCGCATTCCCCCCCAGGCCTGCGGCTGCCACCATCTTGTCAACATCATCGAGATCGCGGAAGGTGACGACGCCGGGCAGATCCTTGCCCGGCACAGGGATGATGAACGGATCTGACCCGGTGGCGATCAGCAGCTTGTCGTAGCTGATAGCTATGCCGGATTTGGCCGTCACAGTTTTGGCAGCGCGGTCGATGCCGACCACCGGATCGCCTGAGATCAGTTCTATGCCGTTGTCCGCGTACCAGTCCGGCCCGTTGATGATGATGTCTTCAAACGTCTTTTCCCCGGCAAGGACGGGAGAGAGCATGATCCGGTTGTAATTGACGCGCGGCTCCGCGCCGAAGATCGTGATACGGAACCTGTCTGGCGCGCGCGCCAAAATCTCCTCTACCGCCCGGCAACCGGCCATGCCGTTGCCGACGACGACGAGGTGAGGGCGGGGATCGGGGGGGGATGCGACCATGTCTCTCCTGTCCTTGTCAGATTGTATGGCTCAGAGCGCGTAGTCGAGCTGGAGCCAGAAGATGCTCTTGTCCGTGCTGAACTTGTCTGCGCTGTAATCCGCATATTTGGCGAGGAAGCTGAGCTTCTTGCCGATCTTGAAGCCCAGCGAGGCGTCCCATTCGCTGCCATAGCTCACGCTGCCGACATCGCTCTGGAAGTCGTGATAGACGATGGCTGCGTTGAGGCCGGGCAGCGCCTTCACCTTGGGGAACTTCACCGCCACACCGCCGTAAATGTCCTGCAGGCCGACATTGGCGCCTGCTGCGGGCGTGTTGAGGAATGCGTCCGCCCAGCCGTTGAACTTGTGCAGCGTCGCCATCGGTGTCTGGAAGGCGACCCGGCCCTTGGGCGTGATCTTGCCGCCCAGCAGCTCGTAGCCGGCAGTCAGGGTGAAGATGTCATAGCTCAGGCCAGCTTCCGCCGCGATATAATCGACCGAATAGTCGCCGGTGTTGAGGCCATAGTCGGACTGGGTGGCATAGCTTGCCATCAGGTTGACACTGGCCTTGGGAGACAGCTTGAACGAACTCGTGGCCCGCGCGCCATATGTCTGGGTGGAGGTGCCCTTGACCAGTTCCTTCGCATCGAAATCGAGCAGGTAGGAGAACGCCTTGAGCTTGACCGGGCCGAGCGAAGCGCCCGCGCCGAGGAACAGGAATTCGCCCGAATAGGCCTGACGCGTAGCGGCGTCTATGCCGAAGATCGTGCGCTGGGACCAGCTATAGGTGCCATCGAGGCTGATCGGGCCGATCGTCGCCTCGCCGCGCACCGCGTCAAAGGTCTGCTCGTTCTGGCGCCAGCCGACCGAGCCGACGAAGCGCTGATCGTCGAGGTTGATGCGCTGGCGGCCGCCGGTGAGGGTGAAGGTCTTGGTCTTGTACTGAATCTGCGCCCGGTTAAGCTCGATATTCTCCGGGTCCGCGATTACCGCATAGCCGTTGGCTGGCGCAAACGGCGCATCGCGATAGTCATCAAGTAGTGCCAGCGTCCCTTCGGCCTCGATCAGCGCGGAAAAGCCGCTTTTGGTGCTGAGCGTGATGCCGGGGCGCACGCGCATGGTGATGGCGTCTGCGTCCAGCGTGGGCGTATTAACCGTTTCGAAGCGCAGGCGCGCGTCAATGCTGGGCTTGAGCTTGAAGGTTTCGGCCTGAGCTGACTGTGCGGCACATGCCGCCGCAGCACTTGCCATAATCGCTATCATACTGGTTTTATTGAGCATAACTTCCCCCTTGGTCCTGTTGGTGTTTTCCCCAGGACATCCTCTCGCTTTTTGAAAACAGTATTTATGCCGCGCCGTTGCGGCTGCGGTTCAGGCCGCCTGCAGTGTCGATGGGTTGCGATATCGATCATGCAGGAAGTGGACGACCGCGTGGCGCGCGTCGGCATATTCGGGCAGGTCCATCGCCGCGAGGCGTGCGCGCGGGCGTGGGATATGCACCTTCAGATCTTCGCCGATCCGCGCTGCAGGGCCGTTGGTCATCATGATGACGCGGTCAGACAGCAACACCGCCTCATCGACATCATGCGTGATCATCAGCACGGTGTTGTTGAGCCGGGCCTGCAGGTCCATCACCACATCCTGCAATGCTGCACGGGTGAGGGCGTCCAAAGCACCGAACGGCTCGTCCATCAGCAACACGCGCGGTTGCATCGCGATGGCGCGGGCGATGCCGACGCGCTGCTTCATGCCGCCCGAAAGCTCGCCTGGGCGCTTCGATGCGGCATGGGCCATCTGCACCAGATCAAGATTGTGCAGCACCCAGTCCTTGCGTTCGGCCTTGGTTTTGTCTCTGGTTGTCTTGTCCACGGCGAGGCGGACATTTTCCTCCACCGTCAGCCAGGGCAGCAGCGAGTGATCCTGAAACACCACGGCGCGATCCACGCCCGGCGCATCGACCACTGCGTCATTGAGGAACACCACGCCGCGCGTCGGCTTGACCAGCCCCGCTACCACATTGAGCAAAGTGGACTTGCCGCAGCCGGAGTGGCCGATCAGCGAGACGAACTCGCCCTTCTCGATGCTGAGGTTGATCTTGTCGAGCGCGCAGAAGCTGCCCTTCTTGGTCGGAAACTCGACCGTGATGTCTTCGAGCGCGAGATAGCTTCTCTGTTTCATGAGCGTTTCTCCTTAAGCCGTCCGGGCGACCTTGCGGCCAACATAGGCGACGATGCGATCCAGCCCGAAGCCGACAAGGCCGATCCAGACGAGCGCGACGATGGTGTCGGTCAACAGCGAGCTGTTGTAGCTGTCCCAGATGAAGAAGCCGATGCCGGTGCCGCCCTGCACCATCTCTGCCGCCACAATCGCGAGCCAGCTCATGCCGACGCCGATGCGAAGGCCGGTAAACATGTGCGGCACGGTGGCAGGCAGCATGATCTTGGTGAAATATTCGATCGGGTTGAGGTTCAGTACCTTGCCGACGTTGACATAAGCTGCAGGCATGGACTGAACGCCTGCTGCGGTGTTGAGGATCACAGGCCAGATTGCGGTTATAAAGATGAGGAAGATCGTGGAGGGCTGCGCCTGCTGGAAGATCGCGAGGCTGATCGGCAGCCACGCGAGCGGCGGCACGGTGCGCAGTACCTGAAACAGCGGATCGAGAGCGCGATAGGCGAATATGCTCTGCCCCACGAGGATACCGAGCGCGATGCCCATCACCGCCGCGAGGCTGTAGCCCATCATCACGCGCTTGAGGCTGGTGACGATATGCCCGGCAATGCCGACCACGCCTTCCTCGCTCACATGCACGCCGGTGAAGTCGACCGAGACGCCCTCGAACGGGTTGACGATCAGCTCGTGGCTATCCTGCCATACCTTGAGCGGAGAGGGGAAGGTTGCATCCGGGCTGCTGCATGCCACCTGCCACAGACCGAACAGGACAACGAGCATGAACACGGTGGGCAGGGTCTGCGCGGCGATGGAACGCAGCTTCTCTTCCCACGCGCGCATTGGCGCGGGGATGGGAGGAAGCTGCCGACGCTTAATTGCGTCTTCGGGATAGGGCACAACGGTTGCTCCGGCGGCGGGGGAGGAGAGCGCCGGTGCGCCCTCCTTATGGCCGTCTTTTTGCAGGGGGGATGGGGATGACATGGATGTCCTCCGTTAGACGCGCTTGATGCCGAGGCTGGCGAGATAGGCCTTGGGGTTGGCGGGGTTGAAGACCTTGCCGTCAAAGAACTTCTCCGGCCCGCGGCTGTCGCCCGCCGGCCCCTTGCCGCCGATCGCGCTTGCTGCCTTGCGCCAGATGTCGCTGCGGTTGACCTTGGCGATGAGCGCACTGGTGTTCAGCGTCATCGGCAGCTTGCCCCAGCGCTGGTTCTCGGTGAGGAACCAGAGGTCGTGACTCTTGTAAGGGAACGAGGCATAGTTGGCGAAGAACTTCATCTTGAACGCGGCGTTGGGGAATTTGCGGCCATCGCCCATGGTGAAGTTGCCCTGCAGGCGGTCGGCAATGTCGCTCACCGGCACCTTGAGGTAGGCCGGGCCGCCGATCATCATTGCTAGGCGGGCGATGTTGGCGGGGTTGTCCGCCCAGCGCTGCGCCTCGATGATCGCGGCGGTAATGGCTACGGCTGCGCGCGGGTTCTGATCCACCCAGTCGGAGCGCATGGCAAAGCTCTTCTCCGGGTGGTTCATCCACATCTGGCCGGTGGAGACGGCGGTGTAGCCGAGCTGTTGGGCAACCAGCTGGTCGTTCCACGGCTCGCCAACGCAGAAGGCGTCCATCGTGTCGGCGCGCATATTGGCGACCATCTGTGGCGGCGGAATGGTGATGAGGGAAACATCGCTGTCAGGATCGATGCCGCCCGCCGCCAGCCAATAGCGGATCCAGAGATCGTGCGTGCCGCCGGGGAAGGTCATCGCCATGGTGATCTTCTTGCCCGCCGCCTTGCGCGCCGCAATCACGCCCTTCATCTTGGCGGCGTTGAGGTCCGCCTTGGCACCGAGATATTCCTTCGACACCGAAATCGCCTGTCCATTTATGTTGAGGCGGGCGAGGATGCTCATCGGCGTCTGCTTGGCCTGATAACCCATTGATAGAAAATAGGGCATCGGCGTCAGGATATGCGCGCCGTCAATGCCGCCGCCTTCGTTGCCCAGCACAAGGTTGTCGCGCGTTGCGCCCCAGCTCGCCTGCTTGGCGACGATCACGTTGGGCATGCCATATTTGGCGAACAGGCCCAGCTCCTTGGCGACGATCAATGGAGCGGCATCAGTGAGCGCGATGAAGCCGAGCTTTGCTCCCTGAACTTCCGGCCCCGGACCGGCCGCAAAGGCGCCAGATGGAAATGCCTGCTGCACCGCACCCAAAAGGGCAGCTGTGCCACTGGTTTTCAGTATGCCTCTGCGGCTTATGCCTTGCTGATCGTCCCGTTCCGCCATGGATTATGCTCCTTCTCGAACCTGTTTGCAGGCGTGGTCTGAGAACCGCGCCATTCCCCTTGTGTGCCCTCCGCCTCAGATGCGGACCCGTGCGAGACACAAAAAAACCGCCACGAACGACAGCTCTGGGCTGGTTCGGGCGGCTGCGTTGCCTGGGTGCCGTGTGGGGCGGTATCAAGCCAGACCCGCCATTGGGTGAGGCCGATAAATCATGCCGAGACATCCTTGTCTCGTCGGTAGCAAGAGTGGCACTGATTCGGCATTTCGGCAAGAGGGAAAATTTTGCGTTGCACAAAATGCAATCGCTCCCGGCGCTTGATCAGTCCTGCGCGAGGTAGGCATCGAGCTGATCGGGGTCGAATGCGCGCCCGTCGAAGAACCTGTCCGGTCCCAGCAAAAGGCGCCCCTGCACCGTGCCGACGCCGGTGGTTTCGCTGATCCCGCCCTCCAGCTTGGCGCTGGCGCCGGGCAGCGGAACCTGCGTCCCCACGAAAGCGGCGCGGTAGATATCGGGCCGGAAGACGCGCTGCGCCGCTGCATAGCCTTCGTCGGATTTCACGACATGCCCCGCCCGCACCATCTGGGCATAGAGCCACGCCGCCTGGCTGATCCACGGGAAATTGGCGGCCTCGCGATGCTGGAACATGAAATCGGGTATGTGGACCGGCTCCTGGCCCGCAGCGAGCGTGATGCGGTCCGCTATTGCGCGCTCGATCAGGTCAGCCGATCCATCGAGATAGTCTGCGCGGGCGAGAATCGCCGCGTTGCTGGAATGGCGGGCAGGGTCGATGAACACCTCGCCTGCCTTGTGCAGGGCGCGGATCAGGCGGTGAACGATGTCTCCCTCTGCCTCCGCCCGCGCCGTCTGCATCGCCAGCACCTTCTCCACGCCGCGCAGCCAGATATGTGAGGTGACGTTGATGATCACGCCAACGCCGCGCTCCACCGCCACGCTGTTCCACGGCTCGCCGACGCAGATGCCGTCAATTTCGCGCATGGCGAGGGCTTCCGCCGCAAAGGGGGGCGCGATGGTCACGATCTCGACATCGCGCGCGACATCAACCCCGCTGCCGCGCAGCCAGTATTGCAGCATGTAGTTGTGGCTGGAATAGCGATGCACCACGCCAAAGCGCAGTTTCGCCCCTTCGCGCGCCCGCAGCGCGATCAGCGCCGCGAGCCGTTGCCCCAGCGTCACCGAGTCGAGCAATCCATTCTGCGCGCCGATTGCCTCCGCCAGCGGTGGCGCGAGGGTTACGGCATTGCCATTGAGGCCAAGCACGAACGGAACCGTCATCGGCGTGGCTGGCCGATCCAGCCCCAAAGTGCTGGCAATGGCGAGCGGAGCGACGAGGTGGGCGGCGTCCGTCCCGCCATAGATCAGCCGGTCGCGCACCGTGGCCCAGCTCATGTCTCGCACCAGCTCCAGGTCTATGCCCTGTTCTTCCGCCAGCCCCAGCTCTTTCGCGAGGATCGGCAGCGCGGCGTCGACCAGAGGAAGAAAGCCGATACGGAACGGATCGAGGCTCACAGGGCACCTCCCAACAGATTTTCAGCGGTGACGATGGCCTGCGCAATGTCGGCGATGCGGCGGTTGCTCTGCATCGCGTGGGTGCGCAGCAGCTTGTAGGCTTCCGGCTCGGTTATGCCGCGCTTTTTCATGAGGATCAGCTTGGCTTCGTCCACAATTTTGCGCTCGGCAAGTTGCGAGCGCGCTTCGGCCAGTTCGGTCTGGAGGCGGTTGAACGCCTGAAAGCGGCGCACGGCGAGATCGAGCACCGGCTTGATCCGCTCTTTGCGCAGGCCATCGACGACATAGGCGGAAATGCCGGCGTCCACCGCCTCGGCAATGGCGTTCTCGTCAGACTGGTCAACGAACATCGCGATCGGGCGGGCGAGCGCACGGGATAGGGCGAAGGTTTCCTCCAGCATATCGCGGCTGGGGTTTTCGAGGTTCAACAGGACAACGTCTGGCGAGCAGGCTTCCAGCTTGGCGGCAAGGCCGTGGCGCTCAAGAAATATGTGCAGATCGGTGAGGCCCGCCTCGCGCAAGCCTTCCTCGATCACAGCGGCGCGCGCTGCGCTGTCGTCGATTACCGCTATTCGCACTGGAAGCCGCTATGCTGCATTGCAACATTCATGCGGCAAACGGAGTGCGCGAGTCAACGGGTCAATGATAATGGCGCTGAGAGCAGTTTAGCGAACGCGCGGTCCGCCAAATGGCATCGGCGGCGGCGGGCGGCGGGTGCCACGAGGCAACTGAGCCTGATAAGCCCGTCCACAATGCTCCACACAATACGGGAAGCCGGGGTTCACCTTCTCGCCGCAAAAGTGGAAATCCGGCTCGCCGGGGTGGCCCATCGGCCATTTGCAGATCTTTTCCGTGAGGTCGAGCAGGCTCGTTTTGTCTGCGATCTCCGGGCTGGGCTTGGCAGGGACAAGACGGCGCGGCGGGGCAGGGGGAATCGGCGCCTGCTGGTCTCCCGGCCCCTGGCGCATGAAACCGCCGGGGCCGATCGAGACGATGCGCTGTTGCGGGCGTGGAGCGGGCGCGGAGACATCCAGCGGCTGGGTGCTTTCATCCTGCGTATCGAATGGAGGAGTATCCGCCTCTGCCCGCGTGGGCGAGGAAGGGGCGGCTGCTGGCGCGGGCGCCGCGGCGCGCGGCTCTGCCCCTTGTGTATCGGGTTTGCGCGTCACTGGCTTTTTGCGCGGCGCATCATTGGCCTTCACCGGCGACGGGCGAGACTGGAGGCCGAGGCGATGCGCCTTGCCGATCACGGCATTGCGGCTCACTCCGCCCAGTTCGTCGGCGATCTGGCTGGCGGTCATGCCTTTTTCCCACATGCCCTTGAGCTGATCTATACGTTCATCGGTCCAGGACAAGACTCACTCCATCACTGAATACTGTTTTGGTGGCTGAGGGAGGCATATGGCGTTTGCGAGGCAGTATATCAACCGCTTTAGCGTATGCGGCCGGTTTTGCCTTGCCCGCCCGCCTGCCAGCCGATAATTGGGCTGCCTATGACCGACCAGACCCAGCCCACCCATCGCGTAGCCTTTTCGGAGCCGGGAGTCCCGCGCATCCGGCGCATCAACTGGTCTGGCACGCGCGCGCTTTATATCAAGGAGGTGCGGCGGTTCATGAAGGTGCAGCTCCAGACCATATGGGCGCCATCGATCACCACCTTGCTGTACCTGATCATCTTCACCGTGGCGCTGGGCGGTGAGCGGCGGACGATCCTCGGCGCGCCGTTCGCGGATTTCATCGCGCCCGGCCTTATCATGATGGGAATGATCCAGAACGCGTTTGCGAACTCCAGCTTCGGCATGCTGGTGGGCAAGATTCAGGGCACTATCGTCGATTATCTGATGCCGCCCATCTCCACGGCGGAGCTGCTGTTCGCGCAGGTTGCCGCGGCGATGACGCGCGCTGCGTTCGTGGGTGTCGCCATTGGCATCGCGATTGCGCTGTGGCCCGGCGTGCACATCGCGCCGCGCCATATCTGGGCGATCGTCGTTTTCTGGGCGCTGGGGACGATGTTCGTCAGCTTTCTGGGAGTGCTCACCTCGATCTGGGCTGAGAAGTTCGATCATGCGGCGGCGATTACCAACTTCGTCGTCGCGCCCCTGTCGCTGTTGTCCGGCACATTCTATTCGGTGGACAAGCTCTCGCCGCTGTTTCAGGCGATCAGCCATGCCAACCCGTTTTTCTATGCGATTTCGGGCTTCCGCTATGGCTTCCTCTCGGTCGCGGATACCGAAGTTGTGCGCGGCATGCTGGTGCTGGGCGGGTTGAACATTGTTCTGGGCGCGCTGTGCTACGCGTTGCTGAAAAGCGGATGGAAGATCCGGCCTTAGTCGTTAGCGCCGACCGGCGAGCCTGCGCCCCGGCTTCTCTATGCCGTGATAGAGGATGACGGACGCCGCCAGCGTCAGCAGCACATACAGCGCAATCAGATGGGGCGCGATGTTCGCGGCGTTGTTCACGAGCGCGATCTTGAACCAGATGAACAGCATGAAATGCGACAGATAGGTCGCATAGCTGATCTCGCCCAGATATACGAGCGGCCGCGCTATCTTCCCGCCGCGCTGAGAGTGATCGGCGATCAGATAGATAAGCGCGGTGGTGACGAGCGGGAAGGCGATCAACTCATTGGTGAAGCCGCCCGCCCACACGAAGCCGCCGCCGAGAAGGGCGACGATTGCCACAGTGCGCGAAACTCGATCCACGCCCTGTTGCCATAGCGCGCAGAGTAGGCACCCCATCGCAAACTCTGCGATGCAGCGCGCAAGGCCGGTCTTCACGATATGCCCGCCGAGATTGGTATAGCCCAGCGCTTGCATGCCCACCGCCAATATGCCGATCAGGCAGGCCATGGCCCCTAAGATCACCCAGCGCGGCGCGCGCGCTATCGGGCTGAACAGCAGTACCAGCAGCGGGAACAGCAGATAGGCGGCAAACTCGGTGCTGATCGACCAGGCGGGGTGGTTCCAGCTCAAATCCGGCGTAAAGCCCCAGTTCTGGAGCATCAGGACATGCAGCGGCAGCTCTGCCCACGGATAGCCCGCCGTGCTGCGCCCGGTCGCCTCAAGCAGCAGGACGAAACCCACCGTCAGCGCCAGCATCACCGCATAGAGCGGATAGATGCGCGCCAGCCGCCGCCGCAGGAAGGCAGGGGTCGCGCCCAGCCCGCGCGCGGCAAACTCGCCCTGCGCAGACAGCCAGATGACGAATCCCGACAGGATAAAAAAGAAATCGACCGCGAGATATCCCTTGTGGATCACATGCAGCACATCGGCGGGCAGCCAGGGCATGCCGCTGCGGATGTGGAACAGCACCACGAGCCATGCCGCAATCCCGCGCGCGGCTGTGAGGCTATCAAGCTGGGGGCGAGGGGGCGCGCTCACGCCTGCGCAGCCCGCGCGAAGATCGGCACCACGCCTTCCTCCTTGCGCAACCGGGCGAGATAGGTCGAAAGGCCGATTTGCATCGCAAGCAGCATGAACACGAAAGGCTGATAGGCGATGCCGACAAACGCCGCGCCCAAGAGGTAGATCAGATGCCCCTGCTGCAGCGCCAGCGCAAGCGGCGCGACCCATGCCTCGTCTGCCTTGGCGCGCTTTGTATAGAGCTTATAGACCCGGTTGGTGGCGAGGAACGAGAGCAGGTGGATCAAACCCCACATCACGAAACCGGGATAGCCCTGTTCGCCCAGCATCTCGAAATAGGCGCTGTGATAGGCGCGGCCTTCCTCGACGATATGTTCCTTGATGATGCGCTTGTCGTTGCCTAGGCCCTCGGTGCGCAACGCATCATATTCAAACTTGTTGGCGCGATAGGCATCGAAGCCTCCGCCCATCGGATGGGTCTTCACATAGTCCAGCGTCCATTTCCACACCTCGACGCGGGTGGAGGCACTCTGGTCGCCCTGATAATTTTTGATCGTACCCATGCGCTCGGTGAAGCTGGTCGGCAGGAACGGGATGGCGACGAACGCCAGCGCGGCGATGCCGAGGCCGTATTGCAGGCGCTTTTTGCTGCGCCACAGGAACAGCGCACCAAGCAGGATGATGCAGAGCAGGCCGGTGCGCGTCACCGTGCCTATGGGGATCAGCAGGCACGCGCCACAGAGCGCGACGGCATAGAGCGAGACGATGCGGCTGGGGCGAAAGATGGTGCCGTGCTTCGATAGCCACAGGATGAGCGGGATGATCGCGATGGCGACCATGGAAATGGTGGAGCCTTCATAGAGGCCGCTATTGTCATCGACCATCAGGTTCAGCTCTCCATAGCCGCCGCCGGACATAATGGTCTTGATGCCGCCGGTGACGATGATCGTGCTGGCGCACAGCACCATCACCAGCGCCAGCGCCTCTATCCGCAGGCGCGTGCGCAAGGTGAGCGGCAGGAAGATCGCGAAGACGAGGCTCTTCCACACCCACGCCCACTTCGCCTGCGCGTCTATCGGGAAATCGGCGTGGGATGTGGTGTAGCCGCACCAGACCAGCAGAGCGACCATAAGCAACTGTCGCCAGGAAAAGCGGCTATCGCGCTTGTTGTCGATCAAGAGCCAGCCGCCAAAGGCGCCCGCAAACGCGATGAGCGATATGGGGATCGAATTGAGCAGGAAATAGCTGAGACGTTGCGGGGAAACGATATCGATATAGGCGTAAGTCAGCACAAACAGGAATGGCCGCTTGATCGCGAGGCCAAACATCGCGGCGAGGAAGATCAGGAAGAATATGTCACGCATCGGGCGTAGTTCCCTTGCGCGGCTTGACGATGGGCTGGGGCTTTTCCTGTCGCTCGTCATCCAGATCGCGCCGGGACAACAGCCGCCAGCACGCGACAAACACCAGCGTATGGCTGAGCAGCAGGGAGAAGGTGTCGATCATCGCGCGGCTATATCCTTGGCCGAGCCTTAGCCCATCAGGGTTGACGCGGCGTTAAATATTGTCGCGGTACCGGCCCTCTCCCCCTCCCGCAGCCGAGTCACGTGCCTCGGCAGCGCTCTCATATGATACCCTGTCGGGAGGTTGGGAGGGGGAGAGGGCCGGTACGGTCAATACAACCAAGCTTGACGTGGCGTTAAATATTATCTTGCTAAAGGCGCTATCATGACGCGTATTCTGCACATACTGGATCACAGCCTGCCTCTGCATAGCGGATACACGTTCCGCACGCGGGCGATCTTGCGCGCGCAGCAGGCGCTGGGCTGGGAGGTGCGCGGGCTAACCGGCCAGCGCCATAGTGCCAGCGGCCCTGCTGTCGAGACCGTCGATGGCCTGACGTTTTTCCGCACGCCGTTGGCGCGCCGGGGCGGCCCGCCGCTGGTGCGCGAGCTGCGCGAGGTGGCTGATCTTGCGCATGCGATGGAAGGGGTGATCCGCAGCTGGCGGCCAGACATCATTCATGCCCACTCGCCCGTGCTGAACGCGATGGCCGCGCAGCGCGTGGCGCGCAAGCACGGCATCCCGATGCTCTATGAAATCCGCGCCTTCTGGGAAGATGCGGCGGTGAGCAATGGCACCGCCAAAGAGGGCGGCTTGCAATATCGCCTGACGCACTGGCTGGAAACGCGCGCCGTGAAGCGCGCTGACGCGGTGGCGGTGATCTGCGAGGGGCTGAAGGGCGATTTGGTGACGCGCGGGGTCGATCCGGCGAAGATCATCGTCTCGCCCAATGGCGTGGATATGGACATGTTTGGCGATCCTGTGCCGCCCGATGCCGCGCTGCGCGCTAAGCTGGGGCTGGAGGATGCCGAGGTGATCGGCTTCATCGGCAGCTTCTATGATTATGAGGGGCTGGATGACCTGATAGCCGCAATGCCGATGCTTGTCGCGGCGCGGCCCAAGGCGAAGCTGCTGCTTGTCGGCGGCGGGCCGATGGAAGCGGCGCTCAGGACGCAGGCGGAAGGCTCCAGCGCGCGCGACGCGATCTGTTTTGTTGGACGGGTGCCGCACGAGGAGGTGGAGCAATATTATGCCCTCACCGATATTCTTGCCTATCCGCGCAAGGCGCAACGGCTCACCGAACTGGTCACGCCGCTGAAACCTCTGGAAGCGATGGCGCAGGGGCGGTTGGTGGCGGCATCATCGGTCGGCGGGCATCGGGAACTGATCGAGGATGGCGTTACCGGCACATTGTTCGCGCCTGATGATCCCGCCGCGATTGCCGGCGCGCTGGCCGGGATGTTGGCCGACCGGGCAGGCTGGGACGCGCGCCGCGCCACCGCCAAAGCCTTTGTGAAGCGCGAGCGGAACTGGGCGGTCAACGTCAGCCGTTATCAACCTGTTTACCATATTCTGCTTGAAAAGGGCGTGAGACCACACCGAGCAGACTGACCGAACCCGTGAAACGCCGCAATGCCCATCTTGTTCTTGTCTCTCTCGCCGCCATCGGCGGGGCAGGCGCAGGCGCGCTCTTGCCAGTGGATATGCTGGAGCTGGCCAGCAGCACGATCGGCCTTGATCGCTTCATTCCCGCCGCCGCACCGCCGCTGGGCGCCAGTGCGCGGCTCATTATCATTGCCTGCGCCGGCTTGGGCGCTGGCGGGTTGGCGGCGCTGCTCTCGCCCTTGAAAACGCCTGTTGCCCCCAAAGACACCGAGGACACCGAAATGACATTCATAGCATCGACATTCTCTGCGCTGTTTCGCCGGGGAGCAAAGCGGGTAGAACAGATTGACGACATGCCCGCCGCCGAACCTGAGATCGAACTGGCGCCCTCAGTCCGCCGCGCCGATGCGCACCCGGATGCGCCCCCGCGCGCACCCCTGATAGTCAGTCGTGATCTTGCTGGGGAGGCATCTCCCTTGGTGGACGAGGAGCCGCGCGGGCCGATTGTGGAGGACATCACCGGTCTTTCCATGCCCCGCGCGCCAGAGCCGCTGCCGTGGGAGGCGATCGAGACGGAAATGAGCCGTCTGCTGGAGAATGTCCGCTTCCGTTCGGTAGAAGATACACCCGATGCTTCGGAGCAGAGCGCAGATTCGTCCGCCGTTGAGCCAACCATCCGAGACCTGACCGAGCGGCTGGAGCGTGGCATAGCCCGTCGTCGTGGCGAGTATGCCGCGATCCCTGCTGCCGCAATACTGCCGCAGCCGGAAGATCAGGTGCCTGAAGAGGCCGCTCTGCCTGCCGCTTTGCCTGCAGCCCCGTCCCCCGACCTCGATGCCGCGCTGGCTGTCCTGCGCGGGCTTACCGCCAAGGCGGGTTAGCGACTTCGCTGGCCACGCGCGCTAACGTTGCGTGATTTTTATGCCGATCCATAGCGTCCGTGGTGTTCCAAGATCCATCGAGCCACCCGTAATGCGGGTGTAGACCGCGCATCAAAGATATGTTCTGCCCACCCGACACCTGTTGTCCGACGGCCCAGCGGAATATGCGCGTCGGCATCCACTGTCATAGCAGAGGGCAGTATATCACTCTGGAGGTCATCCTCATATTGACAGCTGCTATCAGCAAATTCTGGTCGAGACAGCGGGGCCATGCGCGCTAACCTTGCTATCCGCATCGGCATAGCTGGCAGACAGAATGAAATCAGAGAATTTGCTATCGGCCGTTACCTCAAGGCCTTTGGCGATGATGGCATCAACATTCTGCCGTTGACGCATGGCGGCGTTGAGGGTGACGTTGGTGATGGCGTTTTCAAGCATGTTGTAGAACAGGGTGGCGGAGAGGGTGGTCTTTCCTGCCAGATCCACATCGATACCAGCTTCAATCCCTCTGAGCTTTTCCGGCATTAAGCCAGCATTAGCATTGGTCGTGATCGAACCGATAACAAATTGCCCGTAGAGTTCATTAAGTGTTGGCAGGCGGAAGCCGGAATAGCCAGCAGGCCCGCCCCAAGAACCACAATCAACAAGATTATCGGCGACACAGGCTGTGTCTGGGCAAGAGCGTGGTGGCATGGCGCCGACAACCCCATGAGGTTGCAATTCTTGGAGCGGACTATGTTGGCCGAGTCATTTGCATCAGCGGCGCAAAGCATGAGACTTTGGCATGTGCTGGGCGCGAGACCTTAAAGTACCTCAAGGAAATTCAGCTTGCGCCTGATGGGAATGGGCCGCCGCATACTTCCGTATTAATACCGGTCTAGACCGACATAGTCTGTCGCAACAGTCACAAGATCGGCAGGGACGACAGGAGAATATACTGTGTCAAAGCTAAAAGGCGCGAGGGCGTCTCCGTCCCAATTATTAGCAAGCGGCCCGTGACACATTCGTGCGAGTGATATTCCGCCTGTCCGGCTGCCTTGCGTCCCATGCGGCGTACCTGCTGGGCGCCAGGAATAGGCACCCACGCGCGCCGCACCACGTTCGCCGACAAGCTCGCCAGCGAGCACAAAGGTTTCCTCAGCGCATGGATGTGAAAGCATCGGAGAGGACCATCCATCGGGATGAACATGCGGTGGCTTGGCGAAGACGACCGTAGCGACTTGGCCAAGGTCATGATCCCATCGAAGGACCTTTCTGCGTGGGTCCATCCATGCCAAAGAGGGATCAGCCCATTGGGTGTCCCAAGGTATCTCGTACAGGTCGATATACTCTATGAGGCCGGAAATATCTGATACAGCATATGCGACTAGCGAAAGTTCAGGGCGACCACTGTAAAATGTCAATACGTCACACCCGGCCTCTGACATGGCGGACTGCCGCATATAGCCTTTCGGAAAGCATCCGTATGTGTCACGGCGATAGCTGCGGCCATTGACGTTCAGCGTGCCTTCCAAGACGAAGAATTCTTCCTCGACCGCCAGCGCCTCAGGTTCCGGTCTTTCCCAACCTGCGGGATAACGGACGATAGCGGACATCTCGCCTGAGGCCGGGTCGTGACTCAAAATTTTTGCTGAGACGTCCGCACGCGCCGGTCCCAACGCCGCCTGCTTCCAAGGCAGGCACTGTGCATAAATGAAATCGATGCATGGACGGCTCATGTCGAATCCAATCTTACGAAGTCAGTGAGTGTCCATGCCTGGAGTACCGTACAAGCCTTCTTTTTCGAGTGCGGCAGCCCAAGCGGCGATCCCGGCATCCAGAATCAACGGAATTTCGACTGGGCTGCCGGCAATGGCAAACCCCCCGGCGCAGACTCCCCCCAAACCGGTGTCTGCGCCCACGAATAAAGGGACACCTCCCTCTACCTCGTATACGCCGAAGATTGACGTTCCGAGTGGCCGGTCACGCCGCGCAAGTTCCAATGCCTCGGTGGGGCGCCGCATGATAACCGCGGTGCGTGCTTTTGCGAGCGCCGCCTCGCCTGCAACCGGGATAACGCCGTCAGTGCATAGAAGCAAAATGGGGCGCGCGGCGGAGTCGACCACTGCAACGGCTATGACCGCACCTTCCGCTTGTGCCTTGGCGAGGCAAGCCTCGGCAACGTCTCTTGCTTCGGCGAGGGAGATTGTGGGAACGTTAAACATGATTTTCCTTGTGGCCGTTGCTGTTCAATCAGTTTGAGTGGGAGAAATTAGAAGCGGTAGCGAAGCTGGATCGCGACACTGCGGTCCTGCTGGAATTGCTGGAGATGGCTGCCGGAGGACGTGGGCAGGTTCGTGGTGAAGGTCAGAATCTTGGCATTGTTGAGATTCTTGCCAATCAGGTCCAGCGCCCAACGCCCGCTGACGGTTTCCAAGCTTATGCGCCCATCGATACGCGCGTAGCTGGGCTGTTTCATGTAGGAGTCTATGGTTGGGTGGATGTGATAGGAGGACGACATGTAGGCGTCCAACTGCATCCCAAGCTTTAGCTTGTCGTTCAGAGGTGTGGTATAGGAAGCGGAGATGCTGCCGGACCACGCGGGCGCATATTGGGTCGGAGCGCCGCTAAGATCTTGCGACTTCGCGCCGCCCAGAGACTGCAACACCGTTGGGCCGGCATTCGGGTATCTAAGATAGCGAGCGTGAAGGTAACTCATTTGCGCACGCAGCTTGAATGCTTCGCTGACAACAATTTGGCTTTCAACCTCTATCCCTTGTGAGCGTGATTCCGCAGCGTTGCGCACGAGGCCAATGATGCTCCCTGCGGAGGAGAGACTGTTGATTGCGACTTGAAGATCGCTGTAATCGCTACGGAAAATTGCAAGGTTGAGGAGCAGTCTCCGGTCGAACCATTCGCTCTTGAGCCCAATCTCATACGCATCTACATGCTCAGGTGCGAACGGAATATTCGATCTGACGCCGGATGTGTCGGCGGGATTGAATCCACCTGCCTTGAAGCCCCGCGCATAGGACGCATAGATCATTGCCCGCTGACCCAACTTGTACTGGGCTTTCGCGGACGGCATCAGTGCGCGGTCCGACCGTCGTCCGGCCTGGCTACTGGGAACGCCTATCCCAAGTTGGGCAGGCAATGCAGAAAGCGGTCCGGGAAGCGGGACGATATTGCCGTAGTCACTCTTGGAGGTGCCGTAAAAGAGGTCAAGCCCGTATGATTTGTTGACCCAGGTGGCCCTCAGGCTTCCCGTGAGCGTAAGCTGCGAATTTGCGTTCCACGAGATTGAACCAAATCCAGAATAGGTGCGCTCGCGTTGTCTGTAGTTGGCCCGTTGGCCAATCGGCAGATAGGGCAATAATGCCGCCAAAGCCGGCCGTCCTGCGACAGCGCCGTTGAGAAAAGAGAAATTGAAGTCAATGCCTGTGACGAGTTTGTTGGTCTGGAAATATCCGCCAAACATATATTCTATCGGATTGCCGGCCTCAGATGCGAGGCGGAACTCCTGGCTGAACTGATGGAAACGCTCCGGAATCTTTGCGGTCAGCAGGGTAGCTGGCGTACCGTCGGAATCAAGGTTGAGGTTGTAGCGATAGCCATAGTAGCCTGTCACAGAGGTGAAGGTGGCGTCGCCCAACTGATAGTTTGTCGTCAGCACGCTTTCATAGGTGTCATCCTTTGTTTCTTGACCAGGACTTCCTCCATATTCCGTTATGCCGTTACCTCTCGGAATGTCGGAATTGATTGCTGTTTGGCAATAGAGACCCGGAGCAGGAAACGGCACGGGCGCAGGGCAATTGTTAATCTGAAGAGCCAGTCCCGCCTTGTTGAGGTTTCGACTGCCTTCAACTTTCCAGATAATGTCGAGATCGGCGCTGGGTTGATAGCGTAGAGAGACCCGGCCCGCATAGTTGAGCTCATTGGGCGCTCGTCCGCCGGTATTACGGTTGTGCTGCCATCCGCGCTGCCCATTGATGGTAGCTGCGCCGAGGATGGAGAGTGTGTCTGTCAGCCGTCCGCCCACTGATCCTTCAGCGACATATTGTTTACCGTCCGGCGAATAGAGTGCTCGCGCCGAGGCGGTGAAGGTATCAGTCGGCTTCCTAGTCACAATATTAAAAGCGCCAGCGATCGCGTTGTTACCGAAAAAAGTGCTTTGCGGACCCTTGAGGATCTCTACCCGATCCACATCAAGGAACGTGGCGGAAGTCACGCGTGATCGTCCATGGTAGATGTCGTCGATAAATACACCTACCGACTGGTCGAACCCTTGGTTCTGACCAGACCCAATACCGCGAATGAACAAATCATTCGACCTACCAGCATCAGCGACATGGATAGAGGGGGCGATCTGCACCAGCGATGTCAGCGAATTGAGATTTTGCTGAGCTCTAGCCAGTCCTCCGACCACTTCCACCGAGACCGGAACATCTTGAAGTCGCTGGGAGCGATGCTGTGCGGTGACGATGATGTCCGCAATCAGACTGCCAGGTTCTTCTCCTGGAGTGAAGGCAGCTGTCCGGCCGGCCACATCCGAGGAATTTACAGTATTTACAATAGGTTCTGAAGCGCTCTGTGCGAGTACTGGCGAGGTGCCGCCCCATAGGCCGATCACAGCCGCTCCAGTCAATAGGTGCAACCGGTAGTGCGTCTCATTTTGCATTGCATTCCCTCCATCAGCCGCGACTCACCGGTCGCTGACAGCTTATTCTATGAAACAAAAAATATTACATATAAACAAGAATTTTTGTAAGTTGACAAAATAACTGTAATAGGCGAACGAATGCGCCTCGAAGGAATCATTATCGGAGTTTGTTTTGAGCGCGGTCAGCCCAGGAGATCAGAAGCGCGCGCGCGCGCGAATACTGGACGCTGCAGAAGAACAGTTCGCAGAGGCCGGGTTTGACGGAACATCCCTTCGACAAATCGCACTTAGAGCGAATGTTCCCGTTCCCTTGGTGGGATATCATTTTGGCAGTAAGCTCGGTCTGTATCGGGCAATATTTGAAGCAGGCGTACCTGCAATCCTAGACCAACGCGCGGCCGGTATGGCGCTCGCTGACGCTGAGAAGGATCCCGTTCGACGGCTCGAAATGATCATGCGGGCAATTTTGGGCCCAATGCTGCGGCTTCGGAACGCAGAGGGAAAAGGCTTTTTCGCCAAGATGCTTGCGCGCGAGGTGAACGATCCCAGTGCCGCAGAGCGTGGTATCCTCGAAGAACTCCTTGATCCGATAGCGCGCGATATGATCGCGCTCTTGGAAGAGTTGATGCCAGGGCGATCGAAGGCAGATGCGGGTTGGGCCTACCAGATCATTGTCGGTACTATGTTTTTCGTAATGGCGGATCAAGGGCGCATTGCCCGGATGACTGACGGGGCATGCAATCCCGATGACGCAGAAAGTACCCTTAGTCATATCATCAAATTTTTGTTGCCTGGTGTGCGGTCCTAGCGTCAGTTGCCACGACTTCTCCCAGCTAAATAGGGTGCGTTAGCACCACCGTAACGGTCCCTCAGAGTAGCGGCGATTGGTCACATTATCGCTCGTTAGCTCCGACGATTAGTCACGTTAAGTCGCCTCCGACCGGATGAATGATAAATGAGTACCCGTATACAAGAGGAAAGTCTGGCTGAAGGGCAAAGTGAATGGGGTGCTGGCTGGCGCGTCCTGATCGCTGCATCAGTGGGCGTGGGAATAGGCTATAGTCTGTTTTTATATACCGCTGGGCTGTTCATCATCCCGATGCAGCAGGAGTTCCAGTGGTCCCGAAGCGCTGTAACGATTGGACCAATAGTTGGGCTTCTTTGTGCGTTTTTAACGCCGCTTGGTGGAATCGTGATCGATCGTTATGGGGCTAGGCCAGTGGCGATTGCAGGTCTCCTTTTGCTTGGGCTTACCTATGTTCTGCTAGCTGCGACGCCTAAAAGCGCTGCTTACATTTATACTTTGGTCATCATAATGGCATGTGTTGGCACGGTGACAGGCTCAGTTATTTTCTGTAAGTCAATTTTGCCATGGTTTCCGCGCAACTCTGGTTTGGCACTAGGTATAACCCTGAGTGGACTTTCTTTGGTCAGCGCTGTCGCAACGCCCATTCTTGCCAAGATAATCGAAGGCTATGGTTGGAGATTTGGGTATCTATCCATGGGTGCGTTAATCCTGTTTGTTGGCGTGCCCGTTATAGTGGGATGGCTGCGGGAGATGCCAAACGAAGTCGAAACGAAAGCCGTCGCCGGCGAGTCCGGATCACTCAAAGGGGTTTCGCTTCGTGATGCTATACGGGACCGGCAATATTGGCTGTGCCTGATTGCATTTAGTAGTGCCGCACTGCCGCTCGGTGGTTTTGTAAGCCAGCTTCAGCCGATTTTGATTAGCCACGCCTTTACTTCCTCAGCTGCGGCTGCAGTTGGATCAGTGTTCTTCATTGCGATTAGCATCGGACGGCTGGCAGCCGGAACGCTTCTTGACAGGTTCCGCCCCGGCGTGATTACCGCGATATTTCTAGCAGTTCCAGCTGTGGGGGCCATCCTGCTTGGTCTCATGGTTCATGGCCCCGATGACTGGATGGTAGCAGCTGCTGCCGCCTTCTTGATTGGCCTTGGTCATGGAGCAGAAGCTGACTTTATTGCCTTCTTCACTTTGAAGCTGTTTGGCATGCGCTACTTTTCTGTGATATTTGGTACCATGGTCGTGGGAGTAGGAACGGCAATTGCCATCGGGGGTATGGCCTTCGCCGCGCTTTTTGATCTGAACGGAAGTTACCAGATCGCAATTTTAATCGGGGCCGCAATCTTTATCGGGGCGGCGCTATTGGCGCTCTGTCTTAGAGTGTCCCGCGGCTGAATCCTAGAATCTCAGATCGAGAACCGTTCAGACAATTCCATTGTCTCAACGTCAAGGCGCGCTGAATGTGATCGAACTTCGCTATATACCCTCAGACCGAGATTTGTGAGGCTGGGTATTGGACCGGATTATACAGCGGAAACCGATATGGCTGGTAGAGGTGTCGACAGCTTGAGGATGACGCGCGGCAGGGCGATATCGTTGGCAATAATTGTTGGCGCACAGATGTGATCCGCCCTTCATGACCTTGCGCCCGACAAGCATGTGAGGAGAGGTGGGGTCGAAGCTGTCATGCTTTCTAGGACCGCGCGGTGTTGATTTTCGCTGAGAGTTGACCCGGGATTTTCATCGAGAAGTGACCCGGTTGGATGTGTGTTTCCCGCGTTGCGGGTGGTGGGTCAAGCTGGTGATTTTTCCTTTCTTGTTTTGGGTGCAGCGGAGCTGGCCCGGAACCGGAAGCTGTTGTTGCCGGTCTCCAGGATGTGGCAGTGGTGAGTGAGCCGGTCGAGCAGGGCGGTGGTCATCTTGGCATCACCGAACACGCCCGCCCACTCACTGAAGCTGAGGTTGGTGGTGATGATCACGCTCGTCTGTTCGTAGAGCTTGGAGAGCAGGTGGAACAGCAGGGCACCGCCTGACGGGCTGAACGGCAGGTATCCCAGCTCGTCGAGGATGACGAGGTCGAGGCGCAGCAGGCGCTCGGCAAGCTGGCCCGCCTTGTTCATGGCCTTTTCCTGTTCGAGCATGTTGACCAGATCGACGGTGGAGAAGAACCGGGCCTTTCTGCGGTGGTGTTCCACGGCCTGGATGCCCAGGGCAGTCGCCATGTGGGTCTTGCCGGTTCCGGGGCCACCGATCAGCACGACATTGTCGGCGCCATCGATGAACTCGCCGCGATGGAGCTGGCGCACCAGGGCCTCGTTCACCTCGCTGGACGCGAAGTCGAACCCGGCCAGGTCTTTGTAGGCGGGGAACCGGGCCGCCTTGATCTGGTAGGCAATGGAGCGGACCTCACGCTCGGCCATCTCGGCCTTGAGCAACTGTGAGAGGATCGGAACGGTGGCATCGAAGGCCGGCGCGCCCTGGGCGATGAGATCGCTCACCGCCTGGGCCATGCCATACATCTTGAGGCCGCGCAGCATGACCTCGACGGCAGCGCTGGCGGGGTCATGACGCATGGCGCAACTCCCGCAGGTTGTCATAGCGTCCGACGTCCGCGAGCGGCTCCTGGGCAAGGCGCAGGGCTTGCGGCGCGTCGACAGGTGATGCCGGCGGCGCCTTGCCGTCGGTCAGCCGATGCAGGATGTTGAGCACATGGGTCTTGGTCGGAACACCGGCCTCCAGTGCCAGCTCGACGGCGCAGAGCACCGCCTGCTCATCATGGTGCAGGACCAGCGACAGGATCTCGACCATCTCCCTGTCGCCGCCGGGGCGCTTGAGCAGGTGGCCCTGCAACTGGCGGAACGCTTCAGGCATCTGGGTAAAGGGCGCACCGTTGCGCAAGGCACCGGGCTTGCGCTGGATCACCGCCAGATAGTGCCGCCAGTCATAGATGGTTCGCCCGGGAAGATGATGGCCCCGCTCGATGATCCGCTCGTGCTCACACAGGAACCGGCCCTCGGCGACAATGACGATCCGGTCAGGGTAGACCCGCAGGCTCACCGGTCGGTTGGCGAAGGAGGCCGGCACCGAGTACCGGTTGCGCTCGAAGTTCACGAGGCAAGTCGGCGATACCCGCTTGGTGTGCTCGACGAAGCCGTCGAAGGTCCGCCCCAGCGGCATCAGGCTGGCGGCCTCCGCGGCATGCACATCGGCGACAGTGCCGGGCAGAACGCCATGCTGGATATGGCCCCATTGCGCGATGCATTGTGCCTCGAGCCAGGCATTGAGTGCATCGATATCCGGGAAGCTGGGCCCATAGGGACCATGGGCCTGCCACAGCCGGCGACGGGCATCTTGGACGTTCTTCTCGACCTGACCCTTCTCCCACCCCGAGGCCGGGTTACAGAACTCGGGCTCGAACAGGTAATGACTGGCCAGCGCCGCAAAGCGCGCGTTGACCTGCCGCGCCTTGCCGCTCCCGATCCGATCCACGGCGGTCTTCATGTTGTCGAAGATCCCGCGCTGCGGCACACCGCCCAGCACCCGGAAGGCCTGCGTCAAGGCATCGAACAGCATCTCGTGGGTCTGGAGAAGATAGGCCCTGACGATGAACGCCCGGCTGTGCGACAGCTTGGTATGGGCCACCTGCAACTTGGTCTGCTTGCCGGCAATGATCGCCCAGTCCTCGCTCCAGTCGAACTGGAAAGCCTCGCCTGGCTGGAACACCGTAAGCGCATTTTCACTGGCACGTATCAGGCGGCTTGCGGGATGTAACTCATTTCGAACCTTGTTTCGGCGGCATTGGTATCTTGCCAGTTGCCGGGGAGAAGGTCGTCTATGGGATCGCCGTCATT
>NZ_SBKP01000008.1 GCF_004122115.1 Sphingobium fluviale
CTACGGCGTCTTGCACTTCCAACTCCCTTGATCGTCCAAATTATAAGCAAAACACAATGGACAGGCTTATCGTCGACAACCCATTGAAACTACAACATAAGACACGACTTGGTGTTGATATATGTTATATCATGATCCCTGCTGCCATGAGCGCGCCGAGAGAAAGGACCGCCGAAACGCTTTCGCGGCCCATCCCTGCCTGAAAAAGCGCGCCGGCTACGGCCGGGGTTATTGCGGCTCCGATGCGTCCCGCTCCCATGACAAATCCGACGCCGGTTGATCGCACATCAGGATCGAATGTTTCTACAATGGCAGAATAAAGTCCGAGTATAGACGTATAGAGAAAGGTGCCCACCAGGGCTGCCAGCATCAGCAGAACGGCAACTCCATGGGACGCCAGACCAAAAGCGACGATCGCCGCAGCCAGACCGGTGGTTTGACAAACTACCAGCCAGCGCAGCGGGATAAACTTTCCCCATATGCCCAGAGCCAGGCTGGCTACCACGCCCGCGCATGCGGCCATTGCTGATGCGAGGGTGGCGAAGGAGGCGCTGTGGCCAATGTCGGCGACTAATTGTGGCATCCAACTCAGAATGTAATAGACCGAGGTCATGAAAAGTACGTTCACCGCGGTAATCGATATTGTGTCGGCCCTGCGCGACGGGCCGAATATCTCGGCATAGGACGACGCGGATTTCAGAAGGGCAGCAGGCGCTGGCAACGACGAAACCGGAGGCTTGCCGCAGCGCCGCAGAAAATCATTCAGCTTGTCCAGTGCATTGGTGGGGCGTTTGGCAAGGAGGAACGCGGGCGGTTCCGGTAGCCAAAGGAGAGAAGCAGCCAGCAGAAGCAGGGCGGCTCCCGCACCGATGAGAAAAATGATGTGCCATGAGAAGTGCTGCAAAAGCGCCGCAGCAGCGAGGCCGCCTAACGTTCCCCCCAGCGGATAGCCGACGGACATGACGGCCATCGCAAAGCGCCTGTGCTGCGAATTTGCGAACTCGGCCGCCAGCGGAGCAATAACGGGAATGAGCGCGCCGATGCCTATACCGGTAAATATCCGCCAGCCGGACAGCGTTGCAACGGACCCCGCAAAGGCTGACATCAGCATGCCGACACCCATCAACACCAGACTGAAAAGGACGACGAAGCGCCGACCATAGCGGTCGCCCAATGGGGCGACGAAGAAGGATCCCAGCGCCATTCCGGCAAGACCGCTCGACAGGGCGATACCCAGCTCGGCCTTGTCGATGCCAAATTCCTTCGAGACACCGGGTGCCGCGAAGGTCATCGCCAGAACATCGTAACCATCGAGCGCCGAGAGCAATCCGATGATGGCGACGGCCGTCCATTGCGCGCGACTCATTGGCGTTTCGTCAAGCAGCTTCTGCACGTCGTTCACTATGCCTAATCCTCCCGTCATTGCAGCGAAGATTGGCCGCGTACGGCATATGCCTCGCCGGATCCGCCGCCGCACTGTCTCGTGCCGGTCTAAGGGATTCGCGGATCGGTATCAGATGGCGATGCAGGTCGAGCGATATATATTATGCTATCGGTCAGCTATCACGAGACATCCCACGGCAAGCTGGGGGCGTTGCCGTCGTTTTAGATGCCTTATAATCTCTGCAGGGCATTCCGTTCTCGCGCTCTCTCCAACACATGGTTGTTCGCGGCCTTGCGGATGAGGTCGCTGAACTGTTCCGCCATCGGCGTGAGCGGCAGTCCTTGGCTGCGTACGAGGCACATCGGAGCGGCGCTGATCGGCTCGATCAGATCAAACGCCTGCAGCAGGCTGGCAACCGCCTCGAAATTGAACCACTGTTGTGGAAGCATGGTCAACAGGTCCGTGTTCGCGACGGCCATGATCGTGATCAGCGAAGAGCGGGCGTGAATCATGACTCTGGGCGGGGGCAGATCGGCCCGCTCGAAAACGCCATCGAAATCGGCCTCGGTATTGCGGGTTGAAAGCGTCGGCCGCACCCAGTGCGCATCGACCAGATCAGCAAGACTGCTCGCCGATGATAGCGGGTGCCCTTTGCGCGCCACCACCCTGCGATTGTTTTCGAACAGGGTTTCGACAGCGAACTGGGATGAGACACCGGAAGGATCGAGCGGGCCTACCCAGAAATCGAACTTGCCGGACGCCAGGTCGTTCTCGATCGGCTGGAACAGGCTTTCGGAGATTTTGACGACGACGTCAGGATGCCGCTTGGTGAAACTCTCCAGCGCTTTGGGCAACAGGCTCATGCAGGTCGCCGTCGATAGAGCGACGGACACTTCACCTACCCACCGGCCTTTCAACTGCTCGACTTCCTGCTGCGCCAGCCGAAGCTGGTTCTGGAAAGCCTCAACGCGCCGGACAAATTTAGCGCCGATCTCTGTCAGGCGGATGCCCTTGGCGTGACGCTCGAACAGTGTCACTCCGAGCTCACGCTCCAGTTCCTTTATGCTGCGCGTGATGGCGGGTTGCGCGACTCCCAGATGGCGGCCAGCGGCGCGGAGACTGCCGGTTTCGACCACGGCCAGCACGTCACGGAAATGTGACAATTTCATTCGGGTCTCCTTCTTGCGTACCGCTCATCAGATGGCGGCGTCTCCCATGCATACTCGCCCGCCGATCGTCGCAAGGGCGGACAGCACTGATGCAGGTTGCGATAACATTCACGTTATCGCAACCTACGAAATTCAATCTCTACGTTCACCCCCTGCAAGGGCTACTGATGAGCCTAACAAAAAATCGGAACTGCGAAGGTCGTCCTTCGCCCCACCGAACTAAGATTATGGGAGGGAAGCAGATGATATCGAAATATTCGACACCTTTTGTCCTTGCGGCACTTATGGTGCCCAGCGTCGCTTTCGCGCAAGACGCAGCGAGCGCAGACGATGCGGGCGCCATTGCTGACATTGTCGTGACCGCCCAGAAACGCAGTGAGCGGCTGCGCGACATTCCAATCGCCGTGTCGGCGCTGACCTCCGAGCAACTGAAGGACGCGCAGGTTAATGACATTCTGTCGGTCGCGTCCCTTGCCCCCGGCCTGCAGGTTTCGAGCGCACTGGGCACGGCCCGCGTATTCATTCGCGGTATAGGCCTCACCAATTTTGCGGCCGGTGGCGAATCCAGTGTCGCCTATCATGTCAATGGCGTCGTGGTTGCGCGCCCGACGGCGCAGACCACGTCCTTCTACGATCTGGAGCGGATAGAGGTGCTGCGCGGTCCTCAGGGCACGCTCTACGGGCGCAACGCGACCGGCGGATCGCTGAACGTCATCACCAAGCGCCCGACGAAAGAATTCTCCGGCTATGCCGAGGTGACGCTGGGCAATTACTCCCTGATGACGGCGGAAGGCGCGATCGGCGGGCAGATCCTGCCGGGCTTGAACGCGCGGTTGGCAGGACGCGTTGACCGGCGCGACGGCTTTGGCAAAAATAATGTCAACGGGGGCGAAATTGACGATGAAAATATCAATTCCTTCCGCGTTAGCCTTGATTATGTCGGGTCGGATGTCCTCGGCGTCGCACTGACCTATTCCCGTTTCGAGCGTAACGACGCCGGTGGGCTGTTCCATGCGATCGGTATCGGCAATCCTCTGGTCGTTCCGCCCGAAATCGCCGCAGGTGGGAATTTCGCGGCCAACACCCGCGACCTTGACTCGGAAGTGAACATCAAGGTCCGCAACGTGATTGACCAGGCGTCAGGCGAAGTGACCCTGAACATCGCTGACGATATTCAGATCAAGTCATTGACCGGCTAT
Organism: Sphingobium fluviale; assembly: GCF_004122115.1. Classification (GTDB taxonomy): domain Bacteria; phylum Pseudomonadota; class Alphaproteobacteria; order Sphingomonadales; family Sphingomonadaceae; genus Sphingobium; species Sphingobium fluviale. Next base: position 3,753 of record NZ_SBKP01000008.1, read on the forward strand.
CTTAAGCAGTCGCGGTTCAGCGCCGGCGACCTCAATGCGACCCGGGTGCAGTTCTTGCGCAGCGACAACACGGATAATACCAAGCAGTTCACGCAGGAATTGCAGCTGACCTGGGATTTCAACAATTTCAAGACGCTGTTTGGCGCCTATTATTTCCATGAGGATATTTTCGCCGACACCCATGTTCAGGGGCCTGTCGCCTACACCAATGTCTTGAAGCGGCCATTCATCGTCTTCAACGGCGCTCTGACCAGCAAGTCTTACGCCTTTTTCGGCAATGTGACGTGGAATATCACGGACCAGTTCGCCTTTACCGGCGGCCTGCGGTACAGCCATGACCAGAAGGATGATGCCGGCTACCAGCAGACGCCGACCGGTGCGGTGATCCCGCTGGCGCGCCATGGCAAATGGTCGGCCTGGACCCCGCGCTTCACGCTGGAATACAAGCCCAGCAACCGGACGATGATCTACGGCACGGTCACGCGCGGTTACAAGGCAGGCGTGATCAATATCGGCTCGGCCGGCAATCCGGTAAATCCGGAATTTGTGTGGAGCTACGAGGCCGGGGTCAAGACCGATGCGTTCGATGGCGCCTTGTCGATCAACGCCGACGTATTCTACACCACCATATCCGATTTGCAGGTGCAGCGGCCGATCAACGGTACACTCGTGACCGTCAACGCCGCGAAGGCCACCACCAAGGGTCTGGAACTGGAAGCCAATGCGAGGCTCGGCGGAGGCTTCGGTTTTCACCTCAACGCGGCCTATGTCGATGCCAAATATGACAGGTTCGATACGGCGAACTCGACATTCGCACCGCGGGTGGGGCCGGCACCGACCAACACGCCGATCGATCCGGTTTGCGCCGTTCCGGCAAATACCGACTCACGACCGGGCTGCTACTACAATGCCGCCGGCAACTATCTGACCAGCGCGCCCAAATATCAGGCGGAAACGGCGCTGTCCTATGAAACCGAGTTCGCTAATGGCTGGGGGCTGCGTGCCCGTGTTCAGGGCATTTACGAAAGCAAGAAATATTTCAACGAGTTTAACGAAGCGATTGCCATGCAGGGTGAAACCTTCACCCTCAACGCGAACCTGCGCGTCAACCTGCCGGGCGATCGTCTCTATGTGAATTTCTGGGGACGCAACCTGACGGACGAATATGCGCTGACCTTCGTTAACGTGACGTCGCGGCCGATCGGCCATGTCCGACTGGCGACCCTCGCGCCGCCCCGGACCTTTGGCGCCTCGCTTGGCTTCAAATTCTAGACTGAACAAAGCCCCGGCCGCGAGGTCGGGGCATATTTCCTTCCGGACGCAGGAAAGCAAATGCTTCGCGCCGGTCAGGATTCTCCGGGTCACTTCGGGGTCGAAAGTTTCAGATATGCGTGTTGTTCAGGCTCCCGGGAGGAAAGCTCTATCGCCAGGCGCGTTGCTCGGCGGAACAGACCTTTGCTTGGGTCTCACCATTTCCCGTCGGCATCAATCGAACGGAAATACTCCACGCTCCACGCGAGCACATCCTTGATAGCGTCCTGCCTTGTGCCCATCGCGTGGAGAAGGAACGCGACCGTCGTGTCGATATATGCGTCCATCTGTGTGATCTTGCGGCTCAGGATCACGCGAATGGCCGTGTGGTTTATGCCCATGACGAATTCGCTCGCCGCCTGCACGTCGGCGATGGCGAACTGGCCGGTCCGGATGCCCTGCTCCATGTCCTGTTCGATGAATTTGAGAAGCTTCGACTCATGATCGGTGAGATTGGCTCTCAGCAGATATCCGGCCCATTCAGGATCGCGGGCCGCCCGGCGCAAGATAAGCATCGTACCGACGCAGGCGCGCTTCACCGGATCGTCGAGCACGTTGTAGACCGGCAGAATTGCTTGAGAGAATTCGTCAGCGGTCTGCTTGCCCAATTGCTCAAGGGCGTCGCTGGCCGATTCGAAATAGCGATAGAAACCGCCTTTCGAAATTCTCGCAGTTTCAATGATGTCATCGATCTTGGGCAAGGAGTTTTCCTGGATCGAGCATACTTTCATCGTCGCGTCGAGGATGCGCTGGCGCATGGCCGTGCGCTTCTTCTGCGCCACGATGGTCCGATGATCGACCTTTTCCTTCGATGCTTTGGGAAAACTCATCTGATCCTGTCTCTTTGCTTTGATGCCCATCGCGGGCCTTGTTTGGTCCAGTCTACCGCCTGTCGGCGGACCTCGTCAACGAAGCCACCGGGTAACCATTCGGGATGGCGCAGACCAGCTTTTGTGTGGACGACATATTCATAATGTACTAAATAGTCATTCAAATATTATCGGAAGGTGAGGACGCTATGCGGCTCGAAACAGTTCTCTTTGGTGCGGTGCAGGCGCTGCGTCTCACGGCGTGGCGGTTTCCGGAATTTCGGGCGCGGCTTGGCGAGCATAACGCCATCGTACAGCTCAAGCTCGCTGACGATTCGGTAGGGCGCTATATCGAATTTCGCGATGGCAAAATCCTGACCAGGCCGGTTATCCATCCTGCGCCCGATGTTGTTATCTTCTTCAAGGATCGGCGGATCGCGCTGAAGCTGCTGGCGCCCAAACAGGATTTTCTGTTCCGCATCGATGCGATGAAGAATTTCAAGATGGGCATGCTCGGGCCGGACGAGCTGACCGTCTGGGTCAATGAAATTGTCAGCCTCGGTCAGTCAAGCTGGTGGAAGCAAGGGGAAGATATAGGCGGCGGCGTCACGCGTTTCACCAACAACACCAATGGCGGGCCGGTTCAAGTTTACGTCAAGGACGGCAAGATCCTGCGCATCACGCCTATCGACTTCACGGATAAAGACCCGGATACCTGGGCTATTCAGGCACGCGGGCAGGAGTTCAGGCCTCCTCGCCGCGCGACAGCGGCACCCTATGCGATCGCTTCCAAGTCGATGGTATACGCAAACAACCGCAATCTGTACCCGATGAAGCGGGTCGATTTTGATCCCCATGGCGAGCGCAACCCCCAGAACCGGGGCAAATCCGGCTACGAACGCATCAGTTGGGACGAGGCGCTTACCATCGTCACGGATGAGTTCAAGCGGGTCAAGAAGGAGTGCGGCCCGGGTGCCATCGCAGTGTCCCATGGTTCCCATCATCTGTGGGGCAATGTCGGCTATTATCTCAGCGCGATGCAGCGGTTCTTCAACAATGTCGGATTCACGCGCGTCCACCATAACCCCGACAGCTGGGAAGGCTGGTATTGGGGGGCGCAGCATCATTGGGGCCACAGCATGCGCCTGGGTATCGGCGAGGTGACCGGCCAGGTTGAGGATATCCTCAAGGAATGCGAGATGATGGTCTTCTGGTCAAGCGACCCGGAGGCGACCAATGGCTGTTATGCCGCTTATGAGGGCACCGTTCGCCGCTTGTGGGCCAAGCAGTTGGGCATCAAGTTCGTTCATATTGACCCCTATTGGAACCACACGGCAGCGCTGCTGAAAGGGAAGTGGATCGCTCCGCGTCCCGGCACCGACCCGGCGCTGGCGCAGGCGATCAGCTATGTGTGGCTCACCGAGGAATTGTACGACAAGAAATTCGTGGCCGAGCGCACCACCGGGTTCGAGGAGTGGGCGGAATATCTCGCCGGGCGCAAGGATGGCGTACCCAAGACGCCGGAATGGGCGGAGGCCGAAACCGGCGTCGCCGCGCGTGATATTCGGGCGCTGGCTCGCGAATGGGGCAAGCGCAAGACCTACCTCGCTGCAGGCGGCTATGGAAACGGCTTCGGCGGCGCCTGCCGCACTGCAACGGGCGCGCAATGGGCGCGGATGATGGTCATGATGATGGCCATGCAGGGCATCGGCAAGCCGGGCGTGAATTTCGGCAACATGCAGACGGGCGTGCCGCACGATTACAGTTTCTGGTTTCCCGGCTATGCAGAGGGCGGCATTTCCGGCGATCTCAATTTTACCGGGGCCGCCGTCAATTCCTATCAGCGCATACCGCTGATCCTGTCGATGAACCCTGTCAAGCAGGTGGTCCCGCGCCTGCAGCTTCCAGAAGCGATCATGGAGGGCAAGGCGCAAGGCTTTTTCACCGAACCGTCCTGCAAGGAAGGGCAGTTCATTCCTTATTTCTACCCGGCGCCGGGCTACTCGCCGATTCAGATTCTGTATAAATATGGCGGTGCGCAAATCGGCACGATGCCCGACAGCAACCGTTGGGCGCGCATGTACCGCTCGGAAAACCTCCCTTTTGTGGTCAGCCAGTCGATCTGGTTCGAAGGCGAGGCCCAGTTCGCGGACATCATTCTCCCTGCTTGCACCAACTTCGAGCGTACCGATGTCAGCGAATGGTGCTCGGCAGGCGGTTATGGCCACCAGTTCTTCACCCAGCTCAATCACCGCATGGTGATCATGCAGCACAAGTGCATCGAGCCGCTGGGCGAATCCAAATCCGACTATCAAATCTTCCTGGAACTTTCCAAACGCCTCGGACTGGGGCCCGTCTTTTCCGAGGGGATGACCGAGCTTGATTGGGTCAAACGCATTTTCGAGGGGTCCGATGCAGCCGACCTGATCAGCTGGAAGGAGTTTTTAAAGAAGGGCTATGTCGTTGTGCCGCCCGAAAAGGAAAAGCTCCGGGCGCCGAGAGCCTATGCCTGGTTCAATGAGGGGCGCAAAAAGGACATTCCCGAACCCCATCCGCTGCCGGGTGATTATAGCGGCGAGTGGCTGGAAGGACTGGGAACGCAATCGGGCAAGTTCGAGTTCATTCCTAACAGCCTCCTGAAGGTCGACGATCCTGACCGGCCTGCGCTCAACCGCTATGAACGCAGCTGGGAAGGGGCGAACACAACCGAGTTGCTGGGCCGCTTCCCGTTGCAATTGATGTCCGCGCATTCGCGCTACAGCTTCCATTCCATGGGTGACGGCAAGGGCTCTGCGCTCAACGATATCGAGGACCACCGCCTACTGGTCGATGGCCATTATTACTGGCGTGCGCGGATCAGCGTGGAGGATGCCCGGTCTCGGGGTATCGCGCAGAACGACCTTATCCGCCTGTTCAACGACAGGGGGTCGGTGGTGTGCGCCGCGCAGATCACCAGCCGCGTCCGTCCCGGCATTGTGCACAGCTATGAATCTTCGGCTGTTTACAAACCGGTCGGAGAAGCGGGGACGTCGACCGACATTGGCGGTTGCGTGAACATTCTGACTAGCAACCGCTCGCAGGGCGCACGATCGACATCGATGGGGCCGAATGCGACGCTCATCCAGATGGAAAAGTGGAATCCCGCTATGGCGGAGGCGGCAGAATGAAAAAGTGGAACCTTATCGTCGACGTCGAGAAGTGCGAGAATTGCTACAACTGTTTCGTCGCCACCAAGGACGAGCATGTCGGCAATGATTTTCCCGGCTACGCGGCACCGCAGCCGGAGCACGGGCATGAATGGATAAGGCTCAATACCTTCGAGCGTGGCGAAATGCCGATGGCCGAGGCCAATTTCATGCCGACGATGTGCAACCATTGCGACGAGCCTGCCTGCATGAAGCTTGCGCAAAACGGGGCAGTGCAAAAGCGCCCTGACGGGATCGTCATCATTGATCCGGTGCGGAGCAAAGGGCAGCGTGCGATCGTCGACGCTTGCCCTTATGGCGCGATCTTCTGGAACGAGGAGCTGGAAATCCCGCAGGCGTGGATTTTCGATGCGCATTTGCTAGATCAGGGATGGACCAAGCCGCGTGCCGAGCAGGTTTGCCCCACGGGAGCGATAAGTTCGGCGAAAATCAGCGACGAGGATATGGCCGAGCGGGTGGCGCAGGAAAATCTGCGCGTGCTGAAGCCGGAATTGGGGACAAAGCCCCGTATCTATTACAAGAACTTGCATCTTACGGACAGCCTGTTTGTCGGCGGCACCGTGGTGGACAGCAAGACGGACGATTGTGTCGAAGGAGCCGAAATCCGCCTGCTGAAAGGTGAAGCGGAGATCGCGACAACCCGCAGTGACTGCTTCGGCGAATTCCGGGTCGATGGGCTACCGCCGGACGACGCCGCCTATCGATTGGAGCTGAGCCAGGGCGATCGCGTCACAACGCATGAATGCCGCACGTCAGGCAGTCTCTATCTTGGGATTATTAGACTGTAATTCAACATAATTCAGGAGATGTACCATGAACGCCGTAACCAAAACGAGCTATGCACCCAACTTGAAGTTCAGCCATATGGGCTTTGCCACCTCCGACCTTGCCGCGATGGAAGATTTCTACACGCGTGTCCTCGGCTTTTCCGTGACGGACCGTGGCGAAGTCCTTGGCATGTCGCTGGTATTCCTGTCTCGCGACCCGGACGATCATCATCAGCTGGTGCTGGTCAGCGGCCGTCCGGACGATCTTCCCGCTAATCCCTATCATCCGCAGTTCGGATGCGTCATTAACCAGATTTCTTTCAAGGTTTCGTCGCTGCAGGAGCTGCGCAAGCTGAACGACATTTTCCTGAAAGAGGGCGTCAAGAACATGATGCCGTCCAACCACGGCATCGCCTACAGCATTTATTGCCACGACCCCGACGGCAACAATCTGGAGTTCTTCGTCGATACCGACTGGTATTTTCCGCAGCCCTTCCTCATCCCGCTGGATTTTTCCAAGAGTGACGAGGAAATCGTCAAAGAAACCGAGGAGTTCTCAAGACAGCAGCCAGGCTTCGAGCCCTATCCTGAATGGCGTGCGCGCTTCGGCGGGATCATGAATTTGTACCGGCCACAGGCATGACGGAAAGCATCCGCTAGACAAAGAAAGGAAATAGATATGTGGGTGCGTTCAGCATTCTGGGTAGGCAGGCCCAAGCAAGGTGAGGACGATGCGTTCGTTCAGGGCGTCAACAATATCATTGTGCCGGGGTTAAAAACATTGCCCGGTGTGCTGGACGCCGAAGCATTCTGGCCTCGCCGTCTGGAGGACAGCCCTCCAGACGTGTGCTGCCAGATCATCGTCCGCTTCGAATCCGTCTCGGATATCGACCGGATGCTCGCTTCCCCTGAACGCGCCGCCATGCGCGAAAGGGTGCTCGCAGTAACGCAGCACTTCGAAGGCGCGCTCAGCCATATCGACTATGAGGTGGGGCAGGCCTGACCCGCCCGAACCGAGAAGAAATTCCTTTCCGATCAGGAGTAATGCCGATGCCGACAACCATGGTCGTGCATATGCGGATTCATGATAGTGGCTGGTTGCGGGAATATTCCGAGGCAGTCCCTCCGCTTCTCGCCGAATATGGCGCATATTCATTTTCGGCGGGCAAGCAGGTGCATCGCCTGGAAGGAACGGCGCCACCTCCTGACCGGATTGCGGTAATCGAGTTCCCGTCCCGCGAAGCGGTGGAGGCTTTCATGGCGGATGAACGGTATCAGAAATACAAGCACATGCGCGAGGCAGGCTCGTCCTCTCAGATTTTTATCTATCCGAACGCCGTTCCTGCCAGAGGTTTTGCATGACATTGCTGCATATTCCTAGCATCCGCAAGACGCCAATGGTCCGCGTTACCGGCATTGGCGCGTTGGCTTACGCCGCGTTGCTGCTCGGCGGATGCGGCGATCATCCCCCGCAAGCGCTGGACGTAAAACCGCAGGGTGGTCGAATTATACTGACGGGCGCCACTGTAGTCGATGTCCGGGCCGGAAACCTGCAGGGGCCGGTCGATCTTACCCTGGATCAGGGCAAGATCGTTGCTATCACTCCCTCAGGCTCGCCTCCTGCGGGCGAGGCCGCCCATATTGTCAATGTCGCCGGTAAGTTTGTTGTTCCGGGCTTCAATGACATGCATGCCCATGTTCTGGGGACGCCCGATCCTACCGGCCCTCTCGCCCTGATGCTGGCAAACGGCATAACAGGTTTTCGACAGATGCAGGGTTCTGCCTTGCTGCTCCAGCAGCGCAGGAACGGCACATTGCCGTTGTTCCGGCAGGCGCCCGCGCTGCTCGCCTTGCCGGGGGAGCCATTGCTCCCGCTCAATGCCGGGACCGTCGACGACGCCGTTGCCGCTGTCCGCCAACAGAAGCAGGAAGGTGCCGATTTCATCAAGGTTGTCATGGTCAGTCCGCCCGCGTTCCTTGCCGCCCAAAAGGAGGCGAAACGGTTGGGTTTGCCATTCGCGGGGCACATCCCCCCTGGCACGGATGCCCTGCCTGCCATCCGCGGTGGCATGAAATCGATAGAACATATGGGCCCCGGAGCGGCACTCCTCATCCCCGCCTCTGCTGACCAGAACGAATTGCAGCATATGGCCGCTGCGCTCCCACCCCTCAAGGCACCGCCGAAATGGTTGCCTTTCAAGGATGCCATCGGCGCCTTTCTGTTTAAGAAAACGGCAGTAAACCCGCTCGCGAGCGTTTCCGATGATACGATACGGATCAGCGACAAGGCGCTGGCAACCGTGGACCCGCGAAAATTTCACGCGCTTGCGCAGACCCTCGCCGCAAGCGGAACATGGCAGGTTCCGACGCTGATCCGCGGAAAAACGATGGCGATGGGCGACGCGGCTGAATTCCGTCATGATCCGCATTTGCGCTATATGCCGTCCAAGACTGTCGACCTGTGGAACGGCGTCGCCGAGGATTTTTCCAAGCTTTCCCCTGCCGCCAAGCATACGCTCCGAAGCTCTTATGCGATGCAGTTGCGCATGGTGAAAGCCTTCGACGAGGCAGGTGTCAAAATGCTGGTGGGAACCGATTTCGGTGGCGGATGGCTGGTACCCGGCTTTTCCATTCATCAGGAGTTTGACGAACTGGCGAAGGCAGGCCTGCCGCCACTACGCATCCTGCAAATGACGACCATCGACCCTGCAGAATTCCTTGGCAAGACCCTACAGATGGGCACCGTGGAGGCGGGCAAGGCCGCAGATTTGGTCATCCTGGACAAGAATCCGCTGACAGACGCGAAAAACCTGCATCACATTCACGCAGTGGTTCGGCGAGGAGATTATTATTCGCCCGCTGCACTCAGGCAACTTCTGGAACAGGCGCGTCGACTCCAGCCATCGCAATAAGCCGACGCTTTAACTGCCTGGCCTGCGCTTATATCGCGCAGGTATCGAGCGGCAGCGCTGCTTTTTTACTACAGGCCGCAGCGCGAAGCTGGTCGTAACCTGCGCAATGCCTTTGATCTTGGCAAGCTTGAAGCGCAAGAAATCCTCGAAGGCTGCGAGGGATTCTACCGGCACGCGCAACTGATAATCAGCATCCCCAGACATCAGCTAACATTCCATTACCTCGGGAAATCCGGTGATTACGCTTTCGAAAAGAGCGAGATGGCGGTCGTCTTCCTGGTCTAGGGTCAGGGCACTGGGCGTTATGAGAGCGGCGCATAGATGGCAAAGGAAATATCGGACTTTGATCCTGACTTGATCATCCAGTTCTCGCCGGACCATTTTCACGGGTTCCATTATGACAACATGCCAAGTTTCTGCGTCGGCGCAGCGGCGGAGTCCTATGGCGATTATGGAACAGCCAAAGGGCCGCTCAATGTCGATGAAGACTTAGCACTTGCACGCGAGTCCGGGTTGCTGTTTGAGGGGCGTCAAGCCGGTCCTGTGTCCGGGTCGGCCTCGCCAGATGGTGCATCAGCTTCATCCGATCCTGGCGCTACGGCGCCTCTGCCAGCCGCTTCGACAGGCGAAGGCGGCGTACAAGATCGCAAGGCAGCGTTCGTCGCCACGCTCGATCCCCGCAGCGATGTCAATCCGCATGCGGTAAAGCCACCGCCATCGCCCTACACGCTGATGGCGGGGAGCGTCATCGTGGCGAGCCTCATCACTGGTATCAATTCCGATCTGCCGGGCCTGGTCACCGCGCAGGTCACCGAGAACGCCTATGACAGCGCAACCGGCAGGATCCTGCTCGTGCCGCAGGGCGCCCGCCTGATCGGGAGCTATGACAGCGTCGTTGCGTTCGGCCAGCGCCGCGCGCTCATCGTCTGGCAACGGATCATCCTGCCAGACGGCAGCTCGCTACGGATCGATAATGTCCCTGCGACCGACGCCGCAGGCTATGCCGGGCTTGCCGACAAGGTCGACTTTCACACCTGGGCGTTGCTGAAGGGCGTGGCGCTGGCGACTTTGCTTGGGGTCGGAACCGAACTCACGGTCACCGGTGAGAGCGACTTGGTCCAGGCAATCCGTGAATCCACCCAGCAGAATGTCGCGAGGGCAGGGGACCAGATCACGAGAGCCAATCTCGACATTCAGCCGACCATCCGCATCCGACCGGGCGCGCCGGTCAGATTGGTGGTCCACAAGGACTTGGTGCTTGCACCCTGGAATGGAGGAGAAAGGCCATGAGCGCTATCCGATTGCCTAAGCTTCCCGATCGGACGCCGGTCAAGCTTGCCATCAGCATCCTACCGGACCTCCATCAGCGCTTGCAGGATTACGCCGCAGCCTATGCCGAGCATTATGGCTGTGAGGAACCGGTCGCCGAACTTATCCCGGCGATGCTGACGGCCTTTCTTGAGAGTGACCGCGAGTTTGCACGATGGCGTGGTGGTCGTCAGACCATCTGACAGGATCGGTGACTATGCTCACCCTGAAAGACGCTGCCGACCTGCTGTGCGTGCATCCCAATACACTTCGCAGATGGATCAAGATCGGGCGCGTACCTGCGGTGCGACTTGGCAGGCATTGGCGGTTCATCGAAGCCGATCTTGTGGCGGCTGCGCGAGAGAGCTATTCTGCTCGCGCACGGATGCAACTGAGTGCCGACATCAAGGAGGCATTATGGCACTCTGGAAACGTGCAGGAACATATTACGTCAAACTCACAGCACATGACGGAACGCTCATTAGACGCTCTTCTGGAACGACCGACAGGAAAAAGGCCGAAGAATATCACGACAAGCTGAAGGCCCAGCTGTGGGATCTTGCCAGACTGAAGCAGAAGCCGAAGCGGACATGGGACGAAGCGGCTTTGCGGTGGTTGCAGGAGAAGAAACACAAGAAGTCCTATCAGGATGATGTGTTTCGGATCCGGTTTTTCACCCGCTTCTTGCGCGGCAAGACAATGGATCAGGTGAGCCGGGACATGATCGACGGGATCATATCGCGCCATCTCGCCCGGACCAGTAACGCGACCAAGGATCTCTATGTGGCGCTTATTCGCGCCATCTTCCGGATCGCGATGCGGGAATGGGAGTGGATCGATACGATGCCGGCTTTCAAAACCTACCGGCGGTCCGAGAAGCCTCGTGTGCGGTGGCTGACACACGCACAAGCGGATCGGCTGCTGGAAGAGTTGCCCGACCATCAAAAGGAACTGATGTGTTCGCACTGGCCACCGGCCTGCGTCAGCGCAACATTCTCGGTTTACGCTGGGATCAGATTGATCTGGCCCGCAAGGTCGCGACAATCGAGCATGGAGATACGAAAAACGGTGATGCCCTTGGTGTGCCGTTAAATGATCTCGCGCTGTCCGTGCTGGGACGTCAGAAAGGCAAGCATGAGCAGAATGTATTCACCTATTGCAGCAAGCCGATCGGTCAGGTGAATACGAAGGCCTGGAAGAACGCATTGAAGCGGGCGGGGATCGACAATTTCCGCTGGCACGATTTGCGCCACACTTGGGCCAGTTGGCTCCGGCAGAATGATGTGCCCACATGGGTGCTTCAGGAGCTGGGAGGCTGGAAATCGGAAGTGATGGTGCGCCGCTATGCGCACATGTCAGTGAAGCATTTGCAGCCTTTTGCCGACCAGCTGAATTTTGAGGTCACAAAAGGCGATTGCCAAGTGACTGAAATGGTTGGCACGCAAGGTCACAAAAATGGTCACACCAAAGGGCGTTCGACGCTCTTTCTTGTGAAATAAGGTGGGTAAGTCATTGAAAATATGGTGAGCCCTGCTGGATTCGAACCAGCGACCTACTGATTAAAAGTCAGTTGCTCTACCGACTGAGCTAAGGGCCCTCGGCGCGCAGGCTTTGCTGCGCGCGTGAGACAGGAGGCACCTAAAGGCCACGGGCGGTCTGGTCAACCGCTTCATCGCGGTTTGCGCGGTTTTTCGAGCCGGGCGAGGAGGTGGCGGGGGGAAAGCCCGCTCAGCGGATCGCGCCAGCGCGATGAGACCTCTGCCAGCGGCTTCAAAACAAAGCCGCGCGCGCGATAAGCGGGGTGGGGGATGACGAGACCATCGCTGCCCCACATGCCGCCACTCCACAGGATGATGTCAAGATCGAGCGTGCGCGCGCCCCATGTACGCTGGCGCTTGCGCCCGGCCTTGCGCTCGATCTTGTGCAGCTTGTCGAGTAGCTCCGGCGGATCGAGCCGCGTCTCGATGATCATGCATCCATTGGCATAGCGGCGGCGGGACGGGCCGAGTGGCGAGGTTTCGATGATTATGGACCGCGCAATCGCTGCGAAGGGCTTGTGCGACAGCCGCTCCATCGCCTTCTCCACCAGCCTGCGCGGGGTGAGCGTGCGTGAGCGCGGCTGGTTGGAGCCGAGCGCGATCGCGTAAATGTGGCTGGTTTTGCCGCCCACTCAAATGTCCTGTACGAGGCGCTGATAGAGATCTGGCCGCCGGTCGCGGAAGAAGCCCATCCCTGCGCGATGCCTGCGCGCGCGCTCCAGATCCAGCGTGGCGACCAGCGCCCCGGTCTGCCAATCCTCGACCTCCGCAACCAGGTCTCCCCATTCGTCGGCAATGAAGCTGTGGCCATAATAGCTCTGCCCACCCTCGACACCGTCATTGCCGATGCGGTTGGCAGCGATCACCGGCATGCAGTTGGACACGGCATGGCCGACCATTGCGCGCCGCCACATGCGGCTGGTGTCAAGCTCCGTGTCATACGGCTCCGAGCCGATGGCGGTTGGGAAGAGCAGCATTTCCGCGCCCATAAGCGCCATGATCCGCGCGGTTTCGGGATACCACTGGTCCCAGCATATGCCGACGCCGATGGTGCCGTATTTGGTGGGCCACACCTTGAATCCGCTGTTGCCGGGGCGGAAATAATATTTCTCCTCATATCCCGGCCCATCGGGGATATGGCTCTTGCGATAGACGCCCATGATCGCGCCCGTGTCGTCGATCATCGCAAGGCTGTTGTAATGATGCTGGCCGTCCCGCTCGAAGAAGCTGGTGGGGATGTAGACACCAAGCTCAGCCGCGAGCGCCTGCATCGCGAGCACGGCGGGGTGCTCGGCCGTGGGCAAAGCGTGGGCGAACAGCGACTCATTCTCCACCGTGCAGAAATACGGCCCCTCGAACAATTCTGGTGGCAGGATGATCTTCGCCCCACGCGCCGCAGCCTGACGCGCGGCGCTTTCCACCGCGGCGATATTGGCCGCCATGTCATCGGTGAAGGCGAGTTGCAGCGCGGCGACGGTGGCTTTGGTCATGAGGTTACCTGTCAGTGGGTGCGGGCATCTGCTGGCTGGTGCAGTGGAAGCTGCCTCCGCCTGCCAATATCGCATCAGACGGCAGGGCTACAACCTCTCGCCCCAGAAAAAATGGCCGGAGCGCTTCTACCGCCGCCGCGTCGTTCGGGCGGCCATAGGCAGGGACGATGACGGCCGCATTGCCGATGAGGAAGTTCATATAGGATGCGGGGATCACCGCTCCGTCCGCCTCCACCCGGCCCGGCGAGGGCATGGGCGCGACGGTGAGGCCATGCGCTTTGGCCCTCTCGCAAGCGTCGGCATAGATTGCGGCATTGGGGTCATCGTCCGTGCTCGCCTCAGGGATCGCGATCACGCCGGGTGCTACGAAGCGGGCAAGGTTGTCGACATGGCCGTCGGTATGATCATTCACGAGGCCATCGCCCAGCCACAGCATGTCGGTCAGGCCGAGGCTGCCCGCCAACAGCGTCTCGATCTGGCGGCGGTCCAGCCCCGGATTGCGATTGGGGTTGAGCAGGCAATCCTCGGTGGTGACGAACAGCCCGGTGCCATCACTATCGACCGCCCCGCCCTCGAAGATCAGCGGCACCGAGCGGCAGGGCAGGGGGGTGCCAGCCGCGAGCCGCGCGCCGATGTCTTCATCACCCGGCATCTCATATTTGCCGCCCCAGCCGTTGAAGCGAAAGTCGGTGAGCGAGCGATTGCCCGCGCCATCGACCACAGCAATCGGCCCGGTATCACGCAGCCAAACGTCGCCAATAGGTTCTATGACGATCTTCACATCACTTGTGAGCAGTATGCTGGCCTGTGCGGCGCTGGCCCCGTCATTGCAGACGAGGCGCACTTCCTCGCCCTTTCCACCCGCGCGCACGGCATCGGCAAAGGCACAGAGCTGCGCCTGCGCCCGCGCCAGCGTCTCCGCGCCGCCCCATTCGTCGGCGTTCCAGGGAAAGCCGATCCACAGCCATTCATGCGGTTCCCACTCGGCGGGCATGCGGATGGTCATCTGCGGCAATTCCTCAAACGAAAAGGGCGGCTCCTGCGAACCGCCCTTTGCATAATTCGTTGCTGTCCGAAAGCTTAGCGCGAATAGAATTCGACGACGAGGTTCGGTTCCATCTTCACCGGATAGGGCACCTCGTCCAGCGTCGGCACGCGAACATAGGTGACTTTCGCCGCGCCATCGGGGGCGACATAATCCGGGATGTCGCGCTCGGCGAGGCTCTGCGCCTCCATCACGAGGGCCATCTCGCGGGCTTTCTTGCCCAGCGTGATCTCGTCACCCACCTTCACGAGGCGGCTGGCGATGTTGCACTTCACGCCGTTCACATAGATGTGGCCGTGAGACACGATCTGGCGGGCGGAAAAGATCGTCGGCGCGAACTTGGCGCGATAGACGACCGCATCGAGGCGGCGCTCCAGCAGGCCAATCAGGTTCTGGCCGGTATCGCCCTTCATGCGCGATGCTTCGGTGTAGTTCTTCTTGAACTGCTTCTCGGTGATGTCGCCGTAATAGCCCTTCAGCTTCTGCTTGGCGCGCAGCTGGATGCCATAGTCGGAAACCTTGCCCTTGCGGCGCTGGCCATGCTGGCCGGGGCCATATTCACGCTTGTTGACCGGGGACTTCGGGCGACCCCAGATGTTTTCGCCCATCCGGCGGTCGAGTTTATACTTGGAAGAAGTACGTTTCGTCACGAATATTTCCTTACAATTGCAACAACTTGAACCATCCAGCCGACCCGAAGGCCGGATGGACGGCAAAATTCCCGGTATTCGCTCTGGTCAGCTCATGTCTGGCAGGGCTTCCGCTTCACCGGGGTGCGGAGCCAATTGCGAAGGCGCGCCTATGGCGGGGCCGGGTGCAATTGTCAAGCGGGAGAGGGCGGCAACCGCTTTCCATCAATCGCGCGGATGCGGATCGGCGAGACTGGAGAGAACACCGCGCAGCGTCCGCACCTCCAGATGGTTCCAGCCCGGCTTGGTGAGCAGGTTGCGCAGCGTGCGGCGCGTAGCGGGTGCGCGGTCTGGCGGGAAGAAATAGCCCGCCCTCTCCAGCAGCGCCTCGAACTGGGCGATCATGCCTTCCAGCTCTTCCTGTGGGGCGGGGGGCAAAAGCTCCTCCTCGGTCGGCTGAACCAGCTCCGCGTCGCTGCCTTTCGACCATTCATAGGCCACGAGGATCACCGCCTGCGCCAGATTGAGCGAGGCGAAATCGGGGTTGATCGGCACGGTCAGGATCGTGCGGCATAGCGCAACTTCTTCTGTCTCTAGCCCGGAGCGCTCCGGCCCGAATACCACTGCGCTGCGGCCCGGTGCGACATGGATTGCGCGGACGGCCTCCTCCGGCGTCACCACCGGCTTGGTCACGCCGCGCTTGCGCACCGTGGTGGCATAGACATGGGCGCAATCGGCCACCGCCTCGGCCAGCGTGCCATAGATTTGCGCCTGATCCAGCACCGCATCCGCGCCGGCCGCCGATGGCCCGGCATCTGGGTTGGGCCAGCCATCGCGCGGGGCGACGAGGCGCAGCTCCGTAAGCCCGAAATTGAGCATCGCCCGCGCCGCCTTGCCAATATTTTCACCCAGTTGCGGGCGGACGAGGACAATGACGGGCTTGGCGCCGGTCAGGGCGTCACTCACCCCCCGCTTCCTTCACAGCGGAGGCGAAATCCTCGAAATCCTGTGCTTCGCGAAAGTCCTTATAGACCGAGGCGAAGCGGATATAGGCCACGCTGTCCAGCTCTTTCAGCGCAGACATCACCAGCTCACCGATGGATTGCGCGCTGACCTCGTTCTCTCCATTGGTCTCGATCTGCCGCTGGATGCCGGAGGTGAGTTTCTCTATCCGCGCCGGGTCGATCGGGCGCTTGCGGCAGGCGATCTCCAGCGAGCGGGCAAGCTTGTCCCGGTCAAACGGCTGGCGCTCGCCATTGCTCTTGACCACCCATATGTCGCGCAGCTGGATGCGCTCGAACGTGGTGAAGCGCGCGGCGCAGGCCTCGCACTGACGGCGGCGGCGGATGGCCGCCCCGTCGTCCGTGGGGCGGCTGTCCTTCACCTGGCTGTCTTCATGTCCGCAGAATGGACAGCGCACTCGCTCTTACCCCTCGTAGATCGGGAAACGGGCGCACAGCGCCGCCACGCGCTCGCGCACATTGGCCTCGATCGCCGGGTCGCCCGCCTCGCCTTTGTCCTTGAGGCCGCCGAGCACGTCCGCGATCATGTCGCCGATCGCCTCGAACTCCACGACGCCGAAGCCGCGGGTGGTGCCCGCCGGGCTGCCGACGCGGATGCCGCTGGTCTTGGTCGGGGGCAGGGGGTCGCCGGGAATCCCGTTCTTGTTGCAGGTGATGCAGCTGCGCTCCAGCGCCTCGTCCGCATCCTTGCCACTGATCCCGTAAGGCCGCAGGTCGATGAGGGAGAGGTGAGTATCCGTTCCGCCCGAAACCACGGCGAGGCCGCGCGCTTCCAGCCGCGCCGCAAGCGCCTTGCTGTTCGCCAGCACCGCCTTGGCATAGGCCTTGAATTCCGGCGTCAGCGCCTCTCCGAACGCGACCGCCTTGGCGGCAATCACGTGCATCAGCGGCCCGCCCTGCAGGCCGGGGAAGATGGCGGAGTTGATCTTTTTCGCAATCGCCTCGTCATCGGTCAGGATCATGCCGCCGCGTGGGCCGCGCAGGGTCTTGTGCGTGGTGGTGGTTACAACATGCGCGTGGCCGAACGGGGTCGGGTGAACGCCGCCCGCCACCAGACCCGCAAAGTGCGCCATATCCACCATGAACAGCGCGCCGACCTTGTCCGCAATGGCGCGGAAGCGGGCGAAATCGATATGGCGGGGATAGGCGCTGCCGCCGGTGATGATGAGCGTGGGCTTCGATTCTACCGCAAGGCGCTCGACCTCGTCATAGTCGATGAGGTGCGTATCCTCGCGCACGCCATATTGCACCGCGTTGAACCATTTGCCGGACATGGCGGGCTTGGCGCCGTGGGTGAGGTGGCCGCCTGCGTCGAGGCTGAGGCCCATGATCGTGTCGCCTGGCTTCGTCAGGGCCAGCATCACGCCGCCGTTCGCCTGCGCACCCGAATGGGGTTGGACATTGGCAAAGCCGCAGCCGAACAGCGCCTTGGCGCGGTCAATGGCGAGCTGCTCGACATCATCGGACGGCGCGCAGCCTTGATAATAGCGCTTGCCCGGATAGCCCTCGGCATATTTGTTGGTGAAGACAGAGCCTTGCGCTTCCAGTACCGCTTTCGACACGATGTTCTCGCTCGCGATCAGCTCGATCTGGTTCTGCTCGCGCTTCAGCTCCTTGCCGATCGCGGCGGCAACCAGCGGATCGCGGCTGGCAACGCCTGCGGTGAAGAAGTCGGCGGCACGAATGTCATTCGCGGCTTCGAGGGTGGCAGGGGCGGTGCTCATGGGCGATATCCTTTCAGAGCGAAGGGTTCGAGAGTTTGTCGACGCGGCGCTGATGACGATCGCCGCCAAATTCGGTGGAGAGGAAGGCGGTAACGCAGGCTTTGGCCATTTCAGGGCCGATGAGGCGTGCGCCAAGAGCGATCACGTTGGCGTCATTATGCTCGCGCGCCAACTGCGCCGACAGAGGCTCGCTGACCAGCGCCGCGCGGCAGGCGGGGTTGCGGTTGACCGCGATGGAGATGCCGATGCCCGATCCACAGATCGCGATACCGCGCTCTGCTTCGCCCGCTGCAATGGCGGCGGCCAGCTTATAGCCATAATCCGGGTAATCGACCGACGTGCCATCATGCGGGCCAAGATCGCTCACCTCGTGGCCCTGCTCATGCAGCCAGCCAGCCAGCAGCGCTTTCAGCTCTATGGCGGCGTGGTCCGATGCTAGGGCGATGCGCATAAGCGGGCGGCTTTCTGTATAGGCGATTCGGCTGTGGCGCCTATCTAGGCGCGATGCCCCGGAATTGCCACCACCCCATTGGTGCATTATGCGCATGATCGATTAAGGAGAGATAGCCCATGAATGCCGCACCCGTTTCGGGAACCGTGCTCTCTGTGCTGATGCTGGCCGGATTGGTGCTGGCGGCGGGCGGATGCGTCTTGTTCGTGCGCCAGCCGGAAAGCCGCAAGCGCGCTTGGCTGATGATCATCGCCGGGCTGGTCATGTTTGCCAATGTGGCGATCTGGACGATCCCGGTCTAGGGACAGAATCCCTACAGCCGCCAGACTTTTCAACGCCTTGTCGTGAAAGCATGCGGCTCATCTCATTGGCTGGAACACTATGGGCAGCAGGCTGGTTTCCTCTCATGTGTCCGCATGTGGACACGCCAGTACAGGAGTTGAACATGGCTAACCCCAACCAGAACCAGAATGACAAAAGCCGTCAGCAGGGCGATCAGAATACGCCCGGCGGCCAGCAGAGCCAGCAGGATGCGGAGCGCCGCAAGCAACAGGGCGAAAATGCCGGCAACAAGCAGGACGATGAGTCCAGGCGCGAACAGCGCTAAAAGCGAACACTATGGAAAAGGCCGCCCAAGGAGGCGGCCTTTTTCACGTTTGGCGACGCTGGCCCCGGCGGATTTTATTTGATCGGGCTATCCGGGGAGAGGCGCATGTCGAGATAATTGTCGACCGACATCATCACCTGATCCAGCTCATTTTCGAAGAAATGATTGGCGTTGCGAATTTCGTCATGATGGATCGTGATGCCCTTTTGTGTGCGCAGCTTGTCCACCAGCTTTTGCACGGCAGGCGCCGTAACCACCTCGTCATGCGTACCCTGCACAATGATGCCCGATGCCGGGCAAGGGGCGAGGAAGCTGAAGTCATACATATTGGCAGGTGGCGCTACTGAAATGAAGCCGCGTATTTCCGGGCGGCGCATCAACAGCTGCATCCCGATCCACGCGCCGAAGCTGAACCCAGCGATCCATGTGGTCTGCGCTTCGGGGTGAAAGCTCTGCACCCAATCGAGCGCCGAGGCGGCATCAGATAACTCGCCAATGCCGTTGTCGAACGTGCCCTGGCTGCGGCCCACACCGCGAAAGTTGAAGCGCAGCACGGCAAAACCGCGCCGCACGAAGGTCTTGTAGAGCGCCTGTGTGATGCGGTCGTTCATCGTGCCGCCGCCCTGAGGATGCGGATGCAGGATCATCGCGACCGGAGCGCGCGGGCGGGGCGGGGGGCTGAAACGGCCCTCTAAACGGCCTTCGGGGCCGGGAAAAATTACGTCGGGCATGGCACCTGGCTGTCTGCTAAAATTTGCGGGTCCGCGCACCTGCGCTCTGCGCTGGCCACGAATGAAAGAGCGCCTATATAGGACCGAACCGCGATTTCGCAATAAAATGAGTCATTTCGTGCCAAACTCCCCGTCTTCAGCCTCCGCAGGACGCATCTATCTCGATCATGCGGCGACCACGCCCGTGTGCGATGCCGCGCGCGCTGCGATGAGGGAAGGCATGGAGCGCTGGGCTAATCCCTCCTCTCCGCATGCCGAAGGGCGGGCGGCGCGGGCCGCGCTGGAGGATGCGCGGGCGCGGATCAAGGCGGCTTTGGGGTGGGACGGAGAGTTGATTTTTACCTCTGGCGCGAGCGAGGCGATCGCGCTTGCGCTGGGTCGGGCTAAGGCAGAGCGCGTCGTCGTGTCCCCGACCGAGCATGATGCGGTGATGCGCATTGCTGGTGAGGAGGCTGGTCAGCTGGCGGTGGACGATGCCGGACGCGTGACTGAGGTGCGCACAGGCGCGCTCCATGCCATCCAGCATGTGAACAACGAGACGGGCGTGATCCAGCCGATCGCTGAACTGGCGGAGCGCATCGATTCGGAGGGCGGCTGGCTCTTTTGCGATTGCGCCCAAAGTGCGGGCAAGATTGATCTGCCGAGACAAGCCGACATGATCGCCATCTCAGCGCATAAATTCGGCGGGCCGCCGGGCGTCGGCGCGCTGCTGGTGCGGGATTTATCGCTTCTGCTGCCCACAGGCGGGCAGGAACAAGGCTATCGCGGCGGCACAGAAAATCTGCCGGGCGTACTGGCTATGGCTGTGGCGCTGGAGCAGGATCGCGGTTGGATGCGCGAGGCCGCACGGTTGCGGGATATGCTCGATGCAGCGATTGTCGAAGCAGGCGGCATGGTGGTGGCGCAGACGACAGAGCGCATCCCCACCATCGCCAGCTATCATATGCCCGGCGTATCGGCGCGGGTGCAGCTCATCCGGTTCGATGCGGCGGGGATCGCGGTTTCGGCGGGGGCGGCCTGTTCGTCCGGCACGCTGAAGACCAGCCCGGTGCTGCGCGCGCTGGGGTGGAGCGGGCAAGCGGCGGACGAGGTGATCCGCGTCAGCTTTGGCCCACAGACCAGCGAAGCCGAGCTACACCGCTTCATCGCGGCATGGCGCGGCATGGCCAAGGCGCAGGCGGCATGATCTACCTCGATTATCAGGCGACGACGCCGCTCGCGCCTGAAGCCTTTGAAGCCATGACGCCGTGGCTGCGGGATCATTTCGCCAATCCGCATAGCGCGCACCGGCCGGGCCGGGTGGCTGCCGCGGCGGTCGAGGTGGCGCGCGATCAGGTGGCGGCCCTTCTGCCGTCCAGCGGGCGGGTTGTGTTCACATCGGGCGCTACGGAAGCGCTCAACATAGGGCTTGTGGGCGCGGCGCGAATGATGCGTGGGCGAGATCCTGGCCGCACCCGGATCCTGTTGCCTGATACCGAACATGCCGCCGTGCGCGATACGGCGCTGGCGTTGCGGGCGGAGGGATTTGAGCCGGTGTTGCTGCCAGTGCGGCCCGATGGCCTGCTCGATCTGGCCGTGGTGCAGGCCTCGCTCGATGCGCGCGCTGCCCTGCTGGCGGTAATGCTGGTCAACAACGAGATCGGCGTGATCCAGCCGGTCGATACGCTCGCGAAGAGTGCGCATGACGCGGGCGCGCTGTTCCTGTGCGATGCGGTGCAGGGCGCTGGGCGGGTCGACCTGCCGGTGGAGGCGGACATGATCGCGATTTCCGCGCACAAGATTCATGGCCCGAAGGGCATCGGCGCTTTGTGGTTGCGGGACGGGTTGGAGATACCCCCGCTGATCCACGGTGGAGGGCAGGAGGGTGGCTTGCGGTCGGGGACGCTCTCTCCCGCGCTCTGCGCAGGATTCGGCGTGGCGGCGCGGCTGATGGCGGAGCGACGCGCGGACGATGCCGCGCATGTGACGGCGCTCAGCGCGCGCGCGAAGGAGCTGTTCGCAGGATGGACACTCAATGGCAGCGCCGATCATCGCTACCCCGGTAACCTCAATCTGCGGCGAGACGGGCTGGACGCCGCGCGGCTGATGGCCGATTGCCGCGACGTGGCCTTCTCGCTCGGTTCGGCCTGCGCCAGCGGATCGGGGCGGCCCAGCCATGTGCTGAGGGCGCTGGGGTTGTCGGATGCAGAGGCGCGGTCCTCGATCCGGCTGGGCTTCGGGCGCACCACCACGCTGGACGAGATCGAGCGCGCCGCTGACGCCATAAACCGCGCCGCAGACGCTCAAGGGTAAGGAAAGTCATGCCGACAGTTCGTTTCATCAGCGCTGATGGCGAGGATATTCAAGAGGTTATCGCTAATAGCGGAGACTGCCTGTTAGATATTGCTCAGGCAGCGGGTCAACCGCTTGAAGGCACGTGTGAGGGGCAGATGGCCTGCTCGACATGCCATGTCATCGTCTCGGCGGAGGATTTCGCGCGCCTGCCCCCTGCCAGCGAGGCAGAGGAAGACATGCTCGATCTCGCCGCCGCCGCCACGCGCACCAGCCGCCTCGCATGCCAGATCATCCTGCCGCCGGATATGGACAGCCTGAGCGTGCGGATGCCCGGCGAATGGCGGGATATGAAAGGCGTATGAAGAAAAAGTAGGAGCCGGAACGACCCGCAGCGGAATCACTGTGGCTGCTTCCGTCAGGACCTGACCAGGTTGGCGACGGCCACGTCCGCCCGGCTCCCGCGCCGCATATGGCGGGGGCGGCGCGCAAATGCAAGAGGGGGGGCGCGGCGCTGTTCATCCTTCGACAAGCGCCGGGCAAGCCGTTAGAACAGCCGCATGACCGATTCCCCGCCCACCACCGGCAGCGCCTATCGCGTGCTTGCCCGCAAATATCGGCCGCAGACCTTTGCCGAGCTGATCGGGCAGGATGCTATGGTGCAGACGCTGGGCAACGCCATCAGGCGGGGGCGGCTCGCCCATGCCTTCCTGATGACCGGCGTGCGTGGGGTGGGCAAGACCTCGACCGCGCGCCTCATTGCCAAGGCGCTGAACTGTATCGGCCCGGATGGGCAGAGCGGCCCGACGATCGATCCCTGCGGCGTTTGCGAACCTTGCCTCGCCATCGCCGAGGGGCGCCACATCGATGTGATCGAGATGGACGCGGCCAGCCACACCGGCGTTGACGATGTGCGCGAGATCATCGAGGCGGTGCGCTATTCGGCGGTGTCGGCGCGCTACAAGGTCTACATCATCGACGAAGTGCACATGCTCTCCAAAAACGCCTTCAACGCGCTGTTGAAGACGCTGGAGGAGCCGCCCGCCCATGTGAAATTCCTGTTCGCCACCACCGAGGTCAACAAGGTGCCGGTCACGGTGCTTTCCCGGTGCCAGCGGTTCGATCTGCGGCGGATTTCGGCGGAAAAGCTCGCCGCGCATTTCGCTCATGTGGTGCGCGAGGAGGGTGTGGAGGCGGAGGCCGAAGCGCTGTCGCTCATCGCGCAGGCGGCGGAAGGTTCCGCGCGTGATGGCCTCTCGATCCTCGATCAGGCGATCGCCCATGCCGAGACAGAGGGGGCAGGGGAAGGGGCGCGCGTCACCGCCGCGCAGGTGCGCGAAATGCTCGGCCTGTCGGACCGGGGCGCGATCCGCCGGCTGTTCGGATTGCTGCTGGTGGGAGACGCGCAAGGCGCACTGGCGATGATGCGCGAGCAGCATGATCTCGGCGTCGAGCCGCTTTCCATCCTGCGCGGCCTGCTGGAGACAGTGCACGGCGTCACGCTGCTGAAGGCGGGCGGCAGGGGCGATGACCCCGCGCAATCGGTGGAGGAGCGCGAGGCGCTGGCCGATTGGGCAAGCCAGCTGGGCTTCGCGCCGCTGCATCGGCTGTGGCAGTTGTTGCTCAAGGGGCATGAGGAGGTTGCGCGCGCCGCGATGCCCTCGGAGGCGGCGGATATGGCGCTGTTGCGGGTTATCCATGCGGCCAGCCTGCCCGATCCCTCCGAGCTGGCGCGGTTGCTTGAAGGCGGGGCGCCTGCCGCGTCGGCGCAGGGTGCCGCGAGTTCCCCCACACCGTCACCCGCTCCCGCCGCCACGCTCCCCGCCAGCTTCGAGGCGCTGGTCAAGCTGTTGTGGGATCGCAACAAGGGCCTGATCGCGGACGAGATCGAGCATTTCATCCGCCCGATCCGCTATGCCCCCCCAGAGCTGGATTTCGAGCCCGCCCGGCCGATGGCGCAAGAACAGATCGACCGCATCCGCGCGGCCATTGACGAAGTGACGCGTGGGCGCTGGCAGCTGCGGCTGGCCCAGGGTGACGCGCAGCCGACATTGTCCGAGCGGCGCGAGCAGGCCGAGCAGGCGGCCAGGGCCGAAATTCTGGGTCATCCAGTGATGCAGGCAGCGATGGCGGCTTTTCCCGATGCGGAGCTGATGCCCGCCGATGACGAAGCGAAATGGAGCGAAAGCGCATGAAGGACTTGAACGAAATATTGGGTATGGCGCAGCGTGTGCAGGAAGAGCTTGCCCGCGCGCAGGATAATCTCGACAAGATCGAGGTCGAGGGTGCTGCTGGGGGCGGCGTGGTGAAGGTCCGCGCGACTGCCAAGGGGCGGATCACCGGCGTTTCCATCGATGAGAGCCTGCTTGCCCCGTCAGAGAAGCAGATATTGGAAGATCTCGTCGCCGCCGCGTTCAACGATGCGCGCAAGAAGGCTGATGAGGCCTCAAGCGCCGAAATGGGCAAGATGACCAGCGGCCTCTCGCTGCCACCCGGTTTCAAGCTGCCGTTTTGATCGGATTACCCTCGTGTTGGATGCAATCCTATTTTCAGCTTTTTGCTCTAATCCGGCCGGGCCATTGATTGGCGCGCTATAGAACATAATATAGGGTCTGCATCCCGTTCGGATGCGCCATGGAGTATAGATTAGCAATGCAATTCCCGCTGCTGCCTTTGCGCGATATCGTTGTCTTCCCGCAGATGATCGTCCCTCTGTTTGTTGGACGCGACAAAAGCGTTGTCGCCCTGGAAAAAGCCATGGAAGCGGACAAGGAAATTTTCCTCGTCTCCCAGCTCGACCCCGCCGAAGACGAGCCGGATCGCGATGCTCTGTATGACATGGGCGTGATCGCCACGGTGCTGCAATTGTTAAAGCTGCCGGACGGCACTGTTCGAGTGCTGGTAGAGGGCAAGCAGCGTGCCCGCCTTCAGGCGGTGTCGGAATCAGACGGCTATGTATCCGCCGAGGTCGAGGCCGTCGAGGAGCAGGGCGCGAGCGGCCCGCAGGCTTCGGCGCTGATGCGCTCAGTAGCCGACCAGTTCGAAAATTACGCCAAGCTCAACAAGAAGCTGCCCGCCGAAACCCCAGTGCAGCTGCGCGAGATCGAGGAGGCAGGGCGGCTGGCCGATGCCGTCGCCGCGCACATCAGCGTCAAGGTGTCGGACAAGCAGGCCCTGCTCACGGAGACAGACGCCGCCAAGAGGCTGGAGATGGTCTTCGCCTTCATGGAGGGCGAACTGGGCGTACTGCAGGTCGAGAAGAAGATCCGCGGCCGCGTCAAGCGCCAGATGGAGAAGACCCAGCGCGAATATTATCTCAACGAGCAGTTGAAGGCGATCCAGCGCGAGCTGGGCGGTGCCGAGGGTGACGAGGCCGACGAGCTGGCCGAGCTTCAGGACAAGATCAACAAGCTCAAAATGACAAAGGAAGCGAAGGCTAAGGCCAACGCGGAATTGAAAAAGCTGAAGTCGATGCAGCCGATGTCCGCCGAGGCGACTGTCGTGCGCAACTATCTCGATGTGCTGCTGGGCCTACCTTGGGGCAAGCGCAGCAAGGTCAAGAACGATCTTCGCCAGGCGCAGGAAATTCTCGACGCCGATCACTTCGCGCTGGAAAAGGTCAAGGACCGGATCGTCGAATATCTCGCTGTCCAGGCGCGCACCAACAAGCTGAAAGGGCCGATCCTGTGCCTCGTCGGACCTCCGGGCGTCGGCAAGACCTCGCTCGGCAAGTCGATCGCCAAGGCATGCGGGAGGGAGTTTGTGCGTCAGTCGCTCGGCGGCGTGCGCGACGAGGCGGAAATCCGCGGCCATCGCCGTACCTATATCGGCTCGTTGCCGGGCAAGATCGTGGCGAACCTCAAGAAGGCGGGCAGCATGAACCCGCTGTTCCTCTTGGATGAGATCGACAAGCTGGGTCAGGATTTCCGCGGCGACCCCGCCTCCGCGCTGCTGGAGGTGTTGGACCCGGAACAGAACGCCAAGTTCCAGGATCATTATCTGGAGATCGACCTCGATCTCTCAGATGTTATGTTCGTCACCACGGCCAACTCACTCAACCTGCCTCAGGCTCTGCTGGACCGGATGGAGATCATAAGGCTGGAGGGCTATACTGAGGACGAGAAGGTCGAGATCGCGCAGCGGCACCTCGTTGCCAAGCAGATCGAGGCGCATGGCCTTAAAGAGGGCGAGCTGATTGTCACCGAGGACGCGCTGCGTGACCTTATCCGCTATTATACGCGTGAGGCTGGTGTCCGCACGCTGGAGCGCGAGATCGCGCGGCTGGCCCGTAAAGCGCTGCGCAAGATATTGGAAGGCGGCGTGACCAGTGTTGAGATCACGCCCGAAAATCTGAGTGATTTTGCCGGTGTACGCAAGTTCCGCCACGGCGTTGGTGAGGAGGAAAATCAGGTCGGTGCCGTTACTGGCCTCGCCTGGACTGAGGTGGGAGGCGAACTGCTGACCATTGAGTCTGTGACTGTCCCCGGCAAGGGTGCGATCAAGACCACCGGCAAGCTCGGCGAGGTGATGACCGAATCGGTGCAGGCGGCGTTTTCCTATGTGAAAGCGCGCGCGCCAGCCTATGGTATTCGCCCCATCATCTTCAATCGCAAGGATATTCACATCCATCTTCCCGAAGGCGCTGTGCCAAAAGATGGGCCTTCGGCAGGTATCGGCATGGTGACGAGCATCGTTTCCACGCTCACCGGTGTGCCAGTGCGAAAAGACGTCGCGATGACCGGAGAGGTTACGCTCAGAGGGCGTGTGTTGCCGATCGGCGGCCTGAAGGAGAAGCTGTTGGCAGCGCTGCGCGGTGGCATCAAGACCGTGCTGATCCCGATGGAGAATGAGAAGGATCTGGCAGAAATCCCTTCAAATATAACGGATAATCTTGAGATTGTCCCGGTCAGTCATGTTGACGAGGTGTTGGCTCGCTCGCTCGCTGTGCCACTCGAAGCGATTGCATGGTCAGAGGAGGATGATCTCGCCGCGCAGCCGGTTTCGTCGCCGGGCGCGGAGGGGGATATTGCGGTGCGTCATTAAAATTTCGCGAGGTACGCGGCTATCCTGATGCGCCGCGCACCGTAATTGCGTGATTTTTTTGCCTTTACCCTTTGACAGACGCCAAAATCCGCGCATTTATGGCGCTCCCGAATTAACGATTCCCATTTCAACACAAGCAACGAGGGGGTTCCCACACAATGAACAAGCAGGATCTTATTGGCGCAGTCGCTGACAGCAGCGGCCTTAGCAAGACCGATGCCGCCAAGGCCGTGGAAGGCGTGTTTGACGCAATCACGGGCGCGCTGAAGAAGGGTGACGAAGTCCGCCTCGTTGGGTTCGGCACTTTCTCCGTCTCGCAGCGCAAGGCATCGACCGGCCGCAATCCGCGCACCGGCGAAACCATGACGATCAAGGCATCCTCTCAGCCCAAGTTCAAGGCTGGCAAGGGTCTGAAGGACTCCGTCAACTGATCGTATAGCTGTCGGCCATCAGGGGCCGCTCGCACGGATTGCGGGTGGTGTTGTGTTGGGCCGATGGCAGCAATTGGTGATGAAGGTGCCTTTATGGTATAGTTTGAGGGCGAGGCCGAGGCTTCGCCCTTTTTCTATGGCAGCGGCGAGAGTTAGTCATTTGTCTGCTTGACGCTGCTGATTGGCGCGCTTAAGTGACCGTCCGCCCCTAGGGGGCATGCTCCATGTGGCGATCGTAGCTCAGTTGGTTAGAGCGCTGGTTTGTGGTACCAGAGGTCGTGGGTTCGGATCCCATCGGTCGCCCCATTTTCTCAAAATCTGATCTCTATACCGGTTTCAAGATGAGCGCAGAACACTCCTCGCTTCGGAATACGGTCATTCTGAAAATGCTCCAGCGACACGTCATCGCCCGATAAATTCCTTGAGCGCGCGCCACGAACGAGCCTTTTCCTCGTAACTCTGCGTATGCGCAGGGCTGCTGGAGGGCAGATCGATCAGGGTATCCACAGTTGCAGGTTGAGTGCGGGAGAAAAGCTGATGACGCCCTACGCGGCTCGCTGTCTTTCCGTTGAACGCAATGGCTGTCAACATTGGCAGACCGGTCAGCACCGTGGTCAGATCGTTTGGTACGGCTCCGGTTATCCGCATATCGAGGCTGCCGGGGCGTATCGCCTCTCCAACCACGTCCCACAGACCAATAGTATGCGCCAGTAGCCGCTTTAGCCGGGCCTCATAAGGCAGTGCGGCGAGATTTGTGTCGATCACCTCGCCTATAAGCCGCCAGAACTGGTTACGGGGATGCGCATAATATTGCTGCGCGGCCAGCGATTGCCGCCCAGGAAGGCTTCCCAGAATAAGCAGGCGTGTTTCAGGCGTGATGACCGGTGGAAAGCAGCGCGCATGATCGTCTGGTTGGGCGAGCGTCTTCATAATCAAAAGGCGCCCTATCGCCAGCCCGTGCTGATGCCCTGTCTGCTATCGCGGTCTACCGCCATAATGATGCCAATACACAGCATCACTGTGAGCATGGAGCTTCCCCCATAGGACATGAAGGGCAGCGGAATGCCCACCACCGGCGCAAGGCCCATTACCATCATCAGGTTTATCGCAACATAGAAGAATATTGTTGTCGTAAGCCCAGCGGCAACGAGTGCAGCAAATCTGTCGCGCGCGCGCATGGAGACACGGATGCCCCAACGAAACAACAGCATGAAAGCGGCAATCAGGAGGACGCCGCCTGCCAGCCCCCACTCCTCAGACATCGTGGCGAATACAAAATCGGTATGGCCTTCGGGCAGATAATCGAGATGGCTTTGCGTGCCTTGCAAATATCCCTTGCCCCACAAACCGCCGGAGCCGATTGCGATTTTGGACTGGCTGATATGATAGCCGGCGCCGAGCGGGTCGCTTTCCGGGTCCATGAAGATCAGCACGCGTTTTTGTTGATACTCATGCAGAAAGCTGAATGCTATGGGGATCGCCGCAGCAAGCGCCAGCCCCGCACCTATGAACAGGCGCAACGGCAGCCCGGCAAGGAACATTACCGTCACGCCTCCCGCCGCGATCATGGTCGCGGTGCCGAGATCGGGCTGGATAAGCACCAGCGCCCATGGCAAGCCGATCATCAGCAGCGCAGGCCAGATCGCCGTCCAGCGCCGCGTTTCACCCACAGGAAGCCGGGCATAAAAGCGCGCCACCGCCAGAACGATTACAGGCTTCATAAATTCCGAGGGTTGGAGCTGCATGAAGCCGAGGTTGATCCATCGCTGGCTGCCGCCCGCAACCCCGCCTATCAGTTCGACAATAATGAGTGCGATGAGGACGGCGCCATATGCCGGGAAGGCCAGTTGCGCAAACAGCTCAACCGGCACTCGCGAGAGCGTTAGCGCCATACCGGTGAAGAGAGTAAAGCGGATGAGCTGGTTCAGCGCCCATGGCGTCATACTGCCGCCGGCCGCGCTGTAGAGTACGATAACGCCAAAGCCTGCAATAGCGCTAACCAGCACCATGAGGCGCCATGGCAGTCGGGAAACGGTGGAGGGGACGATGCTCAATCCGTTTCCTCCTGCACGTTGCTCACACTTGCTGCGGGTGTGGAAGGCGCCTGCGCTGATGATGTATCCAGCGTGGCAGCGGGGGTCACGACAGCGGGTGTGCCATGCTGATCTGCCGCATTGGCCGTATTTTCGGCCGTAGTGGCAGGCGGCGGGGCCATGCCATGTGCCGCGCGATAGGCAGCCATCTGTGCTTCCTGCCGGGCAAAGGGATCACCGCCCCAATCCTTTTCATAGGCGACAAGCCGTTCCATCGCATCCTTGGGATCGAACAGATAGCTCATCACATCGCCAGAGATGCGCGGGGCGTCTTGAATAATGTTGACGTGCCCGCCATGCTCAATGACGGTGCCGATGGCATAGCGGGGGTTGTCTGCGGGTGCGAAGCCCATAAACAGTGCATGATCGCGGAGTTTGAACGCCAGCGAAGCGTTGGAGCGCACACCGCTGCGTCGCTCGGCCATGGTGATGCGGCGTACCTGCGCTGTGCCGGTTTTGCCCGCCATCAATATATCGGGCACAGAGAGCCGCGCGCCTCCACCGGTGCCGCGCCCATTCACCACATCGCGCATGGCGGCCCAAATAATCTCCAGATGCTCCCGCGATACTCCCAGCGGCAGGGCGGGCTCGCGCTTCGCACCAAATAACAGGTTCGGCATCAGTGCCTTTCCAGACGCCAGCCGCGCCGCCATGATCGCGATCTGTAGCGGATTGACGAGCATATAACCCTGCCCGATGGTGGCGTTTACAGTGTCGTAAACCTGCCAGTCCTGATCATATTTCTTTTTCTTCCAGGCGGCATCGGGCACCGTGCCATAGCTCTGGCTGGGGTAGGGCAGCGGGAATTTTTGCCCCAGCCCCAGCTTGCGCGCCATATCCGCGATCACCTGCATGCCGAGGCGCTGCGCCATCACATAGAAATAGATGTCGCAGCTCTGCTCTATGCCCCGGTGCATGTTCACCGCACCATGCCCGCCGCGCCGCCAGCAGTGAAAGCGGCCATTGCCGACCCGGATGGCACCGCTGCATTGCACCGTCTCGTTGGGATCAAGTCCTGCCTCCAGAAAGGAGAGCGCGACCATGGGCTTGACTGTGGAGCCGGGCGGATACAGGCCTTGCAGCGTTTTGTTGCGCAGGGGAACATGGTCGTCCTGGCTCAGCATGTCCCACTCCATATGGCTTATGCCATCGGAGAAGCTGTTGGGATCGAAGCTTGGCATAGAAGCCATGGCTAGAAGATCGCCTGTCCTGCAATCGACCACCACGACAGAGCCGCTCTGAGTACCGAGCCTGCGCCCAGCAAATTCCTGCAGTCCGGCGTCGATCGTGAGCTGGATCGTTTTGCCGGGAGTGTCGGGCCGGGTGGTGAGTTCGCGCACCACTTTGCCGCGTGCCGTCACCTCCACCCGCTTTGCGCCGGGTTTGCCATTTAGCGCTGCCTCGAAGGTGCGCTCCAGCCCATCTTTGCCGATCTTGTATCCCGGTGTGATGAGAAGCGGGTCTTTGCGCTCGTCATAATCCTTGGCCGATGCAACGCCAACATAGCCGATGAGGTGGCCTACCGATGGCCCGGCAGGATAATCGCGCGAAAAGCCCTGCGCTGGAGCGATTCCCGGCAGATCGGGTAATCTCACCGAAACAGCTGCATACTGGTCGTAACTGAGCTTGTCGGATACCTGCACAGGCTGAAACCCGGCGGCTTTGTCCAACTCCTCATTAATGCGCTCCACATCTTCCGGCGCAAGCGAGAGAAGCTGTGCCAACGTGCCGACGACGCGCGCCCGATCCTGAAGCCGGTCCGGGATGATGTCGACACGGAAATCGGTGCGGTTTTTGGCGATGGGTATGCCATGCCGGTCGATGATCCAGCCGCGGCGTGGAGGCACAAGTGTGAGGTTGACCCGGTTGCTCTCAGACAGGAGCGAATATTTTTCATTCTCGGCAATGCTGATCCAGCCCATCCGCGCAGCAAGCAGAACTCCGATGCCGCCCTGTATCGTCCCCAGCACCATCGCGCGTCGCGTGAAGCTATGGGAAAGGCTGGCCTGGGTAATGTTCTTTGGGGTGAGCTTTGGAAACTTCATGCCATCATGCGCCAGCGGTCCGTTCGGGCGACCACGCGCACAATAAGCGGATAGAGCAGGGCAGACCAGAGAATTTGTGGCAAGATCAGCGACACAGGGGCACCGCTACCGAAATGATGCACAAAACCCAACCCGCCAAAAAGAAAAAAGGCGGACGCTGTGAGGGCAATCAGCCAGTCATGCCAATAATCGCGCCAATAGAGGCGCGTGTCGACCAGTTCAATCGCGAGATTGATGGCGCACCACAGGAAGATGGCTGTGCCGAGCGGATTGCCGCTCATCAGGTCGTCGAATGCGCCCAGCGGGGCGGCGATCCACAGCGGCCATAGCTCATGATGCAGTAGCCGCCATCCAACAAACATCAGTAGGCCCAGCGGGGGCAGGGTGGGGGCCTGCGCGATCAGCGGCAGCATCGTTGGCAACGCTGAGGCCAGCAGTACGGTCACTATCGGTGTGCCATCCATGCGCCAAGGCGAGGGCGTGCTGCCCAGACGAGGAACCGGCTGGCTCATTGCACTGCTGCCTCGGAGGCAGGCGCTTCTGTCTTGGACTGTACCACCGGTGCCGGGATATTGGCATCATAGGCGCGCTCAACCATCACCAGCTCCACACGCGCGGGGTTGGCCAGAGGGACGCCGATGGCGTAGCCGTCGCGCAGTGCGACGATGATTGCCACAGGGATATTGGGCCGATAAATCCCGCCGGTTCCGGTCGTCACCACTATGTCTCCAGGGCGAAACGGGTTGGCCCCTGCGCTCAAAGGACGAATCTCGACTGTGCCATCGTCGCGACCTGTGGAGATGGCACCGATATTGTCTCTTGCCCGCCGCACAGGCACAATGTTCTGGCTGTCCGTCAGCAAGAGGATATCCGCGCTGCGTGGTCCCACGATCAGCACCCGCCCCACAAGGCCCTCTGGCGCGCGCACCGGCATCCCTGCCAAAACACCTGCTACGCTGCCTGTGTTGATCCGGGCGAGGCGGCGGCTGATGGTGGAGGAGGATGAAATCATCCGGGCCGTCGCAACCTTGTTGTCGGTCTCCTGAGTGAGCTGGAGGAGCTTCTTGAGGCGGCTATTTTCCTGTGCGACAGCTTCAGCTTCTATCAGCTTGACCCTGTTGGCCTCAACCTGACGTCGCAGCGCTGCATTCTGTGACCCGGCGTCGATATAGGCGATAATCTGCTCGTCAATCGTACCGAAACTGCGGACCATGGATTTGAGGGCAGAGGCCACCGGACTGGTTAGTGTCGCCGCGCCCGCGCGCAAGACAGAAAATCCCGCAGGGTCGGCAACGGACACCAAAACCAGCAACAGACCCGCAATCGCGCACGCTATTGTAATGACATAGCTCGCGAACAAGCCATATTGGGCCCGCCTGTTCACTCCGGGACGGCGACTGGACGGTCGCGCCATGGCAGGCGGTCTCCCTAGGCTACGCGGTTTGCAACACGCCGCGGAACATCGGATCTTCCAGCGCGCGGCCGGTGCCGATGGCGACGCATGTCAGCGGATCGTCCGCAACCGTAACGGGCAGGCCGGTCTCGTCGCGCAGTTCGTCGTCCAGCCCTTTCAGCAGCGCGCCGCCGCCTGTAAGGACAATCCCCTGATCGACGATATCCGCCGCCAGCTCTGGCGCTGTGTTCTCCAGCGCAATGCGTACGCCCTCGACGATGGTGCCGATCGGTTCGGCCAATGCCTCGGCGATCTGCGCCTGCGTGATGCTGATTTCCTTGGGCACGCCGTTGACGAGGTCACGGCCCTTGATATGGATCGTCGCGCCGATGCCGTCAGCGGGCGGCTGGGCGACGCCGAATTCCTTCTTGATGCGCTCTGCGGTCGCTTCGCCGATCAGCAGATTGTGATGGCGGCGTACGAAGGAAACGATCGCTTCATCCATCTTGTCGCCACCCACACGAACCGAGGTGGTATAGGCAAGTCCGCGCAGGGAAAGCACCGCGACTTCGGTCGTGCCGCCGCCGATGTCGACGACCATAGAGCCGATCGGCTCCGTCACCGGCATGTCTGCGCCAATCGCGGCGGCCATCGGTTCCTCGATCAAAAAGACCTGAGATGCGCCAGCGTTGCTGGCAGCATCGCGGATCGCACGGCGCTCAACTGAGGTGGAGCCGGATGGCACGCAGATCACGATTTCAGGGAAACGCCACGGGCGCGCCTTGCCGCCATGCACCTTGGTGATGAAGTGTTTGATCATCTGCTCGGCGACATCAATGTCGGCAATCACGCCATCGCGCAGCGGGCGGATAGCTTCGATGGAATCGGGCGTCTTGCCCATCATCAGCTTGGCGTCGTCTCCCACGGCCTTGACGCGCTTGACGCCGTTGATCGTCTCAACAGCCACCACTGATGGCTCATTCAGCACAATACCACGACCGCGCACATAGACCACGGTGTTCGCGGTGCCGAGGTCGATGGCCATGTCTTGCGAGGAGAATTTGAACAACCGGGTGAAAATTGACATGCCATATCCTGTTTCAATGTTCGCGTGCGCGCGCCACGTAAGGATGAAGGCGAAAAAATATCCGGCCACGGCTCGCGGAATGCGTCCGCTTGGGCTAGTCAACGGCATATGTCAATACGCCGCCTGCCCGAACACCTTGTTAACCGTATCGCCGCGGGGGAAGTGGTTGAAAGACCGGCCAGCGCGCTGAAGGAACTGGTGGAAAACGCCGTTGATGCAGGAGCATCGCGCGTTTCGATTAGGCTTTCGGCTGGTGGGACAGAACGAATCGAGGTGATTGACGATGGCTGTGGCATGAGCGCGGCCGATATGGCGCTGGCGCTGGAGCGGCACGCGACATCCAAGCTGCCGGATGAGCGGATCGAAGCGGTTGAAACGCTTGGTTTTCGTGGTGAAGCGCTACCCTCCATAGCGTCCGTAGCCCGCCTTACGCTGGAAAGCAGAGTGCGCGGTAGCGAAGGCTGGCAACGGGTTGTAGACAATGGCGCGCTGGTGGAGGAAGGGCCGTGCGCCGTTCCGCCGGGAACAAGCGTGCGGATCGAGGCGCTGTTCGAGCGGGTGCCTGCGCGCCGCAAGTTCCTGCGCAGTCCACGTGCCGAATATGGGGCCTGTCTCGATGTGGTCCGTCGTCTCGCAATGGCACATCCTGAGATCGCATTTTCGCTGGAGCATGATGGGCGGCGTTCGCTCGCGGTACAATCGGGCGAGGGGCGCGAGGCGCGTGTTGCGGCGCTGACGGATCGGGATCTGGCCGACAATCATGTGATCGTCTCGCTTGAGCGCGAGGGCGTGCGCCTGTCCGGCGTCGCGAGCCTGCCCACCTATAATCGTGGCGTGGCCGATCACCTCTATCTCTTTGTCAATGGCCGCCCGGTTCGGGACAGGCTGTTGCTTGGAGCTGTGCGGGGCGCCTATGCCGATCTTCTGACGCGAGACAGGCACCCGGTTGTCGCGCTGTTCCTTGATGTGCCGCCGACCGAAGTGGATGTGAACGTCCATCCCGCCAAGACAGAGGTGCGGTTCCGCGATCCTGCCTTCGTGCGCGGCATGATCGTGAGCGGTCTCAAGCGCGCCCTAGATGAAGCGGGGTTGCGCTCAGTGCAGCGGCCGGATTTGGCGGCGATGGCGGCATGGCGCAGCGAGCGGTCGTCGCCAACGCCCATCGGCGCGCTGCCGATCTTTGCGCATCAGCCGGAGCGCCGTCATGACTTCGCGCCTGTGGATGCCTATCTTTCGGATGCTGTGCGGCAGTGGGGCGACTACACGCCCGCCATGCCCATGCCCGCCGCGCGTGGAGAGACCGCATTAGATTCTGCTCCCTCGGCCCAGTCCTTCCCCCTTGGCGTTGCGCGCGGCCAGGTGGCGAAGACCTATATCGTAGCCGAGGCGGAGGATGGGCTTGTATTGGTCGATCAGCATGCCGCGCATGAGCGACTGGTGCTGGAGAGGATGCGTCGTGCGCTCGAAAGCGAGGGCGGCGGCATCGCCTCTCAGGCGCTGTTGCTGCCGCAGGTGGTGGAGCTAGACGAGCCTGCCTGCGATCGGCTTGAGACGCGGATTACGGAGCTGGCCGAATTCGGGCTGGAGCTGGAGCGCTTCGGCCCCGCTGCGATGCTGGTGCGCGCTACTCCGGCTATGCTGGGTGCGAACGACGCCGAGGGACTTGTGCGTGATCTGGCCGATGATCTGGCTGAGGCTGATCAGGCGCTTTCTCTCAGAGAACGGATCAACCACGTCGCCGCAACGATGGCCTGTCATGGCTCCGTGCGCGCGGGCAGGCTGCTGTCCGTCGCGGAGATGAACGCCTTGCTGCGAGAGATGGAAGTGACGCCCCACTCCGGCCAGTGCAATCATGGCCGTCCGACATGGGTGAAGCTGGCGCACAGCGATATCGAAAAGCTGTTCGGGCGCAGATAGGCTGATCAGCCAGATTTTCCAGCCCGTGTGCGCCATATACCGTTGGATATGAGCGTCATGACCAATGTGTCGTTCTGGTTGAAGACGCTCCAGCGGCTCTTGATGATGCCCATTTCCGGGCGGCTGGCTGATGGGCGCTTGTCCAGCACCTCGATTTCGCATCGCAGGACATCGCCAGGATAGACCGGGTGCGGCCAGCGCACTTCGTCCATACCAAGCCCGCCCATGCTGGCGTCGGCCGTCCCGCATTCCTTCCAATGCGATACGATCATGTTCATCGCCATGCCGCATGTGTGCCAGCCACTTGCTGGAATCTTGCCGAATATGCTTGCGGCTGCGGCGGCGTCATCGAGATGGAAGTCCTGCGGGTCGTAGCGGGAGGCGAAGGCAATCACTTCCTCGCGTGTAACCTCATACTGACCAAAACGCTCTGTTGTGCCGACCTCAATATCCTCGAAATAAACGGTCATAAGCTGCTAGTGCCCCAAGGAAAGCCGGGTGAACAGAGTATATCCCCATGGATGCTTGCCATAAGCTGCGTCAAGGGCGGCGGGCTTCAGATAGGCATTGGCGCTACCGCCGAGCGTGAGGCGAAAAGGGCTGCTGCCGAGGGGTGTTTGCCACGCATAGCCTGCCTGAAGCTTGGTCACACGAAAGGCGACATCGTGCAGCGGGTCATGATGATCCGGGAACAGTTCGGCATTCTTCACATTTTCGATACGGCCAAACAGCGCGTGATGCGCGGTGAGGGCATAGTTCGCCTCGGCGATCCACGCGGTCAGCGTATCGCCCGGATCGCGGTTCTTCGCTGAAAATGCCGCCATGGCGGAGAGGCGCCCGTCGGCATAATGGACGCTGGCGGTAGTGCGGTGTTCGTCTTCGCCGACATGGGTCGTTTCAGGCTGCTTAAGGAAGCCGTGGCTAACATGCGCGGACCAGCGTGGCGTTGGGTTCCATGTCGCGCGGATGGACCATGAATCGAGCTTGGGTGTCTCGATGTTCCATCGGTGTTCGTCCGGCTCGCGCCCGCGGAAGGTGGAAGCCTCGATCTGCCAGCGTCGGGAAGAAACGCCCGCTGTCACCACGCCATAAGTAATATGCGTGCTGTCGAACCAGTGATGGCTGATCGGCGGCTCGGGGTTATTCGCCGCGCTGCCCCGGTGCATGAAGGCGCTCGGCCCCAGCGCCGGTTCGCCAACCGGCCCGCCATAGAGGAACAGGGATGTGCCGGGCGCGACATCGACATCGAGCCTTGCGGCGAGTTCCATGAACAGGTCATGCGGGTGCTGCCGGTCAACGAGAGGCTGGCCGTATGCAACTTCGCCGGTCGCGAAGAGATTGGGGTAGCCGTCATGCCGCATCGCGGGTTCGAGGGAGAACATGGATTTGAACGCGAGGCGCGCTCCGCCGAAATCCTTGCTCGCGGTCAGCATCGCCATCGAGGTGACGTAATATTTGTCGTCCCCGCGCGGGCCTTTATGGTCGGTATATTTCGCGCTCACATCGCCGTGGAGCATGAGCATCCAGTCGTCGCCGGGCATGAAATGGAGGCCGCGCATCGCGCCTTCCTCGCCGGGAAGGCGGGAGGTCCCGGAGCCAGATACCCCTCTGCCGCGCATGCGATCGAGACACTCGAACTCGCCGGGCATGCAATCAACCCATATATCAGTTAGAGGATCACGGGTTTCTTGTTCCATCCTGCTCATATCATGCCCATTATGCTCCTGCGCCACGGCGGGGATCGAGGCCGTCATCAGCAGAGCGGCAATGGCTACGCGCATATTCTTGTCCTTTTGTTTGCAGCATTTTCGGGCGCAAAACCGGTGCCCACTTTTGCTGAAAATGCTTTGCTAACTGTGCAGAAAGTGCATCACGTCGCCGTCCTGCACCACATAAGCCTTGCCCTCGGCGCGCAGCTTGCCTGCCTCGCGCGCCTTGCTTTCGCCGCCCAAAGTCACGAAGTCGTCATAGGCGATCGTCTCAGCGCGGATGAAGCCTTTTTCGAAGTCGCTGTGGATTTCCCCCGCCGCATTGGGAGCAGTCGCCCCCTTGTGGACCGTCCATGCCCGCGCTTCCTTTGGCCCTACGGTAAAAAACGTGAGCAGATGAAGCAGCTCGTAGCCAGCGCGGATCACGCGGGCGAGGCCGGTTTCGTGCAATCCCAATTCCTCCAGATATTCCATCCGTTCCGCCCCATCCATGCCTACCAGCTCGGATTCGATCGCGGCTGAAACGACGACCGCCTGCGCCCCTTCCGCCACCGCTTTCTCAAATACGCGGGCCGAGAAGGCGTTGCCGCTCGCAGCACACTCTTCCTCCACATTGCAGACATACAATACCGGCTTCGAAGTGAGCAGTTGTGCTTGCTTGAAAACGCGCGCTTCCTCTTCGTCGCCCGGCACGACGAGCCGGGCGGGCTTGCCTTCACGCAGCAGCTCCAGCGCCTGTCCCAACACGGAGGCGATCAGCTTGCTTTCCTTGTCGCCTTGCGCCGCCTTTTTCTGTGCCGCAGGCACACGCTTTTCGAGGGATTCGAGATCCGAGAGCATCAGTTCGGTTTCAACCGTCTCGGCGTCAGCGATCGGATCGACTTTATTATCAACATGCTGGATGTCATCATTCTCGAAACATCTCAACACATGGACGATCGCATCCACTTCGCGGATGTTGCCAAGGAACTGGTTGCCCAGCCCTTCGCCCTTGCTTGCGCCACGCACCAGCCCGGCAATATCGACGAACGCGAGCTGAGTAGGGATGATTTTCTGGCTACCCGCGATTGCGGCCAGCCTGTCCAGCCGCGCATCGGGCACAGCGACATTGCCGATATTCGGCTCGATCGTGCAGAACGGATAGTTCGCCGCCTGTGCCGCCTGCGTCTCGGTCAGCGCGTTGAACAGGGTCGATTTGCCGACATTAGGCAGGCCGACGATACCGCATTTGAAACCCATCTGAAGCGCCTCTTGCAAGTGTGAGCTAGGTGATTGAAGGTGCCCATAGGCGTTCGGAGGGGCGAATTCCAGTCACAACGGGTGGCATTGGTCCATGGACAATGCTTATGCCTGGCGGCATACTCCCATATAGCCGGAGTTTGGCCGCTGCGCCTTGTTTCCTTTTACTTGCCAGGAGCCTTGAAGACATGAGCCTTGCCCATATGATGCGTCGTCTCTCGCGATCCGCTGCGCCAGTTGCTTTGGGGCTGTCGGTGTTGGGCGCCCCATGTGCGTTTGCAAGGCCAGCCGGTGGGCTTGAGGCAGATGTCACTACGCAACTGCCGCGCGTCGCTGTGCCCAGTCATTACGCCATCAGCGTGACGCCCGATGCAGTCAATCTAACATTCGCGGCCAGTGCGGCCATCGATGTAAGGGTCTATGCTGAGACGAAGTCTCTGACGCTGAACGCGGCAGATCTGACTATCTCCTCCGCAACCATCACGCCTTCGGGCCGCAAGACGGCGATGCCAGGCGCAATCAGCCTTGATGCGCAAGCCCAGACGGTCACCGTCACATTTGAAAAGGTGCTCAAGCCGGGCAAATACCGGCTTGGCTTCGCCTACACGGGCGTCATCAACACGCAGGCGAACGGCCTGTTTGCGCTGGATTATCAGAACGCGGCGGGAGAGAAAAAACGCGCGCTGTTCACACAGTTCGAGGCGCCAGACGCGCGCAGGTTCGTGCCGAGCTGGGATGAGCCAAGCTACAAGGCGACGTTCGATCTCTCTGTGGTCGTACCCAAGGGGCAGATGGCTGTTGGCAATATGCCAATCGTCTCCAGTGCCGCGCAAGCCGATGGCACCACGCTCGTCACCTTCGGCACCAGCCCCAAGATGTCCACCTATCTGTTATTCCTCGGCATGGGCGAGCTGGAGCGGATGACGACCAAGGTGGGCAAAACCGAACTTGGCGTGGTCACCGGTAAGGGTAATGTGGGTAAGGCACAGCTCGCGCTTGATGCGGCTGCGCAAATCCTGCCTTATTACAACACATATTTCGGCACCCGCTTTCCGCTGCCCAAGCTTGATAATGTGGCCGGTCCTGGGCAGAGCCAATTCTTTTCCGCCATGGAAAACTGGGGTGCGATCTTCACGTTCGAGCGCGCTCTGCTGGTCGATCCCAAATCCACATCGGAGGCTGCCAAGCGTCGGGTATACGAGATCGTAGCGCATGAAGCCGCGCATCAGTGGTTCGGCAATCTCGTGACGATGGCCTGGTGGGACGACCTTTGGCTCAACGAAGGGTTCGCAAGCTGGATGGCGACCAAGGTCACGGATGTGATGAAGCCGGAGTGGGAGATGCTGCTCACCCGTGTTGACGGGCGCGAAGCGGCAATGGGGCTGGACGCCTATGTAACAACGCATCCGGTTGTGCAGCCGATCAAGACTGTGGACGACGTCAACCAGGCGTTCGATGCCATCACCTATGAAAAGGGCGAGGCAGTCATCACCATGCTGGAGAATTTCGCCGGGGCGGATATTTGGCGTAATGGCATCCGCGCCTATATGAAGAAGCATGCATACCGCAACACGGTGACGCGTGATCTGTGGAGTGCGGTGGAGGCTGCGGGTGCGAAGGGGTTATCCGTCATCGCGCAGGATTTCACCACCCAGCCGGGCATCCCTCTGGTGAAGGTCGAAAGCGCGCAGTGCGACAATGGCGTGACCCGGCTGTCCCTCAGCCAAAGCGAGTTCAGCCGAGACACCAAGGATGCCAAGGACGCGTCGCCGATGCGCTGGCATGTGCCGGTGAAGGCGCAGGTTGTGGGTGGGGCTACCCAGTCGATGATCCTGCATGGCAGTGGCACGATGGAGCTTGCCGGCTGTGGCGCTTATGTGGTCAATTTCGGGCAGGCGGGCTATTACCGTTCGCTCTACCCGGCGGAAAATGTAGCCGCGCTGGCAAAAGACTTCACCCGGCTCGCGTCTATCGACCAGAAAGGCCTGCTTGCCGATAACTGGCAGCTGGGCTTGGGCGGCTATCAGCCGATGACACGGTCGCTGGAATTGGTCGACGCCGTGCCGACGACCGCGAGCACGGCGATCCTTACTGCACTGCCGGATTATCTTGCCGCCGTGCATGACATGTTCGATGGTGATATCGCAAACCAGCAAAAGGTACTGACATACGCATCCGCCAAACTGACCCCTATCCTCACACGCATCGGCATTGACGCAAAAGAGGGGGAAGGCGCGCAGACTGCGCTGCTGCGTCAGTCGCTGATCGCGACATTGGGCGACATGGGTGAGGGCGCGGTGTTGGCGGAGGCGCGCCGCCGTTTTGCCGCGCTTGATGGCAACCCGGCAGCGCTCGATGGTCCGATGAAGTTCGTATGGCTCAGGATCGTAGCGAAATACGCGGATCAGCCGACATGGGACACGATCCGCAAGATGGCGAACGCGGCGGCCACTCCACTGGAAAAAAGCCAGCTTTTCAGCCTTCTTGGACGAGCGAAAGACGAGAATCTCTCTGCGCAGGCGCTGAATCTTGCGCTTACAGATGAACCGGGCAAGACAACGAGCGCGGACATCATTTCATCCGTCGCGGCCGGGCATAGCATGCAGGCTGTCGATTTTGCGCTGGCCCATCTCGATCACTATCTCTCTCTGATCGACTCATCTGCGCGTAGTCAGGCCATAGGTCGGCTCGGCGCGGGATCAGCCGATCTTGCCATGGCCGACAAGCTTGCAGCCTATGCGGATGCGCGGCTTACAGACGTTTCCCGCAAGACGACCGACCGTGCCATTGCCGCTATCAAGGCACGGGCCGCCACGCGCGCACGCCTCAAGCCGGAGGTGCTTACATGGCTGGATGCCAGGGTCGCGAAATAAAAGACATGGTAATCAAGCAAAAAGGGCAGCTCCCATAGGAACTGCCCCCTTTGTTTACCACCTTGCGGCGGAAGAAGCTTACTTCATCTCGACAGTGGCGCCTGCGCCTTCGAGCTTCTTCTTCACTTCTTCGGCTTCCGCCTTGTTCACGCCTTCCTTGATGGCTTTCGGCGCGGCTTCGACCAGCGCCTTGGCTTCTGTCAGGCCGAGGCCGGTGATGGCGCGGACTTCCTTGATGACGGCGATCTTGTTGCCGCCGTCGCCGGTCAGGATTACGTCGAACTCGGTCTGCTCTTCAGCAGCCGGAGCGGCAGCAGCCGGGCCAGCGGCGGCAACCGCGACCGGAGCAGCAGCAGAAACGCCCCACTTTTCTTCCAGAGCCTTGGACAGCTCGGCAGCTTCGAGGACGGTGAGGGCCGACAGTTGATCGACCAGTGCGTTGATATCAGCCATGTAACCTATCTACCTTTCTGGGCGGGGCGTGGCCCCTAATACTAGAGTTTCTATTAAGTATCGAAATCATCCACCTGAAATCAGGCAGCTTCTTTCGTAGCGTATGCGTTGAAAACCCGCGCAAGCTGTGCGGCCGGTGCCTGGGTGATGCCTGCGAGCTTGGTCGCCGGAGCCTGAATAAGCCCGATCAACGTTGCGCGCATCTCATCCAGCGACGGCATGGACGCGAGCGCCTTGATGCCTTCCGCATTGAGCACAGTGCTGCCCATCGCCCCGCCAACGATCTCAAGTTTATCGTTGGTTTTGGCGAACTCGATTGCCACCTTGGCGGCGGCAACCGGATCGACCGAAGTGGCAAGCGCAACGGGGCCGGTCAGCAGGTCGCTGATCGGTTCGTAAGCCGTATCCTTCAGGGCGATCTTGGCGAGGCGGTTTTTCGATACCTTGTAAGTGGCCCCGGCTTCGCGCATCTTCTGGCGGAGCACCGTGGACTGCGCCACGGTCATGCCGAGGTTGCGGGTAACGACCACAACACCGACTTCGCCAAAAGTCACGTTCAGCGCGGATACCAACTCAGCTTTCTGGGTACGATCCATGCCATTCTCCATAGTATCCCGCCGGCCCATCCGGCGGGATGTTTCGCGCAGGGCGGCACCCTGGGGGCGCAACCCTGTGCATGTGTTCGAAAGGGATAAGGATCAAGTGCCCGCTCAGGCCCGGTTCCGGGCTGTTGAGCCAATGCTGCTCCGCTACATATCTCTATGCCGCGGCGATGAATCTTTGTCCCCGTCTCGGCCGGAAATTAAGAGGGGAAAACTCCCGTCACCGACTGTCTCGAACGGCGCATGACAGAACGGGTGTCCTACATGCAGAGCGCGCCATTACAGAACAGTCCGCAAAAAGTCCACTTATTTTATGCTATGGCCATTTAGCTAAAAAATGGCGGATTTTAGCGATTTATTAACCTCATATCTTCATCACGCGATCCGAAACATTCTGTGTCAAATTGAAACGGTTATGCCGAAATTCGGTTAACGCAGTCTTTCAATTATGAGATAAAATATTGAAATTAAACGATAATATCGGCTCATCGCAAATGTTGTAAAATTGCTGAAATTAACCTTCTTAGGATTTGCAGCGATGAAGCGGTTAAAATATAAGAGGAACCAAGGTCGGGACTGAGAATTTAACAGGCATGAAGCTCAATATCGGGCTCCTGCCATATGCTGACAGATTTATGTAGGGAGATACAAAATGCGGGCATTTGCCAAAATCGTATCGGCGGCGGCACTCGCCACTGCTACACTCAGCTCGGCTCATGCCGGCGTTTATGTGTATAACTTCGCGGGCAACAACAACTCGAACAGCTTCGGCGCACCGGGCAACACGATCACCCGCACCGCGACGAGCGGTTCGAACACTGTCAGCGTGACCGCTTCGGCCTGGAGCATCATCAGCGGCAACACCGTCGCCTCCTGGCTAGGCAACTATCCAGAGGGTCTCGGTGTCAAGCATTCGGCTGGCGACCAGAACTCGGTCGATAACTTCAATGGTGTCGATTATGTCCTCCTGCAGTTCAGCC
Source organism: Sphingobium fluviale (assembly GCF_004122115.1). Classification (GTDB taxonomy): domain Bacteria; phylum Pseudomonadota; class Alphaproteobacteria; order Sphingomonadales; family Sphingomonadaceae; genus Sphingobium; species Sphingobium fluviale. The sequence continues at coordinate 47,439 of NZ_SBKP01000008.1, forward strand.
GCCCGGTCAGCCTGACCAGCGCTTTCATCACCTCGAAGGGCTATCCCGCTTTCGGTCAGCCGGTGAAGGACGCTGACGCAGTAGCCAGCTACGGCTTCTCGGCGGCTACCTCGGTCGGCTCCATCACCATGCCGATTGGCCCGAACTTCATTGGTCTGCGGAACATCGCCACCAATGGTGAGACCGGCAAGTATTGGGCGATTGCTGCTGGCGGCGTGGACCGTACGTTCGACGCGTTCAAGATCGGCCAGATCACTGCAACGGCAGTTCCTGAGCCGGCGACCTGGGCGCTTATGATCCTCGGCTTCGGCGCCGTTGGTACTGCCCTGCGCAGCCGCCGCGCTAAGGCTGCCAAGGTCGGCTACGCTTTCTGATAAAATGCGCTCCGGCGCATTGAAGTGACCAAAAGATCGGCTATCCGGCACATGCCGGGTAGCCGATTTCCATTATCTCCACCTCTTTCTCTCCGCTCGGCAACACTACCCGGCGGACATCGCCTACAGCCGCGCCGCGCAACGCGCGCGCCAGCGGGGCGTCCCAGCCGATCCGCCCTGAGCCTGCATCCGTCTCGTCATTGCCGACGATCGTGATCGTGCGACAGGTGTCGTCCTCATCTGCAATCGTGACGGTCGCGCCGAAATAGACGCGGCTCTTGTCTGGCTGATCCGCCGGGTCGATCACCCGCGCATGCTCCATCTTTTTCGACAGGCGCCTCAACTGCCCGTCAATCTCGCGCATCCGCTTGCGGCCATAGAGATAGTCGCCATTCTCGCTGCGGTCGCCATTGCCAGCCGCCCAGCTCACAATATCGACGATCCTGGGCCGTTCTTCGCCGAGCAATCGGTCATATTCGGCGCGCAAGGCAGCGTATCCTTGCGGCGTGATGTAGTTGGTCTTGTCGTTCATTCAGGCAGCGGTATCAGCCTGCGCCCGCTTTGCCCAGATAGCGGCTCAACGGCGCGGCGGGCGAGGCCAGGCCCAGCTTTTGCGCGCGCATCGCATCATAGACTACCGCGTTTTCCAATACGCGCTGCACATAGTTGCGCGTTTCGGAGAAGGGAATCGCCTCGATCCAGGCGATCATGTCCGTGCTGCCGGTGCAGGGATTGCCATTGGCGGCGATCCATTTGCTCACATTGCCCGGCCCGGCATTATAGGCGGCGATGGCGAGCGGATGGCAGCCGTCATAGCGTGTGAGCATCCGCTGGAAATAGCTGCTGCCCAGCCGAATATTATAGCTGGTGTCTGTGGTGAGCGCATCGAGGCTGTAGGACAGGCCGATCTTGCCCGCGGTTTCCTGTGCGGTGCCGGGCATGAGCTGCATTAGCCCGCGCGCCTTGGCGCTGCTCACCGCAGCCCGGTCAAACTGGCTTTCCTGCCGGGTGATGGCGTGGATCATCGTCCAGTTTGCTTCATGATCCGAGGGAACAGGGAGACTGGGGAAGCTGGCGAGATTGTAGGCGCTGGTGCCATCCTTGCGCGCCTTGCGCCCCACCATCACGCCAAGGTCAGGCCTGCCGATGCGCTCTGCCAGATCGATGGCGAGCGCGCGCTCTGCATCCGTGGTGACATTGGCGGCAATGGCGCGCAGGAAAAAGCTCTGGTCGGTCCATCGTCCCGCAAGGCCCAGCGCACGGGCGGCGCGCACCACCGACCCGGCCTCGAACGCCGCACGCTCCTTGGCGCTGATCGGCGCAGCGAGCGCAGGGCGCGGGGCAGGAACGGGCTTCCCCAGCCGCTCAAGCGCCAGCTGCCCGTGAAACTGGTCGGGATAGGTCGCGGCAAGCTGTAGCAGCCGGTTGCCGTTCGCGCTGTCTCTGGCGGCCAGGGCGGCGCGGCCAGCCCAGTAATAGCCTTTGGACATGGTCTGCGGCGAGCGCGCGGCGCTGGCATAGCGGTTGAACATCGCCATGGCGTCAGAAGGGCGCCCCAGTTTCTCTAACGCCACCGTGCCAGCCAGCCAGGCGAGGCTGGTATAATCGTCCCGCTCGCCGAGTGGGCGCTCGCTCACGTCCGTGCCCGATGGATAGGCATCGTCGATCCTGCTGGCGATGCTGTAAGCCAAAGTGCTCTGGCCATCTTGAGCGGCGGCGCGCGCGTGGCTCAGCAGAATCTCATACCATTTCTCGACACTGCTGGGGCGGACTGTGAGGGTGTCCCTGCCGGCAAGCAGTTCCCGCGCGAGGAGGGCGTTGCCATTGGCGGTCAGCCATTGCGCCTTGTCGGCGATATAGCCCGCATGGCCGCGCGCGTAGGGGTCTGCCGCCTGCATCAGCGCCGAGGCATCTGCCGCCTTCCGCTGCATCGCGATGCGCGCTGCGACGATGGGCTGCGCGCGTGAGGAGAGATAGGGCAAGGCGCGCTCCGCAGACGATGCGTTGCGTACCCAAAGCGCGGCATCCGCATGAACATCGTGATCTTCAGCAGACAGCGACGAGGCGAACTGGCCGAGCATTAAGGCTTCATCCTCAGCGCTCATTGCACCCATGCGCCAAGCGTTGCGTGCAGCAACGCGCGCTTCGCCGCTTCTGCCGATTGCTTCGAGCGCGAGAGCATGACGCGCGCCGCCGGTCGCGGTGCGCGGTGGGAAGGCGCTGAAGAAGGCGACGACTTCGCTTGCGGGCGTGAGGGGGGTAACGCCACGCTCCGCCAGTCCGCGCATCCGGCTTTCCCCCGGCCACCCCGGATGCGCCATGATGAAGCGCGAATAGGCGGAAAAGCCGAGGCCGTCGCTTTGTTGCAGCCGCTTCCATTCATCGACATCGGCGAGGATCCCCACGTCCGCCGTCTGGACCGCGCGCGCGCTGGCAGTCGGCCAGTCCGGCGAGCCCTGCGGCAGCGCGGCAGATGCGCCCGGCGGGATTGGCTGCACAATTTCCTTGCGTGGTCCACTGATTTGCGCAACTGCGACCGACGCAATCAGCAGCGCACCTGTGGCCATCAGCCGCCGATAGAGTGGGGTTTGACGCATACTCTGGCTCATATTCCGGTTTCTTGCCCGATCTGATTTGTGTGAGTATGGCATGGCGATGATTATGCCGCGATGAACGGCAACTTTGAAGGAGTTTTTTGCATGTTCTCCGGGTCGATACCGGCACTGGTCACACCCTTCCGGGATGGATCGCTCGATGAAGCGGCATTTCGGGCCTTTGTGGACTGGCAGATAGCAGAAGGCAGCAGCGCGCTCGTGCCCTGTGGCACCACCGGAGAGAGCGCGACGATGACAGTGGATGAGCACAACCGTGTCATTGCTATCTGTGTCGAGCAGGCTGCGGGCCGCGTGCCGGTCATCGCGGGCTGCGGCTCCAATGACACACGCATTGCGCTGGAGCATATGTTTGCGGCGCAGGCGGCGGGCGCGGACGCTGCGCTGGTGGTGGCGCCTTATTACAACAAGCCCAATCAGGAGGGCGTCTATCAGCATTTTGCCCATCTGGCGCAGCATTGCGATCTGCCGATCATCCTCTACAACGTGCCGAGCCGCACGATTACCGATATCGGTGTGCCGGTGCTGCACCGGCTGGCCGAGGACTATCAGACGATCGTCGGGATCAAGGACGCGACCGGAAATCTGGGCCGAGTAACGGCACAGCGCCTCGCCTGTGGCACTGATTTCATCCAGCTTTCCGGCAATGACGAGACTGCGCTGGGCTTTAACGCGATGGGCGGTGTCGGCTGTATCTCTGTCACTGCAAACGTCGCGCCGCGCCTGTGCGCTGAGTTTCAGGCGGCTTGTGCGGCGGGCGAATGGGGCAGGGCGCTCGATATTCAGGACAGATTATATCCTCTGCACGATGCGCTGTTCAGCGATTCTTCACCAGGGCCGACTAAATATGCGCTCTCGCGTATTCGCCCGGAGATGCCAACCGATGTTCGCCTGCCTATTACATGGCCCAGCGCCTCTAGTCAGGCAGCGGTGGACCGCGCGCTGGAAATCGCGGGTCTGGTATAGCGGCGCCCGCGCCCCCATATCACCCTTAGGAACGCATTACGTCATGGCCCGCCCACGCCCCGAAGCCTTCAAGAAGGTCAAGACGGTCGCCGAGAATCGGCGGGCGCGCTTTGACTATGCGATCGACGAGGTGTTCGAGGCGGGCATAGTCCTGCAAGGCACCGAGGTGAAATCGCTGCGCTTTGGTGAAGGCTCGATCGCCGAGAGCTATGCCGAGGTACGCGACGAGCAGGTGTGGCTGGTCAACAGCAATATCCCCGAATTCAGCCACGGCAACCGCTTCAACCATGAGCCGAAGCGCCCGCGCAAGCTGCTGTTGCATGATCGGGAAATCGCGAAGCTGCATGGCGCAGTGGCGCGCAAGGGCATGACGCTGGTGCCGCTGTCGATTTATTTTAACGGGCAGGGGCGCGCCAAGGTCGAGCTCGCGCTCGCCAAGGGCAAGAACGCCGCCGACAAGCGCGAGACGACCAAGGAACGCGAGTGGAAGCGCGAGCAGGGCCGCCTGCTGAAGGAGCATGGTTGATGCAGAACCGGCTCACCAGCTGGTGGCATGAGCATGCGCCGCGCAGGGAAACTTTCGAGAACAGCCGCATCCTCGCGCCGATAGCGCACAGGGTGCTGGCGCCGGAGCTGTGGCGCTTTACCCGGCGCTCGGTGCCGCGTGGAGTGGCGCTGGGCTTGCTCGTCGGCATCTTCCTGATGATTCCCGGCTTGCAGATTGCGGGTGCGGCGTTTCTGGCGCTCCCGTTCCGGGCGAACATTCCGCTGGCCGCGGCGATGACTTTCTTGAGCAACCCCGCCACCACGCCGCTCATTCTTTGGGCTTCAGTCTATGTCGGAAATCTGGCGCTGGGGCGCTCCTCAGAAATAGCGCAGTTCATGGCGCTGATGGAGCAGCACGCCAGCATGGCGCGCTGGTTCCAGTGGCTGGTATCAGAGGCCGCGCCGGCCATGATATTCGGGCTGGCGTTGATCGCAATTGCTGCGGCTGTCATCGGCTATTTCCTTGCTGACTGGCTGTGGCAACAGCACCTCTGGCGCAAGTGGAAAGCCCGGCGGGGCGACTGATTTTTCCCGCATCCCATATATTTCCGCTTCATCCGGCCCGTGACTTTGCTACTGTGCCGATCCAACATTATCCGCATAAGACGATAAGGACGTAAACCCGCCATGTCTGCGGCGCAGGGAAGCAGTTACAAGCAGGATATTCTCGCCCTGACGGCGGAGCCGGACCGGCGCTATGCGTTTCCCGCGCTGTTGATCGGCGCGCTGGTGAGCGCGGCTGTCGTCTTCGTGGCGCTGGGCGACTGGATCATCGCCGCCGGGTTTGCAGCAGCGGTGATCGGCTTGGCGGGCCTCGCTTATGCGGTGCGCCCCGCAGAGCCTGCCATCGCCGCCACGCGGGAGCTTCCGCCGGATTGGTCAATCGTGCGCACGGCGGCGAATGGTGCGGGTATGGGTCTGGCGGTGACGGATCAGGCCGGCAAGCTCGTCTGCGCGAGCGACCTCTATGGCGAGTGGTTCCCCGGCTGGCCCGCGCCCTCATCGCTGCCGTTTGCGCCAGATCAGATCGTCGCGCTGGTGCAGGCCGGGCGTCTTGCCGCGCGCGATGGGGAGGGGCGGTGCGACACACTCGCCCACGGCGCGCTCAGGCTGGAGGCGCATATCACACGCACCGGCAGGGCGGACGATTATCTGATCTGGCATTTCCAGCCTGTACGCCAATCGAGCGTGGTTGAGGACTTTGGCCGGATGATCTCCGGCGAGGTCGGTGCACAGCTGGGTGACGCCGGGCTAATGGCGGCGATTATCGGCTCTGAGGGGCGCATTCGCAGCACTAACGACGCTTTCCTGATGCGCGCGGCCGGGCGCACGGATACGGATCTGACCGGTCGGGGCTTTGCGGAATTTTTCCGTCGCGACGATCAGGGCCGTATCTTTTTTCAGCGCGAGGCGACCTCGACTTTGCCGGTCGCGGTGTTCCGCGTTTTGCTGAAGGGCGATCAGTCTGATGGCCCGGCGATGATCCTGCTGGTCGATCAGCCGGGCGACGCAACATTGGGTGGGTCATCGCTGTCCTATCTGCAAGGTCTGCTGGCGCTGCTACCCTTTGGCGTGGCTATGGCGGATCGGGATGGCAGGCTGCTCTTCCTCAACGGCGTGTTCGCCCGTGCGGCGAATGTGGCGGAAGGCCAGCAACCTGCCTATCCCGGCGATCTTGTGGTGGCGGAGGATCAGGCGGCGCTGGCCTCGGCGGTGCGGCGTTATGCCGTGGGGCCGCAAATGTCCGGCGACATAGCGGTACGGCTCCGCAACCAGCCGGAGGAGCCTGTCGCTTTCAGCCTGGCCGGCGTGCGCGGTTTGGGCGAGGCGGCGGTGATCCTGACGCTCAAGGACGACAATGAGGAGGGCCGCCTCAAGCGGCAGGTGGCACAGGCGACCAAGATGCAGGCGGTGGGCCAGCTCGCGGGCGGTGTGGCGCATGATTTCAACAACATCCTCACCGCGATCATCGGCCATTGCGATCTGATGCTGATGCGCCATACGCCGGGTGACAGCGACTATGACGACATCCAGCATGTCAAATCCAACTCCAACCGCGCCGCCAGCCTGACGCGCCAGTTGCTGGCGTTCTCGCGCCAGCAGACTCTGCGCCCGCAGGTGATCCAGCTGCCCGATATCGTGTCCGATGTATCGAGCCTTTTGAAGCGCCTGATCGGCGAGAATGTGAAGCTGGAGGTGACGCATGGTCGCAACCTTGGCCATGTCCGTGCAGATCCGGGCCAGATCGAGCAGGTGATCGTCAACCTCGCAGTGAACGCGCGGGACGCTATGCCCGATGGCGGCACCGTCTCGATCCAGACCTTCGCCGTCACCGCAGCACAGGTACGCGAGCTGCGCTCCACCGTGCTGCCTGCCGCAGATTATACCGGCCTGCGCGTATCCGATACCGGCACCGGCATCCCGCCTGAAATTCTGCCCAAGATCTTCGAGCCGTTCTTCACCACCAAGGAGGTCGGCAAGGGAACCGGGCTGGGGCTTTCGACCGTATATGGCATCGTCAAACAGTCCGGCGGTTATATCTTTGCGGAGTCAGAGCCGGGGCGCGGCACGAGCTTCACCGTCTATCTGCCGGTTCACGCGGCGAACGCCGAGGAAAAGGAACCCGCCTCGATCAAATCCACCCCACCTGCGCGCAGTGAATGGGGCACCGGCACGATCTTGCTGGTGGAGGACGAAGATATGGTGCGCGCGGTGGCCGAGCGGGCGCTCACCCGGCAGGGCTACACTGTGCATACAGCGTCTGATGGCGAGCAGGGGCTGGAGCGGCTGGCCGAGCTGGGCCATGTCGATCTGCTGATCTCGGATGTGGTAATGCCCAATATGGATGGGCCGGCGATGGTGCGAGAGGCGCGGGCGATGCGGCCCGATCTGCCGGTTTTGTTCATGTCCGGCTATGCCGAGGAGCAGCTGCGCAAATCCATTGATATGGATAAGGTTTCTTTTCTGCCCAAGCCCTTTTCCGTGGCGCAGCTTTCCGAAGCAGTGGTAGAATGCTTTTCTCAGGCAGCGCAAAACCGTGCTGAGCCGTAGCGCTCGCGCGGCGGGTTGAGCCGATATAGCTTGCGCAGTGCGAGTGTCTGCGTCAGCATCTGCCGTTAGCCTTTTACGTAACTGACGGTATTTACATGGCACTATCCGATATTTCCTCTGTAGCACGCTCTGTCCTTATTGTGGAGGACGAGGCGATGATCGCCATGATGCTGGAGGAATATGTGTCGGCGCTGGGCCATCAGGTGCGCGGCGTGGCATCCAGCCTTGCCGAAGCGGCGGCGCTGATTGATGCCATCGGCGGCGAGGGCGCAGTCGATCTTGCCATACTCGATTGCCACTTGGGCAGAGAGGAAGTGTGGCCGGTTGCAGACAGGCTATTGGCGGCAGGTATCACTGTCATCCTCAGCTCAGGCGGCTCGATCTCAACGCTGCCAGAGCGTTTTTCCGCCTGTCCGATGTTGCAAAAGCCCTACACGATGGCCGCTCTGACGGAAATTCTCACTCATGCGCCTGCCTCTGTGTAAATTTTTTTGTTCCCCTCTTGTTCATGGAGAACAAATAGAATACATAGACCGCATACCCGTAATCCATATTGCACTTGGCAGGAGACAGGCCCATGACCGCACAGCTCAAACTCATCGATTCCGACAAGAAGGGCAGTATGGACAGGCAAAAGGCATTGGACGCCGCGCTGGCGCAGATCGATCGCGCGTTCGGCAAGGGCAGCGCGATGAAGCTGGGCAGCCGCGACAAGATAGAGATCGAGGCGGTCTCCACCGGATCGCTGGGTCTGGATATCGCGCTTGGCATCGGTGGCCTGCCGCGCGGCCGTATCGTTGAAATTTACGGGCCGGAAAGCTCCGGCAAGACCACGCTGGCGCTCCATGCCATAGCCGAAGCGCAGAAAATTGGTGGCACGGCGGCATTCGTCGATGCCGAGCATGCGCTCGATCCCGGTTATGCCAAAAAGCTGGGGGTGGATATTGACGAGCTGATCGTTTCCCAACCCGATACCGGCGAACAGGCGCTGGAAATCGTCGATACGCTGGTGCGCTCCAATGCGGTCGATGTGCTGGTGGTCGATTCTGTGGCGGCGCTGGTGCCCCGTGCCGAGATCGAGGGCGAGATGGGCGACAGCCATGTCGGCCTGCAGGCGCGCCTGATGAGCCAGGCGCTGCGCAAACTCACCGGCTCGATCTCGCGTTCGCGCTGCACCGTGATCTTCATCAATCAGGTGCGCATGAAGATCGGCGTAATGTATGGCAACCCGGAAACGACGACGGGCGGCAATGCGCTCAAATTCTATGCCTCCGTGCGGCTCGACATCCGCCGCACCGGTCAGATCAAGGATCGCGAGGAGATCATCGGCAACACCACGCGGGTAAAGGTGGTAAAGAACAAGGTGGCCCCGCCGTTCAAGCAGGTCGAGTTCGACATCATGTATGGCGAGGGCATTTCCAAGATCGGCGAGATTCTCGATCTCGGCGTGAAGGCGGGCATCGTCGAGAAATCCGGCGCATGGTTCTCTTACGATTCGATCCGTATCGGGCAGGGACGGGAGAATTCCAAGACCTTCCTCAAGGAAAATCCTGAGCTGATGAACCGGCTTGAGGCGGCCATTCGCGGCAAGACCGAGGAGGTTTCCGAAGCGTTGATGGCCGGGCCGGACGATGGCGACGACATGGAGGGCTGAGGCTTCGGCGCAATTGTTGAAGCCATGGCGCAGGTGAGATACGCTGGCCCAAGGCGCGGACAAGCCGAAATCATGTTAGGCGGGGCGGAGGCGAGGGCTGAATTGGCGCTTGTCTCCGCCTTTGCGCTCGCCTAATCGCTCAGATCATGACATCGACCAATGACATCCGCCGCTCCTTCCTCGACTATTTCGCCGGGCAAGGCCACTTTATGGTCCCGTCCGCACCGCTGGTGCCGCATAATGACCCGACCTTGATGTTCACGAATGCGGGCATGGTGCCGTTCAAGAATGTCTTCACAGGTCTGGAATCGCGGCCCTATAAAACAGCCACCTCCTCGCAGAAATGCGTCCGCGCGGGCGGCAAGCACAATGATCTCGATAATGTCGGCTATACCGCGCGCCACCACACTTTCTTTGAAATGCTGGGCAATTTCAGTTTCGGCGACTATTTCAAGGAGCAGGCGATCCATCATGCCTGGACGCTGATCACCCGCGAATGGGGCATCGCGCCCGACCGTCTCACCGTCACCGTCTATCATGACGACGACGAGGCGTTTGGGCATTGGCGCAAGATCGCGGGTTTGCCGGAAGAGCGGATCATCCGCATCGCGACCTCGGACAATTTCTGGTCGATGGGCGATACCGGCCCGTGCGGTCCCTGCTCGGAGATTTTCTACGATCACGGCGCGCACATCCCCGGCGGTCCGCCCGGATCACCCGATGAGGATGGCGACCGCTTCGTCGAGATATGGAACCTCGTGTTCATGCAGTTCGACCAGCAGGCGGACGGCACGCGCATCTCCCTGCCGCGCCCCAGCATCGATACCGGCATGGGGCTGGAGCGTATCGCCGCCGTGATGCAGGGGGTGCATGATAATTACGATACTGACACCTTTCGCGCGTTGATTGGCGAGTCAGGTGCACTCACGCATAGTGACACTACCGGCGCGCACAAGGCGAGCCATCGGGTGATTGCCGATCATCTGCGTTCGTCCGGCTTTCTGATTGCCGATGGCGTGCTGCCTGCCAATGAGGGGCGCGGCTATGTGTTGCGGCGGATCATGCGCCGCGCGATGCGCCACGCCCACCTGCTGGGCACCACGGAGCCGTTAATGCACCGCCTTGTCGGCGCCTTGGTGAAGGAGATGGGCGGAGCCTACCCCGAACTGCTGCGCGCGCAACCGCTGATCGAGGAAACACTGCTGCGCGAGGAAACGCGCTTCCGCCAGACGCTCGACAAGGGGCTGCGTCTGCTGGACGACGCGACGGCGGGGATGGCCACGGGCGATGTGCTGCCGGGTGCCACCGCCTTCCGTCTCTATGACACATTCGGATTCCCCTATGACCTCACCGAGGACGCCCTGCGCGCCCAAGGCCTCGGCGTGGACCGCGCCGGGTTCGATGCCGCGATGGCCGAGCAGAAGGCCGCCGCCCGCGCCGCGTGGAAGGGATCAGGCGAGCGCGCCTCGGATGATATCTGGTTCGACATTGCCGAGGAAGCAGGCGCGACCGAGTTTATCGGCTATGGCGCGACCAGTGGCGAGGGTCAGGTGGTCGCTATCGTGCGCGAAGGCAAGCGTGTCGACAGCATAGGCGCGGGCGAAGACGCGATCATCGTCACCAACCAGACGCCGTTTTATGGCGAAAGCGGTGGCCAGACCGGCGACGCCGGAAGGTTGAGCGGAGCGGACGGCTTTGCCGCCACGGTCAGCGATACGGCCAAGCCGCTAGGCAGGCTTCACGCGCATCAGGTGCATGTCGAGGCGGGTGCGCTCAGCGTGGGTGCCAGCGTGAACCTTGCGGTCGATAGCGAGCGGAGGGACCGCATCCGTGCCAACCACAGCGCCACACACCTGCTGCACGCCGCGCTGCGCCACGCACTTGGCCCGCATGTTACGCAGAAGGGCAGCCTTGTCTCGGCAGACCGGCTGCGCTTCGACTTCTCGCACCCGGAAGCGCTCACGCCTGTGCAGATTGCGCAGATCGAGGCGGAAGTGAATGTGTATATTCGCGCGAATGGCGCAGTGACGACGCGGCTCATGACGCCGGACGATGCCATAGCGGCGGGCGCCATGGCGCTGTTTGGCGAGAAATATGGTGACGAGGTGCGCGTGCTCTCGATGGGCGATATGCATGAGGACGTGACAGGTGTGGGCAGCGCAGGCAGCTATTCAACGGAGCTGTGCGGCGGAACCCATGTGCGCGCGCTCGGCGATATTGCGCTGTTCAAGATCGTCAGCGAAGGCGCGGTGGCAAGCGGGGTGCGGCGTATCGAGGCGCTCACGGGAGAGGCTGCACGGCTGTGGTTGTCTGATCGGGAAGAAGCGCTGAAATCCGTGGCTGCTATCTTGCGCACCACGCCGGAAGATGTGCCCGCCCGCGTCTCTGCGTTGACAGAGCAACTCAAGAACGCCGAGCGTGAACTCGCCGACGCCAAGAAGGCGCTCGCGCTGGGCGGCGGGGGCGGCACCGCCCCGGCTGGGCCAGAAGATATCGGCGGCGTCGCCTTCCTCGGCCAGATCATCGAGGGGCTGGACCCCAAGGATCTGCGCGGATTGGTTGACGAGAACAAGCAGCGGCTCGGTTCCGGCATCTCTGCCGTCATTGCCGTGACCGACGGGCGAGCCTCGATCGCAGCGGGGGTGACGGACGATCTCGTAGGGCGCATCAGCGCAATCGATCTTGTGAGGGCGGGCGTGGAAGCGCTGGGCGGCAAGGGCGGCGGCGGGCGGCCCGATATGGCGCAGGGCGGCGGGCCGGATGGCGCCAACGCCTCGGCCGCGCTCGATGCTGTGCGCGCGCTGGTTAGAGGGTGAAGCGATGCAAACCTGGCTGATGAAATCGGAGCCGGATTGTTTCTCGTGGGACGACCTTGTGAACAAAGGCAAGGCCGAGTGGGATGGCGTCCGCAATCACCTCGCGCAGACGCACATGAAGGCAATGAAGCGCGGCGACCGCGCGCTATTCTATCACAGCAATATCGGGCTGGAGGTCGTCGGCATCATGGAGATTGTCGATGAGGCCGCGCCGGACAGCACGGACGAGACCGGGCGCTGGATGGCGGTGCATGTTTCCCCGTTGGAAAAGATGCCCACACCGGTGACACTCAAAACGATGAAGGCCGACCCCGCGCTCAAGGACATGGTGATGATTCGCCAGTCGCGCCTCTCCGTTTCGCCCGTCAGCGCGGCGGAGTATGCGCATATCCTGAAGCTCGGCGGGCTCTGATAACGGAGGCCGGGCATGCCTCCAAACAGAAACCCCCACCGCAATGCGGCAGGGGCGCTCTGGTCCGAAATGTCATGACCCACCCGGCAGGGTGCGCCACAATCCGGTGCTTACCCGAAAAGGGTGAGATAGGCCATCGCGGGGATGCCGAGCGAAATGACGCCGGCGAACGCGGTAAAGCCGAGATCAGCGATGTTTTTCATAATACGCTCCTGTGAACAACAATTTGTGCTTTGGTTGTGTGGTTCATATATGTTGCGGTGCAATATCCTTCAAACGCAAAGACAGTTGTTGCGATTGCAGAAAACGCAACCTTTGGTTTACCATGGCTGGTAATAAAGGGTGATCCGCCCAGCATTTGCGATGAAACGTGTGTAAACCCATGTCGTGGCTTCCTGTTAACGCCATTTTGCCCAATCTGCTCAATGTGCTGCACTGCAATAGCAATGCGGTGCTCGTGGCCCCGCCCGGCGCGGGCAAGACGACGGCGGTGGCGCCTGCGCTGCTGGGTGAAGACTGGTGCACCGGCCAGATCCTGCTGCTTTCGCCCCGCCGCCTTGCCGCCCGCGCCGCAGCAGAGCGGATGGCCGAGACGATGGGCGAGGCGGTGGGGCGCACCGTGGGCTATGCCACGCGCATGGACAGCCGCCACTCCGAGCAAACGCGCATCCTCGTGCTGACCGAAGGCATCTTCCGCAATCGCATACAGGATGACCCAGAGCTGTCGGGCGTCTCCGCCGTGCTGTTTGACGAGGTGCACGAACGCAGCCTCGACAGCGATTTCGGCCTTGCGCTCGCGCTCGATGTGCAGGGGGCACTGCGGCCGGACCTGCGCCTGCTCGCCATGTCAGCCACGATGGACGGCGCGCGCTTCGCCCGCCTGATGGGCGATTGCCCAGTGGTTGAAAGTGAAGGCCGCGCCTATCCGCTGGAGCTGCGCCACATCGGCCGCCGCGCCGAGCAACGGATCGAGGACGAGATCGCCGCCGCATGCCGCCGCGCGCTCATGGATGAAGCGCATGGCGACATCCTCGCCTTCCTGCCTGGCGTCGCGGAGATCAACCGCACGGCGGAACGCCTCGCCGGGCTGGCAGACGCAGCCGTGCTCCCGCTCCACGGCTCGCTCGAACCCGCGGACCAGCGCCGCGCCCTCGGTTCCGATCCGCAAGGCCGCCGCAAGATCATCCTCGCCACCAACATCGCCGAGACGAGCCTCACCGTCCCCGGCGTGCGCATCGTGGTGGACAGCGGCCTCACCCGCCGCGCGCGCTATGATCGGTCGGCCGGCGTCACGCGCCTTGTCACGGAAAAGGCGAGCCAGGCGGCGGTAACGCAGCGGGCGGGCCGCGCCGCGCGCCAGGAGGCGGGCGTCGCCTATCGGCTGTGGGAGGAGGCGGCGACCGGCGGCCTCGCCCCGTTCGATCCGCCGGAGATACTGGAGAGCGACCTTTCCGGCCTGCTGCTCGAATGTCTGATCTGGGGCGTGGCGGACCCGGCCTCGCTCCGCTGGCTCGATCCGCCACCGCCCGCCTCGCTGGCCGAGGCTCGCACCCGCCTCACCGCATTGGGCGCGCTCGATGCAGCGGGCGGCATTACGCCGCATGGCCGCGCCATCGCGAAACTGCCGCTGGAGCCGCGCATCGCGCACATGCTGCTCGCCGCGCGCGACCTCGGCCTGGTGCGCACCGCGTCGCGCATCGCCGCGCTATTGGGGGAGCGCGGCCTTGGCGGCACCGGCGAGGATATGGCCGAGCGCCTGCGCCGCTTCACACAGGAAGAGGGCAGCCGCGCAGACGCCGCGCGCAGACTGGCGGACCGCTGGGCGCACATGGTGGGCGAGGGGGAGGGCGACGCCACACCCGTCGCCGACGCAGACGAACCCCATGCCGCCGGCCTCTGCCTCGCGCTCGCCTTCCCGGATCGGGTGTCGAAACGGCGCGGCGGCGATGGCGCGGAGTGGATCAGCGCCGGGGGCAGGGGCTTCCGCCTCGATCCCGCCAGCCCGCTCGCCCGCACGGAATGGCTCGCGGTCGGCGCGGTGCAGGGCGCGGCATCGGGCGCGCGCATCCTCTCCGCCGCTCCGCTGGACCGGCGCGACATAGAGCGCCTGTTCGCAGGCCGCATCACCGAACAGCGCAGCGTGCGCTTCCGTGCCGACACCGGCGGGGTGGACGCGCGGCGCGAAACCCGGCTCGGCGGCATTGTGCTTACAAGCGGCGGAGACGACGCGCCCGATGCGGCAGAGGTCGCCCGCGTGCTCACGCAAGCCGTGCGCACCCATGGCCTCGCCCTGCTGCCGTGGAGCAACGCCGCCCTGTCGCTGCGCCGCCGCGCAGGCTTTGCGGGCGTTGCGGAGATATCCGACCCCGCGCTCCTCGCCAGCCTGGACGATTGGCTCCCGCCGCTCATCGAGGGCAAGCGCCGCCTCGCCGCCATAGACCCGCAAAGCCTGAACGCGGTGCTGGACTTGGCGCTGGGGTGGGACGGGCGCAAGCGGCTCGATGCCCTCGCCCCGCCGCATTTCCTGACGCCACTGGGCCATGAAGCCGCGATAGACTATGACGCGCCCGGCGGCCCAGAGGTGGAGCTGCGCGTGCAGGCGCTGTTCGGCCTCGCCGAGCATCCCACCATCGGGCCAGACAGGCTGCCCCTGCGCCTCAGCCTCACCTCGCCCGCCGGCCGCCCGATCCAGACGACGAGCGACCTGCCCGGCTTCTGGGCGGGCAGCTGGGCGGATGTCGCCAAGGAAATGCGCGGGCGCTACCCCAAACATCACTGGCCGGACGACCCGGCGAGCGCCGCCGCCACCCTGCGCACCAAACGCAAATCTTGACGAAGCCGCCCGGCTGGGCATAGGGGAGGGCATCGGGTTCAGGGAGAAACGACGTGGCCGCGCATATCTATCAGACGCCGAAGAATGCGATGCAGTCCGGCAAGGCGCGCACATCGACCTGGGTGCTGGAGTTCGACCCCGCCGAGCCGAAACGGCCCGATCCGCTCACCGGCTGGGCAGGCTCCGGCGACACGCGCCAACAGCTGCGCCTCACCTTCCCCTCGCTGGACGCCGCCAAGGCCTATGCCGAGCGCGAGGCAATTGCCTATCACGTAACAATGCCCGCGCCGAAAGCGCTGAAATTACAGGCTTATGCCGATAATTTTAGGTGAGGGTGAGATCAGGGTAGTTGCAGGAATCTTAGTTGTAACGTCATATATAACCATATGTCGTGCAAGAACTGTTGGAAGTACCGAAAGGAAGAACGATATCGCTTCAGTCGTGTGAATTGCGAGGCTTGTATGATTTGTTTATCCAACTTGATATAGAGTCTCAGCGGTGCACTACTACAATGTATAGAGGCTATAGGGGCATCATCGTTTCAGCTAGTTTATGTTTGGCGCTATGGAGCCAAACCCCACGCGCTAAGGAAAGACTTAGCCCAAGCCCAAAACACCAAACCGAAAATAGCGATAAAAAGGAGAACATCTACATTAAGCCAACCCCGGTCGTTATATTTGAGACACCGGACCAAGCCAATACCAAAAAGCGACGTGAAGATGAAAGCCGGAAACACGATGCCCGCGCCTTGCAGGCCCAAATAGACGCTGCTGAGGCCGCCAAAGATCAGAGAGTACCTACGTGGATAGGAGCGTTTCTCAGTATCCTTAGCACTTGCATTGTAGTTTGCTCCTTGTGCTTGGCCAAAAAAGCAAACAATATCGCTAAGGCCAATATCGCTAAACAACTGCGTCCTCTGCTGCATTTTGGAGATGTCTATTTCAGTAAAGACAGGCGTATTTTTTGGGCTGAGATTGAAAATAGAGGTGCTGGCCCGGCTATCAATGTTGAGGTTCACACCATCTCATTGACGGAAGCACAAAACAATGACGCCTGCGCCGTTTCTTTCGGCACAATAGGAGCTGGCGCGAAGCGGCTCCACGCCTTCGATTTTGGCGAGCCTGTTTTCTTCGCTGACAACGGCCTTGATGTTGCGGCCCTCTATCTGTCGTATTCCAGCCTCCACTACAAAGAACGTTTTATCCTGCGCGGGCAAATTTACAGCTATGATCACAGACTGCAATCAAACCCCGACAGAGCGGCTCTCCATCTTAAGCGTGGGTGTCCCGATGAGACTCTCGAATAAAAGGGATGGCGCTATCGTGCGCGTTAGTGGTCGATCTACTCTCTTTCACATATGCTCGAAGAGTAATCGTCTTTTTAAATCGCGAGGTCAGTGCAAAGCCATAGAACTGACTTTCAGTTCCCCCTGTCCTACAACCCCACACCTTTGCTACACCCCCTCCCGTCCGCTCTCCCTCGAAGGCCAAGGGGGGCGATGCGGATGGGCTTTGTGCGGTGCTGCGGGCCGGGGTGAGGGGACGCTCCTTCCTGCGCTGTAAAACAGCCGCGCAACTGTCGGTCGGCGTGAAGACATTGGGCGAAAACCGGATATATCCGTGTCCCAAGGTGACGAACCGGCGGTGCCCAGTAATGATGTCCTGTAGGGGCGTCGGGTGGCACAGGGGATGCCGGGGTCCGGGGAGGGACGCTCATATGCGTCGCTCGCTCGCAAACTCTCCCTCTCAGGTGCGATCCGGCCAACCATAATTGCCACTTAGCCCCGTACTTGCCTCTGCGGCAAGCGCACCAGCGCTTAATACGGGAAGAGCAGGACCGCTGGCCCGCCAAACAAGCACAGGCGCATCCATCGAATGTGCCAGACCATAAGTGTCCTCGATGCCCGATGCCCGTGGCAGGACGCGCCGACCGAATTCCTCTCGTTACCGGAGAAGGCGGGCCTGTGCCTGCCGATCCAACAGCTTTTCCTGCGCGTCCTGCAGTCTTTGCGGCCTATTTCTCAAGCGAAATGGGTTCTTTGCGGCCCATTTCTCAAGCGAAATGGGCGGGACACGCCGGCCGATTTCCTCTTATCGCCAGAGAAGGCGGGCTTATGCCTGCTAGTCCAACAGCTTGCCGCGCAAGCCTAGCGCAGGAAATCCGCGCCCAGCGCCACCAGCAGCTTGACATCGATCGCCAGCCCATCCGCCCGGCGCGCGGCGAGGAAGGCGTGGATATCATTGAGAGGCGCGCGGTGGACGGTGATGTTCTCGCCCTCATGCCCGCCGCCAGTGCCGGTGCGCGCCAGCCCTTCGGCGCGAAAGAGCGTGAAGCTCTCGGACACCAGCCCCGGCGAACTGTAATATTCGCCCAGATCGCGCATATGGGTGGCGCGATAGCCCGTTTCCTCCTCCAGCTCGCGGATCGCGGCGGCGGAAGCCTCTTCATCTTCCGATCCCGCCTCGTCGCCCACCAGCCCGGCGGGCAGCTCAAGGCACGCGCGGCCCAGCGGCACGCGGAACTGCTCGACGAGGATCAGGTGCGGCCCGTCCCCTCCGCTCTCGTCCACCGCGAGGATCACGGCGGCGCGGATGCCCCGGCTGCGCGAGACATATTCCCACGGGCCTTCTCTCTTTGCCGTGATGTATTTTCCCGCCCACATGATTTCGGGCGTGCTGTGTCCGGGCATAAGATGTCCTGTGGTTAGAGTTCGATCAGCCGGTCGGGCAGTTCATTGGGGTTGCGGCTGGTGAGCGGGCGCTGCTCGGCGAGGATCACGCCCAGCATGGATATGGCGTCCACCATGCCGTCTGCGGTGCGATCCTGACGCACCGCGTGGATCAGCGCGGCCATCGCGTCGCCCCAGCGTTCGGGCGCGACGGCGCTGCTGATCGCACTGTCCGCCACAATCTCGGCCCGATGCTCGGCGAGCGAGAGATAGAGCAATATCGCAGTGCTGGCGTGGGTGCGCCCTTCAGCAGAAGCGCGGAAGATCGTCACTGCCTGTCGCCGTACCCGGCGCGCCTTGGTGGCGGGCGGGGTGAGCGCGAGGCGCAGCGGCATCCACGCGAGGGCGTAGCGGATGGCGAGAAAGACGATGATCTGTGCGCCGAGCAGCAGGGTGAAGTGCATCCATGCCGGCAGGTCATGCTGCCAGCCGCCGAAGATAGAGACAGCCAGCTCCGCAAACCAGTCTGGAAAAGCCGCCAC
This sequence comes from Sphingobium fluviale, assembly GCF_004122115.1. Taxonomy (GTDB): domain Bacteria; phylum Pseudomonadota; class Alphaproteobacteria; order Sphingomonadales; family Sphingomonadaceae; genus Sphingobium; species Sphingobium fluviale. The sequence goes on from NZ_SBKP01000008.1 coordinate 65,913, forward strand.
CAGCGCGAGCAGGCTCAGCATGCCCGCCACCGCATAATGCAGGCCGACATCATGATAAGCGTCTGATCGCGGGGCGATGACGGTGACGATCTCGCCATCGGTCGCGCCTTCCGCCGCGCGCACGGCGGCGCTGATCCGCTCATGATCCGCCTCGCTCAAGGCAAAACGCGCCATCACCAGCCTCCCGAAGCCCCGCCGCCGCCAAAGCCGCCGCCGCCGCCGGAAAAGCCGCCGCCAGACGACCAGCCGCTGCTGCTGCTGCCGCCCCAGCGTGATCCGCCGCCGATACCCGGACCCCAGAGGATCACAGGAAGCGCGCCGCCGCGATAGGCCCGGCCCGCCCGCCCACGCAGCAACATGGGCAGGATGATGAACATGAAGATGAGGAAGATCGCCACCAGCACCTGTCCCTTTTCCTCGCCGCCCTGCTGCTCCTGTGCGGCCTGCGCGGCGAGCTTGCGCGCCTCTTCGGGCGGCAGCATCAGGATGCGCACCAGCTCGTCCGTCCCCGCCGCGATACCTCCGGGATAGTCCCCCTGCTTGAAGCGCGGCACGATGATGTTGCGGATGATCCGGCCAGACAGTGCATCGGTCAATATGCCCTCAAGGCCATAGCCCACCTCGATCCGCAGCTTGCGCTCGTTGGGGGCGATGATGAGGAGCGCGCCGTCGTCCCGTTCCTTGTCGCCGATGCCCCAGTGATCGCCCAGCCGGAAGCCATAATCGGCGATGTCATAGCCTTGCAAATCGGCAAGGGTAACAACGACGAGCTGCCGCTGGCTCTGCTTTTCAAGCTGAGTCAGCTTCGCGTCGAGCGAGATTTCCTGTGCGGGGGAAAGAATATCGGCCGAGTCAACCACCCGCCCGGTGAGCGCGGGAAACTGCTGCGCGCCCGCTGCGCCAACCTGCGCGCATAGCAGGATCAGCGGCCAGAGCAGCGCAACAATCAGGCGTGTGGCTGTGTTCACTTCGCTCCGTCAGCGCCAAAATCGACCGTGGGCGCTACATCGGCATTGGGTGAAGTCGCCTGATAGGGCGCCATCGGCTTTGCCCCGCGGATCGCCGCGCCAATCATGTCCGGGAAGGTGCGGACGCGGGTGTTATAGTCCTGCACCGCCTCGTTATATTTGATGATTGCGGTAGAGATGCGGTTTTCCGTCCCTTCAAGCTGCACTTGAAGATCCTGAAAGTTCTGGTTGAACTTGATGTCCGGATACGCCTCTACCGTTGCAAGCAGGCGTCCGAGCGATTGGCTCAGCGCGCCTTGCGCGGCGGCGAACTGTGCCATCCTGGCGGTGTCGCCCAGCTCGTTGGCGCTGACCTGGATCGAGGTTGCCTTTGCGCGGGCTTCCACCACGGCGGTCAGTGTATCCTGCTCTGCCCGTGCCGCGCCCTTCACAGTGGCGACAAGGTTGGGAATGAGGTCTGCCCGGCGCTGATACTGCGCCTGCACATCGGCCCAGCGCGCCTTGGCGGCTTCCTCTGCAGTGGGAATACTGTTGATCCCGCAGGCGGAGAGCGCCAGCATCATTATCGCCATGGCTGCGATGCGAATGGGATGGGCGCGGTTGGTCTGCATCGATTGATCCCCCAAGGTTTCCGTGCCGCAATCTAGTGTCAGCACCGGTGCTATGCAACAACTGGACAGCCAAGTTGTTCCATGCAAAGTTCACGCCCGCAATTTATTCTTAAAGTGGGGAGATAGCGAGATGTCGATAGGTTCGGAATTCAAGGAGTTTATTGCGCGTGGCAATGTGATGGATCTGGCAGTAGGTGTCATCATAGGTGGCGCATTCGGCAAGATCACAACGTCGCTTACCGAAGATGTCATCATGCCGGTTCTGGGCTGGTTGTTTGGCGGGTTCGATTTTTCACAGCATTTCATACGGTTGGGTACGCTGCCGGCAGACTTCAAGGGCAACCCGGAAAACTATGCCGATCTGAAGGCTGCCGGAGTGGCGATGCTGGGCTGGGGGCAATTCCTCACCGTCATCATCAATTTCATCATCCTCGCTTTTATCATCTTCCTGATGATTCGCGCGGTGAACCGCATGATGGCGCCCAAGGTAGAGGCTGCGCCCGCCGGGCCGAGCGAAGAAGCGCTGCTGCTGCGTGAAATCCGCGATTCTCTGAAGAAATAGCGACGCGGTTCGTCGCAAAGGCGGGAACCTGTTGCGGCATAGATGGTTTGCACCGCATCGCGCCATCGCGTGTGTGCGCCATCTGTGCATGCAAACAGGAGATAGATTTATGAAGCCATTCGTCGCCCTTCTCGCCCTCGCCACTGTTGCTGGTCTGTCCGCATGTGATTCCAGGCAGCAGGACGCTGTGGAAAACACAGCAGAAAACCAAGCCGAAAAGATCGACGACATGGCTGATAAGCTCGAACAAAGCGCCGATAATGTCGGGACCGCAGTCGATAATCAGGTCGATGCGCTCAAGGAAAAGGCCGAGGATGTTCGCGAGGCTGGTGAGGCCGCGAAGGAAAAGCTGGAAGGCAAATAATCTCCAGATAAGGCTTATGCTGTATGAAGGGCATGGATTTCGCGATCCATGCCCTTTTCATATCGCCCTGTGGCGCCTATATAGGGTGTGCCGGCTTCGACCGGCTATGGCGATAAATTGTGCCGTGTAATAGATGCAGCGGACCCGGGGGCAGTACCCGGCGGCTCCACCATATTCCCTGATCGCTCAGGGCATCTGACGGGGCCGAACCAGGATCGACGTGTATTCAAAGACGGTGTTTTCGCTCAGGCTGAGTAACCTGTTCAAGGCTCAAAACCGATAAGTGCCAACGATAACGAAGCACTTGCTCTTGCAGCGTAATTGAGGGCCTCACGGCCTGACATTACCCTAACAGAACGCGGCTGGGCCAGCCGGGCAACAGAATGGATTCCAGCGGTTTGGATGGCACCGGGCAACAGAAGCCATCCACCCCCTCCGGTTCGATCAGATCGAAAACTGCCCTAGCCCGTGCCCGAATGATCAGAACTTCAGCGACGCCGAAAGCGAAAAGGAGCGGCCTTCCTTATAGCTGTTGGTATCGATGCGGTTGCCGTTGGACTGCTGATATTCGATATGGCTGCGCCCGGTGATGTTGCGTGCCTCGGCCTTCAGCTCCAGCTCCTGACCCGCAATCTTGATGCCCTCGCGCGCGACGATATCAAAGCGCAGGCCCGGCTTTTCGATCACATCGGGCTGGGGGGGGGAACCATTGAGGCCGCGGCTGATCACCCGTTCGCTCGCATAGGTCATCAATAACGTCAGCTGCGAGAGTCGTTCCGTGCTTTCAATGCCTAGCTGCAGGTTGACGATATGGTCAGACTGGCCCGTGAGGGGTGTTCCGTTCCGGAAATAGTCTGACGCGATGCTGGATGCCGCACCGAAGACAGCGGTCTTGTCGCCACGACCAACCTTCAGGCTGGACTTGGTGAAAGTGTAGTTACTCACCAGGACCGCACGGCGCGTGGCAAAGAAGCTTTTCTCTCCGCCCAGCCCGAAAAGGTCGAAATATTTCACCAGCTCGATTTCTCCACCCCACAGCTCGGCTTCCGGAGCATTGGCGAAGGATGTCGTCGGGTCGCCCACGCTCGCTGCGATGTAGGATTCGATCGGCTTGTCGATCAGCTTATAGAAACCCGCGATAGAGAACCTCTGCTCCGGCGCGAAATACCATTCGAAGCGCGCCTCGCCGTTATACAGCTGGCTGTCGACGAGAAGCGGATTGCCCTGATACTGGCGGTTGCTCTCCGGGTCGTAGTACGACTGGAAGATCAGCTCGCGGAACTGCGGGCGGGCCAGCGTCTTGGAAGCGCTCACGCGGAACTGCTTGTTGGTGTCCATCTGCCAGGTGAGGGTGGCGGCGGGGAGCCAATAGCCATTGTCGAGCGATGTGCTGGCGGTAGATGCGCCGGGCACTCTGAAGACCTCGACAGGTTTTACTACCTGCTTTGCTTTTTCATAGCGCACACCGACGTCGATGCTCAGAATATCGGTCGCCTGCCAGTTCACCTTGGCATAGCCCGCCCAGTTACGCAGCGTGGCATCGAACACCGGGTTGCCTTCATTGCCCTCGATCAGGCCGATATTGAAGGCATTGATGACGGCGGGAGAGAGCAGTACGTCGGGGCGCAAAACCTCTACGCCGGACGGGAGGCTGTTTGCTCGCACCAGAAAATCGCGGCGAGAGTTGTAGCGCCGCGTATCGGACCAGGCACCGCCAATGCTCAGGCCGAGGCCGGAAGAGGCCTTCCAGCTCAGGTCCGCGCTGCCCGCCCACAGATCCTCGTTGAGGTCCGAAAAGCTGATCGTCGCGTTGCCGCTGTTGCCGCCGCGCAGGCGGTTGACAAAGACAGCGCCGAAAGGATCAGCCGCCGCGTTGGTGCGCACATATTCGAAGAACGTCTCAAATGGGGCTTCGCGTTGCGAATTGGCATAGGTGCCGCGCACGTCTAGCTCCAGCCCGTCCATCAGCTCAACCTCGCCGACGATCTGTGTATCGATCAGCTGGCGCTCGAACCAGCGGGTGTCCTGTTGCAGGAAGTCCGCGGTGCCGCCCTGACGGCGGCCGATGCCGAGCCGCGCCTGCTTCACGGTGTCGCGGATATAGAGGCTGGTCCAGCTCACCCGGTTCTTGCCGAATTCGAGGCCCAGTCCGAACAGGCCGTTCACGACGATGCGGTTCTGGGTCGATACGCGCCGGAAGTCGGTTTCGAGGGTAGACAGATCGGAGGAGAATGAATTCTGCTGCGTTGCCTCGCGGGTATTCCAGCGGTTGCTATAGCCAGCTGCAGCGATCAGGCCGACATTCACATCACCGACCATGAACGAGTCTCCGGCGGAGAGATTCACAGAACTGTTGGGATACATTTTCGGCACGCGCTGAACGACGCTGTTGTGCCGGTTGAAGAACTCAGAAGCGATGGCCCGTGTGTTGACAGTGCCGGAACTTATCCGATCACCGCTGGCGAAGAAGGACTTGAGGGCAGGGGGAACATCGCGCGATCCGTTGTCAAAGCCGGTCCAGTCGCTCTTGCTGCCATAATAGGTATAGCCGAGCTGGCCCGTGGTTTCGCTGTCGCCGGAAATGCCCGCGCCAATGGTGAGGAAGCGTTCGCGCGGCACGGCGCGGGTCGTCAGGTTGATCACGCCGCCGCCAAACTCGCCGGGATAGTTCACCGAATAGCTCTTCTGGACCAGCGACGAGGCAATGACGTTGCTGGGGAAAATATCGAGCGGGACGACGCGCTTCAGTGGTTCGGGGCTGGGCAGGGGAGAGCCGTTGAGCAGGGCAAGCGAATAGCGGTCTCCCAGGCCGCGCACGTAGACATAGCCCGATCCCACCACGGACAGGCCGGTGACGCGGCCCAGCGCGCCCGCGATATTGCCTTCGCCGGTCCGCGCGATTTCTGCGGTGGTGAGGACCGAGACAACCTGATTGGAACTTTTAGAGATATTGGCATCACGGCGGCCGGTAACGACGATATCCGCGCCGGGGATGGACACTTCCGGTGCTTCCTGCTCTTCCTGAGGCTCAACGGACGTTGGGTCACTGGCAGCGGGAGCCGCCGTTTCATCGGCGGGCGCGGCTGGCGCGCCTTCCTGGGCGAGGGCCAGACCGGGGGCGTTAAGCGCCGTGGTTGCCAGCAAGGCGACGGCCAGTCGCGAGGTCATGTACATCGAATTTCCTCAGGTGCTATATTCAGAAAATGGGAGGGCAGCCTGTGGCGGCCGCCCTCCGAGACCATCAATCGCGGATGGTGGCTTAGCTCGTCGGCAGCGAGTTGCAGGCCGTCGAAGCCGAGCCGAAGTTCGCCGTCGTGCTGTTGCAGGTCCAGCCGGTGTACCAGTTGGTATTGCCGGACCACGCAGCGCCAATCCGGTTCGGGCTGGGATTGGTGAGCAGCGTCGAAGCGGGTGACACAGTCGTGAGGTCAAACGCGGCAACGCCGTCCTCGTTCGCGCCGTTTATGAACAGGCTCGTGAGGGTCGGCGTGAAGGCGTCGTTATTGTTGTTCGCGCCTGAACCGAAGAAGGCCTGAACCTGTGCTGCGGTATAGGTGCCGGTGCCAAGATACTTGGTCGCGTTGCACTGCATGACCACGGACCGCGCGGTGAAGGTGGCGGGCGCTGTGCCCGATCCGTTCACCCTGAGGCACTCGTTGTTGGGCGAGATGATGATCGAGTTGAGCAACGTGGAGTCCGAGTTGCCGCGCGTGAAGATGGATGCGCGTGCGCTCGCCTCGTTGTTGGAGCTCGTCTGCGGCTGGATCGCCACCATGTTGGCAACCCGCAGCTGGGTACGGGGGGTGTCGCCCTCGTTGCCGTTGCTGTCGATTTCCCACAGGCCGTCACCCAGGCCCGGACGCTGGACCAGCAGCGCATATTGGAGGTCCATGCGTGCGCCAACGTCGACGTCGAGGCTGTCGTCGTCCGCGCCGGTGGCAACATAATATTTCATGTTCACCACGCCGCCGAAGAATTCTGCGCCATCGTCAGAGCTGTTGTGCGACTGGATATATTCGAGCGTGGTGCCGGAGCCGATGCCTTCGGTGGTCAGGCCCTGAAGCTCTGCGTTTGGCGACAGGTTGAAGCCAGAATAGCGGATCTGGATATAGCGCATCGTGCCAGCATTATAGGTGTCGTCGGTTCCGCCATAGATGCCGGGGTTGGCGGCGCCTTCGGTATCGCGCTCACAGGTGTTGCTGACGACAGAACCAAAGCGGCAGTCTGTGATGCGGCCGCGACCGGCGAGAACCACGCCGCCCCACTGGCCTTGCGAGGTATCATCGCTGAGGCCAAGGATATTGTCGCGGCTGGTGAAGATGATCGGCTGGGTCTGGTTGCCGACAGCGTTGATGCGGTTGCCGCGATTTACCATCAGCCATGACTGACCAGTGCCACCGAACAGGATCACGCCGGGCTGGATCGTCAGCGTCACGTTAGTGTCCGCGGTGAGCGGGGTCGTGCATCCCGCTGTGGTCGAAGTGTATGGTGCGCCGACGGTCGGCGCGGTAAAGCCGCCGTCACAACCCACGTTGACGCGGTCGCTGATTTCATAGAGCAGGCCGGCGACCTTAGGGAGCGTAGTGGACGTGCGGATGGTAGCCGGCAGACGGCACACGCGCCATGTGCCGGTCGGTCCGGTAATCGTGCCCTGATCGCTCAGCCCTTGCGGGTCGGATATGGTCGGGCAGCCTGCTGCTGCTGTTACTGTGCCACCACCGCTGCCGCCGCTGCTTCCGCCGCCGCTGCTTCCGCCGCTGCCGTTGTTGATGGTCACATTCCCGCTTCCAGTGGACGCGATATCGCTCGCTCCGCACCCGGAAAGCACCAGCATGCTGCAGCCAGCGAGGAACAGGCTGAAGTTGTTCTTCACGATGAATTCCCCTTGATCGTCACGCGACTCTGGCATCGGCGCCGTCGCGAGTCGGGGGTCTAGGGGCTTTGTGTGACAGGTGGCTTTCAAATATATGACTAATATGTGACACGGCTTTAAGGAGCGTTCGCCTCGTCGCGATCGGGTATGCGAATGCCATATTGACGCATATGCGCCGCCCCACGGAAACATAAGTGACATATTCACGAGCATCGATTGTGGCTGTTTTGAGCGGCCGAGCGAGAGTGGCCGCTGTCGCATGGCTGTTGCCGAAAGCCTGATCGTCAAAGTGCGTCAAAACGGTTTGCACACCCCTGCTGCAGTGCTGCAGGTGATGGGGTGTAGTGCCAATTGACGTCTATTTGTAACAAAGATGTCATCGAACTGCCCCATCAGGGCGGCGAGGTGAATGTGATGAGTCGCGCCAGCGCCTGTCGATCAATGCTGTCGGTGTGCGCCCTGTTGGCGGCGAGCCCTGCGTCGCGTGCCGATGCGGACGTACTCGAAGTCGGCTATGGCGGCGCGAAATGGGTGGCGGGCGGCCCGCAATCGTCAGCGGCCTCCGACGACCGCTCGGCAGGCAGTGTCCATAACCTTGATGGCAGCGGACTTGGCGCGCCAGAGACTTTATTGCCCGGCGCCGTCGCTCCGGCACGTTGGCAGCAGCGGGTGGCGGAACTTGCCGCGCGTTATGATATAAGCCCCAGCCTGCTGGAGGCGGTAGTGTGGCAGGAGAGCCGCTGGAACGAAAGGGCCGTTTCGCCTGCCAGCGCGCGCGGCCTGGCACAACTGATGCCCGGCACCGCGCGGGAGCTTGGCGTCAACCCCGATGATCCCAGCGCCAATCTTGAGGGCGGTGCGCGCTATCTGCGCCAGCAGCTCGATGCCTTTGGCGGAGATATTGAAAAGGCGCTCGCCGCCTATAATGCCGGGCCGCACCGCGTGCGGCGCGCAAACGGCGTTCCCGCCATCCGGGAAACACAGAATTATGTCGCGGCCATTCTTGCCCGGCTTTCAGCCCCTGTTCGGAGATAGATGATGTTGCGTTCCTCGCGCCAGTTCGTTCTTGCCCTGCTTGCCATGCTGACTCCGCAGGCGGCGTTTGCCCAGTCTGCCGACCCCGCTGGCTCTGGACCGATTGTTGCGGCTTTGGGGTGGATGCAGGGCACATTGCTAGGCAATGTGGCGACCGCCGTCGCCGTGATGGCGGTTGCGGCCGTGGGCTTCATGATGCTCAGCGGCAGGATGAACTGGCGCTTCGGCGCTACGGTTATCATCGGCTGCTTCATCCTCTTCGGCGCGAGCGCGATCGTCTCTGGTATTCAATCCGCCGCGGCGGCGGGCTGATTGACGATGAACCTCTCGCGCTTCCCCGTTCACCGTGCGCTAACCCGGCCGCAGATGTTCGGCGGGGTGACGTTCAATTTCTTCGTCATTAACGCAGCGGTGACGACGGAGGCGTTTCTGATCACCAAGAGCTTCTGGGCGTTGCCGGTTGCGCTGGTGGTACATGGCATCGGCTATATGGCCTGCCTGAGGGAGCCACGCGTATTCGACCTGTGGATCACCAAGGTTTCCCGCTGCCCCCGCGTGCCGAACTGGTCGCGCTGGGGCTGTAACAGCTATTCGGCATGAAGAAGCACGCGATATGAAGAGATTTTCAGGCGCGGCGCTCTGGGCGCGCAAGGAAGCGCATGGCGGAGAGCGGCTGCCCTATCGGTCGTTGGTCGACGAGAATGTCGTGCTGATGCGCGATGGCTCGGTGATGCTGGCGCTGCTGGTTCCCGGCCTCGCTTTCGAGACAGCGGACACGGTGGAGCTGAACGCCCATACGGCACTGCGCGAACTGCTGTTCCGCTCAAGCCTCGATTCGCGTTTCGCGCTCTATCATCATGTTATCCGCCGCCGGGTGCAGGTGGAGCTGGAAAGCAGCTTTGAAGACCCGCTGGCCGGGCATATCGACGCCCTGTGGCGCGATCAGCTTGCCACTGGCGCTCTGTTCGTCAACGATCAGTATATCACGCTGGTGCGCAGGCCCGCGCGCGGCAAGGCGGGCTGGCCGGAGCGGGTGTCCAAGCTTTTGAAGCGCCAACGCGGCCCGGAACTCGAAGCGGATCCTTCCGATCTGCGGGCGTTGCGCGCGGCGGGGCAGGGGATCGTGGCGGCGCTGGCGGGCTATAGTGCGCGGCTGTTGGGAGAGTATGAGGGCGCGAACGGAACCTGCTCCGAAGTGCTGGAGCTGCTCTCCGCCCTCTATAACGGAGAGACGCGGCCGGTGCGCAAGCCCGCGCCGGGCACCGATATCGGCAAGATGCTGCCCTACCGGCGGCTGAGCTTCGGGCTGGACGCGATGGAGAGCCGGGGCGCAGGCGCGAGCAGCTTTGCCGCGATGGTGAGCCTCAAAGAGTATCCCGACAGCACCTCCCCAGGCCTGGTGGACGCCCTGTTGCGCCAGCCGCAGGAAATGGTGCTCTCCGAAAGCTGGGCACCTGCCGACCGACAACTCGCGCGGGAGCGGATCGACCTCTCGCTGCGCCGCCTGAAAAGCGCCGATGAAGAGGCGATGGCGGAGCGGCGCGAGATGATGGCCGCGCGCGATGCGCTGGGCACCGGCAGCGTTGGCTTCGGCGATCATCATCTGTCGGTACTGGTCTGCACGGATCGGCTTGAAGCGCTCGACGATGCCTGCGCCAATGTTGCGGCGGCGCTGGCTGATGGAGGCGCGATCGCGGTGCGCGAGGATGTTAATCTGGAGCCGTCCTTCTGGGGGCAGTTTCCGGGCAACGAGGCCTATCTCGTTCGCCGTGCGATGCTGTCCAGCGCCAATATGGCGTGTTTTGCCAGCCTGCACGGCTTTGCGCTGGGACAGGCGCACAACAACCACTGGGGCGACGCGGTGACGCTGCTGCAGACGACCAGCTCCACACCGTTCTTCTTCAATTTTCATAATGGCGATCTTGGCAATTTCTCTGTGATCGGGCCGTCCGGTTCCGGCAAGACAGTGGTGATGAACTTTCTTGCCGCGCAGGCGCAGAAGTTCAGCCCGCGCACCATCCTGTTTGACAAGGATCGCGGCGCAGAGGTGTTCGTGCGTGGCATTGGTGGCCGCTATGCCCGCATTTCGGCAGGGCAGCCGACGGGATTCAACCCGCTGGCCCTGCCCGACACGTCTGAGAACCGCGCCTTCCTGAGGGACTGGTTTGCCGTGCTGCTGGGTGCGTCGGGCGCGGAGGAGCACATGCTCATCGCCGCCGCTGTCGACGCCGCCTATGCCAATGATGCGCGGCTGCGCAGGCTCGGCCACTTCCGCGAGCTGCTTGCAGGCTCGCGCCGCCCCCAGCCGGGAGATCTCGCCAGCAGGCTCGACCCATGGATCAACGAGGGTGAGCATGCCTGGCTGTTCGACAACGCGCATGACCGGCTTGATCTGTCTGAACGGGTGATCGGTTTTGACATGACGGCGCTGCTGGAGAGCCCGCGCCTGCGTACACCGACGATGATGTACCTGTTTCATCGCATCGAAGAGCGGCTGGACGGCACGCCCGCGATGATCCTGATCGACGAGGGCTGGAAGGCGCTGGACGATGAGGTCTTCGCAGCGCGCATCCGCGACTGGCTCAAGACGCTGAGGAAGCGCAATGCGCTTGTCGGCTTTGCCACCCAGTCCGCGCGCGATGCGCTGGACAGCCGCATATCGACCGCGCTGGTCGAACAGACCGCGACGATGGTCTTCATGCCCAACGCCCGTGCGCGCGCTGAGGATTATTGCGAGGGTTTCGGCCTCACCGAGCATGAGCTGGATCTCATCCGCACACTGCCTGCCCATTCGCGCTGTTTCCTCGTGCGGCAACCCGATGCCTCGGTCGTCGTGCGGCTCGATCTGTCTGGTATGCCAGAGGTGCTGGCCGTGCTTTCGGGCCGGGAGAGCGTGGTCCGCAGGCTCGATCTGTTGCGCGCCCAGCATGGCGACACGCCAGCCGCCTGGTATCCCGCGCTCACGGGCGCGCCATGGCCGGGTGATCTGCCCGAACAATACGACGTGGCGGCTGCCGAATGAGCCGCTGCGAGGCATTGGCGGCCGAGGCATCGGGTGGCGTGGCGGCTGCGCTACGCGCGGTCGACTGCCTGTCGAACGAGATGGCGGCCTCCGCCTTTGGCCGCCTTTTCGGCGCGCAGGGCGCGCTGCTGCCTGCGCTCACCATATTGCTGACGCTCTATATCGCGCTGTTCGCGTTTGCGCTGATCACCGGGCGGAGCAGGCTCGGCGTTTCGGCGCTGACCCCGCGTATGATGACATTGGGACTGGTGCTGACCTTTGCGACGAGTTGGCTGGCGTGGCAGGGCGTGGTGTGGAACCTCGCGATCGGCGCGCCCGATCAGCTGGCCGGCATATTGCTTGGCTCGAAAGAGTCCGCCACCATGATCTTTTCCAACAGGCTGGATGCAATCTTCGCCGCCATTGCCGATATCGGCACCCAGAGCACGCCTGATGCAGAGGCCGCCGTTAAAAGCGCTGCTGATGGCGGCGCTTTTTCGCCCAGCGGGATGATGTGGCTGGCCGCGATCCTGTTGCTGCTTGGCACAGTGGGGGTGTTGCTGACGGCGCGGATCGCGCTGGCTGTGCTGCTGGCACTCGGCCCGATTTTCGTGGTGCTTGGTCTGTTCGGCGCCACCCGTGGGCTGACTGCGGGCTGGCTGCGCGGGCTGGTGCTGACGGCGCTTACACCGCTGTTCGTTGTGGCAGGCGGATCGTTGATAATGGAGCTGCTGGTGCCGATCATCGGCGGCATGGCGGTGGAGCAGGGGATCGACGCGCGCGGCGCGATGGCGCTGTTCGTCGTAAGCGCCGTGCATGTGGCACTGATGGCGATGGTCCTCAAGGTTGCGGGAACGATGGTTTCCGGCTGGCAGGTATTCGGTCTTGCTCCCACTGAGCAACCGGCTGGTGCCCCCTCTGTTCAGACGGCAGGCGCACAGGCCTCTTCACCGGTCGCCACGCCTTTGTCTGACGCCGCGCAATCCCAGCCGATGCGCCGCGCCGCGCTGGTGACGGCGGCGATGATGCCCGTATCCGCAGATGGATCGGCCGCGCGCGAGAGCGCGGCTGCAACTCATCACAGGCAGACTATCAGCCCGATCGATCAACCTGCCCCCCGCACAGCCCCACGTGGCATCAGCCGGGCGCATGGCGTCGGCAGCCGCTTCCGCGCCCACCAACCCCGCCGAAAAGAGATGTTCCGATGATCCGCATAGTGATGAGCGCCTGCGCGCTCGCCCTTGCCGCCACCCCCGCTCTCGCCAAGGACGCGAGGCTGGTGTCCCGCGTTTACAACAGCGATGAGGTGGTGCGCATCGAGAGCAAGGCGGGTGTCCAGGCGTCTATTGCCTTTGCCGAGCAGGAGCAGATCGAAAACGTCGCCATCGGCGATTCGAACGCCTGGCAGGTCACGCCCAACAAGCGCGCCAACCTGCTGTTCGTTAAGCCACTCGCAGCCCGCGCCCGCACGAACATGACCGTGGTGACTGACAAGCGCACCTATTTCTTCGATCTTGTGGCGGGGCCAGCGGCCAATCCGCTCTATGTCCTGCGCTTCACCTATCCTGAAGAGCCGGGCAAGAAAGCCGATGCGCCGCCCGCTGTGCCTGCGCTCACCACTGAGGAATCGCGGGTGGCAGGCGGCGAGCTTCCTGCCGATCCTGCCAGCCTCAACTTCAACTGGGTGCGTAAGGGCGACGCCAAGATAATGCCCGCGCGGGTGTATGATGATGGCGCGGCGGTCTATCTCGCCTGGGCGCCAGGCGCACCTCTGCCAAGCATCATGATGCGTGATCGCACCGGCGCAGAAGGCCCTGTCAACTATGCCGTGCGCGACGATACGCTGGTGGTCGATGGCGTGCCGGGAATTTTGATCCTGCGCCTTGGCCGCAGCAGCGCCACGCTGGAAAACAAGGGCAGGGAACCGAAGACCTCCATGATAGCCGCCCACCAGCCCGCCACCGTCCGCACTGAGCCGAAGGAATGAGCATGCGTAACAGCAATTTGCGGCTTGCCGCCAAGCCTGCAGACGAGATCGATCCGCGCGAGCATCAGGGTGCGCAGATAATCGACCTTGCCACCCGCAACGTGCTGCCTTCTGTGGCTAAGCGCAGCCGCTCGGACAGCCTCGGCCTTGCCGGAGGCATCGCGATGGTCGCGGCGCTCGGAGCGATCACGCTCTGGAGCCTTAATGCCTCGCGCGAGGAGCAGCAGGCACTAAAGCAGGCGCCCGTGGGGCAAAATGCGCAGGCCGCTCCCGGTCAGACCGTGGAACAGGCGCCCGCCGTGCCACCGCAGGCGATCACGCCCGCACCCGTCGCTGCGCCCGCGCCCCAACCAGTGCTCGCCGCGCCGCCGCAGACCGCTGCTGCGCCGGCCACCAATCCACACTCCAGCCCGACTATCGTGTTCGATGCGAGCGCTCTGCCTCTGCCTGCCCCGGCTGGAGCCGCCGCCGCGCCGGGTGCATCGGGCAACAGCAATGATGATTTCGCCAGCCGCCTGGGCGGGGTGGGCGGCTCCACCGCGGTCGCGACGACGGGGATCAATCCACAGACCACGGTGACGCAGGGCACGCTTATCCCGGCGGTCCTTGAAACCGCTATCGACACCGATGTACCGGGCTATGTGCGTGCGATCGTATCCGCCGATGTCCGCTCGTTTGATGGCAGCCGTGTGCTGGTGCCGCGTTCGTCACGCCTCATTGGCCAGTACAAGAGCGGGATGCAGGCGGGCCAGAAGCGCGCCTATGTGATCTGGACTCGGCTGATCCGGCCCGACGGCGTATCGGTCAACATTGCGTCTCCCGCCATCGGCTTTGGCGGCGAGACGGGGCTTGCGGGCAAAGTCAACAATCACTTTTTCGATCGCTTTGGCTCGGCCATGCTGCTTTCGGTCATCAGCGGGCTGACGACGCTGGCGAGCGCTGGCACCAATGTCATCATTGCCGGCGGCGGCCAGTCTGCGGCTGCGGCTGCGGTGGGCCAGTCTGGCCAGATCAGTCCCACTGTGCGGGTGCGGCCGGGCGAGCCTGTACGCGTCTTCACCGCGCGAGACCTCGATTTTTCGAAGGTCTCTACCCAGTGAGCGCCGAGGTGCTGCCCATGCCCGCTCCGGGTGTGAGCGGCAGCGTCTATCTTGATGCCTATCTCGCGCCATTCCAGCCCTATCTGGCGCGTGAGAGCGTAACGGAGATTCTGGTCAACCGGCCCGGAGAGCTGTGGATAGAGGATGCCGCCGTGCCGGGTATGCAGTGTGTGAGCCTGCCTGCTGTGGACGACATGCTGCTGCTGCGGCTGGCGGAGCAGGTGGCGCGGATCAGCCATCAGGGCGTCAATCGAGAGCATCCGTTGTTGGCGGCGACGCTACCCGATGGCGCGCGGATCCAGCTCGCCGGGCCGCCGGCGACGCGCGGTAATTGGGCGCTCGCAATCCGGCGGCACCGCCTGGTCGATCTGCCGCTTGGCGCGTGGGATCGAGGGCCGATCACCCCGGCGCCGGTCGCGCCGATGCCCGATCCCGTGGCGGAGCCGATCGCCTATCTGCGCGAGGCGATCCGCCGGCGACGCACCATCCTCATTGCTGGCGGTACGTCGACCGGCAAGACGACATTTCTCAATGCCATGCTGCGAGAGATACCGGAGGTAGACCGCGTTGTTCTGGTTGAGGATACTGCGGAACTGAGGCTGCCGGGCCGAAACGGCGTCGGTCTGATCGCGGTCAAGGGAGAGCTGGGCGAGGCGCGGGTCTCCGCGGATGATCTGTTGCAGGCGGCACTGCGCCTCCGGCCGGACCGCATTGTGCTCGGCGAGCTGCGCGGGCGCGAGACGATCAGCTTCCTGCGGGCAATCAACACGGGGCATCCGGGTTCCTTTTCCACCGTTCACGCCAACAGCCCGCGCGGTGCGCTGGAGCAGATCGCGCTGATGACGATGCAAGCCAATATCGGCCTGACCCGCTCAGAAACGATCGCCTATGCCGCGTCGGTGATCGACGTTGTCGTCCAGCTGGAGCGGACGGGCGGTCAGCGCGGCATCGCCGCCATCGCTGAGGCGCGAGAGCTGATTTAGGGCCTCCTCCATCGGGCCTTGCCTTTGGCGCAGAGCTGGCTATTAACCCGCCTTGCGACAGGTTCCCGGAAACGGGATGAAAAGGGAAGCCGGGAGTGGGGAAACCCATAATCCGGCGCTGCCCCCGCAACTGTGACCGGCGAGCCGCCGCCCCATATGTCACTGGGCCTTCAGGCCTGGGAAGACGGGGAGGATGGCGCTGACCCGGAAGCCAGGAGACCTGCCTGACGCGGTCGTTCTTCAGCCGGGCGGGGTGTATCGGATGAACGGGGGATTTTCCTCGCGTGACGGCGTGTGTGTCAACCGTCACGTAAAAGGAGATTCCCGTGACAAAATTAAAATATGCAAGCCTTTTCATTGCTCTCGCTCCTACTTTTTCCGCTCTCGCTGAAGAAGGGGGCGAGCAGATTGTGGTGACGGCCAATCGTGTGGAAACCCCGGTTAGCAAGGTGGGCCTCTCAGTCAGCATCATTACGGCGGACGACATTGCCCGGTTCCAGACTCCCGGCATCACTGAGCTGCTGCGCTCCGTTCCTGGCCTCACGGCAACCCGCAGTGGTGGCCTTGGCACGCTTTCAAGCGTGTTCGTGCGCGGGGCATCGTCGGATCATACCGTCGCGCTGATCGACGGTGTGAAGATCAACGATCCGTCCTCCACAGCGGGCGGGTTTGATTTCGGGAGACTGATGACCGGCAATATCGAGCGTGTCGAAGTGGTGCGCGGGCCGCAGTCGGTTCTCTGGGGCAGTCAGGCGATCGGCGGCGTCGTCAACATCATCACGCGTCAGGCTAAAGGTGGCAAACCCTCCGCTGCACTACAGGGCGAAGTTGGTGCGCGCGATACAGTGAACCTGATCGCGAACGCGGCACTGCAAACCGGGCCGCTCTCGATCAGCGGTGGTGCATCGTGGCTGCGGTCAGATGGCATATCGGCGTTCAGCGAGGCGCGTGGCGGCAAGGAAAAGGATGGCACAAAGGAATATGGTGCCAACCTCAATCTGGGCGTTGCTTTCACGGATGCGCTTGAGCTGGATCTGCGCGGCTGGCTTTCGCATAGCAGGACAGAGCTTGATGGCTATGCGTCTACTTTTCCCTACGGCTTTACCGACGCGCCTAATTATAACCGCACACGCGAGGCCATCGGTTATGCGGGGTTGAACTGGAACGGCCTTGATGGGCGCTGGCGCAACCGTATCGGTTATGCGGTAACGAAGGTATTGCGCGATGATTATGACCCCACCGCGACCCCTGTGCGCCAGGGCGATTCGATGGGCCGAAACGAGCGGATTGAGGCGCAATCAGGCTTTGACATTGCGCGAGGCTGGAGCATTATTGCCGGGGCAGAGCGGGAATGGTCGCGCTTCACTCAGTCCAATGACTTTGGCTTTGGCGCGAGCACGAACAAGGGCCGCGCCACGCTCACCAGCTTTTACGGCCAATTAACCGCCACGCCTTTAGCGGGCCTGACGGTGAACGCGGGTGCGCGGCATGACGATCATAACAATTTTGGCGGGCATACGACCTTCGCCGCCAATGCCGCCTATACGCCCAATGCAGGCGACACAGTGATCCGCGCCAGCTATGGCGAAGGGTTCAAGGTGCCCTCGCTCTATCAGCTTCGTAGCCAATATGGGAATCTGGCCCTGCAACCGGAAAGCGCGAAGAGCTGGGATGTTGCTGTGGTGCAGAAGGGGCTGGATGGTCGCGCGCATATCGGCATCACATGGTTTCGGCGCAAGACGCATAACCTCATCAATTTCGTGAACTGCATAGCGCCGAATAATCCATCGGCTTTGTGCGATTATCCCGGCGGTTTCAGCGCGTTCAGCTTTGACGGATATTATGAGAATATCGGCAAAACCGTATCGGAGGGCATTGAAGCGGAGCTTAAGCTGCGGCCCGTAGATGGGCTGGCACTCGCCATGAATTATTCTCATGTGAAGCCGCAGGATAAGGCCACTGGGCTTGATCTGCTGCGTCGTCCGCGTGACAAGGCCTATGCCAGCCTCGATTACAACTGGTCGTTCGGGATGAGCACCGGCGCGAGCATCAGCCTTGTCGGCGATAGTGCAGATATTGATGACAATGGAAAGCGGGTGCAGAATGACGGCCACGCCACGGTCGATATTCGCGCCAGCTATCCCATTGGCCATCACGCGGAACTCTATGCCCGGATCGAAAACCTGTTCGATACGCGCTATGAGACGGTGTTCAATTATGGTCAGCCAGGCCGCGCGGCTACTGCGGGCATCAGGCTGAAGCTCTGATGACGGCGCGGGCGGCAGCGATACGGGCGCGAGCGGCGGGCTTGGCCGCGCTGCTTGCGTTCGCGCTGCTGCCCGGCTGTTCTGTGCCTGCGCGAGTAGAAAACGAGCGACAGGGCCGTCCTGTCCGTATTGTCTCAATGAACCCGTGCGTTGACGCCATCCTGCGCGAGGTAGCGGACCCGGCACAGATCGCCGCGATCAGCCATTATTCGCATGATCCGCGCGCGGCGTCTGTACCAGCTGAATGGGCGCAACGCTTTCCTGTTGTTGGGAATAGTGCGGAGGATGTGCTCTCTGCCCGTCCAGATCTGGTGATCGCCGGGCCGCATATCGCGCCGGAAACGCTCGATGCGCTCAAACGCATGGACATTCCCCTGCTCAGCACGACCGTTCCTGCCACCGTGGCGGAGAGCCAAGTGCAGATAGCCGCCATCGCCGCACGTATCGGGCAAAGCGAAAAGGGCAGGGTGCTCAATGATCGTATCAGCCATGCCGTGGCGCAGGCGAAAGCAGAGGCGGTCATCGGCGGTGGCCCACGCGCGCTGATCTGGCAGGATGGCGGCCTTGTTCCCGGCCCCGGCACTCTGGCGGATACGTTGCTAAGGGATACCGGCTTTCGCAGCGTAGCAGGGCAGATGGGGTTGGCGCAGTGGGATATGGTTTCGGTCGAGCAGATATTGCTCAGCCCGCCCGATGTGGTGATGACCGGCGCGGCAGGCATGGAGTCTGACGGCGCCAGCAGCCGCGGCATGGCGCGGCATCCGGCGCTGGCGAAGGCGCGTGGGCATATCCTGATCGCGCCGTTTCCCTCGCGCCTGTTGCACTGCGCCGGGCCGACAATCATCGAGACAGTTGCGCATCTTTCCGCTGTGCGCGCGCATTGGCGACGAAAGCGCGAGGCATGAGGCTGAACCTCTCGCTATTGGGTGCGCTTGTTCTGGCAATACTGCTTTCGTTGCTTGCCGGGCGGCACTGGATCGCGCCCGGCGAGTGGCTGGCGGGTGATCTGCCCTCGCTGATTATCACGCAACTGCGGCTGCCACGCATCTGTCTTGGCGCGCTGGTGGGGGCGGGTTTGGGCATGTCCGGTGCCGCGATGCAGGGCTATTTGCGTAACCCGCTCGCGGACCCCGGCCTGTTCGGCATATCGGCCTGCGCGGCTCTGGGCGCAGTGACGAGTATCTTCTTCGGGGTGTCAGGCGTGCCGATGGCGTTGCCTGTATGCGCGCTGGCCGGGGCAGGGGCGGGCGTCATGTTGCTGGTGCTGCTCGCGGGTCGATCGGGCAGCCTCATTCTCTTTACGCTGGCGGGGGTGATGCTCTCCAGCCTTGCGGCCGCGTTGACGGCGCTGGTCATCAACCTCGCGCCCACGCCGTTTGCCAGTGCTGAGATCATAACCTGGCTGATGGGTGCGCTAACGGACCGGAGCTGGAACGATGTGCTGCTCGCGCTTCCGCTGACAGTGGCGGGCATGGGTTTGTTGATGCTGACGGCAAGTCAGCTTGATGCGCTCAGCCTTGGTGATCTCGCCGCGCGCTCCAT
Source organism: Sphingobium fluviale (assembly GCF_004122115.1). GTDB lineage: Bacteria > Pseudomonadota > Alphaproteobacteria > Sphingomonadales > Sphingomonadaceae > Sphingobium > Sphingobium fluviale. Next base: position 85,206 of record NZ_SBKP01000008.1, read on the forward strand.
GGGCGTGGACATGGCGGGCTTGCAGCGGCTGCTGGTGCTGGGGCTGGCGCTGTGCGTTGGCGGATCGGTGGCGGTGGCAGGGGTGATCGGCTTCGTCGGCTTGATGGTGCCGCATCTGGTGCGGCCGCTAGTGGGGCATCGCCCTTCGGCGCTGATGATCCCTTCCGCGCTGGCGGGGGCGCTGTTGGTGGTGGTGGCGGATATGCTGGTGCGAGTAGCGCCGGTGGTGAGCGAAATTCGCCTCGGTGTCATGATGTCGGTGCTTGGCGCGCCATTTTTCCTGATGCTGCTGCTCAAGATGCGGCGGGAGATAGCATGATGGCGGCCGCGCTTGCCTTTTCAGACCTGACCGTCCGCAAAGGCGGGCGCGCAATAGTGTGCGGTATCAGCGGACATCTGAAGCGCGGGGCGGTCACGGCGATTCTCGGCCCCAATGGTGCTGGCAAGAGCAGCCTACTGCATATCCTAGCCGGGGTGGAACAGCCACGCTCCGGCACGGTCCTGCTAGGGGGCGCACCGCTTGGCACCCTCAGCGCGCAGGAGCGAGCACGCCGCATCGGGTTTCTGCCGCAAAAGGGCGAGGTGCACTGGAATCTTGCTGTGAAGTCGCTGGTAGGCCTGGGCCGTATGGGCCATTCTGCCGGACGCAGTCTGTCGCAGGAGGATGAGGCCGCTGTGGTGGCTGCGCTGGCGGCGACCGATGTGACACACCTTTCAGATCGCAGCGCTTTGAGCCTCTCCGGTGGAGAACTGGCGCGGGTGCTGCTGGCGCGGGTGCTGGCGGGAGCGCCGGAATGGCTGCTGGCGGACGAGCCATTGGGTAGCCTCGATCCCGCGCATCAATTGGCTGTGCTGAAGCGCCTGGCTATGACTGCGCGGGCAGGGGCGGGTGTCGTGGTCGTGCTGCACGATATCAACCATGCCGCGCGCATTGCCGATCATGTGGTGCTGATGAAGGATGGCGCGATGCTGGCGGACGGCGCCGCGCAGGATGTCCTCACGCCAGACCTACTCGAAGCTGCTTTTTCCGTGCGCTTTCGGTTGGTGAACGACGGCGGGCGACGGCTTTTTGTTGCGGAGTAAGTTTACAGACCGCTGGCGCTGCTGAGGCCGAACATGCGGTCTACTTCCAGCACAAGATCACGCAGGTGAAACGGCTTGGAGAGCACCTTCGCCTGCGGCACCGCCTTGCCGGCCTTCAGAGTCACTGCCGCAAAACCGGTAATGAACATCACGCGCATATCGGGCGCAACCTTGGCTGCGTGCTGGGCCAGCTCGATCCCGTCCATTTCGGGCATGACGATGTCTGTCAGCAGCAGGTCGAACCTGTCAGTCTCCAGCAAGGGCAATGCCTCGGTGCCGCGATCGACTGACACGACATCATAACCAGACCGCTCCAGTGCGCGCGCCAGATATTGGCGCATCGCATCATCATCTTCCGCCAGCAAAATACGGATCATCGACCCCTCAACCCTTATCCTGTTTGCCCCAAATGGTGCCTGTGGCACAACATGCTGTCAATGCCGCGCATCTTATGCTTATCTTTTATGGACAAGGGCTTAATTTCGCTGCCCGGAGGGATAAAAAATCGCGCATGATGGGTGACGAGAAGGAGCAGGGCGGGCAGGCCGGGCCAGTGGAAGCAGGCTCTTTCGCCTTTTTTGGGCCGGACAAGCCGCGTTGGCCGGTTTTGATCTCAGTGCCACATGCCGGTCGTTTCTATCCTGACGACGTACGCGATCTCAGCGCGCATCCGCTCTCGATGTTGGCGCGACTGGAGGATAGGCATGCCGATGCGTTGGTGTCCGGGCTGATCGCGCAAGGCTATGGCGTGATAGTCGCGCAGGTTGCGCGCGCCGCGATAGACCTCAATCGTGACCCGCGCGATATTGACCGGCGCATGATCTCCGGAATGCCGCATGGGCAGGCGCTTATCGAAACAGCAAAATCACGCGGCGGGCTTGGACTGTTCCCGCGATCGCTGCCGCGAATGGGCGGTCTGTGGCGCGCGCCGCTGCATTGGGCCAGGGCGCAAGCGCGGATCGAGACAATCCATGTGCCCTATCATGCCCGGATTGAACAGGCGATGCGTGCGATCAGGACTGAGCATGGAGAGGCGCTGTTGCTCGATGTTCACTCCATGCCGCCGCTGGATGTCGGAGGCGCTGCCAGGCCTGATGTGGTGATCGGTGATCGATTCGGAACGAGTGCGGCAACGCGATTTTCGGAAATCGCGCGAGCGGTGGTAGGGATGCACGGCTTTTGTTGTGCGCTGAACCACCCATATCCCGGCACGTATATCGCGGAGCGGCACGGCAAGCCTGAGTCGAGACGCCATGTGCTTCAGCTCGAAATATCGCGGGATCTCTATCTCGATTCTGGTTTGTGCGAGATTGGGCCGGGGCTGACAGCAGTGCGCGCGATGATCGAGGATTTGGCCAAGGCGCTGCGGGATGAGCTGAGTCGCGATAGCAATTTCGCACTAGCGGCGGAGTAACCTCCGCTCTCATGCCAGAAAAAACCACCCTATGCAGTGCATAGGGTGGCCAGGTTCAGGGAGGAGACGCCTTCCGGGAAGAAGGCATCCATGCGGGCGCCCGAAAGGGGAACAGGCGCCAGCACCTCAACTAGATAGTGCAATGAGGTAAATTTTTCAACCGCTCAATTGCCGATGCGAAGTAAAAGATTCTGTAAATACAGGGTTCAGTTTACGGCTTCAGGCGCCTTCACCTGCGGCATTTTTCCTTGCTCTACTTGCTGTTGGAAAATCTCGCGCATCAGTTGCAGCGAGAACAGATGGGCGTGGATTAATGGCAGCATACCGTTCTGGTTGATCTTGCGGAGCTGGTCTCCACGCAGATCGCGCAGCTTTTCTTCGTTCACCATCTGGAACCCGCGATAGACGAAGGGCTGCTCGTTGCCCGGAACCTGAATGGCGACCTCGCCATCCATCAGCAGTTCCATTTCCTTGATATCTTTCATGAACAAGCCGGTGCGGTGCGCCGCCTGCTCGAAATCCTCGCAGAATTTCAGGATGTTCTGGGTCAGCTCGGTGGGCTTGCCGTCTTCGAGCAGGGCCTCGCCTTCCTTCTTGAACTCACCCAGCGTATCCGATGTGGGGTCAAAGCAGAGCGATAGCTCATCGCTATCCGGACGCAGCTTGGCGAGCATCCACGGATAGCGGCGTACATAGGCCGGCACATAGCCCGAACCGCGCAGCTTGCCATCATCATCGAGGAAGGTGTTGACGCCCTCGTTGAGGCCCATCAGCGCCAGCGGCACCGGCTCGTCGCCTGCCGAGAAGATGATCGGCACGAAACGCTGGGCCACCACGAATTCGTCGATCGTCAGCGGCACGGCGTGCTGGTCTTTCAGGAAGGGCGCGGCATCCGCAGGCTTGAGGCGCAGCTTGGCGTGCTCGTTGCTGTTAAGAGGCACGAGATCTTTGTAAAAAATCGGCAGATTGCTTGCCTGCGGGGCGCTTGCCATCAAATCGTCTCCAAATAAACAGATGTCCAGGGCCATTGCACCGGATTTTTGAACTTATTGTGTCGGCGGATACTGCGCTCAGGCCTCGCTTGCAAGCGGGATCAACTTGCCGGGATTCATGATGCCGTGCGGATCGAGGGCAGCCTTGATCGCCCTCAACGCCATGATGCGCGCCGGGCTGGAAAGGCGGCCAAGTTCGGCCCGCTTGGATTGGCCGATGCCATGCTCGGCCGAGATCGAGCCTCCGGCGGCCACCACCAGATCATGCACATAGTGCCGGATTTCCTCGCCGCTGGTCTTGAGCCAGCCTGAACGGTCCGCAATATCGGCAGGCGCGCGAACATGAAAATGCACATTGCCATCGCCCAGATGGCCATAGGAAGTGGCCGTGGTGCCTGCGAAACGGGCGGTGCAGGCCTCAGCGGCTGAGAGCATGAAGTCCGGCATGGCGTTGATCGGTACGCTGATATCAAACGCAATCGGAAAGCCCGCTGCTCGCTCTGCCTCTGGGATAGTCTCACGGATGCGCCAGAAATCGCGGGCTTGCGCCTCATTCTGAGCGATAACCGCATCATGGATCTGGATTGTGTCGTCAGTCATCAGATCGCCGAGGGCCGCTTCCAGTTGGGCGCGGCCACCCTCACCAGAGTTGCTCAGGTCGAACTCGATCAGCGCATTCCATGGCGCGAGTTGGGCCAGCGGCGCGCGCGTGTTAGGGACGTGTTCGATGACATAGCCCACAGGCTCTGCCGCCATCACCTCAAACCCCTCAATGATCGGACCGAGCCGCGCTTCGAGCGCCCGTAGCAGGGCCAGCGCGTCGTGCGGGCTGCCAAGGCCAAACCAGGCGGTCGCGCTGTGCGTGATGGCGGGAACGAGCTTCAGTGTCGCGGCCGTAACGATGCCCAGCGTCCCCTCCGCGCCAATCAACAATTGCTTTAGGTCATAGCCGCGATTGTCTTTCTTGAGCGGGGCTAGGCCTTCATAGATACTGCCATCGGGCAGCACTGCCTCGATGCCGTCCACCAGCCCACGCATCGTGCCGTGTCGCAACACCTGCGTGCCGCCGGCATTCGTGGAAATTAGTCCGCCGATAGTGGCGGAGCCTTTTGCGCCAAGGCTCAGGGGAAAGCGCCTGCCTGCCGCCTCTGCGGCGTCATGAAGGACGGAGAGGATCACGCCCGCCTCGCACACAGCCTGATTGGCGCTGGTATCGATGGCGCGGATGCTGTTCATGCGCCGCAACGAGAGGATGAGCGCGCTGCCATCGGCGGGAGGGGTGGCGCCGCCGACCATGGATGTATTCCCGCCCTGCGGCACCAGCGGTATGCCATGTTCCGCCGCGAGGCGAACGCAGGCTGCCAGTTCCTTCGTGGTGGCGGGCGAGAGTATCGCCGCCGCCGCGCCTTGATAATGCCCGCGCCAGTCGTTCAGCCACGGGGCAATATCATCCTGCTCAATGGTTATTCCCTTGTCGCCAAGAATGCGGCGGAAGCCTTCGATCGGAAGATTGTGTGCCATGGCGGGGTATATCGCGCCAATTCACCTATTGTTCAACCGGCTCGACCTATGCCAACACAATTACTCAGTCATCAATCATGGAACAGGCGTGACGCCACTTTCGCTGTCTCTTTTTTCCGGTCTGGCGCTGATGGCGAGCGTACCCACAGACAACAGCCTTCGATCTGGTGTTGGTTCGGGGCGTGTTGCTGCCGACTCGGCGGGGCAGGGCAGTGCGCAATGGGCGCAGATGACGATCGAGCAGCGCGTGATTATCCGGGTGCCGATGGTGCGCCGCCCCCCGCCCCAGCGCGCCGATATCGAGTGGGAAGAGCGCAAGGGGCCGAAATGCATTGACCTCAAACGGCTGCGCTTTGCCGCTGTCACTTCTGAGCGGGGTGTGGACCTCATGCTGGCAGGGCGGGAGCGGATGCGCGCGCTGCTGGGGCGAGAGTGCGGTCCCGCCGATCTGCACTCCGGCCTTTATGTTCAGCCCAATGAGGATGGCGCGCTGTGCGCGGGACGAGATAGGGTACTCTCGCGCAGCGGCGCGGACTGCCCGATCAGAAAGCTGGTGCGGTTGGTGCCTGAGGACGACGACTGACGTTCAAGGGCGCATAGCATCGGGCATTCGCTCCTTCTGCGGGAATTTCTTGACAAATCGGCTCAACATGCGCATTGGCGCGGCCTGAGTAGGCGTCCTGTCGGCCGCCACATAACATATCCCGGAAATTGAATGAATTTTGCCGATCTCGGCCTATCCGATGAGCTGCTAAGGGCCGTTAACGAGGCAGGGTATGACACGCCCACGCCGATCCAGGCTCAGGCGATCCCCCCCGTTCTCATGATGAAAGATCTTATCGGGATAGCCCAGACTGGCACCGGCAAGACTGCCAGCTTCGTGCTACCCATGATAGATATTCTGGCGCATGGCCGCAGCCGGGCGCGTATGCCGCGCAGCCTCATTCTGGAGCCGACGCGCGAACTCGCCGCGCAGGTGGCAGAGAATTTCGAGAAATACGGCAAATATCACAAACTCAACATGGCCCTCCTCATCGGCGGCGTCTCGATGGGCGATCAGGTGAAGGCGCTGGAGAAGGGCGTTGACGTGCTCATCGCCACACCGGGACGCCTGATGGACTTGTTTGGCCGCGGCAATATATTGCTTACCGGCTGCGGTCTGCTGGTGATCGACGAGGCGGACCGGATGCTCGATATGGGCTTCATTCCCGATATCGAGGAAATCTGTACCAAGCTGCCTGCCACGCGTCAGACCTTATTGTTCTCGGCCACCATGCCGCCGCCGATCAAGAAGCTCGCCGACAAGTTTCTGTCCAATCCGAAATATGTCGAGGTGGCCCGCCCCGCGACCGCCTCTGCCAATATCAAGCAGTGGCTGGTCAAGGTCGACGCGCGCAAGAAGCGGGAGAAGCTGCGCGACCTTTTGCGGCAGGAGGAGGTGAGCAACGCCATCGTCTTCTGCAATCGCAAGACGACGGTGCGCGAGCTGAACAAGAGCCTGCGCAGCTATGGCTTTTCTTCCGGCGAGATTCACGGCGATATCGACCAGAGCGCCCGCATTGCTGAGCTGGATCGGTTCAAATCGGGCGAAGTAACGATCCTTGTCGCGTCTGATGTCGCCGCGCGCGGGCTGGATATCAAGGGCGTGTCTCATGTATTCAACTTTGACGCGCCTTGGCACCCGGATGATTATGTTCATCGCATCGGCCGCACCGGCCGCGCGGGCGCTTCGGGCGTTGCCTACACCTTCGTATCTAAGGAAGATGCCGAGGCGATCGACAATATTCAAAAGCTGATCGGCACGTCCATCGATTATGCTGCCGGATCGACGGGCTCGGATGAGGTGCAAGCCAGCGATGCGCAGGATGATGCGGCGTCCAAGCCCCGTGCTTCCCGCTCACGCACGCGCAAGGCAGACAAGCCGGTGGCCGAAAAAGTGGCGACAGAAGAGCGGACGGAACAGCCTGACCGCCCAGGGCGCAAGGAGCCGCGCCGTGAGGATTCTACGCGCCGTGAATCCCGTCATCGCGCCGAGGAGCGTGAACCTCGCCCAGCCCGTTATGCCGATGTCGATGGTACTCTGGAAGACGGGGCGTGGAACGGCCCGGTCCCCAGTTTTCTTGGGGTCGGATTCTCCGAGTAAGGCGGTTTGGCAGCGCGCCATATCCCGTAAATTGCCGTTGCCATCGCTGGGCGGCTCGCTTATAGGCGAGCGCCTTGGGGCCGTAGCTCAGCTGGGAGAGCGCGTCGTTCGCAATGACGAGGTCAGGGGTTCGATCCCCCTCGGCTCCACCAATTTTCATCCATCGCTGGAGGGTCGCAATGCCGCTGTACGAGTTTGACGGCAAGGCGCCCCGTCTACCGGTCGATGGTTCGGCGTGGGTGGCGCCCTCCGCCGATCTCATTGGTGATGTGGAATTGGGCGAGTGCGCGAGCGTGTGGTTCGGCGCGGTGATCCGCGCGGATAATACATTGATCAAAGTCGGCGCCCGCAGCAACATTCAAGAGCAGGTCGTGCTTCACAGCGACGAGGGCGTGCCCTGCACCGTGGGCGAAGGCGTCACGGTTGGCCATCATGTGATGCTGCACGGCTGCACGATTGGCGACAACAGCCTGATCGGCATGGGCGCGACCATCCTCAACCGCGCCGTCATCCCCGAAAACTGCATTGTCGGTGCGGGCGCGCTTGTAACGGAGGGCAAGACCTTCGAGCCGGGAAGCCTCATCGTCGGTGCCCCCGCAAAGGCCATTCGTCAACTGGACGAAATGGCGCTTGCGGGGTTGCGCCATAGTGCAAACCATTATGTCAAGAAAGCCGAGGCCTTTTCAGCCAATCTCAAGCGGGTCGATTGAGGTAACAAGGCTTCATTTGTCTACGCCCTTGAGCTTGCCCCAAGTCCTGGCGGCAGTGTAACCCAGATAACCAGTGCCGAACAACGCATAGAGCGGCTCCGGTATTCCGGCGAGATACGCGTTCATGCCATTGGCGATGTCGTCCGCCATTTGCGGCTGGGCGGCGGCGATCAGGCCCATCGGGATCGACCAGAGCAGCAGCGCGTACATGACATACAGGAAAGCAGGGCGGGCGCGGCTGGTCCATGGGTCAGTCGATTGTGCTTCGGCGAGAATGGCTGAAAGCTGGGTGCGGATCGCTTCCATCTCCTGCGCACCCTGTAATTTCAGCAGTTCAAGCTTGGCTGCGTCGCGCGCCTTGGGGTCAGGAATGATCTTGTCGATGATGCCCGCGATAGGGCTGATCAGGGCTTCGAGCAGTGCCATATATGTGATCCTTGTGTTGGAATGAATTAACCGATACGGTTGGAGAGCCAGCCATAAACGAAGGCTTCGTTCGCCGGCCGACCTTCGGCCAGCGCGATATATCGCTCGCCGCGCAACGCCTGCATCGCCTTCAGAAGTACCGCTTCACCCTTGGCGCCGCGCACGGCAAGAAAGGCGGCCAATGCGCGCTGTGTGGCGGGACCGATGGCGCCGTCTGACGCTAGGTCGGCATAATCTTGCCCGTTGCGATTGAGCGCATTCAGTGCGCGCTGAAGAAAGCGGATGGCAACAGGTGGCCCCATGTTGACCCCCGCATCGAACAGCTCGTGCGCTATTTTTGGTGCAATTGGCGCTATGCTGTCAAAGTGTGGCGCATCCCAGTAAAGAGTGCGATAGATGCGTTCGGCCTCAGTACGCGGCAGGGCGCGCATCTCCCCGTTATATCCATTGGCGCGCGCAACAGCCTGTGTAATGCCCCAGTTCGTCGGGCCTCCCCGGTCGGCGGGATGGTCGCAATATCCACCCTCGCGGGCGATCAGATTATTCAGATATGCTGCAATATCAGTCATAGCGGTCTCCGTGTGTCGCGGAGGCAGATAACCTATTTGGTGCGATGTAGGACAGTGGCTAACAGAGGGCAGCCCCATGCCATAACTGGATGATGCCAAATGAAGAATATCTCTGGTCGGGACGAGAGGATTCGAACCTCCGACCCCCACACCCCCAGTGTGATGCGCTACCAGGCTGCGCTACGTCCCGACCGAGGGGAGGGCACTTAGGGCGAAAGCGCAAGCCATGCAAGCCCTCTTGCCCGTTGCGCGAACATTCCTATTTGTGGTAGCCGCGCGCATCCTGCCGGTGCCGATTGATCCATGCACCTGTTCAAGAATGACAGAAAGAGCTGTGCCGATGCTTATCTCCCCCGCTTATGCCCAGACCGCCGGTGCCGCCGGCACTGGTGGCAGTGCCGCCTTCATGATTCAGATTCTGCAGCTGCTGCTAATCTTCGTGGTGTTCTATTTCCTCATCATCCGCCCGCAGAACAAGCGCATGAAGGATCACAAGGCCAAGATCGACGCGGTGAAGAAGGGCGATCAGGTAGTGACAGGCGGTGGCCTCATCGGCAAGGTGGTGAAGGTTGAGGACAGTGTGGTCGAGGTTGAGCTGGCGCAGGGCGTCAAGGTACGCGCGCTGAAATCGACGCTGACCGACATCGTCGACCCCACTGCCAAGCCCGCGAACGACTGACCCCGCACATGCTCGGTTTTACCCGCTGGAAGGTTATCCTGATCGTCACCGCGCTGTTGCTTGGCGCGGTGCTGGCCGTACCCACCTTCTTGCCGGAGCGGGTGTTCAACCAGCTCCCGTCCGCGCTTCAGGTGAAGGTCAATCTGGGGCTGGATCTTTCGGGTGGCAGCCATATTCTGCTGGAGGCCAATCCTGCCGATGTCGCCAAGGCGCGGCTGGAGGGAATGGAGGAGCAGATTCGCACCGAGCTGCGGCGCGGAGATCCGAAAATCGCGATAGGCGATATTTCGCGCAAGGGCGGCAAGCTGAGCTTCATGGTGCGCAACCCCGCGCAGGTTGACGCGGCGGTGGAGCGCATCCGCCCTCTCACGCAGGGCGCGGGGCTGACCGGCCAGCGTGATTACACCGTGGAGGTGGTGGACAGCAGCACAATCATCCTGACGCCGACACAGGCGGGAACCGACGCGGCCCTCAAGCAGGCGATGGAAGATGCCAAGCAGGTGATCGACCGGCGCATCAACGAGCTGGGTACACGGGAACCGACGATCATCCGCCAGGGCGCTAATCGCATCGTGGTGCAGGTGCCCGGTCTGCAAGACCCCAGCCAGCTCAAGCAATTGCTGGGCCAGACGGCCAAGCTGGAGTTCAAGCTGGTCGATTATGCTGCTGACCCCGCCGAGCTGGCGCAGGGGCGCGCGCCGATCGGCAGCGAGATTTTGCCCTATCCTGACAATCCATCGGGTATGCCGATCATCGCGGTGAAGCGGCAGGTGATGGTCTCTGGCGACGAGCTGACCGATGCCACTCAGGGCTATGACCAGCAGAACAACCAGCCGGTCGTCAATATACGGTTCAACGGCTCTGGCGGGCGCAAGTTTGGCCGCGTAACGACAGAAAATGTCAACAAGCCCTTCGCGATCATCCTCGATGGCAAGGTGTTGTCCGCGCCCAACATCAACGAGCCGATTCTGGGCGGCAGTGCGCAGATTTCCGGTAATTTTACGGTGCAAAGCGCCAACGAGCTGGCGATTGCGCTGCGCTCCGGCAAGCTGCCGGTAAAGCTGACGGTGGTGGAAGAGCGCACCGTGGGGCCTGACCTTGGCGCGGATTCGATCCGCAGTGGCGTCATCGCCTGCGCCATCGCCACGGCGGCGGTGCTGGCCTTCATGATGGTCACTTATGGGCGCTTTGGCGTCTATGCCAATATCGCGCTGGTCGCCAATATCGTTCTCATCATCGCGATCATGGCAGTACTGAACGCAACATTGACGCTGCCGGGCATCGCCGGCTTCGTGCTGACGATCGGCGCTGCGGTGGACGCCAACGTGTTGATCAACGAACGCATCCGCGAGGAGCAGCGGCGCGGCAGGCATATCATCCAGACGATCGAGACAGGATATAAGGAGGCCAGCCGGGCGATCTTCGATGCGAACATCACCAATGTCATCGCCGCTGCCTTGATGTTCTACTTTGGTTCCGGGCCGATCAAGGGCTTTGCTGTGGTGTTGACCATCGGCATCGTCACCAGCGTGTTCACCGCCGTGACGCTGAGCAGACTGCTTGTCTCGCGCTGGTTGCGCACGCGCCCGACCGAGCTGGTGATCTGACGGAGAACGACCATGAAATTGCTGAAACTCGTTCCCGATGCCACCAACATCCAGTTCCTGAAATGGCGCAATATCGCCATGTTCCTGTCCATCGCGCTGATATTGGCGTCTGTGGCGCTGGTCGCCGTGCGCGGCCTCAACCTTGGTGTCGATTTCGTCGGCGGGCAGATGGTGCGCGTCAGCTTCGCACAGCCTGTGCCGCTCGATGAGCTGCGGGAAACTGTGAGTGCGCTCAATCAGGGCGAGCCGACTATCCAGCAGTTCGGTTCTCCTAGCGACGTGTCGATTCGCATGCCACTGCCCGCAGGGGGCGAGGGCGCCGCCAACGAAGCGGCGGGCAAGCTAAAGGCCGCCATTTCCGCGCGCTATCCGGCGGCAAAATTTGGCAGCATCGATACGGTATCCGGCAAGGTTTCGGGTGAGTTGTTCCGCACAGGCGCGATCAGCATGGCGCTGGCGATGATCGCTATCTCGATCTACATCTGGTTCCGGTTTGAGTGGCAGTTCGGCATGGGCGCGATGTTTGCGCTGGTGCATGACGTGGCGCTTACCTTCGGTTTCTTCGCGCTGACGCAACTGGAGTTTGATCTTAACAGCGTGGCGGCTGTGCTGACGATCATCGGCTACTCGCTCAATGACACCATTGTGGTCTATGACCGAATCCGTGAGAATCTGCGCAAATATCGCAAGATGGAGATCATTCCGGTGCTCGATCTCTCGGTGAACGAGACGCTGGCCCGCACGATCATGACCTCGCTCACGATGATCATCGCGCTTGCCTGCCTGCTGGTTTGGGGACCAGAGGTGATCTTCGGCTTCACCGCTGCGATGCTGCTCGGTATTTTCATCGGCACCTATAGCTCGATCTATATGGCAGCGCCTATCCTGGTATGGCTCAAGGTCGGTCCGCACAGCTTCCTGCCCAAGGAGGGTACTGTGGCGCAGGGGGCGGAGCGGATTGGCTGAGGCTGAGTTAGGGGTCTAAGCGCTTTTGCCCGCTATCCTCGACAGATGATCAAGTAGCGCGTCGCCGTTCGTCGCCCAGGTAAAGCGTAGCGCCGCCTTGCGGACGGCAACCCTGTTCGGCGTCTGCGCCAGCATTTCTCGCAGCGTAGTGGCCAGTGCGTCAGGCGTCCGGTCGACGATGCGCCCGGCCTGAGGATCGTTCAGCACCTCACGCGCACCGCCGACATCGCTGATCGCGATCGGCGTTCCACAGGCCAGTGCCTCCACCCACGCATTGGCAAGCCCTTCGGACGCGGAAGGCAGCGCCATTACATCCGCCGCATTATAGATGGCGGGTAAGTCATCATGTGGTACGGCTCCCAGAAAGCCCACACGATCTGCCACGCCCACTTCCGCAGCAAGCTTTTCGTATGCCGTCCGGTCTGGCCCATGCCCAGCGAGTAACAGCGTGACACCAGGGAGATCGGCCAGCGCGCGGATAAGGAGATCCTGCCCCTTGCGCGTAATGAGATTGCCGACGCACAACACCACCGGCCCATCGAGGTGAAGGCGCGCCTTTGCCGCCGCGCGGTCTTGCGGGGCGAACCGATCGAGATCGACCCCAGTATAATGCACGCGGATTGTTTCCGCCTCCAGTCCAAGCGCGATCATAGAGCGTTTCATGGCTTCCGATACCGCCAGCAGACCGGCGGCGTCCTGTCCCGCTTGCACCACCGCCTTGCGCGTTGCGGGCAGGCGGCCCCAATAATGAATATCAGCCCCGCGCGCCTTCACTGAATAGGGTATGCCAAGACGGTTGGCGAGTGTGCGCGCCACAGGTCCATCGGGGTAAAAGAAGCTCGCGTCGATGACATGGAACGGTGCTTCTGCATGCAGATCGCGCACCAGCGGCCACACCGCGCGGGTCATGGCGCCGATGGTGAAGCGGCCGCCTAGCTTGGGGATCACCGTGAAAGGTGGGCGATGGACGGTGAGGTTGCGCCAACGCTCCTGCAGGGGCAGTGCGGCGAGCGGCGCATAATGTGGATGGCGCGAAAGCGGCCAGGGTGCAATGCCCACCGGCGCAATGACGGTGAGATCCACGCCCTCGCGGCTCGCCAGTTCACGGCATTGCCGCTCCACAAACACGCCAAAATTCGGACGCGCCCTGTCCGGGAACAAAGTGGATAAGGTTAGCACCCGCAAGCTCATGCGCGTGGCTTATCATGAAATGGTTAACAGCCGAAACCGCGCAGCCTGCTATAAGCTTCGTACCAGCCGGGTCGCCACCGCTGCCCATGGCGGATCGGACAGGATCTGCTGCCGCGCGTTAGGATTAAGCGGCAGTATTTGTACCCGATCGCCCTCACGCCCGATAAGCCGACCGAAAAGAAAGCGCCCACCGGGACGAGGAAACAGCACGTCGCGGTTGAGCGCATGAGCATAGTCCTTGGGCGCGATGCGCGTACACCAGATTTCATCACCTGCGCGATAATCGCCGATGCTCGCTAATATGCGCAGGCCCGTCATCTCACCTTCGATCAGGGGCGCAACGAAATGCGAGGGGCGCGCCGGGGCATAGGCGCCCTCTGGCCCAAGATAGGCGACGACGGGGATATGCTCCTTGCCCGGCATATCAACCAGATCAGATGCAGTAACGCCGAGTGCCAGCGCGATACGATTGAGCCAACCGATCGAGACCGTGCGCGTGCCCGTCTCTAGCCGCCCAATGGTTTGCGCCGTTGTAGGCGGCTCGCACCGTTTGGCGACATCGTCGAGCGTCATGCCCTTGGCGCGGCGCACTTCGCGTATGCGTGTAATCAAGGTAGGATCCTTTAATAACCTATATGGTTTTTCTTCTTTCCTACACTTCCACGGCAATGGCAAGCCGCTTCGTCACGCAGCACAGGAGGAAGGCATGACGCGCGCCGCAAACTTTATCGAACACAGTATCGAAGACCCCGATGGCACCTGGCAACAGGTGCGCATCCATATCGGCGAATCGCCGTTGCTCTGGCTCCATGCGCGTGGGCATCTGAGCGAAAGGCTCTATATCGCGGGTGAGCGACTGCGGCAGGATTGGGAGCGGGCAGGCTTGGGCGCACGGGTGACGATGAGTTGGGACAATACCGCGCCACCCTCACGTGGGCGGCGCGCAGCACCAGAGGCCATTTCGCGTGGTGAAGGCCAGATCGCTGCCAAGGCGCGCCTGCACGCGGCATTGGATCAAGCCGGGCCGGGGTTGAAGGATATCCTTTGGCGTGTGGCCTGTGCAGGAGAGGGCCTGAGCGCGGCGGAACAGGCGCTCGGTTGGCCTACGCGCGCGGCCAAACTCGTCCTCACCTTCGCGCTGGAACGGGTGGCGGACTATTACCGGGTGGCGTAAATAGGATATTCCCTCGATTCACCGCAAGATGTGCCCGACCCATCCGTGCAGTGATGCGTCACTCTTTCCATTCGTCGCTCCAGAAGGTTAACGCCACCTGATGTGGTGGGGTAGTGATATTCAGGAGTATATTGATGCGCGTTCATTTCATAAGACAGGACATGCTTATTGTCGCTGCGCTGCTCGCTGTGCCGACTTCGGCGAGCGTATCGGCGCAGGAGCAGGTGATTCAGCCCGATCCCAATATTGTCGTCAACGGCGCGCAGGAGCCAGTGGCGAGCACCCCCGGTCCTGAGATCAAGGGCGTTATTACGGCCCGCAATGGCAACAAAATGAAGGTCACAGCAGACGACGGCACCTCCGCGATCATTGCTCTTAACAATGCAACTAAGGTCAAGGCGGCAAGCGGCCTTTTCGGTAGCAAGAAGACGCTGGGTGCAGAAGTGCTACTCAACGGCTTGCCCGTGACGGTGAAGACGATGCAGGCGGGCGACAGCCTGGTCGCGAGCCAGGTCTCGCTTCGCAGCAACGACCTCAGAACCGCGATGATGATCCGTAACGGTACCGCTCAGCGCTTTGACGAGCAGGCCGCCGCAACCGAGGCGTTGCGCGGGCGCATGGGCGATATCGACAAATATAACATCAAGAACACCACGAACGTCTATTTCGATACCGGCAAGGCGGTACTGTCCCCTCAGGCCAAGGCCGAACTCTGCGCTACGGCAGTGCAGGCCGAGGCGACGGACAATGCACTGATGCTCGTCGTAGGGTATACTGATTCGGTCGGAAGCGAGGAGTATAATCAGGTGCTCAGCGAAAAACGGGCCAGCAGCGTCATAAACTATCTGCAACAGGCCTGCCGCTGGAAGCCGTATCGCATGCTGACGCCGACAGGCATGGCGGAGTCGGACCCGCTGGCCAGCAATGACACGCCGGAAGGCAAGGCACAGAACCGCCGCGTTTCGGTGAACGTCCTCGTTAGCAAGGCACTGGACGGCATCTGAATTGAGGAGAGAGGCCGCGCTTATGGTGCGGCCTCAAGGCTGACATTAGAGCATCGCGCCAAAAAGTGGGAACCGGTTTTTGGCAAAAACGATGCGACAACAAAAAGTTAGAGCGCCATATTGCGTCAGATTTAACGCAGCGCGCTCTAGACCGCTGAGAGCCGCCGAATTGCGGTAGCCCGCCACCTCTCTGGCGACGGAGACTCATCATGTGGAGTGAGCGTCCGGTAGCGCTGATCGACTGCTACCGCCCAATTTTCTCTACTATTTCCGCCAGTTCGAGCCAGCGTTCTTCCGCTGCGTCTTTTTCTGCCCTCGCCTTTTCTATCGTCGCCATCAGCGTCGTAAAGCGCGTGGGGTTTTTCGCATAGAGATCGGGGTCGGCCAGCGCCGCCTCATCCCGCGCGATTGCCGCTTCCAGTTCCTCGATCTTCGCGGGGAGTAGGTCATAATCCCGCTGGTCCTTGTAACTCAGCTTGGAAGATTTTGCGGGCAGCGGGGGAGAGGGCAGGGCCGCATCTCCCTTGGCGGGTGAGGCGCTCCGCTTCGCCGGGCTTGAGCGCTGCCTGCGTTGCTTCTCCCAGTCTTCATAGCCGCCTGCGACGACATCGACCATGCCGGAGCCATCCAGTCCCAGCGTGATCGTCACCGTCTTGTCGAGGAAGTCGCGGTCATGACTGACGATCAACACCGTGCCGGCGTAATCAGCGATCACCTCCTGCAACAGATCGAGCGTCTCCAAGTCCAGGTCATTGGTCGGCTCGTCGAGCACCAACAGGTTCGATTCACGGGCAAACTCGCGGGCTAGCAGCAGGCGGGATCGCTCGCCACCAGAGAGCGTGCCGACCTTGGCATCGGCAAGGCCCGGATCGAACAGGAACTCTTTCAAATATCCGGCCACATGCTTGCGTATACCGCGCACGTCGATCCAGTCGCCGCCCTCGGCCAGCACATCGCGCACGCTCTTGTCCGGTGCCATCAGCTTGCGCTGCTGGTCGATCACGATGCCATCCAGCGTTTTGGCGCGCGTGATCGTGCCTTCATCGGGCGTGATCTCGCCGGTGAGCAGACGGAGCAGCGTTGTCTTGCCCGCGCCATTGCCGCCGACGACACCGATGCGGTCTCCGCGTTGGATACGCAACGAAAAGTCCTTGATAACCGCGCGATCACCGAAGCGCTTCGTCACATGCTCCGCGACGATCACGCTCTTGGTCTTCACGTCATCACTGGAGACAGAGAGCTTTGCCGTACCCTGCGGCCCCAGCATAGAGGCCCGCTGCGCGCGCATTTCATAGAGCTTCGCCAGCCGCCCCTGATTGCGTTTTCGGCGCGCGGTGACGCCGCGCTCCAGCCAGTGCGCCTCCAGTTTAAGCTTGGCATCGAGCTTGTCCGCCGCGCGTGCTTCCTCGGCATAGACCTTCTCCATCCAAGCCTCGAACCCGCCGAAGCCGATCTCGTTGCGGCGCAGGCTACCCCGGTCGAGCCAGAGTGTCTGGCGGGTGAGGCGGGTGAGGAAAGTGCGATCGTGGCTGATGACGATGAACGCGCCGGTATAGCGCTTCAGCCAGTCTTCCAGCCAGTCTATCGCCGCGATATCAAGATGGTTGGTCGGCTCGTCCAGCAATAAAATGTCCGGCTCGGACGCCAGCGCGCGGCAGATGGCGGCGCGGCGGCGTTCGCCCCCGCTTGCCGTCGCCGCCTCGCGCGAGAGGTTTATGCCGATCTGATCGGCAATGGCCTCCACTTCATGCTGTGGCGGTGGGTTCGGGCCTTTCAGTGCGAAATCGAGCAGAGTGGCGAAGCCCGCAACATCAGGGTCCTGCTCCAGCATCACGACATGCGTGCCCGGCACGACCGAGCGGCGGCCCTTGTCCGCTTCCAGTTCTCCCGCGATAAGGCGCAGCAGCGTCGTCTTGCCCGCCCCGTTGCGGCCGATGAGCGCAAGCCGATCCCGCTCGCCTATGTGGAGATCCAGCCCCTGAAACAACCAGCCCGCGCCCTGGATGAGGCCAAGCCCTTCATAGGATAATATTGGTGCAGCCATGATGAAGCGCTGCTAGGGGAGTGCAATGGGCACGGCAAGCCTTTACAATCCCTGACATCGCTATTCACCGCTTGTTCAAAGGCCATGACTTATGACACAAGCATGACGATGCTGAGCCGCCTGTTTCTGATCTCCCTGTTCTCGTTCTCCGCTTACGGTGTGTCTATCGCACCAGATGCCGATGCGCGCGGCCCGCGCGATGAGCAGGATGCCGCCCGCCGCGCGATGCTGGAAGGGCGGGCGTTGCCGTTCTCTGCAATCAAGCGGCGCGTGGAGGGCGAGATGGGTAACGCCACCTATCTCGGCTCCGAATTTCATCAGGATTCGAACCGCTATCGCCTGAAATATGTACGTGATGGCAGGGTGGTGTGGGTTGATGTCGACGGCCGCACCGGCGAGATTATGGGCCGGGCGCACTAAGTCTGAAGGGCTGCGCCGGTAAGAGAATTTGAGGGGTTTATTATGCGGTTATTGATTGTCGAGGATGAACCTAATCTAGGCAGGCAACTCAAGGCCACGCTTGAGGGCGCGGGCTATGCCGTTGATCTCGCGACTGATGGTGAAGATGGTCATTTCATGGGCAGCACCGAGAGTTACGACGCCGCCGTGCTTGACCTCGGCCTCCCTGAGATTGACGGTCTCACCGTGCTCGATCGCTGGCGCAAGGAGGGGCGTGTTTTCCCGGTGCTGGTGCTCACTGCGCGCGATTCATGGTCAGACAAGGTGGCGGGGCTGGATGCGGGCGCGGATGACTATCTCGCCAAGCCTTTCCAGTCAGAGGAGCTGATCGCCCGCCTGCGCGCGCTAATCCGTCGCGCGTCGGGCAATGCGTCAAGCGAGCTGACCGCAGGCGATGTGCGCCTTGACACACGATCAGGCCGGGTGACGCTCAATGGCGAGCCAGTGAAGCTCACGGCACAGGAATACAAGCTGCTCTCTTACCTTCTGCATCACAAGGGCAAGGTGGTGAGCCGCACCGAGCTGATCGAGCATATATACGATCAGGATTTCGACCGGGATTCAAATACTATCGAGGTGTTTGTTACACGAATCCGCAAGAAACTCGGCCCCGATGTCATCACCACAATTCGTGGCCTTGGCTATAGCCTAGAGGAGCCGGTCGCGTCATAATCCTGTCCTGAAGGGACAGAGACCGGATCATGCCCACCCCCGTGCGCTCCACTGGCTCGTTAAGTCGCCGCATGATGATCGTGGCGGCGCTGTGGATCGTCGTCATGCTGGTGGGCGGCGGGGTCGCGCTGGACAGGCTCCAGCGCGAAGCGATCACCCGTAATTTCGACGATAGTATGGCCTATGCGCTCACCGCGATGATCGCCTCTGCCGAGATAGGGCCGGATGGCGAGGTGCTTTTCAACCGTCCGCTGGCCGATCAGCGATTTATGGAGCCGAATAGCGGGCTCTATTACCAGATCAGCGCCAAGGGTCATGAAGACTGGCGCTCGCGCTCCTTGTGGGATCGGGCGTTGCGGCTGGATCTCGATCATCCCAGTTCGGAGATGCGCACCTACGACAGCAGGCAGTTTGGCGACGAAAGCCTGCGCATTATGGAGCGCAAGGTGATCATCCCCGGATCGAAAGACCGCTGGACCTTTGCCGTAGCGCAGGCGCGGTCTGGCCTCGATGAGCAGATACGCGCACTGAGGGTGACGCTGACTCGCAGCTTTGCATTGTTGGGCATCGGCCTGTTTCTGATGGCGAGCATACAGAGCATTTATGGTCTGCGCCCGCTGCGCGCGGTGCGGCAGGAGATCGCGCGGATGCGCGCAGGCGAAAAGAACCGCGTGACCGAGACGGTGCCGGACGAGGTGCTGCCTATGGTCGAGGAACTGAATGCACTGCTTGCCCATAACGAGCGGCAGGCAGAGGAGGCGCGTGCGCATGCGGGCAATCTCGCCCATGCGCTGAAGACGCCGCTCACCGTCATCATGAACGCTGCCACCGCCGACGCGCCTGACCTTAAGGACACGATCATGCGCGAGGCGGCGACGATGCGGCGGCAGGTGGATCATCATCTTGCCCGCGCACGCGCTGTCGGGCGGCGCGGCACTGCGCAGAGCCGCGCAAATGTGTGGGAAAGCCTGCAGGCGGTGGAGCGGGCGGTGGCGCGGCTCTATCCTGATGTGCGGATCGACATGGATGGCGATGCAGCGGCGTCTGTACTGGTGGAGCGGCAGGATCTGGACGAGCTGCTGGGCAACCTGCTCGAAAACGCCGCGAAATATGGCGGGGGCAGCGTGTTTGCGACAGTCCAGCCCGCGCCTGAAGGGCAGATGGTGTGGATCGACATCGAGGATGATGGCCCCGGCATCCCGGCGGCGGAGCGGGCACGCATCTTTGATCGTGGCGCACGGCTCGATAGCGGCAAGCCCGGCACCGGGCTGGGTCTGGCAATCGTGCGCGACGTGGCGGAGATCTATAATGGGTCTGTCGCGCTGCTGGAGAGTGAGGATATGGGCGGCCTGCTGGTGCGGCTCAGCCTTCCTGCGGGGTAATGGGCGTTTCACTCGCACGGAAAATGGGCTAGGCTCGGCTCATGACATCGCATCTGTATAACCGCGAGATATTGCGCCTCGCGACATCTCTTGCCGGGCAGGGAAGGCTCGCGGATTTTCACGCATCGGCAGACCGTCGATCCCCGACATGCGGTAGCCGGGTGATCGTGGATGTGAAGGTCGATAAGGCCGATCGCATAGCGGAGATAGGCATGGAAGTGAGCGCCTGTGCGCTGGGGCAGGCGTCCGCCGCGCTGGTGTTGGCGGAAGCGCGGGGAAGATCAGCGGCGGATATACAGCGCGCTGCGGATGCGCTCCGCGTCTGGCTGGGTGGAGAGGATAGGACCACCGATTTTTGGCCAGGAATTGACGTTTTTGTGGCTGCGCGGGATTATCCTGCCCGCCATCCCTCGATACTGCTGGCGTTTGAGGCGGCGGCAGAGGCCGCGCTGGCGACACAGAAGGGAGAGGCGGCATGATGGGCCTGTTCGCGGCCCTCAGCGCTGCTTTGGCCATTGCGGCGGGAGCCTTTGGCGCACATGGTGCGGCTTCTCCTCAAGCGGCGGAATGGCTGCGGACCGGGGGCATGTATCAGCTTGTACACGCCGTCGCCGCGATGGTGCTTATGCAGGCGATGCGCGGCCCGGCAGCGCTGATGCTGGCAGGAGCGGCGATTTTCGCGGGAACGCTCTATCTGATGGCGCTTGGCGCGCCGCGCTGGCTGGGCGCGATCACGCCTGTTGGCGGGTCTTTGCTGATCGCCGCATGGCTCTGGGCAGCATGGAGCTATTGGCGCGCTTCCTGATCAAGAAAAGTCGCGACTGAATTGAGATCTACCGTCTTGTCGAGATAGGTTTGCCCGATTCCCCGTGCCAGCAGGAAGGGCAGGGTGCCGCCCTCCATCTTCTTGTCGTGCAGCATATGCGCGACCAGCGCCGCGCCGTCAGCGCTAACTCCCGCTTGTCTGAGCGACGCGGGCAGGCCGGCGGCGCCCAGATGCGCGCCAACCCGCGCGGCATCATCAGCAGAGCATAGTCCCTGAGCCGCCGAAAACCGGAACGCCAGCGCCATGCCAGCCGCGACCGCTTCGCCGTGCAACAGCCGATCTGAATAGCCTGTCTCGGCCTCCAGCGCGTGACCAAAGGTGTGGCCAAGGTTGAGGAGCGCGCGCCTCCCGGTTTTCTCCTCCTCGTCCTCCGCGACGATGGCAGCCTTGGCGCGCACGCTTTTTTCGATGGCATAGGCGCGGGCGGCAGGATCGCCGCTCAGCAGCGCAGTGCCATTGGCCTCGCACCAGGCGAAGAAATCCGCGTCATCGATCAGGCCATATTTCACCACCTCGGCATATCCGGCGCGGACTTCCCGCGCGGGCAGGGTGTCGAGGCTGGTCGGATCGATCAGCACAAGCACGGGCTGATGAAAGGCGCCGACGAGATTTTTTCCTGCACTCGTGTTGATCGCGGTTTTGCCACCGACCGAGCTGTCCACTTGCGAAAGCAGCGTGGTGGGAATCTGGATGAAGCGGCAACCGCGTTTCAGGATCGCTGCCGCAAAGCCGACAAGATCGCCGATCACGCCGCCGCCAAGCGCGATGATCGCGTCTTTGCGCTCCACCCCCAGCGCAAGCAGCCGGTTCATCAGGCGCTCCAGCCCATCCCAGCTTTTGGTGCTTTCTCCGGGAGCAAGGACGATGGGAGTAATGCCTATGCCGCTCGCGGCGAGGCTGGCATCGAGCCGAGAGAGCTGCGCCGCCGCAACATTCTCATCCGTCACCACAACAAGACGGCCATTGCGAACATAAGGCGCAAGATGGGTGTCCGCGCGATCCAGCAGGCCGTCCTCGATAACGATATCATAGCTGCGTGTGCCGAGCGAAACCGGAACGAGGGTCATAGGCCGAGTGTCTCCACGATGTTTTCCACGGTACTTTCGTGCGGGCCGTTTCCGCTGGTGATCCGATAGGGCGCGAGGGCATAGACCGGGTTGCGGGCAGCGCTGAGCTCGGTCAGGACTGTGCGCGGGTCCTTGCCTTCCAACAAGGGGCGCCCTTCGCGGCGGGACACGCGCTCCACCAGCACATCAAGATCCGCATCGAGCCAGATCGTGATAGCGCGCTCCAGAATCAGCGCGCGGGTCTGGTCATTCATGAAGGCGCCGCCGCCGGTGGCGATCACCTTGCGTCCTTCCTCGATCAGCCGTGCGATCACACGGCGTTCACCGTCGCGAAACCCCTCTTCGCCATAGCGCGCGAAGATTTCGGGGATCGTCATGCCCGCCGCATGGGCGATCTCTTCATCCGCATCGACAAAGGGCAAGCCTATGTGCGCGGCTAGGCGGCGTCCGATGGTTGATTTGCCCACGCCCATCATGCCGATCAGCACGATTGGCCGTTCGTCATGCTCTTGTGCTGATTTGCTGTTTTGTTCCATGGTGTGCGCGGCTATACAGCCATGCGCTTTGCGCGCAAAAGCGAAATTTCTGGACAGAGTGTTGGGCGGAGCCGCCAGGTAGGATCATGAAAATCAGAAGAACCAACGCCTTTGGCGAACCTCCCCGGCGCCGCAGCCCTGTGCCGATCGGTTGCCTGCTCGGCGTACTTATCGTGCTGGCTGTGCTGGGATGGGCATGGCATCAGGGCGGAGAGCAGCCGCTAAGCCATGTCGAAAAGCCGGTTGCGGCAGACAGTTTGGGGCACTGAGTATGGCATTGGGCGGTCATCGCGCAGTGCGCTGGTTGGTGGGCGCGGCATTGGGTGGCCTGGCGCTAAGCCTCGCCGTGCCGCTGATGGCGGGCCGCACGCCGACATCGCTGCTGCCGCCCGGCTTTGGCGATGATCCGCCCGCCGAGAAGCCAGCGCAACAGCCCAACAGGCCTGTTGCCCCTGCACCGTCACAAACACAGCCTGCGCGTGCGCCGGGGCTACAGCTTGATCTTTCCGATGTCGGCGGGCCTGCGGCTGCACTGCCGCCAGATGCAGACAATGCCATTGCCGAGGCGCAACTCACCCCTGAAGAGCTGGCCGCCGAGCAACAGAAATATGATTTGCCACCCGGTGCGCAGCGCTCGCTGGACCGCGTCGGCCCGCTGACCGCAGCTGCAGGCGGCTTGCCGGAGAACGCGTTCGGCATCGCATCGGGCGAATTTCTCGCCACCCTGCTGCGCGAGACGAAAGCACCGCTGGCATCGCGCTGGGGGTCTATTCTGCTACGCCGGGCGCTGCTGTCTGCCAGCCTGACGCCGCAAGGCATCAACGGCGCGGATTGGGCCGCGGAACGCGCGTGGATGCTGGTGCGTATGGGCGAGGCGGATGCCGCGCGCTCGCTCGTGCAGAGCGTGGACGCAGACCGATACACTGCGCGGCTCTATGCTGTGGCCATGCAAGCCTATCTGGCGAGCGCGGACCCGGTGGGCCTCTGTGCGATCCAGCAGGGCGGAGCGGGCAGCAGTAAATCGCCGGGTTGGCGCATGGCGGAGGCGATGTGCGCCTCTTTCTCCGCCGAACAGGGGCGAGCCAGCGCAATCCTCAACCAGACGCAGCGGCGTGGCGACGTAAACGGCATAGACTATCGCCTCACCGAGAAGATTGTCGGCGCGGGTGCGAACGCCCGGCGCT
This sequence comes from Sphingobium fluviale, assembly GCF_004122115.1. GTDB lineage: Bacteria > Pseudomonadota > Alphaproteobacteria > Sphingomonadales > Sphingomonadaceae > Sphingobium > Sphingobium fluviale. Next base: position 108,855 of record NZ_SBKP01000008.1, read on the forward strand.
CGGTCAAGATCGAGTGGGATGGCGTGGAGCGCCTGACGGCGTGGCGCTATGGGCTCGCCACTGCCGCCAATGTCGATATTCCCGCGCCGCTCATAGCGCAGGGTGGCGCGCATGTGCTGGCATGGCAAGCGCGTGCGCCGATGCTGTCTCCGCTTCTGCGTATGCCAGGTGTAGAGGCCGCAGCCCGGCTTGGCGTGTTTTCCAGCAGCGCACTCGTCGATTTCTACAGTGGGCTGGAAGGGCAGGAGGAGCTGCCCGATGGGCTTGCGGATCGGCTGGCTGCGCTTCGCCTCGCTTATGCGGGCACTGACACTGCGGATCGGCTGGAAGCCATGCGTAACCTTTGGTCCGTTGGAGCGGGGTGGGATATTGTGTCCCTGCTCTCTGTCTCGCGGGCGGCGGCGGCTTTGCCGCTGACAGAGGTGAACGGAGCGGATCTGAGCCGGTTGATCGCCGCGATGCTCAGCGCGGGCTATGACACGAGCGCTATGCGCTGGGCGGGCGCTGCGGATGCGCTGGGTGAGGCGGAGGGCACAGACGCATGGGCGATGCTGGCGGTGGGCGCGCCGCGTATGGCGGTGCGGATCGATATCGGGCGCCTGAAGGATTATGCAGATGGGTCGCCACGCGGGCGGATGGCGCTGGCCGGGTTGGCGGGTCTGGGACGCATTGGTGGCGAGTCTCTCAATGAGGCCGCGGACGAAGGGCGGCTTGACCTGCGCCTGCGCAGCCGCTGGGCGCGCGAGATCAGCGCGGCGGCGGGCAGGGGCGAACAAGGCACCGTAGCCATATTGGCGGCGGTGGGGATGCAGGCATCCCAATGGGGCCGTATGCCGCCGGAACATCTCTATCACATCGTCTCGGCGCTGCATCGCGTAGGGCTGAACGCCGAAGCGCGGATGATCGCGGCTGAGGCGATCATGCGGAGCTGATGGCGCGTGGCGGAGGAGCGGGCCAGCCCCGGCGACGCGCCACTGATCGACCGTTATCTTGAAATGCTGAGTGTGGAGCGCGGCGCGGCGCGCAACACGATCCTTGCCTATCGTAACGACCTTGAGGCGGCGAGCGCGCACATCGGAGGGTTGGGTAGCGCAGACGCAGAGGGCTTGCGCGGTCTTTCCCAACATTGGGCCGAGTTGAACCCTTCCTCTGTCGCGCGCAAGCTTTCTGCCTTGCGCGGCTTTTACGGCTTTCTCGAAGCCGAGGGGGTGCGCCGTGACAATCCTGCAACCGCCGTTCCCCGCCCCGGCCTGCGCCGGCCCCTGCCGTATGTTTTGAGCCATGAAGAGATCGCCCGGCTGTTTGCGGTGGCGGAAGATCGCGCGGGTGGCGAGCATCCTGCGCACCATGATGTGCGGATGCTGGCGCTGCTGGAGCTGCTCTATGGCTCTGGCCTGCGTGCGAGCGAGCTTATGTCACTGCCGCGCCATGCCATTCACCCGGATCGCCCTTTCCTGATCCTGAAAGGCAAGGGCGGGCGCGAGCGGCTGGTGCCGGTGTCTGATCGCGCCCGCGCGGCGGCGGCGCGCTGGGCCAGCCTCGTGCCAGTAGATCAGCCATGGTTGTTTCCTTCGGGCAAATCCCATCTCTCGCGCATCCGGCTGTTTCAGATGGTGCGCGCACTGGGCGCGGAAGCAGGCATCGCGCCGGAGCGGATTAGCCCGCATGTGCTGCGCCATGCCTTCGCTACGCATCTGCTGTCTGGCGGGGCAGACCTGCGCGCGCTCCAGACCATGTTGGGCCATGCCGATATCGGCACGACACAGATTTACACCCATGTCGACAGTGCGCGCCTTGTCGAACTGGTCAACCGACGCCATCCGCTCGTTGACCTGAAGCGTACTCGGCCCTAACTGCGTTTCTATGGTTACGTTTCTGGACTTTGAAAAGCCGATTGCCGCACTCGACGTTCGTATTGCCGAGCTGCGCGACACCGCTCAATCGGGTGAGCTGAACATCGATGCCGAGATCGGCAAGCTGCAACAACGCGCAGACAAGATGCTTGCGGACACCTATGCGAAGCTGACGCCGTGGCAGAAGACACAGGTGGCCCGCCACCCGGATCGCCCGCATTTCAGGCATTATGTGGCCGGGCTTTTCAGCGAGTTCATTCCGCTAGCCGGGGACCGGGCCTTTGGCGACGATCAGGCTATCCTTGGCGGTTTTGCCCGGCTCGGAAAAAGACGCGTCATGGTGATCGGCCATGAGAAGGGCGATGACACGGCCAGTCGGCTTCGCCACAATTTCGGCATGGGCAAGCCGGAGGGTTATCGCAAAGCGATCCGCCTGATGCAGCTTGCTGACCGCTTCGGGCTGCCGGTGGTGACTTTGGTCGATACATCCGGCGCGTTTCCGGGTGTGCAAGCGGAGGAACGCGGACAGGCGGAGGCTATCGCTCGCTCGACCGAGCAATGCCTTGCATTGGGTGTGCCGATGGTCGCGGCGGTTGTGGGCGAGGGTGGTTCTGGCGGGGCGATAGCGCTGGCTGCGGCGAACCGGGTGCTGATGTTTGAGCATGCTGTCTACAGCGTGATCTCGCCTGAAGGCTGTGCTTCTATCCTGTGGCGAACCGCCGAAAAGGCGAGCGAAGCGGCGACTGCTATGCAGGTGACGGCGCAGGATCTCAAGGCGCTGAGCGTGATCGACCGCATAGTGCCTGAGCCAGTAGGCGGCGCTCATCGCGACCCGGCTCAGGCCATAGCATCACTTGGCAAGGCCATCACAGAAGAGCTGGACAGTCTTGCGAAGCTCGATGCTGTAAAATTGCGTAAGGACCGAGCAGACAAGTTTCTTGCGATGGGGCAATAGAGTAGCAATATCACCTCTGGGAACGATCGCAGCTGTGGGCGGTTAGACCCTCACAAGTGGGAGAGTGGCAATGCGGATGAATCGCCTGTTTCTGAGCTGCGGACTGTTCGCGCTGGTTATGGCGTGTGGCAGCGAAAGCGGCAGCAAGACCAAAGCCATTCCTCTTGCCACCTCGATCAGCCAGAAAGACAAGGAAGCAGGCGCGAAGGCGCACCCAGAGCTATTGCAGGAATTTGGCGGTGCCTATCAGGGACCGCAGAGTGCGTATGTCGTTAACGTTGGCCGCAAGATTGCCTCGCAATCCAGCCTGTCTAGCGTACAGAGCGACTTCACCGTCACGCTGCTTAACAGCTCGGTCAACAACGCCTTCGCGATCCCCGGCGGCTATGTCTATATCACGCGCCAGCTCATGGCGCTGTGCAACGACGAGGCCGAGATGGCCGGCGTGCTGGGGCATGAAGTAGGCCATGTCGCCGCCATGCACAGCCAGCGCAGACAGAAGGCGGCCACTCGCAACGCCATAGGCGGAACATTGCTGCAAATCCTGACTCAGGCAACGCTGGGCAGCTCTGGCCTTGGCGGGCTGTTGCAGCAGGCTGTCGGCACGGGAGCACAACTCCTCACGCTCAAATTCTCCCGCAGCCAGGAATATGAAGCAGACGATCTGGGCATACGCTATCTCGCCAAGGGTGGCTATGACCCGAAGGCGTTGTCGTCCATGCTCGCATCGCTGGCGGCGCAAAGCGCATTGGATGCGCGGCTTGCCGGGCAGACGAAAGATATGCCCGAATGGGCCAGCACCCACCCGGACCCGGCTTCACGTGTTCAGCGCGCACTTCAGCGTGCACGAGACACCGGCTCAACCAACACACTGCGCAACCGGGATGCGTTTCTTTCCGCGATCAACGGCGTCATCTATGGCGATGATCCCAAGCAGGGCATCATCAACGGCAGCCAGTTCATTCACCCGGACATCAAGATCGCTTTCATCGCGCCTGCGGGTTTTACCATGATGAACGGGACGCAGGCTGTCAGCGTTTCGGGTTCGGGTGGGCAGGCGCAGTTCAGCGGCGGGCCGTATTCAGGCAATCTCGACTCTTATGTGACCAGCGTCTTCCGCGCGTTTGCCAAGAACGAGAGCTTCACGCCGCCTTCCATCCAGCATGGCTCGGTCGGTGGTATGAACACAGCCTACACCACGGTACAGGCAAACGGGCAATCCGGCCCGGTGGATGTGACCGTGATCGCGTATGAGCTGAGCGCGAATCAGGCGTTTTACTTCATCACCATGACGGCAGCAGGGCAGGGATTCGGCCCGTTTGCGGGCATGACACAGTCGTTTCGGCGCATCAGTGCGCAGGAGGCAGCGGCTGTAAAACCGCGCAGGCTGGCCGTGGTGAGCGTGAAGGCAGGAGATACCCTCGCTACATTGTCTGGCCGCATGGCCTATGACGACTACAAGATGGAGCGGTTTTTGACATTAAACGCTCTCACAGCGTCATCTCAGCTGACGCCGGGGCAAAAGGTCAAGCTGGTAACATATTAAAAGCACAACGAAAAAGGCGGCAGGATTGCTCCCGCCGCCTTGATATTCGTTGCTCAATACAACTTAGAGGCTGTTGCCTACGTTGTTGAACGTGTTCTGAAGCTTGTTGCCCACAGTGCCCATCGCGGTGATGGCGGCTACGGCGATCAGCGCAGCGATCAGGCCATATTCGATGGCGGTCGCGCCCTTCTCGTTCTTCAGCATCTTACGGAAAAAAGCCATTATGTGTCTCCTTGAAAAAATCTTGCCTTAACTACCCGGCTGGATGGTTTCCCACTTCAGCACCCCGAAAATTAGGCGCGATGGGTTTAAAAATTCTTAAGAAAACGGCGGAAAAGCGAGGATTCAGCGTTAATGAGCGTTAACTGCATTGGCCACGTTGGTCCACATGTTGATGGTCTTGTCCGCTACCAGTGTCACTGAACCGATGATGGTTACGGCGATCATCGCCAGAATCAGCCCATATTCGATGGCCGTTGCGCCACGATCGCATGCCATTAATCCGCTTCGAGCGCGCGGACGTCCTGCCCGGAAGAAGTTTGTCATGCCACTATCCTGAAGATATGAAGACCCGGACCAAGTCTATGGGGCAGGAGTTAACAAAATCTATGCAAGCGTCTTCTGACGAACATGCTCCATATCAAGACGTGCTGCCGCGCTCTCGCCTGATGGTGGTTGCCGCCGCGCTGGTCGATGCGAACGGGCGCGTACTGCTGCAACAGCGACCAGAAGGGAAGACCATGGCTGGCCTGTGGGAGTTTCCCGGCGGCAAGGTCGAGCCGGGAGAGACGCCAGAGGCCGCGCTGGTGCGCGAGCTGGAGGAAGAGCTGGGTATTCACACCTATGAGAGTTGCCTTGCCCCCGCCACCTTCGCCAGCGAGGTGCTCAACGAGGCTGAGCTGCTGCTATTGCTCTATGTCTGCCGCAAATGGACGGGCATGCCGGAGCTGCGCCATGCTGCGGCGATGCGCTGGGTGAAGCCGGTGGAGATGTTTGCCCTGCCTATGCCGCCTGCCGATCTGCCGATGATCGGTGTGCTGGACGCTTTGATTTAGGGAGAACTCAACCTCTGCTCTTGAGCGCTTGCGCCAGCGAGACGGTGGCCGATCCGCGCCGAGCCGGGGCAGGCTGCGATGCATCGGGCTTCCAGCCGCTCATATGGAGGATTGAGAACATCTCAGCTGTCTTTCCATCCGGGTCAGCGGCATCGGCAAAATATGCGGCGGCGCGGGCCACTATCGTGCGGGTCAGCGGCCCACGCCGGTCTGCAGACATCACATTGCCTGCAGCCATATAGCGCAGATCGTGCATCAGGCGCAGCATCGAGGAATAGCGCACGGTCAGCGCCTCGCTATCCGCCACTGGCATGGCGAAGCCCGCGCGGGATAGCAGATCGCCCATCGCGCGCACATCGGTCTGCGGGTGGATATGCGGGCGGGGGCTGTCTCCCTCTGCGCTGAGAAGCGCCTGCCGCAGGCGTGGCAGCGACCCGGCACCCAAACATACGCCAAGGAACAAGCCATCGGGCTTCAGCACGTTTCTGATGACGATGAGCGCGCCAGGCAGATCGTTCACACTATCGAGCGTGCCGCAGCCAAGCACGAGATCGAAACTGTTCGGCGAAAAGGGCAATGCGTCTTCCTCTGCCTGTATGCCGTTCACAGCGGCGGCATTGCGCGCGCCCGGATCGAGGCAGGTTACTTCGATGCCTTTTGCAACGAGCGCATCGCGCGCGCTGTCATCCGGGCAACCGATAATGAGAGCACGGGCAAAGCCGCGCTTCACGTCATCCAGCCGTTCCAACAGGCCATCGAGCATGAAGCGATAGAGGAAATCATGCCCAGCAAAGCGCGCATGCGCCTTGTCACGCGCGGCGGCGCGGCGGCGGGGATCGAACAACAGGGGCGGGCCAGAGTCTTCGGTCATGAAGGGGCTTGTGCCGGGGCGGCGCCTGTTGGACAAGCGGGGAATGACGGCGGGGGCGATCGAGCTGGTGAAACAGGCTGCAAAGGCCGTGCTTGACTATGCCCTGCCGCCGCGCTGCCCCGGTTGCGGCGTGATCGTCGGCCAGGTCGATGCCTTCTGCGGCGAATGTTGGAGCGAAATGCGCTTCTTGTCAGACCCTTGCTGCACCAGCTGTGGTCTGCCGTTCGATTTTGAGGAGGCCGATGCGCTGCAATGCGGCGCTTGCCATGCCGATCCGCCGCCGTGGACCAGCGCGCGCGCTGTGCTGGCTTATGGCACTGTATCCAGCCATGTCGCCACGCGCCTGAAATACGCCCGACGCACGGGCCTTGCCAAGCTGATGGCGCGACATATGGCGGCACGAATTCCTGCCGAGGCTCTGGCGGCGGGCGAAGATGCGTTGATCATACCCGTGCCGCTCCACCGCTGGCGGATATGGGGGAGGGGTTTCAACCAGGCGGCGCTGATCGCGCGGCACCTCTCGTACAACACCGGTCTGGCGCACGATCCGCTGCTGCTCAGGCGGACACGGGCGACGCGGCCGCTGCGCGACATGGGGCCTCAGCAGCGTGACCACGAGGTGCGCAGGGCTTTCGCAATTGCGCCCTCGCGCCAAGCGGGCCTGCGTGGCAAAACGATCCTGCTGATCGATGACATCCACACCAGCGGCGCGACAGCGCGCGCCTGCGCCAGAGTGTTGATCGCGGGCGGTGCGCAGAGCGTTCATCTGCTCTGCTGGGCGAGGGTGTTGTGAGCTATGCGGTTGACAATGGCAGCCGCCACCCCGATCTCATAATGAGGAGGCTCGAAAACCCATGAAGTCCGTTGAAATCTATACCAAGGCATTTTGCGGCTATTGCGCGCGCGCCAAGGCGCTGCTGGAAAGCAAGGGTGTTGCGTTCGAGGAGTATGACATCACTATGGGCGGACCCAGGCGTGCGGAGATGATGGAACGCTCCAACGGTGGTTTGACGGTGCCACAAATCTTCATTGACGGCTTGCATATCGGCGGGTCTGACGACCTTGCGACGCTGGAGCGGGCAGGCAAGCTGGACGCTCTGTTGGGACTTTGAGCGGCACCTTCTCCATGCGCGCTGCTATCCTCCAATCCACCAGCGGTATAGATCCCGCCGCCAACGCCGCGATGCTTGTCGAGGCGATCGGGCAGGCGAAGGCAGGCGGTGCGGATATGGTGTTCACGCCCGAAATGGTGGGGTGCATTGACCGCAATCGGGAACGCGCTTCGGCCAGCCTCACGGATGAGGCGAATGACTTGGTGTTGGCAACCGTGCGGTATGCGGCGGCGAAGGCGGGCCTCTGGGTACATATTGGTTCGCTTGGCCTGAAGGGCGAGCGTATGGACGGGCGCTGGGTCAATCGTGGTTTGATGATCGACGATACCGGCGCAATTCGTGCGCGCTATGACAAGATTCACCTCTTCGATGTCGATCTGCCGGATGGCATAAGCTGGCGCGAATCGGCGGTCTATGGGCCGGGCGAGGCGCTGGCGGCAGTGGATACGCCGTGGGCGCGGATGGGCCTCTCGATCTGTTATGATCTGCGCTTCGCCGACCTCTATCGCCGCCTCAGCGATGCGGGGGCTTGCGCGCTGCTCATCCCCGCCGCCTTCACGGTGCCGACCGGCCAGGCGCATTGGGAAACGCTGCTGCGCGCCCGCGCGATCGAATCGGCCTGCTTCGTCATCGCTGCCGCGCAGGTAGGGCATCATGCGGACGGGCGCGATACATATGGCCACAGCATGGTGGTCGATCCGTGGGGAGAGGTGTTGCTGAATATGGGCGATAAAGAAGGGCTGGGATTTGTCGATATTGATTTCGCCCGTGTTGAGCAGGTAAGGGCGCGCATCTCGGTGCTGGCGCATCGGCGGGTGTTGCCGGAAAGAGTGACTGTCACGTGATTGTGTTTGATCTTCAGTGTGCTAGTGCGGGCCACAAATTCGAGGGCTGGTTCTCGTCGAGCGACGATTATCAGCAGCAGCGCGAGAGCGGCCTGCTGATATGCCCGGTCTGCGGCGATGGCGCGGTTGAGAAAGCTGTGATGGCCCCCGCCGTCAGCGCCAAAACAAACCAGCGCCCCTCCGCATCACCCGCTGTCCCTGCGACGACAGAGGGTAAGGCCGTTGTTCCGATGAGCGCGGGTAACGACAATCCCCGCATGCAGGAGTTGATGCAGGCGCTGGTCCATGCGCAGGCTGAGGCACTGAAGCAAAGTGAGTGGGTGGGGCAGGGCTTTGCTGATCGGGCGCGAGCGATGCACTATGGCGAGGAAGATGCGAAGCCCATCCACGGCCAGGTCGCGGCGCAGGAAGCGCGCAGCCTGATCGAGGAGGGTGTGGAGGTTGCCCCTTTGCTGTTCCCCGTGGTGCCCCCCGAAGCACAAAATTGATTGCACGGCAGCGGTTGAACCCTTTCGCGATGCGCGATAGAGCGGGCGCCGCGCTTCGGTTGTTGCGCACGCGCCCATAGCTCAGCAGGATAGAGCGTCGGATTCCTAATCCGAAGGCCACAGGTTCGAATCCTGTTGGGCGCACCAGTTTTGTTTGCGCGATGCCGCCCGCCAACCCATCGCGCGGGTTCGATCTCGCTCCGCTCGACCGCACCAGTTTTTGTTAGCTTTCAAACGCCGGGCGGCCGCATCCGCGGCCTTGGTTTTCCTCACATAAGCTCGGCAGGCCGTTCGGCCTGTCAGGCATGTGCGGTCTGGAACGCGCCATTGAGGTAGAGTAGCGGATTGACGTCCTCACGCACTGCAACGTCCACCACCGAGCCGATGACAATCGTGTGGGTCGCGAACGCGAGCATCTCGCTGCGCTGGCAAATCAAACCGACCTGGGCATTTGCGAGCAGCGGTGGGCCGAGCGGATGCTGCTGCCAGTTCGCGTCGGCGAAGCGCATATCCCGCATGCTGTTGTCCGAAAAAAGCTGTGCTGTCTCGATCTGGTCCTTGTGGAGGACACTGACGCTGAAATAGTCTGCGGCGATCAGCGATGGGTGAAGAGAGGCCGATTTGTTGACGCAGACCAGCAGGCTGGGCGGATCCATCGATACAGAGCAAACGGCAGTAGCCGCGATCCCCTTGGGAGTATCATCCTCCGTTACGCTGATGATATTTACCGTCGCGGCGAGCCTGCGCATGGCTTGTCTGAAAGCTGCCTCAATCTGGTCAGTCATGGCGTATGTCTCGCATATCGTGGTTGATCCTGTCTAATTTCGCTCCGCATAGCAGGCGATATCGGGGGATGCTAGGGTAATGGCATGAGCCGGGGTGGCATGCGGGCATGAGGCGGCTATAAGGCGCGCATGAAGGTTGTTTTACCGCGTCGGCGCTTTGCCGCAACTGTTCTGGGGGTGCAGGCTGCGGCGGTGCAGGGGCTGTTTCTGCTTCTTGCGTTCGGTCCGTCATGGCCGATGCTGATGATGCTGTCCCACGGATCACATTTTCTGCCGCTGCTTGGTATCGGAATACTGTGCATTCTGGCCTGTTTGCATGGCTGGCGCAGGCATTGGATGTGGCTGGCGGTTTCGGCGCTGGTCTGGCTGATATCCTGTGGCTGGCTGATGATGCATCGCGCGCCATCATGGCCTGCCCCTGCGGTTGCTTCCGCACCGGGAGCAATCCGTATTGTCACTTTCAACGCATGGTTCGCCAACCATGATCCAGAGGGAGCGGCGCAGTGGATTCTGGCGCAGCAGCCAGATGCGGTAATCTTGCTGGAGGTGGGCTGGCGCAGCCGAGCGCTGTTGACCCGGCTTGCTTTGGATATGCCTCATGTCATCACATGCCGCGGATCGCGGCCATGCTCTACCGTGGTTATGTCGCGCTGGGCGCCGCTGGAGATGCGCGGGCTGGCGCATGGCGATGCGGACAACCGGCGGGCGCTTTCCGCAGCTATCATGCGCTTTCCGAGATATACTTTGGTCGGTATTCATCTTTCGCAGCCATGGCCGATGGCAAGCCACAAGCGGGAGCTGGGCTGGCTCGCTAAAGAGCTGGAAATTGTGCCGCGCACCAGGCTGGTGGTGGCGGGAGATTTTAATGCAACCGGCTGGTCTATGACGATGCGCGATGCACCTTCGCGCCTAGGCCTGAAAATCCTGCCTGCGAGGCGGGCGAGTTGGCCCGCGCCTTCTTCCGGCCTGCCGTTTCCGACTCTGTTTGATATCGATCATGCGCTGCTGGGCGAGGGCTGGACGGCGGCACGGATGGAACGCGGGCCGGATCTGGGATCAGATCATTATCCGTTCCTTATTACACTCAAGCCCTCGTCCATACCGTGAGACGCTGCTCCCCGGCAGGGAGGGGGGGCTGCAAAGGCCTTATTTTTTAAGGGCCAAACACTATTCTCACTGGCAACTTCTAAGCGCCATCCGGTCATATCTTATCTGTAGCTTGAGATGGACTGGTGGAGCCTAGCGGGATCGAACCGCTGACCTCCTGCATGCCATGCAGGCGCTCTCCCAGCTGAGCTAAGGCCCCAATCCATGTCATTCACGCCGGTCTGTCTGCCAACATGAGGGATCATTAAACCTGCCGCATTGGCCCGATCCCTGGGCCGTATCAACTGCGGAGGCGCTGCCTTTAGGCGAGCAGCACCCCTAAATGCAAGTGGTTAATTGTTAGTTGTCGTCATCGCCTTCGTCGCCGCCGGCTTCAAGGCCAAGATCATCGTCGCCGCCCAGATCGACCTCGTTATCCGGCGAATCGCCGTCGTCATCGACATCAAGATCCAGATCCAGATCAGGATCGACCACAGCCAGATCGGCATCGGCCACTTCTGCCTGCTTTACGGGTGCAATCGCTTCATAAGGAAGCGGCTGCTTCGATTTCAGCACAGGCTCCGGTTCCCAGGAAACGCCGCATGAAATGCAGGTTGCCGGCGAGTCATTGCCGAGATCGTAAAAGCGCGTTGCGCATTTCGGGCAAGTCCGTTTCGTGCCCCATTCAGGCTTCACCATGTGCCGCCTTCCATCCTTGTTTCAAGCCAGTGCGAATATGCAAAATCATGGCGAGCAGGTGCCCCGCCGCCAACGAAGACGCGCGCCTTGCCATAGCCGCGCGGCGCTGTCAAAAGCCGGATCGATTTTTCTGCAAGAAAGCATAATTCAATGTCTCATCCAAGCGAGCAGGATATGCCGCGGCCCGCAATGTTTACTGCGCCATCGCGTGGTCTTTCCGGCACCATATCGGTGCCCGGCGACAAGAGCATATCACATCGTGCCCTGATGTTCTCGGCTTTGGCGGTGGGGCGCAGCCGGGTGGAAGGATTGCTGGAGGGGGAGGATGTGCTGTCCACTGCGGCGGCGCTGCGCGCAATGGGCGCGCGGATAGAGCGGGATGCGGACGGGGTGTGGCATATAGACGGAGTCGGCGTTGGTGGCCTGCTCCAGCCCGAAACCGCGCTCGATATGGGTAACAGCGGCACCTCAACCCGGTTGCTCATGGGCCTGCTTGCCAGTCATGATCTTACCGCGACCTTCATCGGCGATGCGTCGTTGAGCAAGCGGCCGATGGGGCGGGTGACGGAACCGCTGAGCCTGATGGGTGCGGAATTTGTCAGCTCGCCCGGCGGGCGCCTGCCGCTGACGATGCGGGGCGCTGTGCCCGCCGTACCGATAGAATATTGTTTGCCGGTCGCCTCCGCTCAGGTGAAGAGTGCAGTTCTGCTCGCTGGCCTCAACACGCCGGGCATTACCCGCGTGATAGAGCCGGAGGCTACGCGCGACCATAGCGAGCGGATGCTGGCCGGCTTTGGTGCCGATCTCACGATAGAGCGTGATGCGGATGGTGCTCGGATCATCTCGATTCGGGGGGAGGCGGAGTTGAAGCCGCAGCAGATCATCGTGCCGGGCGATCCGTCCTCCGCTGCCTTCCCGATTGTGGCGGCGCTGATCGTGCCAGGGTCGGATGTGACGATCACAGGCGTGGGCATGAACGAGACGCGCACCGGGCTGATCAAGTTGCTTCAGGCGATGGGCGCACAAATCGACCTGCTCAATCCGCGCGATGCGGGCGGAGAGCCGGTGGCGGATGTCCGTGTGCGCGCCTCTAGCCTCACGGCCATCGAGAATGATCCCGCTGACGCGCCGAGCATGATCGACGAATTCCCCATCGCCTTCATCGCCGCCGCGCTGGCGAAGGGGCGCAGCGTGTTTCGCGGGCTGGAGGAGCTGCGCGTCAAGGAGAGCGACCGCATTGCCGTGATGGCGGCGGGTCTGCGCCAGATCGGTGCGATGGTGGAGGAAACGCCGGATGGCCTCATCATCGAGGGCACCGGCGGCGAGCCGCTGGAAGGGGGCGGGCCGGTGGAGACGCATCTCGATCACCGCATCGCCATGAGCTTCGCCGTGGCCGGGTTGGCGAGCTATAAGGGCGTGACGATTGACGACATGCGCCCGGTGGCGACCAGCTTTCCGGGGTTCGTGGATATGATGCGCGCCTTGGGGGCGTCCGCATGAGTGGAATGCTCGCCAACATTATCGGCCTGATGGGCAGCGCGCTGTTTATTGGTGCGTTCGCCTACAGCAACGTCACCGCTTCGATGAACTTTGTGCTGTTCAACCTTTTGAACTTGTTCGGGGCCATTCTCCTCATCATTTCGTTGACGGTCCATTTCAACCTTGCGGCGATGGTGATGGAGGTGGTCTGGGCGATCATCGCGACATTGGGCCTGGTGAAGGCTTGGCGCGGGCGGGCGCGCCCATGATCATCGCTGTCGACGGTCCGGCAGCGTCGGGCAAGGGGACGATTGCTCGTGCGCTGGCGGCGTATTTTGGCCTTCCGCATCTCGATACCGGGCTGCTCTATCGCGCGGTGGGGCTGACGCTGAAGCGGGCTGGCGGCGACCCGGCGAGCGAGGCGGATGCCGCAGCCGCGACGGGGTTTGCCGACGGCGTGCTTGCCGATCCGGAACTGCGTACAGAAGCAACCGGTGCGCTGGCTTCGCGCGTATCCGCGCATCCGGCCGTGCGCGCGGCGCTGATGGCGCGGCAGCGGGCGTTCGCGCATCGACCGGGTGGCGCGGTGCTCGATGGGCGCGATATAGGCACTGTGATTGCTCCGGAGGCGGACGTGAAGCTCTATGTCACCGCGTCCCCCCGCGTCCGGGCGGAGCGCCGCGCGGTGGAGATGGCAGGGCGTGGCCTCATTGCTGACGTTGATGCGATGGAAGCCGAAATCCGTGCCCGCGACGCGCGCGATATGGGGCGAGATCATGCCCCGCTCGCGCAGGCTGATGATGCGGACTTGCTAGATACCAGCGAATTGAGTATAGATGCGGCCATCCAGCGGGCGATTGCCCTGGTGGAGGCAAGAGTGAAACGTCACCACACAGAGTGACGCGACGAGGCGCACGGAGATTCCGCGCGCCCTTTTCGGTTTTCCTGTGCCTTGGCCAGCGCGAACACCTCAAGGAGGTTCGCACGGCATGGGGCTGTGCGGGCAGTGTGCAAGCCAAAGACCCTCGGACACAACCGGGTGGCCTGCAATGACGTGAAGAAGGACTAAACTCTATGGCCCCAACGGCATTTCCGTCGCGTGATGATTTCGCGGCACTACTCAATGAATCACTTGGTGGCGAAGACGGCGGTTTTGAAGGCCGCGTCGTAAAGGGCACCGTAACCGGCGTCGAGAACGACATGGTTCTCATCGACGTTGGCCTCAAGAGTGAAGGCCGTGTGGCGCTGCGCGAGTTCGCAATGCCCGGCATGAAGGCCGACATCAAGGTTGGCGACGAAGTCGAGGTCTATGTCGATCGCGTCGAGAACGCGCACGGCGAAGCCGTCCTCTCGCGTGACCGCGCCCGCCGCGAAGCCGCATGGGACAAGCTCGAAGCCGAGTTCACCGAAAACACCCGCGTCGAGGGCGTTATCTTCGGTCGCGTCAAGGGCGGCTTCACTGTCGATCTCGATGGCGCCGTGGCGTTCCTGCCGGGCAGTCAGGTCGATATCCGCCCTGTGCGCGATGTCACCCCGCTGATGGACATCCCTCAGCCATTCCAGATTTTGAAGATGGACCGCCGCCGCGGCAATATCGTCGTCTCGCGCCGTGCCATCCTTGAGGAAACCCGCGCCGAGCAGCGCACCGGCCTCATCCAGAACCTCGCCGAAGGTCAGATCATCGAGGGTGTCGTCAAGAACATCACCGATTATGGCGCGTTCGTCGATCTGGGCGGCATTGATGGCCTGCTGCACGTCACCGACCTCAGCTACAAGCGCATCAACCACCCCAACGAGATGATCAACATCGGTGATGTGCTGAAGGTGCAGATCATCCGCATCAACCGCGATACCCAGCGCATTTCGCTCGGCATGAAGCAGCTTGAGAGCGATCCGTGGGAAGGCGCGGAGGCCAAGTATCCGGTTGGCGCCAAGCTTTCGGGCCGCGTCACCAACATCACCGAATATGGCGCCTTCGTGGAACTGGAAGCAGGCATCGAAGGTCTGGTCCATGTCTCCGAAATGAGTTGGACCAAGAAGAACGTTCACCCCGGCAAGATCGTCTCGACCAGCCAGGAAGTAGAAGTGCTGGTGCTTGAGGTCGATGGCGACAAGCGTCGTATCAGCCTCGGCCTCAAGCAGGCCCAGAGCAACCCGTGGGATAGCTTTGCTGAGCGCCACCCGATTGGCACTGAGGTCGAGGGCGAAGTCAAGAACGCGACCGAATTCGGCCTGTTCATCGGCCTCGAAGGCGATGTGGACGGCATGGTTCACATGTCCGATATCGCATGGGGTATTTCGGGCGAAGACGCGCTTAACCTGCATCGCAAGGGCGAGATGGTGAAGGCGATCGTGCTTGATATCGATATCGAGAAGGAGCGCATTTCGCTTGGCATGAAGCAGCTTGAAAAGGGTGCTCCAGGTGCAGGCGCGTCGTCTTCAGCCGGTTCGGGCCTCAACAAGAACCAGACCGTTACGGTCACTGTGCTTGAAGTGCGAGATGGCGGGCTTGAGGTGCAGGCAGGCGACGATGGCGTCACCGGCTTCATCAAGCGTGGCGACCTTGGGCGTGATCGCGACGAACAGCGCACCGAGCGCTTCCAGCCGGGTCAGAAGTTCGATGCACTGGTCATCGGTTTCGATCGCAGCAAGAAGCCGAACTTCTCTGTCAAAGCGTTGCAAATCGCAGAAGAGAAACAGGCTGTTGCGCAATATGGTTCGTCAGACAGCGGCGCATCGCTTGGGGATATTCTGGGCGAAGCATTGAAAGCCAAAAGCGAAGCCTGAATACAGTTTTGATTAGCGAAAAGATCCCGTCATGTTTCGATCATGGCGGGATCTTTTGTAATGTTAAGACGACCGTTTTTTACAATAAATTACATTGCATGGCATGAAAGACGGCAATTATATTCTATGTCTCGGAGATTGTCATTCCTGCGACATTCCTCTATTGGGGAGGATCGGCAAATGTGGGAATGCCGAATTTAAGGAGGGCAAATGATCCGTTCCGAACTGGTTCAGAATCTTGCTGAGCAAAACAATGACCTTACTTACGGGGAAGTAGAGCGCATTGTTGACATTTTCTTTTCCGATATAACAGCCCAGCTTGCACAGGGGGGGCGTGTGGAGTTGCGCGGTTTTGGCGCCTTCACCACCCGCGCCCGCGGTGCGCGCACCGGCCGCAATCCCCGCACGGGTGAGACTGTGGCGATAGATGCGAAGAAAGTGCCTTTCTTCAAGCCGGGCAAGGAAATCCGCGAGCGCCTTAACGTCAAATAGGCATTGGCGTCGGTTAGCTATGCCCCTATAGGGGCGCACAGGCTATGCGGGCGTGGCGGAATCGGTAGACGCAACGGACTTAAGCCAATCATTGAGTGCGCGCGGAGAAACCCGCGACGTAGAACTGCTCAAATTCGGGGAACCCTGTCAGATGGCGATCCCGAGCCAAGCCGGTTGGCCTTGCGGCCAGGCGGAAGGTGTAGAGACTAGACGGGCAGCACCTAAACCCCGGCATGATGCCAGGGCAGGGTGAAGGGATAGTCCAGACCACAAACATCCGGCGGCGCGCCGGCGGATGGCGGCGAAAGCCGTAGGGGGTAAGAAAATTCGTCGGGCTTTTGCCCGTGGGGGTTCGAGTCCCCCCGCCCGCACCATTTTTGTTTGTGCGATGCCGCCCGCCAACCCATCGCGCGGGTTCGATCTCGCTCCGCTCGCCCGCACCATCTCCATCGCTCTCGCCAGACGCTGATCGAATAAGCCTTCAGTTTTGTGGTTAATTTTTTTCGCGTGGCGCCTGACCATGCATTGATCCGCATCCTATAATTTCCATGAGACCTATGTGGAGAGCGGATTATGGATACGCATGTGGCGGAGCAGTTGAAGGAGCGGGTCGCCTTTTTCAACATGGCTGGAGACGAGGATTATTACCCCTATGTCCGTAATGCCCTCTCCAGGATTGGAGATGAGAGTCTCGATAAATTTTATCGCATGATCTCTGCCCAGCCGCATTTGCGGGACATGTTCAGCTCTCAGGAGGCGATGAACGGTGCGCGGCGGGCGCAGGTGGCGCATTGGCAGCACCTCTTCACTGGCCGCCCTACGCCGGAATATGCTGTGCGCGCGCAGCATATCGGCAAGGTGCACTCAAAGATCGGGCTGGAGCCGCGCTGGTATATCGGCGGTTATGCCAATGTGCTGGCCGATGTGATCGTTCATCTGGTCAAAAGTTCCCCCTATGGCCGCCTGCCGGGCATGGAGCGGCTCGCCAGCACGCTGGTGGCACTTATCCGCGCGGCGATGCTCGATATGGAGATTGCGGTCTCGACCTATTTCGATGCCGAGCAGGAAATGCGCAACGAGATGCTAAGCAAATTTGGCGACGTGCTGGGAAGGATGGCGCAGGGCGATCTTACCGTTTCGCTGCCGCAGATGCAGGGCCAGTTCGGTGAGCTGGCGACGAACTTCAACAGCGCTGTGCGGCAACTGCATGAGGCGATGGCGGCGGTGGCCTATAGCGTGGAGCATATTCACAGCGGATCGGACGAAATCCGTGTCGCGTCGGATGATTTTGCTGTGCGGACAGAGCGCCAGTCCGCCTCGCTGGAGGAAACGGCGGCGGCGATGAGCGAAGTTACGGGCATGATCCAGCAGGGAGCGAGCCAGACCGCCAGCATGAACGCCACTGTCACGATCATGCAGAAGGAAATCGCCGAAGGGGGTGAGGTTGTTGCCAGCGCGGTTCAGGCGATGGACCAGATCCACCAAAGCTCCAGCGAGATTGCCCAGATCATCGACGTGATCGAGGGCATTGCCTTTCAGACCAATCTGCTGGCGCTCAATGCTGGCGTAGAGGCCGCGCGTGCCGGCGATGCGGGGCAGGGCTTTGCCGTGGTCGCGAGTGAGGTGCGGGCATTGGCCCAGCGCTCGTCAGACGCGGCGCAGGGCATCAAGGACCTTATCTCCAAAAGCGGCGCTCAGGTGGAAAAGGGCGTCAGCCTCGTGGGCCGCGCGGGCACGGTGTTGCAGGATATCGTCACCCGCATCAACGAGATGAGCGGCACCATGCAGGAGCTGGCCGCCGCGGCGGTGACACAGGCGGAGACGCTTGATCATGTCAACGCGGCCGTGGGCGATATGGACCGCATGACGCAACAGAACGCCGCCATGGCCGAGCAGAGCAACGCCGCCTCGCGCACCCTTGCGGTGGAGGCGGATTCCTTAAGCGACCAGATCAAGAAATTCCGCGTCGCCCTGAGCACCAACCGCGTGCGTGACGCCGCCAAGGGCAAGACCGGTTACCGCGCCGCTGCGTGAGTTTGAGGCGTTAGGAGAGGGGCGGGGAGGAAGCGCGCAGCTTAGCGCCTTCCTCCCGCCTTATTGCGCCAACTTCAGTACTGCCGTCGGCGCGGCGCGCGTCTCTGGCGTGATGGTCCAGACAATCTGTTTGCCGCGCTGCGTATCTGTAGCGCCGTCTTCCTGATTCTGGCTGATGATCTCGGCATCGGTGGTGAGGGTGAAGGTGCCATTACGGTCCTTCGCGCCGCTGCCCCCGCCCATGCCGCCCATCGGCCCGGCGGCTGCCCCGCTTGCCTCTTCGCCAAACCCTGGTGCCATCATCCGCACCTTGCCATCCGCACGCACTTCTATCGCGAGGAAGGGGATGATCGCCTTGGCGTCGATGTTGAACGGGAAGACGAAGCTGTGATCGAGCCTGCCGCTGATCTGATAATCGACGCTGAGCTTGTCTGGCCCGACGACACGGACCGAGCGGAAGCCCTTTTCTTTTGCCAGCGCATCGGCAACCGCCTTGGTCTTGGCGGCAGTTTCCTTGGATTTCTGTGCTGACTTCGTGGGGGCAGGCGAGGGCGCTTTACCGTCTCCAGTGTCCGTCATGTCCGGCATCTGGTCCGATGGCTCGGCGACGATGACCTCGCCCACATAGGCAAAGCTGAATGTGCCATCCTTGCGGATATCGAGGTTCGAGGTGAACTTGCCGGGGCTGAGCAGGCAGCCCGACAGCAAGACCAACGGCGCCAGAGCGGCGGTGATGCGGGCAAGCAAGGTCATGGCTGGTTCCCTCTTACAGCCTCCCATTCAATCACCGATTGGTCGCTGCGTAAAGCGCAATCGCGGCGGCGTTGGAGACGTTGAGGCTCTCCATGCGCGGGCTTATCGGCAGTTTCGCAACAATGTCGCAATGGGCGATGCTGTTGTGACGCAGGCCGTCTCCCTCTGCGCCAAGTACGAGTGCGACCTTGCTCGCTCCTTTGAGCGCACCGGCCAGGGTTTCTCCCGCGTCACCATCCAGCCCGATGCGCCAGTATCCGGCCTCTGCAATTTCATCCAGCGCACGGGCAAGGTTCACCACCCGCACCCAAGGCATGATCTCCAGAGCGCCGCTTGCCGCGCGGGCCAGCACGCCGCTCTCCGGCGGAGAATGTCGGTCCTGCGTCACGATCGCCAGCGCATCGAACGCGGCGGCGGAGCGGAAGATCGCGCCAACATTGTGCGGGTCCGTCACCTGATCGAGCACAAGCAGCGGCCGCGCACCAGCTGGCCCGTCCTCTGTGCCCTGCTCCAGCACATCGCCCAGCCAGATATCATCGAGCGGTTCCACTTCCGCCACGATGCCCTGGTGCGGTGCATCATTGGGCACCATCCGTCCCAGATCCGCCACATCGGAATAGACGATGGGCAGCACGGGGGGCAACTCCAGCGCGTTCAGGCACTCACGCGTGCCCCATATCTTTCGCACCACCCGGTCGGGATTGGCCAGCGCGGCGATGACGGCATGGCGACCATAAAGGCGGGGGAAGCCGCCCTTGGGCTTGCCGGTTCTGTGTCCTCTTTTCATATGCTCCCTTTTCACCAACAAGCATTGACAGGCAAGCCTCCATTCGCCATGAGCGCGCTTCCGACAGCGATTTGTCCTTCTTGTGACGTGCTGATCGAGGACAGGTGGCCGAGTGGTTAATGGCAGCAGACTGTAAATCTGCCCGCGAGAGCGTACGCTGGTTCGAATCCAGCCCTGTCCACCACCGCCCTTTCTCCCAACATCCCCGAAAAGCCCTAGAAATCGCAGAAAACCAAGGGTATTCTGCGCTACATCGTCCGCATTCGACCGCTCCTGTTTGCTTGCAGCCGGAGCGTAGTGTGGGAGAGATGTGGGAGTAAAATGGCTTCCTCCCACACTTGAGTTCTCCCACAATGGCGGCAAAGATGTGGGAGTAACCTATGGGCAAACTCACGGCGGTTGCGGTCAAGGCCGCTTTGGCGAATCCGGGCACCTATCAGGATGGCGACGGATTGGTCCTCAGAGTCGACAAAAGAGGAGGAGCTTATTGGCTCCTGCGAATCCAGCGCGATGGCAAACGTCAGGATATCGGGCTGGGTAGTCCGAAGCTGGTCACGCTGGCCGAAGCACGTGCGAAGGCTGCCGATCTCCGCAAGGCGGTAAAGGTCGAAAAGCGGGATGTGCTGACCGAGCGGAAGGACGAGGAAGCCGCCAAAGTCACCTTCCGCGAACCTTCGCATCGGGCGCCTGAAGCGCACCCTTCTTGTGCAGATGGGCGATGTAGGTGGCCATCGCCTGCCAGGCCCGCTCGGCGCCGCAGGTGTAAAGCGTGCTGCCCAGCGCCGAGTTTGCCCCTTCTGCGATCGCCGCGCGCATGATTGCGATCGCGTCTGATGAGGTCAGCAGCGCAAGATAGGCAAGTCCAAAACGTCGCAATGCAGAATAAGCATCCGGATTGGATCTATCGAGCAGATCAATCGCATCCTCGGCCTGCTCTTCCATGACCGCCATCATCGCAGCAGCGAACAGCTCCTCCTTGGATTTGAAGTAACCGTAGAGCGTTCCCTTTGACCCGCCGATCCGGGCTGAGATGGCCGCCATGCTGGCGCGCGCATAGCCCACCTCACGGAACATCTCGGTTGCCACGTCGAGGATTGCCTGACGACGATCATCGGTCCTCACTCTCATGGACGACATCCTTTCTCATACACACCTGTACGGTTTTCGATTGACGAACACAAGTGCAAGCCAATAAATGACCATATTGTATGGTTTTCAGGTGTCGTATGGATTCGCCTCATTGCTCAATATCGTTGCGAGTTGTCTGCGGATTCGCCGCGCTCGCGCTGTCCGGCTGCGCCACGCTACCCGAGCGGGTAGAGCTTCCGACCATTTCCTCTCCCGATCGGTTCGATACCACCAACAGCCTGACAGCTCCGGCCGTCGACTGGCCTTCCGATCGCTGGTGGGACGGTTTTGGCGATCCCCAGCTGACCACGCTGATCGAAGAAGGCCTTGCCGAAGCGACCGATCTGCGCGTGGCGCAGGCGCGCTTCGCCCGCGCGGAGGCCATGATCCATGAGACACACAGCCGCTTGCTTCCGACATTGAGCGCCGCCGCAGAAGGTGGCGCAACCAAGCAGAGCTACAACTATCTTTTCGCCCGCGAGTTCGCCCCGCAAGGCTGGCCGGAATATGGGCTGGTAACCGCGCGCCTCGACTGGGAGCTCGATTTCTGGGGCCGCAACCGGGCTGCTCTTGCTGCCGCCCGATCCGAAGCGGCCGCGGCGGAAGCCGAGGCAGCGTCCGTGCGGCTAGCGGTTTCTGCCGGTATCGCCAGCGCTTATGCCGATCTTGCTGCGCTCCATGCGGAGCAAGAAACCGCCGCCAAGGCCGTTGAAATACGCGCCCGCACGCTCGACCTCATGGAAGGGCGCAAGGCGCAGGGTCTTGAGAATGACGGCGCAGTACAACGCGCCCGCTCGGCGCTGGCGACGGCGCAGGGAGAGCTTGCCGCGCTCGATGAATTTCTTGTGCTCACCCGGCATCGCATTGCCGCGCTGCTTGGTGCGGGGCCCGATCGTGGCCTTGCCATTGCCCGTCCGGCTCTCATCACGCGCGATGACCTCGGGCTTCCCGCGAACCTGCCTGCGGAACTGATCGGACGCCGGCCCGACATCATCGCCGCGCGGATGCGCAGCGAAGCGGCCGTAAGCCGGATCAAGGAAGTGCGCGCTTCCTTCTATCCCAATATCAACCTTGCCGGGCTGATCGGCCTCCAGGCGCTCGGCCTCGACAATGTGTTCAAGAACGGGTCGGAGTTCGGCACGGTCGGTCCCGCCATCAGCCTGCCGATCTTCGACGGTGGCCGGCTGCGCGGCCGGCTGCGTGGGACGGAAGCCGATTATCAGGCGGCTGTCGCCCAATATGACGGCGCGCTTGTCCAGGCGCTGCGCGAAGTGGCCGACGCCATGGCGAGCGGGCGGGCGCTCGGCGAACGTCTCGACCGGGCGCAGGAGGCCGAACGCGCCGCCGATGCCGCCTGGACCGTCGCTAACAATCGCTATCGCGGCGGCCTTGCCACCTCGCTCGACGTGCTGGCGGCCGAGGATGCGCTGATCGCGACACGGCGCACTGTCGCCGCTCTCCAAACCCGTGCCTTCGCTCTCGACGTCGCGCTCGTGCGCGCACTCGGCGGCGGCTTCCGTTTCTGAAGGATAACAGACCCATGTCCAGCGACACGACGGCTATTGCGCAGGATGCCGCTCTTCCCCTCATCGATGAAACCCCTGAGGCACGGGCCGAACGCACGGGTAAGCGTAAGCACCTGTTCCTGTGGCTCGCCGCCGCCGTGCTGGTGCTTGGTGGCGGCTATTATGCCTATGACCATTTCATCGCCTCGCGCCATGTGACGACCAACAATGCCTATGTCGGCGCCAACGTCGCGCAGGTGACGCCGCTGGTCGGCGGGCCGGTGCTGGAAGTCCTTGTGGAAGACACCATGCCCGTGAAGCGCGGCGACATTCTCGTCCGCCTCGACGACACCGATGCGAAGATTGCCCTTGCCCGCGCTGAAGCCGAACTGGCGCTGACCGAACGCCGCGTGCGCAGCCTCGTCGCCACCGACGGCGGTCTCGGTGCGCAAGTCGAGGCCCGCATAGCCGATCAGGCCCGGGCGGAAGCAGGGCTGACATCGGCCCGTGCCGATCTCGAAAGAGCGCGCATCGACCTGCAACGGCGGGAGGCCCTGGCCGCCTCCGGCTCGGTGTCCGGCGAAGAGTTGACCATTGCGCGCAACGCGCTCAGCACCGCCACCGCCAATCTTAAGGCGACCGAGGCCGAACGCGCGCAGGCGGCCGCCAACCGTACCGCGGCCATGGGCACGCGCAACGCCAACCGTGTCCTCATCGACAATACGACGCCCGGAACGCATCCCGAAGTGCTGGCGGCGCGTGCGGCGCGCGATCAGGCGAAGATCGATCTGGAACGCACGGTAATCCGCGCACCGATCGACGGCGTGGTTTCGCGCCGTCAGGTCCAGCCGGGCCAGCGGGCTCAGCCCGGCGCCGTGCTGATGGTCGTAGTGCCGACGCACGCCGCCTATGTCGATGCCAATTTCAAGGAAGTGCAGCTTGAGAAGGTCCGTCCCGGACAGAGTGTGAAACTCACCTCCGACCTTTATGGCAAAAAGGTTGAGTATCGTGGCACGGTTGTCGGCTTTTCGGGCGGGACCGGCTCGGCTTTCGCCATCGTACCGGCGCAGAACGCCACCGGTAACTGGATCAAAGTCGTGCAACGCCTGCCGGTGCGGATCAGGCTCGATCCGAAACAACTGGCAGAGCATCCCCTCCAGGTCGGCCTGTCGATGACCGCCCGCATCGACGTCTCCAACTGATCCCGCAGGGGTAAGTCTCATGGCCAGCGCCGCAAGCGACGGACCCGTCATCCGGCCCATGACCGGCGCAAAGCTGATCCTGGCCGCGATCATCATCGGCCTCGGCAACTTTCTCGTCGTGCTCGACACGACCATCGCCAATGTCTCGATCCCGACCATTGCTGGGTCTCTGGGCGTATCGCCGACACAGGCGACCTGGGTGATAACCTCCTATGCAGTAGCCGAAGCCATCACCGTGCCGCTCACCGGCTGGTTGGCCCGGCGTTTCGGCGGCCTGCGGGTGTTCATCACCTCATATCTCGCCTTCGGCGCCATCTCCATCCTGTGCGGTCTTTCCACGACGCTGGAGATGCTGATTGCAGGGCGTGTGCTGCTCGGCCTTGCCGGAGGCACAATCATCCCACTGTCGCTCACTCTGTTGCTGCGCATCTTCCCGCCTGAAAAGGCCACTATCGGCACGATCATCTGGGCGATGACCACAACCGTCGCCCCCATCGCCGGGCCGATCCTCGGCGGCGTCATCTCCGACAATATCGGTTGGGAGTGGATATTCTTCATCAATGTGCCGCTGGCCTTCGCCGGCGGGTTGGGTCTCATCTGGCTGATGCGCGATCAGCACGACCCGACGGCCAAAGCCAAGGTGGACGGCGTAGGCCTCGGCCTGCTCATCGTCTGGGTCGGAGCGCTGCAGATCATGCTCGACGAGGGACGCAACCTCGACTGGTTCGCTTCCACCGAAGTTCGGGTGCTCGCGGTTGTCGCCGCGATCGGATTTGTCGCCTTTCTGATCTGGGAACTGACCGAGAAGGAGCCGATCGTCAATCTGCGGGTGTTCCGCCATCGCGGGTTCGTCGCGGCCTCGCTGACCTATTCAGCGGCGTTCGGCGCCTTCTTCGCCACGATCGTGCTCATCCCGCTCTGGCTCCAGCAGAATATGGGCTACACTGCGACATGGGCTGGCTATGCGACTGGGATCATGGGGATATTAGCGGTCATCTCCTCGCCGATCATCGGCAAGGCGGCCGAGAAGATCGATCCCCGGCTGATCGTATTTATCGGCGTCATGGGCCTTGGCGCCATCGCCGCATGGCGCACCACCTTCACGCCCGACATCACCTTTGGACAAATGGCCTGGCCAATGCTGCTGACAGGGCCGTTCCTGATGATGTTCTTCATCCCCGTGACGGGCCTGTGCATCTCCAGCGTCGAGCAGCATGAGCAGGCCGATGCCGCAGGTATTTCCAACTTCATGCGCACGGTCGCCGGCGCCTTTGCCGCCGCCCTCGTGCAGACGGGCTGGAACAACGCCGCGCGCGAGAACCAGGCGGAACTGGTCGGCACCATGACGCAGGACCGCGCCACGCTCGACGCCATGATGGCCGATGGAACATCGCAGGAGGTGGCCACCACCATGCTGACCGGCATGGTGCAGGGCCAGAGCGTCATTCTCGCCACGCTCGACATGTTCTCGATGCTGGCCATCTGTTTCGCATTCGCCGCTATGCTCATTTGGCTGGTGCCCAAACCCAAAGGACCGCTCGACATGAGCGGCGGGCATTAGGAACCATCTGTCGATGGTCCGCGAACCATGCCCGGACTTGCATCCAGGCCAGTCGAACGCTGTAAGATAGCGTCGATGCTGACGGTCCATCATGTCCGAACCGGCTGCGATGCCCACTAAGATGTCAGCTGACGGATATTCATCAGAAGCGGCCCAACGCCAGCTTAGGGCGTGGTCTTGCGCGTTCAGCGCATTTGACTGGAATGGTGGAGGGCGGAATAGCTGCTACACGCTCAGCGCCATCACAAAGCTGCCACTGACACTCCGTCCCTCACTTCTCACGGTAGCGCAGAGCCTCGATCAGGGCGGCCAGGCCGTCGAGAAACTGAACGCGTTCTACGGCGAAAACCTCTGACGTAAGCGAAGCTCGGGCCGGTTACCCATCGCGGTGTCCGATCGCAGTCGTGCCGTCTCTAACGTCCGCAATCAGGCGGTGTCGAAGGGGATTGGAATGACTGATATGAGGGCGCTTAGCTGCCATCAGCCAGCAGACGAAAAGCCATAAGAATTCTCCATGACACTCATCTATCTCAGCCCTGCTGATCCGCCTCGAATGCCCGTTTCCCCTTGCGCCTGAACAGCACCAGCGCCTGCGCACCATCCGGCCCGCGCAGCTTGGCGGCCACGGTGAGGAACGCGCCGTAAAGAGCCGCCCGATCATCGTCGGTCAGCTCGACCAGATCGGCCTTGGCGACCAGGCCGCCCAGCTCGATCAGTTGCCGCGTCCGTTCGCGTCGTTTTACCTGCCATTCGCGCATGTCGGTTCTCGCCTTTGCCGCCTCAAGCCGATGCCGCGCCGCCATCGAGCGGAAGAGTGCCTTCCGGCTGCTGGCGAGGCCCGTTCGCAGTGTCGCGTGGCTTGCCCTGAAAGAAGGCCGCGCCGCGCTTGCGCCAGCCCTCCCCGATCGCCTTGTCGGCATTGGCGGCAGCGTCGAGCAGTGCGCCCGCCAGGACATCGGCATCGAGCGCGTCGGCTCCTGTTGCCGTGACCAGCGCGCCGAGGTCGCGCACGCGGCGTTCCTTCAGTTGCTTCGCTTTGTCGGCGAGCGCCTTCAGTTCCGAATCAAAATCGCGGGGTTTGCGCATGGGAAGTCTCCATCTTTGGTGTGATGGAGCCATGATAATCGTGCTTGTAATCCAATGCAGTAAGGTTGCCGGGACAGTGTGATACCGCCTAGTCCCGATCAGGATTTTATCATGAGAGGGCGCGCTTATACGTCGTGCCGACGCAGGCTTTGCGGTGTAACTGGATTGCCGTCATGGCAATCTTTCACTTCAGCGCAAAGGTCATCGGAAGGTCGAGCGGACGCAGTGCCGTTGCGGCAGCAGCCTATCGCGCAGGCGAGAGATTGCACGACGAACGCATCGACCGTGACCATGACTTCACGAGCAAGGCAGGCGTTCTTCACTCCGAAGTAATGCTGCCAAAAGGCGCGCCCGAAGCCTTCGTCGACCGGGCAACCTTGTGGAACGCGGTCGAGGCAGCGGAGAAACGCAAGGATGCGCAGCTCGCCCGCGAGGTCGAGTTCGCGCTGCCCCGCGAGCTGTCGAGGAAAGACAACATCAAGCTGGCGCGCGAGTTCGTGAAGGCCGAGTTCGTCGAGAGAGGCATGATCGCCGATCTCAATGTCCATTGGGATATCGGCGAAGACGGGAAGGCGAAGCCGCACGCGCATGTCATGCTGACCATGCGCGAGGGTACCAAGGACGGCTTTGGCGCAAAGGTTCGCGACTGGAACAAGACCGCGCTGATCGAGCAATGGCGTGAGCGCTGGGCCGATCATGTCAATCGTGCCCTAGCCGAACGCGACATCGATGCGCGGATCGATCATCGCAGCCTGGAGGCGCAAGGCATTGCGCTGGAGCCGCAGGACAAGATCGGCCCCGCCGCCTCACGCATTGGCGGTCGCGGATTGGAAGCCGAGCGGATCGAGGAACACCGCGCCATTGCCCAGCGCAATGGCGAGCGGATCATCGCCAATCCCGCGCTCGCACTGGATGCGATCACGCACCAGCAAGCCACATTCACCAGGCGCGACCTTGCTGCCTTCGTTCACCGGCACAGCGACGGGAAGGAGCAGTTCGACGCCGCCTACAATGCAGTGCGCGCATCGCCCGAACTCATCGCCCTGGGCAAGGACGGACGCGGGCAGGACCGCTTCACTTCCCGGGCGATGATCGAGACCGAACAGCGCCTGCATCGCGCCGCTGACACGATGGCACAGCGCACCGAGCAGGGCGTCAATGACGTTCAGCGGAATGCAGCATTCGTGAATGCTGCGAAGCGCGGCTTGGTCCTGTCTGGAGAGCAGAAAGCCGCCTTCGAGCATGTCACCAACAGCAAGGGTCTTGCCGTGGTCGTTGGCTATGCCGGAACCGGCAAAAGCGCCATGCTGGGCGTGGCGCGTGAGGCTTGGGAATGCGCGGGCTACAATGTACGTGGCGCGGCGCTTTGCCGTTCCGTCTGAGCGCGTAGAACGTGACATTTGGGAAAGCCAGCGCGATGCGGCGGCGGCGCTTGGTGGCTGGTGGTCGCGGCCATGGGGGAAGACGCCGGGCGGCTTTGCGTTCAAGAGTGAGGCGGCCGCGCTGCAATTCGTTGGAGATAGCGCCCCCCCGTCTCATGGGAATAACGACGCAACCCCGTCTCGTGGGAATAGCGCGCCCCAGGCGGCTCCTCGCGCCGATATGGGCGACAAGTTGCGGGGCATGGCGGACACGTTGCAAAGCGCCATCGATGACAAATTCCGCGACCGGCCAAGCAACACCCCTAAGCGAGCAAGGCAGGCGGCGGAAGCGCGACACGAGGGCGCGCAACTGGAACGCGCGCAAAGGATGATGCGGACTCTAGCGGACATGCGCGCGTAATGCGCTCCGACAGTTCAATCATCTGCTGCGTGTCGGGATGCTCGAACGGGGCAGGCTCGTCGACACCCTCCATCTCGCGCTCATACTGGTCATAGGCATCCCAATAGGAACGCAGGCGGCCCTCATGCGCGGCGAAGACATCCTCACTCCACAAGGATTGCAGGCCGGTCAGCCCTGCGCACATCTCCAGGCATCAGGCGCTCAGCTTCGTGATAGGCCTCATCGGGCTTTCTCGAATGCTCGCGTATCGGGCCTTCAATGACCGTCCGCACCACAGGGGCCGTTTCAGGATCTCCATTGGTGAAAAGCAGAAATGGCTCGGATGCTGAGCGGAGCCGATAGCCGGTTCCAAATGCCAGCTTGCCCTTTTTGGTGCGCTTCACCCAAACGCCAGAAGTGACGAACTTGAAGCCCCATGCCCTGCCGACGCCGATCTGTTGGTCAATCATGGGGTGTGTGCCCCAAAGCCACAGCAGGCAGTTGCGCGAGGCGAGGTGGCCAACGGGGAACTGTGCGACGATCTCCTCACAAGTCATCGTCGCATAGTGGTTTTCAGGGGATTTATGCTTCTTGCCGGCGTTTGACCATGTATCGAAACGCCACGGCGGATCCGCCATGATGAAGTCGAACCCGAACATCTTAAGTTCCCCGAATGGCCATCCCCCCGCCATGCCTCACCCCGCTGTGCGCGTGGCGAAGGGCTGCAACGTCGCGATGACGTTATCCGCAATCGGCTCAAGCTGGGCGCGCTCGCGATGGTCAATCACGCCATCGGCCGACATCTCGGCAATCATGGCGGTGGCGGCGCACAGGGTCGCGATCACCGCGCCCGGACGCTCGTGCTTTACCACCAGCTCATGCGCGCCCAGGCCGATCGAGCCGAGAACCTTGGACGTGAACTCGATGCCAAAGAAGTGCATCAGCACCAGCAGCTTGTCAGCCGCCGGGGTGCGCCGCTCCTCGCCCGAAGCGACGTAGCTGGAGAGCGTGCGCGAGGGTATGCCAGTGCCCAGAGACACGTCGGCCACCGAGTATTTGCGGCCTGCGCCCATGAACAGGCCGATGGCTCGCGCGATTTGCTGCGATGCACAATCCTGCTCGATTAATGCGTTATCCGACACAGACATTTGCCTCGTGATGGTTGAAGGTGGAGACATGAAAGGAGGTTTCTTCAGCAATGGTTTTGGGGCTGGCATCGTCCGGGTGGGCAATGGAGTTGCCAGCCCCGCAGGCGCGACCCGATTGGGCTCCTGCATGGCGTGCGGGCATGAGGCCCGAATATTCGGAGGTGTCACAGAGCGCGCAGGTCATGCGGCCTCCTGCGGGTGTGTGGCGAAGACCAGATCGTCCGCCGACACATTACCTTCAGTCGCCTCGACGATTGACCGTATGGCATCGAAGGACGGCTTTTGCTTGCCCTGGATGATCCTCGTGATCGAAGCCGCGCTAAGCCCTGTTTTCCGGGCCAAATCCGCGGCGCTCATCACGCCCGAAGCGATATAGGTGTCTAATCTCATGACGATGACTTACACCGCATGTAATTTTGGGGCAAGCAGGAAATTACACGGGGCGGCATTCCGTGATTACACGGGGTGTAGGATACTGCCGGATATGAAGAATCGGCGCACCTATTTTAAGAACTGGCGGCGGTATCGCCATCTTACCCAGGAGCAGGTCGTCAACAGGCTGGCTATTCATGAAGATGTGCTGCTGCCAAAGACTGAGGCCAGCCTGTCACGTCTGGAGAATGGGAAGCAGCAATACAGCCAGCGCGTCCTAGAGGCTCTGTCGGACATCTATGAATGCGAGCCATCAGAGCTGTTGAGTCGTGACCCTTTGAAGGACGGCCAACTCATAGACTTCCTTAAGGCTCTGGACGAGCGTAAGCAGCAGCAGGTAATGGCAATCATAGAGGCTTTAGCTAAAACCGATGGAACAAATGGATGACGACAGCGGCTCAGGCTTGACACCTGACGGGCAGCACGGATGGCTGGACGAACGCGACAAAGCGCCGGTTTTTAGGGGAGATGGCGGGGGGATTATAACCACCTCCTGGTGGTGCGCCGGCCTTTCCGTGTTTTGCCTGATCGCCGCCATGATGATTTCGACGCAGGATTATATGGGGAATGTGGACCAATCAAACATCCAGTCCCGATTCTTCATCTCCCTGCTAGGTGGGTTTTTCGCGTGGTGTTGGTCTATACTATTTGGTGTTGGTCATATCGTGCGGGCGATCTACTTCCTGCCGGGGCGCTCTATGAAGGTGTGCGCCGAAACAGCCGAGGTAAGGGCTAAAATCACAGCAAGGAAGGCGGCTGAGGCACTACCTGGCACAGATTAACGCGGCAAACAAAACGCAGAGCCGAAAAGCGGCTTGCATAAATAAATTACATAGCATGTAATTTTCTGTTGCAATAGATTACACGCGGTGTAATAACAGCTTCCATCAACCCGATGGAGGCACCCGTGTCACAACCCCTCAATTCCACCACAGCAGACAGCGGCTTTGATGATCGCGTTCGTGATGGCTGTGGCCTTCTGGTCGCCGCCGCCCTCATCGCTTTCTGGGTGATCGGCGGCGCGCTGCTGGTCAACTGGCTGGCCCCGTTGGCTCCGGCAGGTGCGTCATGACGATGTACGACCGGGACAACCCTCAGCACCTCGATCACTTGAGCGTGAACAGCGCCAACATGCTGCGGGCTTCGGAGGAAGTCCGGCGCGTGATGGAGGAGACGGGCATGGGCCAGATGCAGGCCATCAACCATGTCCGCCAGCGCCGTGCCTTGCATCAGCGGATGCGCAACCAAGGGAGGTTTGCATGACGTTCAACCAAGCCTTCGCCATCGCTCTGATGGCTGCTCTGATGACTGGATTCACCCAAGGCGAATATTCTGGATGGAAATCCTTGGCGCTCTCAGTTCTGACCTATTTGTTCAGCAAACTGATCTGGTGGTTCTTCGTCGATCGGAAATCGGCATGACGTTCGCAGCCGTCATAGCAGCCGTTCTGTTCGGCCCTGCTCTCCTCATCATGGTGTTCGCCCTCGGCTACAAGCTCAAGCGGCTGTGGCGCGACCTGTCCGCTTGGGAGTGGTGGCAATGACAACGCTGCGCAGAGCCATCTCCATCCCCTTCATGCTGATCGGCCTCGTGTTCGCGCTGCTGGCTGGCCTGTTCTACCTGATCGACGATCTGATTATTGGGGAAGGTGAGCAATGATGACGCTCCGCAGGTTCATCGCCTTTCCG
The DNA here is from genome assembly GCF_004122115.1 of Sphingobium fluviale. Taxonomy (GTDB): domain Bacteria; phylum Pseudomonadota; class Alphaproteobacteria; order Sphingomonadales; family Sphingomonadaceae; genus Sphingobium; species Sphingobium fluviale. Next base: position 139,993 of record NZ_SBKP01000008.1, read on the forward strand.
TTCGCCGTCATAGCCCTTGCGCTCACCGCCCTGGCTATCATTGCCGTTGTGATAAACAACGCGCTGGTCGGGGGTGGCGATTGATGACGCCGCTCATTTCCAAGCCGGGCGCATATTCGGGGATATCGAACGCCGACTATCACCGCAACCCGCATTTGCTGCCGGATTTCTCTCTGTCGGCCAGCGGGGCAAAGACCATCCTGTCGCGCAGCCTGTTCCACTTCTGGGCGGACAGCCCGATGAACCCGAACCGGCCAGAGGATAGCGACAAGCCGCATTTCGTCGAAGGCCGCGCCGCGCATGATCTGCTGCTGCTGCCGGACCAGTGGAGCAAGCTGTACCATGTCACGCCAGCGGGCTTCACCAGATCCGCGACGAGGAGATGGGCCGAGGAAATCGAGGCTGTCGAGTATGCCGAGAGCAGGGGCAAAAGCATCCTGTCCCACAGTCAGCACCAGAAAGTGCTGGCGATGGCGGATGCGATCGGCCTGCAATCCGTTGCCCGCAATGCGCTGTCGAACGGCGAGGCCGAGGTGACTATCGCATGGCAGGACAAGGAAACCGGCGTGTGGCTGCGGTGCCGCCCTGACTGGCTCCCCCATCCCGTCATCAAGGGCGCCGATGTGCGCGTGGTGACGGATCTCAAGTTCATGGCGCCGGAATATTGCTCCCCGGCGGGCTTTTCCAACGCGATCGACCGCTTCGGCTACCATTTGGCGGCCGCATTCTATTTCGAGGGCATCAAGCACGCCTACGGCAAGGAGCCGACGCACTGGCTGCATCTCGTGGTGGAGAAAGAGTTTCCCTACAGCGTTTCGCTCTACCCACTGCCCGCCGCCGACATCGAGCGGGGCAGGCACCAGATGCGTATGGCTGTCACGCGCTTTGCCGACGCGCTGAGCGCCGACAAGTGGCCTTCATATGCTGACGAGCCAACCGAAGTCGGCCTGCCGGGCTGGGCGCGCAAAACCATCGACCAATTCGGATCGCGGCAAGACGCCGCGCTTATCAACGCTACATCGGGAGAATAAGATGATCCTCGGATACGATACCGAAACCACCGGCCTGCCGCTTTGGCATGAGCCATCGGACGCCCACAGCCAGCCACATCTGATCCAGATTGCCTTGCTGCTGCACGACATGAAGGGCAACGAAGTTGATCGCCTGACGACTATCGTAAAGCCGGGGCCGGGCGCTGTCATGGCGCCGGAGGCTCTGGAGGCCCACGGCATCACGCTTGAGCGCGCAATGGATGAGGGTATGGACCCCTCCGATGTCGTCGACATCTTTCTGGACTGGTCCGCAAAGGTGGACCTCATGGTCGGGCACAATGAATCGTTCGACCGCCGGATCATGCGGATAGCCGCGGCACGGCACAAGGGCTTCAAATGGGAGCCGACATGCCCGAACTTCTGCACCCTGTATCGTTCCAAGTTTATCATGAACTTGCCACCTACCGCCAAGATGATCGCTGCTGGTGTGCCGGGGCCGAAATCCCCGAACCTTGGCGAGTGCATTCGCCACTTCTTCAATGAGGATCTGGACGGGGCGCATGACGCGATGGTCGATATATCGGCCTCCATGCGTGTGTTCTGGCATCTGGTCCGCGATTGCGGCGTCCCGATGTTCAAATCCGCACGATCGTCGAACGCGAAGCCTCGATCGACCCGGCCCGCAACATCACCGGGCAATCCCTTCGCCGCAGCGGCGGCCCTCTTGAACCAAGCAGCGGGAGAATAATCGTGGCGAATGAAGTTGCGACCATCGACGACAAGAAGGTGCCGGCCAAGGCGCCTGTCCAAGCTGGAGGCAAGCTGGCGGCCTTCGTGCCGTCCACACTGGATGAGGCATGGAGGCTTTCGGGTGCCCTCGCTGCGTCTGGCATGACGCCCAAGTCCTACGGGAATGACCAGAACAAGATCATGGTCGGAATTATGGCGGGCGCAGAAGTTGGCCTTACGCCGTTCGCTGCGCTCCAGTCGATCGCCGTCATCGGGAATAATCCGTCCCTGTGGGGTGATGGGGCTCTCGCGCTTGTGCAGGCGTCCGGGCTACTTGTCGACATGGAGGAGACGGACGACGGCAACACCGCGACATGCAGGCTTGTGCGCGTGGGCCGCTCGACTCCCATCGTTCGCACATTCAGCATGGAGGAAGCCAAGAAGGCCGGGCTGGCTGGCAAGGCCGGACCCTGGACTCAGTATCCGGCGCGTATGAGGCAGATGCGTGCGCGGGCGTTCGCGCTGCGTGACGGCTTCTCCGACGTGCTCAAGGGCTTGCACATCGTCGAGGAAGTCCGTGACTACACGCCATTCGAGGGCGAGGCCACAGCATCCCGCCCCGCGCTCACCTCGGCCATGCTCGCATCGCAGGCCGGTGGTGGGGATGTGGAGGAAATCGTCGAGGAAGGCCGCTCCGACGAACAGCATGGCGACCAGCACGACGGCACCGAGGCCAGCCCCGAAGATCGCGCCGTCTCCGATCTCCTCTACCTGATTTACGAGACACGGGCGCAGGAAGAACTCGACGCCTGCATGTCGAAAGTGGCCGCCCTGCGTGGCTCGCTGCCCTCCGACAAAATCACCGAACTCGACGCCGCCCTCGACGCTGCCGAGGCCCGCATCCTTCGTAGCCAGGGAGAATGAACATGGCCGCCCGCGCCCGCCGCATTGAAGAAGAACCCGCCCAGCCTGCCAATGTTGTTGCCGACATCGTGAGCCGGGTGGAAGACAATCCCGCACTCGTCCTGACCGACGAGGCGGTGTTTGAAGCCTATTACGCGCACGTCGAGCGGCAGGCGCTCAGCATAGAGGTTGACCTGTCCACCAGCGCCGGGCGTGACAGGATCCGGTCAGCAGCCAGCGAGATCGCCCGCAAGAAAACCACGTTCGACAAGACGCGCAAGGATCTGACCGAGGATTACCGCCGCAAGACGGCCACCATCAATGCCGTTGGCAAGCTGGTGGTGGACCGCTTCGCCGCTCTGCAACTCCGGGTGCGCCAGCCGCTCACCGATTACGAGGAGCGCGAGGAGGCTCGCAAGGTTGAGGCCAACCTCATCCTCACCAACCTGCGCGACGCCGCCATTGTTCGCGCTGACGAGACGGCGGAGGATGTGGAGCGCAGGCTGGAGCGCATTCGCGGCATCAACCTCAATGACGAACTGTTCGGCCCGCGCATCGAGATGGCGGTCGACCTGCGCGACGATGCGGTCAAGGCGCTGGGCGAGGCTCTTGCCCGGTTGAAGCAGCAGGAAGCCGACCGCGCCGAACTGGAGCGGCTGCGCAGGATCGCACGCGAGCGCGAGGAGCAGGAGGCGCGGGAGCGTCAGGAGGCCGAGAACCGCCGCGCCGAGGAGCAGCGCAAGGCCGAGGAACAGCGTCGCGCCGACGCCGCGGCCGAGCAAGCCCGGAAAGATGCCGAGGAGGCCGCAGCGCGTGCCCAGCAGGAGGAAATCGACCGCATCAACCGTGAGAAGCAGGCCGAGATCGACGCCGCCAATGAGCGGGCCCGTAAGGCCGAGGAGGATGCGGCGGCCGAGCACCAGCGCATTGCCGACGAAAAAGCCGCTGCCGAAGCTGAGGCACGTCGCGAGGCGGAAGCAAAGGCCAAGCGGGAGGCAGATCAGGAACACCGCACCGCCGTCCGCAAGGCCGCCAAAGAGGCCATCATGACCTGCGGCGCCGACGAGGAAACCGCCCGCAAGATCGTGCTGGCGATTCAGGCGGGAGAAGTGCCGCACATTCGCATCGAGTTTTAACCAAAGGGACGCCGCGCCAGTCCAATAAACGGCGGCGAAGATCATGAGACAGGAAAGCGAAAGCGCGCAGTATTGGCGCAACGTCCACCTCAAAGGCGACAAATCTCCGCCCATCAACCTGCCCGACAGGCGCGTGCGCCGCTCGATCGGCACCGCAACCATGTTGAGGCGTAGCGGTAAGGACGCGGGGGTGATCTATGAATAGCCCCATCAACAGAACCGATGCGCTGTTCGACCATCTCAGCCTGCTCGTGACGGAAGGCAAGCCCTTCACATACGAACGCGCGATGGAAGCCCTGCGATGCACAGACGGGGTTGTCCGAAATCATATGCGCAACCTCGAGGTGGCCGGTAAAGTTGAGTTCAACGTTGTGCGGGTCGGCAACGACTATGACTACAGCGTGACCGTTACGGGCCTTGGCTCTACCCCCTGGAATGACCTCAATGGCCGTCTGGCACGGCGCAGCGAAAGCGCGCGCCAGAGCTTGATCGAATGGCGCAAGCGCACCGGGTGGTCTTTGAACCAAATCGCCACCGCCATGGGTATGGTCAACGGGCATAACATCAACGCCTGCCTGATAAGCAAACTGCTTGATGGCGGCATGATGCAGGTCGATTTCCTTCGGGGTCTCTCGAAGTTGATCGACGAGTATCGCAACCCCGACACCTTCGAGCGGTGGAGGGACGCCATCGCCCGCAATGCCACGCGCCGAAAGATGGATGAGCGCGACGAGATACTTCGCCGGGTGGAGCAGGTCGAGCGCGAACGCGAGGAACGCCGCCGCGCGCTTCTCGCCGCTGAGCGCCGCCCGCGTGAGGTTAGGCAGCGGGACTATCTCGACAAGGCGACCCTCGCGGCGCTGTCGGGGCAGATGATGGGGAGGGACCGGGCTTATGGCTGACTGGCAGGACATTAGCAGCGCGCCTTTACAAGAGGGATTTTGCGCAATCGTCGATAACGGAGATCGCATCGGTGAAGCGGTTTGCTGGTCCACTTATGCGTGGAATGATGACGATGACGATCCGCGAGAAGTCATGCGTTGGCGCTGGGCGAACCACGGGAGTTGTGGCTGCTGCTGGGGCGACATGGAACCGCAACCGTTGCGCTGGGTGCCTTTACCAGAGCGGGAGGCATAAATGGCTGACACTCAGCCCATATCCGCATCCGACATGCCCGCAGGTGAGTACGCCATCGTCGAAGCCCTCGGCCACCGCACACTGGTCGGCCGCGTGACCGAGATCGAACGCTTCGGCACCAAGATGCTCCAGGTCGAGCCGCTGTTCGGCGACGTGATGCTGGGGCCAGTGCTGCTCGGCGGCGGGTCTATCTATCAGTTCACGCCCTGTAGCGCGACGATCGCCTACGCGCGCCGGCCGCAGCAAACCTATCAGCTTCCGCCCAGCGTGGCCGCGGTTGTCCCGCCGATCGCGCTGCCGTCGAATGAGGAATTGCCGTCGTTTTTGGTCGAGGACGATGATGAAGCGGATTGGAGCGATAGCGATGGCTGACCGCACTACTATTGAATGGACTGATGCGACCGTCAATTTCTGGTGGGGTTGTACCAAGGTCGGGCCGGGGTGCGATCATTGCTATGCCGAAACATGGTCGAAGCGGACTGGT
>NZ_SBKP01000009.1 GCF_004122115.1 Sphingobium fluviale
AAACGACCGCAGAGGTTCGTCGAGAAATAATGCGGAGCAAAGCCCGTCAGATACCGTCGGAATTCTGCGCATTTCAGACACTGAAACCGCGTTCCTTCACATTATCGACACCTCGCGATTACTCAAGGTGCTGAAGGAGGATAAACGCGCCATTTTCAGCGCAGCCGCGCATGCGCAGCGTGCCGCCGACTATCTCCACAGATTGCAGCCGCAGCCCGATGAAGTGAAGGAAGCCGCCTGAAACAGAAGCGCCGGAGGGAAAACCCTCCGGCGTTTCGCGGAACCGCCGCCATGGTGACGGCGGCAATGTCGTATCCCGCCCGACCCACCCCTAAGCGGACGGCGCGGCCTTTGGGGCCGCCCCCGCAGGGGCTTTCAGCCCCGATAATCCTCGAAACCGCGCTCCCGCTTACGCGGCACGTCCTTGTGGCCGCTGCACAGCCAGCAGGAGCAAGGGCGGCAATGCGTAGAGGCATTGCGCCCGACCGCGCGCGGCGAATGCGTGGGCGCGTCAGCAAGGCCACGCGACCACAGAGCCATGACGCGCCGCGCCCGCGCTTTCATCCGTTCTTCGTCTTGTCTGCGCCTTGCCCGCATCCGTCCTGTCCTGCCGCTTACAGCCCTAATATGTGCGCTGCGCGCCATAGCCGAATTGACCGAGAGATGGCCCACAACAAGGCTCGAATCAACCGGAGACGGGACCGCTTTGATGCGCGATAATGGGGCGGGTAGAAGCGGATTTTGCGCGCGTGGCCGCGCGACGGTTCCGCAAATTTTTCTGCACAGTACCTACACAGGCAAAAACCGGCGGTTTTTGCTATTGTTTTTCAAATCTTTAGTGGAATCTGAAGATTTGGAGCGGGTGAGGGGAATCGAACCCCCGTCGTAAGCTTGGGAAGCTTCTGCTCTGCCATTGAGCTACACCCGCGCGAGAGGGGCGCTGTGTGGCATGGGGCGCGTGCTGCGTCAACGGGGATTGGGGCGAGGGGCCGCCTTACATCCCCTGTCATGACGAAAATCCGGCATCATTAGTTATTGCGCCAAGCTAGGGGATGGCGCGGGATTTGCGAATGTTCGAGGCGACTATGGCTTTAGGCATGCTGAGCAAGACGGGCTGACTTTTTGAGCGCTTTCTAAAAGCATGCCTCCCACGTGTGACCGGCTGAGCGTTGCCCGGTAAAGCGCTCTGGACAGGCAATGCCCTGCCGGTTAGGACGGCGCATGAGCAAGAATATGGTTAAACGCTATGGATAGCCCCCGCATAGGCTCTGAAGTCGAGGCAGGTTACTCGCGGATCTCCGGGTCAGATTCTTATGTGTCGTCAAGCATTGGGGGCAATGTAATGCGCCGGCTCAAATCGCTCGGTTCGTTATTCTGGATCACCGTGGTGATCCCCACCACCATTGCTATTCTCTATTTTGGATTGTTCGCCTCCGATGTCTATATATCGGAATCGCGCTTCGTTGTGCGCAGCCCAGACAAGCCCGCGACGACCGGGCTTGGCGTGCTCCTGAAATCGACCGGATTCACCAACGGTGGCGACGAAATCTTTGCGGCACAGGATTATGTTGCGTCTCGTGATGCCCTGACGGCGCTCAACCGTGGCGGATCATTTGAGAAGGCATACTCGGCCGCTGGTATTTCGATTTTCGACAGGTTCAATTCGTTGGGCACGGGCGATACGTTCGAGGATCTTTACAAATATTATCAGAAGAAAGTGAAGGTCGATCACGACACTACCTCGTCGATCACCACGCTGTCCGTGCGCGCCTACACGCCGCAAGATGCGCAGCGGTTCAATACCCAGCTGCTCGAAATGGCTGAGGCAACCGTCAACAAGCTCAATACACGGGGGCGGCAGGATCTGATCCGCTTTGCCCAGATCGAGGTCGACGAAGCTAAGCAGAAAGCGCGTGATGCCGCCTCCGCGCTGGCGATATATCGTAACCGCGAAGGCGTAGTGGACCCTGAGAAACAGGCGGCCGTGCAGCTCCAGATGATCTCTAAGATTCAGGACGAATTGATCGCGACCCGATCGCAGCTGCGCCAGCTCCGCAACTTTGCCGCGCAGAACCCGCAGATTCCGGTTCTGGAGACGAAGGCTGAAGACCTCAAGGCGCAGATCGACGAGGAGCTTGGGAAAGTAGCAGGGGATAGCAAATCCCTTTCATCCACCGCTGCGCAATATCAGCGCCTTGCCTTGGAAGCGCAATTTGCCGACAAGAATTTGGCGGGCGCGCTGGCCTCTCTCCAGGATGCGCGAAACGAGGCGCAGCGCAAGCAAGCCTATGTAGAACGCATCGTCGAGCCGAACCTGCCCGACGATGCACTGGAGCCTCGGAGGTGGAGAGGGGTATTGGCTGTCCTAGCTTTGGGGCTCGCAGTCTGGGGTGTATTGCGTATGTTGTTCGCAGGTATCCGCGAGCATATCGGCTAATTCCTATGCGCAGGGAGTTGAACAGTTCGTTGTCACAATCTTGGGCCATCCAGAGGCGCATCATTTTCGCTTTAGTGATGCGTGAGGCCCTGACCCGCTACGGCAGACATAATATAGGTTTCTTGTGGCTGTTTGTAGAACCGATGATTTTCACCATCGGTATCACCATCTTCTGGACGTTTACCAAGGCAGCTCATGGTTCCGATCTGCCGATCGTGCCGTTCGCCATTACTGGCTATTCATCGGTTCTTGTATGGCGCAATATCCCTGGTAGGCTTTCCAACGCGGTGTTGCCCAACGTCGGGATCATGCATCACCGCAACGTTCGGCTGATTGACATCTATTTCGCTCGACTTCTGCTAGAAACGTCAGGTGTATCGATGTCATTTCTCTTTTTGACCCTTGCATTCTGGGTAGTCGAATGGACTGCTTTGCCGGAAGACGTGTTGCAGGTTCTGTCGGGTTGGCTTCTTTTGAACTGGTTTGGCTGGTCTATGGGGCTGCTGATAGGTTCCTTGAGTGAGCAAACCGAAATCATCGAAAAAATCTGGCATCCGGCGACCTATTTCCTTTTCCCCCTTTCTGGAGCTGCTTTTATAGCGGATGCGCTTCCCCCGGCTTTCCGAGACTTTGTGCTATGGTTGCCAATGGTCCATTGTGTAGAGTATATCCGGGAGGGGTTCTTTGGTTCCGCTTTTGTTGCACATTACGACCTCGGTTATGTGGTAACCTGTTGTTGCGTTATGAGTGTCGCAGGGTTCCTCAATGTCAATTATGTCGCTAACCGGGTAGTGCTGCAATGATCCGGTTCGAGCAGGTATCCAAGCGCTATCCGCTGGGCCATGGCCAGCGCGTTGTCCTGCAGGATGTAAATTTGGAAATCGCCAGAGGCGAAAAAGTTGGTATATTAGGGCGCAATGGATCTGGAAAGTCTACCACAATAAGGCTGCTGAGCGGGGCGGAGCTCCCATCAGCAGGACGAGTGGTTCGGGACATGACCGTTTCATGGCCGCTCGCCTTCGGCGGGGCTTTCCAAAGTTCACTCACTGGAAGAGATAATCTCAGGTTGATCTGCCGTATATACGGTAAAGACCACGAGGACTGTATTGATTTCGTAAGCGATTTCTCCGAGCTTGGCGCCTACCTTGATGAACCGATACGGAACTATTCCTCTGGCATGAGCGCACGCCTAGCTTTCGCCATCTCAATGGTAATAGAATTTGATTGTTTTTTAATTGACGAAGTAGTCGCCGTAGGAGACAGCCGTTTCCATCAGAAATGCCATGAGGAGTTGTTCGTCAAGCGTATCGATCGGTCTTTCGTGATCGTATCTCACGATACAGAATACATTCGCCACCACTGCGATATCGCACTTGTCCTGAGAGACAGCACCTTCCATCGCTTTTCGAGTATCGATGAAGCGATTGAGAATTATGTAAGTAATTGAGGAGTTGACGCATTGAAAGCAGTTTTACTTGCGGGTGGACTCGGAACTCGTATTTCAGAAGAAACTGTCAATAAGCCAAAGCCCATGATCGAGATTGGTGGGAAGCCCATTCTTTGGCATATTATGAAGATATATTCTGCTCATGGAATAAATGATTTCATCGTGTGTCTGGGATATAAGGGTTATGTGATAAAGGAATTTTTTGCCAATTACTATCTGCATACTTCTGATGTTACGTTTCAGATGCGCGATAATTCTATGCATGTTCATGCTAATAAATCAGAGCCATGGTCCGTAACATTGGTTGACACCGGTGATGACACGATGATTGGTGGACGGATCAAGCGAATTTTGCCGTTCATCGGCGATGACGAGGCTTTTTGTCTAACTTATGGGGACGGTGTTGGAGATGTCGACATAAGTGCGGTGATTGCAACGCATCGCGCTGAGGGCAGGCTGGCAACCGTTACTGCAACTCAGCCGCCAGGCCGTTTCGGATCCCTGCGGTACGAGGGTAATCAGGTTCTTGGGTTCCAAGAAAAGCCGCAGGGAGACGGTGGCTGGATCAACGGTGGGTTCTTTGTGCTTTCGCCCAAAGTTGGAGATTATATTGAGGGCGATGAGACTGTTTGGGAACGTGAGCCCATGGAGCAGCTGGCTGTAGAAGGCCAGCTGTCGGTTCATTTTCACGATGGCTTTTGGCAGCCTATGGATACATTGCGTGACAAACGGCAACTTGAAGAATTGTGGGCATCGGGCGCTGCGCCCTGGAAGATTTGGTGAGGAAATCATGAAAATTCTTGTTACCGGCAACATGGGCTATGTCGGACCAAAGCTGGTATCGCATCTTAGAAGTGCCATGCCCGATGCAATTCTGTACGGCTATGATAGCGGTCTTTTTGCGCACTGCCTGACGGCGCCTGGCGCCTTTCCAGAAACAGGCTGTGCTCGCCAGTATTTTGGGGATGTCCGGGATTTGCCGGAAGAACTGCTGTCAGAGGTGGATGCTGTGGTAATGCTTGCCGCTGTTTCCAATGATCCTATGGGGCAAAAATATGAGGGCGTTACCAGCGCAATAAATTATGAGGCCTGTGCAGATATTGCCCAGCGGGCGCTTAGGCTAGGTGTAAGGCGCATCGTTTTTGCTTCAAGTTGCAGCATGTACGGGTTTGCAACTGGAGGACCCCGCAAGGAAACAGACGATCTCAATCCCCTCACGGCTTACGCGCGCTCCAAGGTGGCTACTGAGAAGGCGCTGGAACAACTGGAATGCGGAGATGCGGTGGTCACCTCCCTGCGGTTTTCCACCGCATGCGGAATGTCGCCTCGATTGCGGCTCGATCTTGTGCTCAACGACTTTGTGGCATGCGCTCTTGCCAACCAGGAAATCACGGTGCTCAGCGATGGTACGCCATGGCGCCCGCTTATCGACGTGAAAGACATGGCGCGGGCGATCGAATGGGCGCTCGTTCGTACACCTGAAGCAGGCGGCAATTATGTCGCTGTTAATGTGGGCTGCGACGAATGGAATTATCAGGTCAAAGACCTTGCGGAAGCCGTAGCAAAAGCGGTTCCAGGCACCAGCGTATCCATAAATGTCGACGCACTGCCCGACAAACGATCCTACCGTGTCGACTTTTCCCGGTATCGTGAACTGGCGCCAGATCATCAGCCGCAGGTTAAGCTGGAACAAGCTATCAATGAACTCGTTGAAGGGTTGCGGGCAATGAATTTCGCTGACGGTAATTTTAGGTCGTCGCAGTTCATGAGGCTGAAGGTCTTGGAGGATCATGCTCAGGCCGGACGCCTCGATGATGCTCTATACTGGCGCTGACCGCTCTGTACTGTGAAATGAGGTTTTTATATGATTTTCAACGAGATGCCGCTGAAAGGCGCATACACAATAGATTTGCAGCCTCGCGGTGACCAACGTGGTTTTTTTGCTAGGGCTTTTTGCCAGAGAGAGTTTGGTGAACTGGGCTTGGAGACTAATTTTGTTCAGATGAACGATTCGTTCAATGCGAAGGCGGGTGTATTACGAGGCATGCACTTTCAGCGTCCGCCTTCTTCTGAAGTGAAGCTTGTGCGATGTATCAGGGGTGCATTGTTCGATTTCATCGTCGACCTGAGGCCTGACTCCCCCACGTTTAAGCAGTGGTCTGGCGTTGAACTTACGGCAGAAAATCGGCGCATGATTTACGTGCCGAGAGGTTTCGGACACGCATTTGTGACGTTGAAAGACGATACAGAGGCGCTTTACATGGCAAGCGCTTTTTATGACCCCGCTTCTGAAGGTGGCGTTCGCTTTAACGATCCAGATTTAATGATTAATCTGCCCATCGCGATATCAGAGATTTCTGACAAAGACCAATCCTGGCCGGACTTGGCTCAGCAGAACCTTGAGTTTTTAAGGGGTCTCTGAGGTTAAGTTTTTGAATTTGCCATTACGCGAGGCACGATAGGGGGTATAGTGTATCGTTGTGATTGCCTCGTGGTGGGAGCGGGAGTTGTTGGGTTAGCTATTGCGAGAGAATTTCAGCTGGCTGGCTATGAAACGTTTGTCATTGATCGAGCACAGACTTTTGGCACAGAAACCAGTTCGCGCAATTCTGAGGTAATTCACGCAGGTATATATTATCCTTCTGGTTCCCTTAAAGCGCAGCATTGCGTACTAGGCAAACAGCTGCTTTATGAATACTGTGTGGATAGAGATATTCCGCACAAGCGTATTGGAAAGATTATTGTCGCTGCTTCACATTCCGAGGTAGGAGCGCTTGATCGTTATCGAGCGAGTGCTAGCCTCAATGGCGTGAATGACCTGATTTGGTTAGATGGCGATGAAGTAGAGCGGATCGAGCCCAATGTTCGCGCTGTTGCAGGGCTACTCTCGCCCAGTACCGGCATCATCGATAGTCATGCATTTATGCTCGCCCTGCTTCATGACTTTCAGATGGCCGGCGGCCATTTCGTCCCGTCGTGCGAAATGACGGGCGGCATTTCAGAAGGTGAGCGTGGCATTCGCGTTTGTCTCAATGACGGAACTGAAATTTTCACCCGATGGCTTATCAACTGTTGCGGGCATAACGCGCCAGCGACCGCGCGATCGATTGAGGGTTTTTTGCCAGAACACGCCCCCGATAGCCATTTTGCGGTCGGTCATTATTATGTCTTGAACGGGGCGTCGCCATTCTCGCATTTGGTCTATCCTGTTGCCCCTCCTGGAGCGCTAGGCGTTCACGTTACTTTGGATATGGGCGGCCAGGTGAAATTCGGACCGGACATTCGTTGGATCGACAAGCTTGACTATAGCTTTGACGATAGTCGACGCCCAGCTTTCATTGAGGCGATACAGTCATATTTTCCTGGACTCAATCCGGATATGCTCTGCGAAGGCTATACCGGCATTCGACCGAAAATCGCCAGCGCTTCCAAGCCGGATATGGACTTCGTCATTCAGGACGAGCGAGCGCATGGCACTGTCGGGCTGGTAAATCTCTTCGGTATAGAATCGCCGGGGTTGACGGCATCCTTATCCATCGCCAAGACCGTAGCTGCTATTGCTCAGCGATAATCTATCGCGCGAAATGGCCTGGATCGGGTTTTTCGCGAGGATAACCGCATGGTATTAGAGGAGGCTTCCTGTCACGGTGCTTACATATGGGCTCCCCACGAATAGCGGAAATATGCATTTTCCGCGTTTGCAAACTCTGTTCTGGATATTGATGACCGCCTCATGTTCTGGAAATTAGCTACATATGCCAAGTCAGTGGCGGTTCCGCTGATCGAGGGATATCTGCGATGGCGCGACCGCATCGGCCTTGCAATGCTGAAGCTAAGCGGCAAATCCACAGTTGTAGACGTGCAAAATGCTGATCGCCTCACGAGCGACCGAGTTGTTATATTTGCGGCCTATCCCACTGAAAAGCTCGCATCATTCCACATCCGCTTTCTAGAAAAGTGGGAGCGGCGAGGGTATTGCATCATCATAGCTAGCCACCACCCACGCGCAACGGAAATCCTTCGACCTTTGGCTGAGCGTGGATGGTGCGTGATCCGGCGTCGGCCGTTCGGTCGGGATTTTGGCTGTTACCGGGATGCATCTCGATTGCTCTATGATCTGCAGGACAGCGGGCAGGCAAATTTTTCGCGTGTCGTATACATTAACGATAGCGTCGTCACGGTCGATACCGCTGAGGAGCAGATCATCAGCTATATTGACGCGCCAAGCCGTCATTTCGTTGGCATTACCGACAATTACGACCGCGGATATCACATCAGTTCGTATATGTTTGGCATATCAGGTCAGGTGTTTCGTGAGCGTCGGGTGCGTGACTATTGGCGCAAATATGGTGCGGTTTCTACGCGTCGATACGCTATTTCCAAAGGCGAAATAGGCTTTTCGCGCTGTATAACAAAGACGGGCTATATCCCGCATGTTCAATGGCCTATAGCAAAGCTGAAATCTCGGCTCGAGAGATTGGACCTAGACCGTGTCAGCATGATTGCCGAGGCTATGGAACCCCATTTCAAATCCCGGCACAAACATCCGCTAATTCAAGTGAATGAAAGTCTTGATGAATTTGTGTCTTCGAGGAAGAAGCTTTTAGCTGAAGACCCTGCTCAGAAGCTCGGTGGTTTAATCAGCCAGTTCGTTCGATCTTCCGGGAATAAGCCACAACCCAAGCCAGTCGGCGGTCGACATATGGAATTGGTCGACCTTCCTAACGATAAGCAGGTCGCCGTATTCAATCGTACCGCCCGAGATCGGATGACGGACACAATCGTCGGCTATATTTTTCGTGGTAGTCATATTCATCATGGCGCAGCTCCCTTACTGTTCCTGGGTGCCGGTGTTCTCAAAAAGGACCTAGTATTGCGGCGTATCATCGAGCCATTCAACATCGAGAAGTTACTGCTGGACTCGAGGGCTTGCGCTTCTCACGAAGTAGACGAAATATTGATGGAAATAGTTGCCCGCGGTCATCCCAAATCGTTCCGAGGCGGGCGAGCACTCATGCTGCGCTGGGACTTTATATGAATTTCAGGTCGGAGCGGTAGCTTAACTATGCGCATACTGATTTTGATGGACAATGCCACGCTGGCACAGCTGGTTTCCGGTCAACCCCCAATTGCAGGGTTTAGCCACGATAAGAATCTGTTTCAATTCGCTCACGAGTCGCTGCGTAAGGGTTACGAACTGTTCATCTGCTCGATCCAAGACGACAAGCGCACGACGCAATATAATCGTATTTATAGCGTTTATCCGTTCTGGGATGCGCGGCCCGATGGAACGGACTATGGCACGGTTTGCCCCGACATTGTGGTAGGCGTGTTTCTGGAGGCGATGAACGTCCGCACCGTCTTCCCTCATGCAAAGATCGTGGCAATCCAGGCCGCCATTCACTGGTCGGAATCTCCTGAAACCTTTGGTGCCGAATATCTCTTCGATACCATCACAGCCATACGATATAATGTCGACTTTTTGATTACGCAGAACGAGCGGATGAAAAATTTGCTTGACGTGTTTTTCAAGTTTGTCGCTAAGACCTCGATTGCTGACCGCATAATCGTGGCGCCGCTCGGAATTGTGGAAGAGGAACGTCGCGAGGTCGTTGATCGACAACAAATCCGGCGTCAGATGGGACTAGCAGACGGTGAAATAGCCATCGTCAATTCCGGTGGCGTATGGTCTTGGACTGATTTCAATTGCTTCATTTCTGCCTTTTGCCGTCATTGCGATGCGCGCGCAAGCAAGCTGAAGATCTTCATCATGGGATTTCAGCAACCTGAGAATGATTTTCATACAGCTTATATCGCCCAGACTAAGAAAATTATCAGCCAGCACTCTCACCTTATCGGCCGGAATATTGTAATTGAGGATGAATGGTATCGTGCCAGCAAAGTGGTAAAGCAATATACCGCTGCAGCTGACGTTGGCCTGAATGTCAATCTTCCCACTCTGGAGAACTGGCAGAGCTATCGTCTCCGCTTTCTCGACTATCTCTACTTCGGAATTCCTGCGATCAACACGGCAGGGGATCAAGTTGCAGACGAGGTGTGCCCGGAAGCCTTGTTCGTGGTGAAGCCTGGAAACGAGCAAAGTTATCTGAACGTGCTAAGTACAATCGAAAGTGACCCGAAGGCTTTGGCGACCCGGGCAGCAGCGATGCACAAACTTGCGCGCAGTTACGATAGCCGCGCCACCTATGGTGTGGCAATTGACCATATTGTTGCAAGTCCGAGGCGCCCAGAGCAGGATTTTGCGGCGTGGCCTGAAACTGTGCTGGATTTCGCAACCCGACGGGCGGGCAGCATGTTTAAGGGGCGTCTGGCGGCGCGACTGGGCGAATGGTTGGACGACTGAAACTGGGGGCGGGCAAATGAGAGTATTGCTGACGGGGGCGACTGGTTTTCTGGGTTCTCATATTGCGGCCCACCTCGTGGTACGTGGAGATGATGTTTTAGCCATACATCGACCAGGAACCCGGCTCGACCGTTTGCAAAAGGTGATTGGCAACCATCTGGCAACCGCAAAAATGTCTGAAGGCTATGATAATCTGGAGGATATTCTCGCGCACTTCAAGCCAGATGCCGTCATCCACGTCGCAGCCAAGAGCAGGGGTGGAGAGTCACCTTCAGAGCTCAAGGAATATGTCGATGCCAATATCCTGTTCCCCAGCCGGCTCCTGCAAGCGATGGAGGCGGTTAATGTCCGCGCTCTGGTGAACGCGGGCACCAGTTGGCAATGGGGTGAGGACGGGTCTTATCGTCCGTTCAACTATTATGCTGCTACCAAGCAATGTTTTGAGGATATTCTCCCTCATTATTGCGAAAGCGGCCTCAAATGTGCGACCCTGAGACTGTTCGATATCGTGGGACCGGGAGATGACCGCAACAGGATAATCGACCTGTTGATCGATGCAGGTTTGCGAGGTGAAGCGCTCAAAATGTCTCCAGGTGAGCAGCATATGTATATTGTCGATGTCCGCGACGCAGCGCGCGCCTTTGTTCATGCGGTCGACCTTGTTACATCGGCAGAGGCGGATGCGCATAGCGTTTATGGTCTTCGCTCCCATGAAGCGATCAACCTAAAGGATTTAGTCGACCAGTTGCAGCAGGAGACAGGTTTGCGGATCGACGTAGAATTCGGGGGACGTCCTTATCGTGCGCGTGAGATCATGCGTCCCTATGATGGGCAGCCGTTGCCCCCCGGATGGCAGCCGCAGATTACGCTACCACAGACGTTAAGGGACATGGTCCATTTCCGGCAACAAGCTTTGCTGAGCGCGTGACGCTTCTCAGCCTTCGATAGCGAATAAGCTTTGAATACTTCGGATACGCTGCATCTTCCGCAAATAACGCTTTGCGCGGTCGCTTCCATCGATCCAGCACCGGCCTTGCGGGCGTTGCGGCTCAGCATGCGTGGTATACGGTTCGGCAGTGTCAAGTTAATCAGTAGCATTCTTCTTGATGACGTCCCCGCGAGCATTGAGCAAATCAAGATCGAACCATTTTCTGACATACGCGGCTATTCGCGTTTTATGATGAAGGATCTCTGCTCCTACATCAGTACGCCTTATGTACTGGTTGTTCAGTGGGACGGCTTCGTGACCGATCCCGGAATGTGGAATGCCGATTTCCTTTCCTATGATTACGTAGGAGCGCCTTGGCCTCAATTTGAAAAAGCGCGGTCAGTAGGCAACGGGGGCTTTTCCTTGCGCTCCCTCAGACTACTGGAGGCCACAGCCGATCCTGCCGTAAGTGCTTACCATCCCGAGGATGTGGGTATCTGCCACGTCAATCGCTCAGTGTTGGAGCAGGGCTTTGACATTCGCATAGCACCATGGGAGGTAGCTAACCAATTCGCATACGAGCGAGAAAATACGCGAAAATGTTTCGGCTTCCATGGCTCATTCAATTTCCCTGAGGTGTTGGGGCACGACCTGCGCGCTTTCATCGATGAAACCCCTGCTAAGCTGTTCCTCAATAGAGATGGGCGTGACCTGTGTCGTAAAATGGCGAGCAGCTCGGATCGCGCGACCGCTATAGCGGGAAGGCGACTGGCCCGGGAGCTCGCTCGCCTCTCTCCGGTTTCGCGGCAGTCATGGAAGACGTTGCTTGATACGCATAAGTTGTGCAGATGAGACCGTATATTTCGAGAGCGACATTCAGTGCGAAGATCATTCTGAGGCGGAAGGTACAAATAAGATGGACTATTATCTGACATTTGGAAGCCATCATTTGGCTGCCACTCATCAGGGCGCTTTTATATATAAGCTTAACAGATATGCCTATACCCATGAGTATAACTACTGGAAAAAATAGATTTCGATGTGCATGGAATCGTTAAGAGATTATACGGAAGTCAGGCTATGGCGATTCTAATGATGAGAGAAATACCTTGACAAAGATTGTGAAACAAAAATCCTCAGGCATGGACGTTGCGAACGGTGCTTTGAAAATCGTTTATCATGATGAGCCAAGCCTCACCGATTATCAGTTTTGTTTCGGAACTGTCCAACCTGGCTCGCAGCCCTCTTTTTTTCTTAAAGCGGAAAGTCCGGTTACCGAGAACTTGTCTGGTTTGCATATATCGCATGCGGAAGGCGATGCCTTCGATTTCATCAATTTTGACTGGGCGCTCATTAAGGAGGCGGGAGGCTGGGGCCGCGTGACCTGCTACTTGAAATTCGATTTGATTCTAGAAGAGGGGCAAAGGCGATCAATCAGTCTTGTAGACAATGGCGGATCTCATCATAGGATCGCATTCGCTGAGAAGCGCCAAGGGCAATGTTCAGTGGAACCTTTTAATCCTCTGATCTGCAAATCAGTAAATTTGTTAGAAATGTATGATTCGCACTACACGCCATTACTTATTGGAGGTGCGCCGAAGTCGGGGACAACTTGGATTGAAATGCTGCTCAATGCCCATCCTTCTTGTATCATCACAGGAGAAAACGCATTTTGGGAGTGGCCGGTTAATACTTACAACCTCTCGGAACTTCCTATGCCTGCCGAGGAGCGATACATTCGTAAAGCTTCGGTTGTACAAAAGCCATATTCTAATGCAATTGGTATGATGGGCTACGGTCGCGCAGAGATTACTTTTCGGCAACTGGCTGCGCTTACAGGTTCATCCCACGTAGGCGATAAAACCCCGGGAAATGCGCTCCACGCCCAACAGATACTCATGTTGTTCCCTTGCGGTCATTACATTCATTGCTACCGTAATCCGTTCGATGTGGCGGTTTCCAGAACCTATCATGAGGTGCTTATTCTTAGAAATGCCGCCGACAAACTGGTTTCTTCGGAGGTTTATTCGATTCTGCCGTCCAGGGTAGTTAGTGCGATTCTAGAGGGGCAGGATGATGTGGAAGCGATGATTGCCGACTCACTTCGAGACAAGGACTATCTCCGCAACATTTTCGATGGCTGGCTTTCGTTCAATCACTATGCAGCGCTTGCAAAGCGCGAATACCCTGATCGAGTCCATTTCGTGAGTTACGAATCTTTGTCGGTCAGACCTGAAGGGACGGTGACGCAACTCTTTCGGAGGGTTGGACTAGAGTATTCAGCCGACATCGTTGCCGAGGTCGTCGCGCGCTGTGATTTTAACAAGGTGAGCGGCGGTCGTGATCGCGGTGCTGGCGACAATTCATCTTTCTTCCGCAAGGGAGTTGTGGGTGATTTCCCTAACCATTTTGACCGCACAACGCTTGGCTGGGCAAAGGGGTATCTTACGAAGAGAGATCCCTACTTTACCACTAGATATTTTTAGGGGCTGTCAAACACTGGGGGGATATTGGCTTTTAATGATCTGATCCAGTTTAATGGGCCATTCCATCGTGCATTCACCTGTCTTTTCCAAATATACGGCTGAACTCTCGTAGCCCGCACTATACTCGGCATCGTGCTTGTCTGGCCTCCAGATAAAGGGAATGAGAAAATGCTCGTGCGCCATTGCGCGCCCGATGATTTTAAAACCCGTCAATTTGTTAAACAGCCCATCCCAACTGGTATCGGAAAAGCGCCAGAAATCCCATGGCATATCGTGAAGTCCCAAAGTCTGATGTGTGTGAATATATGCGATTCCTCCCATCCGAAGAACGCGATTCATTTCAAGGGCGACCTTCCAAGGCATGAGGAGATGTTCAAACACGCTGACCGAGTAGACCGCGTCGAAGCTGCCTGCAGGAAAATGAGATGAAAGCTGGTGGGCATCCCCCACCACGTGCACATTGTCGCCTGGGGCGATGTCGAGTACGGTAACCTCATGGTGAGGAAAAAGAGCCGATCGGTCTACTGCGGAGCGTGCTCGGCCGCCTATGTCGAGCATGGTCGAAAAGCCTGGCGCTTGAAGGCGCTGCAGAAAACGTCCGTGCAGTTCGGCCGTCGAAACATTTGCTAATCGGCGGCTGATCATCTCATCAAAATCATATGCGACTTGTTTTCCGTCGGAAGTATGGAAGATAAGCCGTCCACCAGCTGGGAAAGACGAGGTGGATTTGATGATCTGGCATCTGAATCCCTTGTCTGGGCCAAGCGCCAATACGCCACCATGAGGGAGCCCGACTTCTGCTCGAAAAAATTCTATATCGAGATGCTCGAAGTTCACAGCGACCAAAGATGAGTCAGGGCAATGGAACCACCCATTAATATACAAGAAATCATGGAATTTAGCGGCGGCATCAATTTCCGCCATGGTTCCGTGGGCAACTTGCGATTTGCCTCGCAGCCTTTGAAAGATCGAGCGCGTTGTCTTTATCATAATTGGATAGTTTCCCCGTCTACGCTGTTAGGCATAGGCGGCGAACATTTTTCAATCAACTGAATTGCCTTTAGAGCCTAATCTGCGATAACTGATTCTAGGCCGCTTCAACTCCGCGCGTACCGGTCCTCATAGCGCACGATATCATCCTCGCCGAGATAGGCGCCGGTCTGCACCTCGATCATCTCGACCGGGATCTTGCCGGGATTTTCGAGCCGGTGCACCGCGCCCAGCGGCACATAGACGGACTCGTTCGCGCTCACCAGTTTGCTGAAATCGCCGATCGTCACCTGCGCGGTTCCGCCAACGACGATCCAATGCTCAGCGCGATGGGTGTGGCTCTGGAGCGAGAGTGCTTGGCCCGGATTGACAACAATGCGCTTCACCTGAAAGCCGTTGCCGACCGCGAGGCTTTCGAACCAGCCCCAGGGCCGCATGTCGCGCGGCATGGCTTCGCCCTGCCGGATGCCGCGCTCCTTGAGGCTTTTCACCGCTTCACCCACGCGTTGGCTCGCGGATTTGGGCGCCACCAGCACCGCGTCCGGCATGGCGACGACGATCATCTCGTCCAGCCCGATCCCGACGAGCTCAAGCCCGCCCGCCTCCGAGCGCAGCAGCGTGTTGCTGCAATCAATCGCGGTCGCCTGCGCCGAACAGACATTCCCTTGCGCATCCGGTCCGCTTTCCTGCCATACGCTCTTCCAGTCACCAAGGTCAGACCAGCCAGCAGAAAAGGGCATGACGGCGAGGTTCGAGGCCTTCTCCATGATGGCATAGTCGATCGAGATCGCTTGGGCTTTGCCCCAGGCCTGCGCACCGAGGCGGGTGAAGCCGAGATCGGTGGTGCCTGCGTCTACCGCGGCGCTGACGGCGTCCAGCAGTTCCGGCGCATGGGCGCGGTAGGCCTCGATGATGGCGCGTACGGAGAAGAGGAAAATCCCCGCGTTCCAGAGATAGCGGCCGGAGGCGAGCATTTCTGCCGCGTGCGCCGCATCCGGCTTTTCGACAAAGCGGACGAGCGACTGTGGCTCGGCTGCTGAGCGGGCCGCTGGATCGGTCAGCTCCAGATAGCCATAGCCGGTCTCGGGCCGCGTCGGCTCGATCCCGAAGGTGACAAGATCGCCCGCATCCGCCCTCCCGGCGGCGGCGCGCACGGTTGCGCGGAAGGCACCTGCGCCGGGGATCAGATGATCGGACGGCAGGATCAGCATCAGCGCATCGGGCGCCTGTTGCGCAAGTGCCAGAGCGGCGGCGAGCACAGCAGGCGCGGTGTTGCGCCCCTCCGGCTCGATCAGCACGGCAGTGGGCTTTTGCCCCACCGTGTCAAGCTGTTCCAGCACGATGAAGCGGAAGGGGTCACCGGTTACCACCAGCGGAGGCGCAAAGCCTTCGCCACAGGCAAGGGTGGCGGCCCGCTGAAACAGGCTGGTCTCGTCCATCAATTGAGCGAACTGCTTGGGAAAACTCTTGCGAGACAGCGGCCACAGCCGCGTGCCAGAGCCTCCACATAGAATGACGGGATAGATGTGCCGCTCGTTTGTCATGGCCTTGATGTGTGCCTCTTATTGTGTCGGTCCGTCGCTGCAGGACTATCGGTACGAACGCATTTAGCCAACAGCGATATTTGGTTTGGTAGAATTTGCGGGTCCCGATCGTTTCGTGATTCGCATGCCCTTTGGCGCATCCATGAGGCAGGACTGTTACGCCGAGCGATGTCATCGCGCCCACAGATGTATTCAACAGTGACAAACGCCCGCCTGCAGTTATAGAGAACTGCGCGCGGTCGATGGCATGGCGAACAGCTGCACCGACCAAAAGTATGAAGTGCCAGCAAGAGTGATTGGTGACAGGTTTCCTCAAGGGTTCAAGATGACAGCTATATTCCATTCTAAGGCACACAGATGGATGCGTTCCGGATTATATTGCGCCCTGCCGCTATCCGTTGCGCTGGCTGGATGTACATCTTCCGGCCCTTCGGCGCGAGCGGTAAAGAGCGCGGAAAACCAGGCCGTCGCCAACGCCGATATCAAGATTGTTGAGGTAACCGATGCCGTCGCACGGCAGGTGATCGCCAGTGGCCGCTCCGCGCTTTTTTCGGAAGCTCTGGGCGATGGCTATCCGGTGGGGGCGATTGTCGGCAAGGGTGATGTGCTCGACATAGCAATCTGGGAAGCGCCGCCCGCCGCATTGTTCGGCGCGGCGGGTGGAGACGCGCGGCTCTCGTCATCCAGCTCCACCGCGCGCGGAACCTCGCTACCCGAGCAGATGGTGAACAGCGATGGTCGCATCACCATCCCGTTCGCCGGTTCCATTCCCGCCGCAGGGCGCACACCGCAGCAGATAGAGCGTGATATCGCGGGGCGCCTCAAGGGCATGGCGCATCAGCCCCAGGTGATCATTCGGCTCGTGCGCAACGCCACGTCTAACGTCACCATTGTCGGGGATGTTACGAACAGCGCGCGCGTGCCCCTCACCGCCAAGGGCGAGCGGTTGCTCGACATTCTGGCTGCGGCGGGCGGTGTGAAGCAGCCTGTGGGCAAGACGACGATCCAGATTACCCGCGGAGAGAAGGTCGCGTCGCTGCCGCTGGAGGCCGTCATCAAGGACCCGCAGCAGAATATCCGCCTCCAGCCCGACGATGTGGTGACGGCCCTGTTCCAGCCCTACAGCTTCACGGCCCTGGGCGCGACAGGCACCAATGCCGAAATCAACTTCGAGGGCACCGGTATTACGTTGGTTCAGGCGCTCGGCAGGGTCGGCGGTCTGCAGGATCAGCGTGCCGACGTGAAGGGCGTGTTCGTCTTCCGGCTCGAGGAACCGTCCGCGCTCGATCCGGCGATAGCGAACGGCGCACAAACCACGCCGGATGGCAAGATCCCGGTCATATATCGTGTCGACATGAAAAACCCGGCGACCTTCTTCATCGCGCAGGGTTTCCCGATCCGCAATAAGGATGTGCTTTATGTATCGAACGCCCCGCTGGCGGATATGCAGAAGTTCGTGAACATCATCGCGTCAGTCGTCTATCCGATCATCGCCGTACAGAATGCGACGAAATAGCGGAGAGTCGTTTGCGCCGCTCGCCCGGCGTCGCTCAGCGCGCGAACCGCACCCCGACCCAGATGGTGCGCGAGGTACCGAGATCGATCGAGCCGCCCGCATTGCGTGTAATGACCGCCTTGTCGAACAGATTCTCGACCCGGCCTACCAGCGAAGCGCCATGTCCCAATGGAAGGCTCGCGGTGGCATCGACGGTGAACGCGCCGGGCAGGGCGTCGGTCTGGAGATCATCCTCATATTGCGTGCTGACATAGCGCAGGGTTGCGGAGAGCGACGGGCCGCGCTCGGGTGCCCATGCGAGGGTGGTGCTCGCGGCGTGGGCGGGGGTTTGCGCCGGGCGGAGGCCGTCGAACTGCTGCCCCGGCGCTTTGACCTTACTGTCGGTATAGGCATAGCTTGCGGAGAGGGAGGCATCGCCCCGCCGCGCGCTGGCATTGAGCTCTATCCCCTTGGCGACGATCGCATCGACATTCTGGCGCCTGCGTGTCGTGGTATTGACGGTGACGTTGGCAATGGCTTTTTCCACGTGGATTAAGAAGGCGCTTGCCGAAAGCGTGACCCCGCCCGCCGGTTTCACGTCAAAACCCGCTTCAAAACCCTTGAGCGTCTCCGGTTTCAGGGCGGGATTCGCCTGTGTGGTGATGGGAAACACGACAAATCCGCGATAAAGCTCGTTCAATGTAGGCAAGCGAAAGCCGGTATAAGCGGCGGCGCGGACGCTTGCCACCTCGCTTAGCCGCAGCAGCGCACCGCCGCGAAAACTCACCCTCCAGTCCTTGCGGTCGGCATAGCCGATATGGGTCAGCACGCCCGCCGGGCTGGTGCTGTCGTTGAACCCGTTGCGGATGCTCCAGCGATCCGCCCGTGCGCCGCCGGTCAGGATCAGCCGGCCCAAGGTCCAGTCGTCCTCTATGAAGAAGCCCGTCGTGGTCTGGTCGCCGCCCGCATGGCGATGCGCGGTCGCAAGGCCGGTGACGGTGCTATAGGGATCTTCATACATGTCGCCGGTTGCATATCGCGTGTCCGCGCCGATGCGCAGCACATGGGCCTTGCCGACCGGCGGGCGCAGCTCGATCTTGCCGCCGATGCCGGTGGACGGTGTCTTGCGCTGGTCGAGCGTCTTGCGGAAGTTCGTCGCGCTGATCACAACATTGCCGAAATCGCGCGCCTGCACATAGGCGAGCGCATCCACCTGCCAGGCACCCCGTCCGATAAGGCGGATGCTGGCATCCATGCCCTCGCTGCGGCTGTCGGCCCCGGCAAAGCGCAGGGTGCGGTCGTCGCGAAACACGGTTGCGTGCGCCTGCAGCTCGAAATCGGTGCGCAGCGGCACGGCCGCGCGCACGGAGGTGGACCAGCTTTCGTAACGCGCGGTCACGCTGGCGCTTACGCGCTGGTTCTCCGGCGTCGTCCAGAATCCGTCGCCCCGATCCCACCGGCCTGAGATGGAGACGAACCCCGCGCCCAGATTGGGGGAGAAGGAGGCGGACAGCTCGCTCGCATCGCGGCTGCCATAAAAGGCGCTCGCCGAGAGGAGCGGCAGGTCTGCGCGCGTCGCGCTGGCGAGCTCGATCGTGCCCGCCACCGCTCCCGCGCCGAACGCCCCGACGCCACCACCGCGCGTGATGCGAACGAGCGAGAGCCGCTCCGGCACCAGCGCATTGAAGGGGATATAGCCGAAAAAGGGATCGGCGACGGGTATGCCGTCCAGCAGCACCAAAGTGCGGCTCGAAGCGTTGCCGCCCAGCGCCCGCACCGTCGCGCCCTGTGCCGAAGGATTGGCGGAGCGGCTGTCGGAGCGGCGGAACTGCTGAAATCCCGCAACGTCAGCCAATATCGTCTCGATCCGCCCCGATGCGCTGTCCGTCAGCCGGTCGCGGTCGATCGTCACCGAGCCATAAGCCGGTGTCGCGGGCGGGAGCGGGAGCACACCACCCAATACGACGATAGTGCTGTTTTCCTGCGCGGCTGCAGGCAGCGCGCATCCCAGCGCGGTGAGGGCGATAATATATCTTGGCATCGGGCCAGCCGTTTAGGGGCTTTGGCACAGCAAGGGAAGGTGGGTTGCTGATCTTTGCGGCGGAGTGCGGCAGGGCGCGGCAGACTCACCGCAGCCGAGGGGGGGCAACGCGCGACGCCCCACGATACGGCAAGAGCGCGCTGCGTTATATCATCCCCCTTGCGAGCCAGAGGTCGGACTGCCCTTGCGCTGCGTCCTCCGCATCCGCCAAAGTCATTGCGGTGGTGAACGCAGTGTTCTGCGAAAGAAAGATCTGCCCGGTAAGATCGCTTGGCAGCGCCGAATGTTCCAGCGCGTCCATCACCGGGCCTTTTACCTCGGAGAGGTGAAGCTTTACACCGGCATCGGCGAGGCGATGGTTGATCGCCTCGATGCTCTCGAGCGCGGAGGCGTCGATCGCGTTCACGGCGGAGCACATCAGGATCAGGTGCCTGAGCCTTGGCTGCTCGGCCACTGCCTCCAGCACATAGTCCTCCAGCCAGCGGGCGTTCAGATAGGTGAGGCTCTCGTCAATGCGGATGGTAAGGATACGCGGATCGGTGAAAACCTTGTGCCGCTTGACGTTCCGGAAATGCTCGGTTTCGGGAACGCGCCCGACAATGGCGGCATGAGGCCGCGATGCGCGCCAGAGAAACAGTGCCAGGCTCAAGCCCACACCGGCGATTACGCCCGGCTCGACCCCGGCCAGCAGGGTGACGAGGATCGTCGCCATCATCGCCGCGAAATCCGGTTTGGAATAGCGGAACACATGGACGGGAGTCTTGAAATCGACGAGGCTGAGCACGGCGACGATGATGGTCGCGGCGAGCGTGGCGATTGGCAGCGACGCGAGCAGGGGTGTCAGGAACAACGCCGCGAGCAATATCCCCACGGCGGTAAAGGCGCCCGCCGCTGGCGTTTCGGCGCCCGCATCGAAATTGACGACCGAGCGCGCAAATCCGCCGGTTACGGGATAGCCGCCAGACAGGCTCGCCGCTATGTTGGCCGCGCCAAGACCGATCAACTCCTGATCCGGGCGGATACGTTGGCGCTTCTTGGCGGCGAGCGTCTGCGCGACCGAGACGCTCTCGACAAAGCCGATGATAGAGAGCAGCAACGCCGGCACCGCCAGCCGCTGCCACAAATCGGCATCGAACAACGGGACGGTCAAGGGCGGCAGACTCTGCGGAATGGCGCCGACGACCTTGACGCCTTGTGCTTCCAGATCGAGCGCGATCACCGCCAGCGTCGAAACGGCGACGGCGGCGATTGGTCCGGCTTTGGCGATCAGATCGGCGGGGCGGGCGGCGAGCCCCATGCGCATGAGCAGCGGCTTCAACCCCTTGCGAACCCAATAGAGAAAGGCGGTTGCCGCAACACCGATCATCACCGTCGGCAGACTCGTCGCTCCAACATTCTGCCACAATGTACGCAGCAATTCCGGCATAGCCTCGCCGCTCGCCCTGATGCCCAGAATGGACTTTAGCTGGCTCGTGGCGATGATCAGCCCGGAGGCGGTGATGAAGCCAGATACAACAGGATGTGACAACAGATTAGCGAGGAACCCCAGCCGCAACACCCCCATCAGGACCAGCATCAGGCCAGAGAGCAGCGCCAGCACCAGCGCGGCGGCGATGAACTGCGGGCTGCCTGGCGGCGCGATGTCGCTCGCTGCCGTCAGCGTCATCAACGATATGACGGCCACCGGCCCCACCGCCAGCGTCCGGCTTGTTCCGAACAGCGCGTAGGCGATGATCGGCAGGATCGAGGCATAGAGCCCGATTTCCGGCGGCAACCCGGCGAGCATTGCGTAGGCAAGGCTCTGCGGGATCAGCATGATGGTGACGATCGCCGCCGCGACCAGATCGTTGGTCAGGGTCTCGCTCTTATACCGTCGCCCCCAGTCGAGAACCGGCAGAAACCGGGCAAGCCCGTTCATCATCAGCGCCCGATCCTGTGCGGCTTCACCATCCATTCTCGGTCCGTTCTGTTATCGAGTGGCGACCCGGTGCGCGATCATTCCCCCCAGCATCGCCAGAACGACGATCACCGCCTTGCCGGGCGCGAGCGCGAGATCGGCGAGCGCTGGCCCTGGGCACAGGCCGCTGATGCCCCAGCCCATGCCGAACAGAACCGCGCCAGATGCGAGCTTGCCGTCGATCCTGCTCGTGCCCGGCAAATCGAAATGTGCGTCGGCAAAGGGCTTGTCGAGGCGACGCTGGATGACCCATGCTATCGCCATCGGGATCATCGCCCCGCCCATGACGAAGGCCAAGGTCGGATCCCAGTTGCCGAACAGGTCAAGGAAGCTCTGCACCCGCTGCGGATCGGCCATGCCGGAAAAGGCCAGACCCGTGCCAAACAACAGGCCCGCGATCAGGGCGACCCCAGCGCGGTTCACAATATACCTCCCGCGCGCATTGCGGCCACGGTCGCAAATCCCGCGCCCATGAACACTGCCGTGGCGACGATGGATCGTCGGGACAGGCGGGACATGCCGCATACGCCATGCCCGCTGGTGCATCCCGATCCCAGCCGCGTGCCAAATCCCACCAGAAGCCCGCCGATGATGAGCGGGAGCGGCGAGTCGGGAAAGTGCGTGACAACGCCTCCGGTAAACATCGACACGATCAGTGCGCCCAGAGGCAGGCCAAGGATGAAAGCGGCCGCCACAACGCGCGGCGCCCCGGTATCGGCCAGCCCTGTTGCGCGCGCGGCCAGCCCGCTCACGCCGGCAATGCGGCCCAGCCCCAACAGCATGATCGCTGCGGCCAGCCCGATCATCAGGCCGCCCACAAAGCCTTCGACCGGCATGGCGTGAGGGAAGACCGGTATCACAGCGCGTCCACCGGGATCTTGAGATAGGTCATGCCATTGCCCTCAGGCGGCGGCATATGCCCGGCGCGCATGTTGACCTGCACCGATGGCAGGATCAGCCTCGGCATCGCCAGCGTCTTGTCGCGCGCTTCGCGCATCGCGACGAACTCATCTTCGCTTATGCCATCGTGGATATGGATATTGGCCTTCCGCTCGGCCTCGACCGTCGTCTCCCAGACATAGTTCGTCCGCCCTTCTGGCAGATAGTCATGGCACATGAATAGCCGCGTATCGGGCGGGAGCGAGAGCAGGCGGCGTGCCGACTGATAGAGCCTGCGCGCGTCGCCGCCCGGAAAGTCCGCCCGCGCGGTGCCGTAATCGGGCATGAACATGGTGTCGCCGACGAAGGCGGCGTCGCCGATTACATAGGCGATGCAGGCGGGCGTATGACCCGGCACGTGCAGAACCGTGACATCCAGATTGCCGATCTTGAATGTGTCGCCATCGGCGAACAGGGCGTCGAAGTCCGAGCCGTCGCGCCTGAATTCCGGCCCGGCATTGAAGACGGCGCCGAACACCTGCTGCACCGTGGCGATATGCTCACCGATAGCGATTTTGCCGCCCAGTTCCTTTTGAAGATAGGGCGCGGCGGAGAGATGGTCGGCATGCGCGTGGGTTTCGAGCAGCCAGTCGACGCCGAGCGCCTTATCTTTGACATAAGCGAGGATCGCGTCGGCTGACGCGCGGGAGGTGCGGCCCGATGCGGGATCATAATCGAGCACGCTGTCGACGACTGCCGCCCGATGGGTTTCGGGGTCATGCACCACATAGGAGACGGTGAAGGTAGGCTCGTCGAAAAATGCCTTGATCACAGGAGCCCCGGATTGCGCCGCGCGAACCTGCGCGCAGGCGGTTGCAAGGGCTGAGTCGCTCATAGGAAACTCCTGAAGTTTTATATTTACATAATATATGTAATTGAATAATATTGCCACGTCAAGGGCGTTGCGTCTTGATCGCGATTATGAAAGAGCATCATGCATGCAGGATGAGTACCGAATGGATGGCAGGCCGCCGTTGCGCATCGGCGACAGCGCGCCGGACTTCAGCGCACGCAGTACCGCCGGGGACGTGAAACTATCGCAATTTCGCGGAAAATGGCTGGTCTTTTTCTCTCACCCGGCAGATTTTACGCCGGTCTGCACGACCGAGTTCGTTGCTCTGGCACAAGCGGCCAGCCGGTTCTCCGCGCTCGATTGCGCCTTGCTGGGCCTGTCGGTCGACAGCCTGTTTTCGCACATGGCCTGGATACGCGCGATCCGGGAGGTCTTCGGCGTCACTATCGATTTTCCTGTAATCGAGGATCCCAGCATGGCGGTGGGCCGCGCATTCGGGATGATCGGCGAGTACGCGCGCGATAGCGCAACTATCCGTAGCACTTACTTCATTGATCCCGATGGCATCATACGCGCGATCACCAGCTATCCGCATAATGTCGGGCGCTCGGTGGATGAGATGCTGCGGATGGTCGCGGCGCTGCAGCGCGCTGCGGGCGATACCGTGTTGACGCCAGAAGGCTGGCAACCGGGCGAGCCTGTATTGATGCCGCCATCCGCAGCCGCGGTCGATGAGGGTGACGCTGGCTGGTTCTGCCGGCGGGTGGCTGCGCCATGAGCGCGCTCTATCAGAGCCGGGCGCTTGCCGATGCCGCGACCGAAAAGCTCAAGGTTTACGCCCAGCCGCAGCGGCTGATGATACTCTCTTGCCTGCTGCGGGGGGAGAAGACGGTGGGCGCAATCGACATGGCGACAGGGATTGGCCAGCCCGCGCTCAGCCAGCAACTAGCCGAATTGCGTCGCGCCGAGATGGTGAGGACTCGCCGCGAGGCGAAGCAGGTCTTTTATGACCTCGCCGACGACAAGGTCCGGCTGTGCGTGCGCAGTATGGAGGTAATTCTCGGTGACGGCGCCGATCTGCCCAAGGCGCTCGGTTCGGTTCTCCGGTCGGAGCAAGCAGCCGATGCGCCATCCGGGAAGCCTGCCGGTGCCGCCGCCTTTGCGAGGATCGGATGAGAGCCGTCTATGTCCGAGTGCTGAGATACGGCTCTGGCCACAACATCTCGCTCAGGCGCATTCATGCGTAACACTTCTCTCTTCGCGATACAGATCGACGCAGTGCCGGAGGGATTGGCGCCGCAGCCATGCAGGGTGATGGACAACCGCGGCGATTAAAAATGCTCTAGAACTTCCCGTCTATCGATAAAGGCGGGCTGGATCTGGGGCGGCGCATGGCACCCCGCCGGGAATAGGTTGTTCCGCCCCGGCCTGTCACGCGCTCCAGTTCCTTGCCCACCGCGTCCAGCATCTCGGCGGAGAGGCCGATCTGCCGCTCCAGGATGGCGCTGTTGACGGTGGCGGCGCGGTTGAGGTCTTCGCTGGTTTCGGCAAAGGCGCGGCGGTCATCCCCCGCTAGCGCCTCCATCCAGCCCGGATCACGCCGGTAGAGCGCAGCGCATTGCGCCTCCATGCGATCGGCAAGGCGGATTTTCGCCTGCGCGATTGCCTCTATCGTCCCGCGCGGGCCGGATAGGGCGAGCAGCTCGCTCTCCTCCTCCATCAGGCGGATGAGGTCGATCATCGTATCCAGAAGCTCCGCGAGGTCGACTCGCATGCTCATGGCGTGGCTCCGTCCGCCTGCTGCAGTTTCACGATCTCGGCAAGCACGCTGTCGGCTATGCCGATGCCGCCGCCGCGCGCAATAGCGTTGCCTAGTTGTTCGGCCAGCACACCACGGAACAGCGCCTCGCCATGCCCGCCGGAAAATGCCCCCGGCTCAGCGCCACTTTCCAGCATCAGCTTTGTCATCTGGCCGATGAATACTGCCTCGAAGTCTTGCGCCGCCGCGCGCGCCTTCTGGTCCGTTTGCGCTACGGTAGGGGGGACAATAGAGCGGACAGGATCAGTCATTATTGCACCTCGATCTCGGCCTGAAGCGCGCCCGCGCTGCGCAGCGCCTGCAATATGGTTATGAGGTCGCGCGGGGAGACGCCCAGCCGATTGAGCCCGCCGACCAAAGTCTTGAGGCTCTCGCCCTCCACCATCGCCAGCGACGCGCCGCCTCCGTCATCCACCGAAACCTGGGTGCGCGGCAAAACCTGCGTCTGCCCTCCGGAAAGCGGGCCGGGCTGAGACGCGATGGGGTTCTCTGCCACGGATATGGTCAGCCCGCCCTGCGCGATGGCAACGGGCGAGATGCGCACATCTGCGGTCATCACCACCGTGCCCGCCGCCTCGTTGACGATGACGCGGGCCGGGCTGTCTACCTCCACGCCCAGATTCTCCACCTGCGCAATGCGCTCGACCAGCGCCGCGCCATCCGCGGCGGATAGGCGCACGGTTGCGGGGTCGAGCATCTCTGCGCTGCCTGGAAAGGTGGCGTTGATCGCCTTGGTGATCCGCTGCGCAGTGGTGAAATCCGGGTTGCGTAGCGCGAGCTTCAGCGCAGTAGCGGATTTGAGCGCATAAGGCACCTCGCGTTCGATGATCGCGCCCGAAGCGATGCGCGCCGAGGTCGAGACGCCCCGACTGATATTCGCGCCCGCGCCCTGCGCCTTGAAGCCCGACACCGCAACCGGCCCCTGCGCCACGGCATAAATCTGCCCATCCATCCCCCTCAAGGCCGTGACGAGCAGCGTGCCGCCCTGCAGGCTGGTGGCATCGCCCAGCGCGCTCACCGTCACGTCAATCTGGCTTCCCGCGCGTGCAAAGGGCGGCATCGCGGCAGTGACCGAAACGGCAGCGACATTCTGCGTCTTCATCTGGGCGGAGCGGACATTGACGCCCATGCGCTCCAGCATTGCCTGCATCGATTCCTCGGTGAAGGGGGTATTGCGCGTCTTGTCCCCCGTGCCTGCCAGCCCGACGACGAGGCCATAGCCGATCAGCTGGTTGGGGCGGACATTCTCGACATCGACAATATCCTTGATGCGCGGTGCAGCGACGGCGGATCCGGGCCAGAGCAGCAGCACGGCGAGCAGCATCAGAAGTTTTTGCGGGATGAGCATCCCTCCTATTATAGAAGGGAGGAGGGCCGGAGCAGCGGCGCCTATGGCAATCAATCCCATCAGCACTGGCACTCCACAGGCCATCACCCAGCAGGCGCTGGCGCTGGTGCGCGAGGCAATGCCGATTGCGCAGGCCGCGCAAAAGCTGCTGGGCGAAGGGCAGGGCGCGCAATCCACGCCCTTGTCCAGCGGCGCGAATATTTATCAAGCCAGCCCGCAGCAGGTGCTCGGTTCGGTGCAGATGCTGGTGGCGCTCTCGGCGCTCAATCCGCAGGAGGTGCGGCGGCGGGAGCAGATCGCCCATGCTCGGCGCGGGCTGGACGGGCTGGAGCGGCTGCACCGCGAATTGCTGGATGGCCATGCCGGGCGGCAGACGCTCGATGCGCTGAAAGGCTGGCTGAGTGAAGGCAAGGTGACGGACAGTCAAGGTCAACTGCCCGAAGACCCGCGCTTTGCCGGCCTGATGGACCAAATAGAGCTGCGCGTGCGGGTGGAGCTGGCGAAATTCAATATCGAGGTTTAGCCGGATTTCGTTGAGACTACGGTATCGGCCCGCTTCCGCTCCCAACCGCCCGACAGGGTATCCTATGGGTGGCTGGGAGGGGGAGCGGGCTGGTGCGGCATATCCGAAACGCTGCAAAGCAGCCTGTTTCGGATCAGGGTTTGGAACGCGTCAGCCTCAGAACATAGCTGATAATCTCCGCAACGGCGGCATAATGCTCCAGCTTGATCGGCTGGTCGATCTCAACACTGGCGTAGAGCGCGCGGGCAAGCGGTGGGCTTTCCACCACCGGCACTTTGTGCTCCGCCGCAAGCTCGCGAATACGCAGCGCGATCCTGTCCCGCCCCTTCGCCACCACTACCGGTGCCTGCATTGCGCCATGATCGTAGCGCAGCGCCACGGCATAGTGCGTGGGGTTGGTGATGACCACGCTGGCGCTGGGGATGGCGGACATCATCCGCCGTCGCGCCCGCGCCATGCCGATGGCACGGATACGGGCCTTGATCTGCGGGTCGCCCTCGTTCTGTTTGTGCTCGTCGCGCACTTCCTGATGGCTCATGCGCTGCCGGGCCAGCCACGCGCGACGCTGATAGAGGAAATCTGCCGTCGCCAGCGCCGCCACCAGCAGCGCCACCGCGCGCAGCATATCGTGCGCCATAGCGGAGGCATATTGCCCTATCGCGCCTGCATCCGCGCCGGTCATGCGGTCCAGCCCGTGGAGCGCAGGCCAGACGACTGCGCCCGCCACAATCGCGACGAATATGAATTTCATCAGCGTCTTGCCGAACTCGACCCACGCCTGTTTGCCGAACAGACGCTTTGCCCCGGCCATGGGCGATAGCCGATCCCATTTGAGCTTGAGCTGGCCGGAGAGGAACAGGCCGCGCCCTTGCACCAGCGCGCCCGCTACCGCCGCGACCAGCGTCAGCAGCAGGATCGGCCCGACTGCAACCAGAATCCCGCCGAGCAGCGTGCGGGCAAGGCGCTGGGCATTGCCGCTGGTGAGCGCAAGATCGCCCGCGCCCTCCCACAAAGCCTCGGTCTGCGCCGCCAGCTGTGCCGTCGCCACCGCACCGAGTGCGCCGACAATCAGCAGCATTGCCGCAAACATCGCCGCATGACGCATCTCTGGCGCGGAAGGCACATCGCCGCGTTTGTGCGCGTCCTCCAGCTTCTTGGGCGTGGGGTCTAGAGTTTTCTGATCCGCGTCAGCCATGTTTTTAGCTCGCCAGCGCCCCCGCCCATTGCGCCATCTCCTGCGCGAAGCCCGAAAGCGCGACGCTCAGCGTCATCGCCAACAGCGCGAGGCCCAGCGCGATCGCCAGCGGCTGCGCGATGAAGAAGAGTTGCAACTGCGGCGCCAGCCGGGCTGCAACTCCCAGCGCGGTATTGAACAGGATGCCATAAATCACCAGCGGCGCGGCGAGGCCCAGCCCCAGCGCCATCGCGCCGCTTGCCGCTTTCAATGCAAGTTGCGCGAAGTCTGCTGCGGGGGCCATCTCTCCGGGCGGAAAGACACCATAGCTTTGCACCAGCGCGCCGATCCACAGATGATGCACGCCCAGCGCCATGCAGACCAGCAGCGCGGCTATGCTGATAAAGCGGGCAAGCAGCGGCACCTGCCCCCCGGCGGAAGGATCCTGTACCAGCCCTGTCGTGAGGCCGACCTGAAGACTGATGATCGCGCCTGCAATCGTAATAGCAAGGAACATCAGCCGCACTACCCCGCCCAGCATCATGCCAGTGAGCAGCTCGACCAGCAGCAGATGCGCCAGCACCGCATTGCCTTCTATCGCTGCGTCTACTGCCGTGCCCATATGCGGACTGAGCAGCCCTTGCATCCCTGCTGCCAGCCCCAGCGCGATGAGCAGGCGGATCCTTCCCGGCACCGCATCGTCGGAAAAGCCGGGAAGCAGCATCAGCATCGCGCCCACGCGGGCGAAGATCAGTGCATGGAGGGTGAGGATGCGCGGGAGATCGGGCGCTACCGCGCTGAGCGCGTCCACCCGCTCAAGGCCCGATGATACGCGCGGACAGCTCTGCCATGAAGGCCGAGAGCGCCGCACCGATCATCGGCAGGCTCAAGAGCAGCACTACGCCGATGCCGATCAGCTTGGGCACGAAGGTCAGCGTCATTTCCTGTATTTGCGTCAGCGCCTGCACCAGACCTATGATCACGCCGATGACGAGCGACGCGATCAGCATCGGCCCCGCTATGGTGAGCAGCAGGATCAGTGCCGTGCGCGAGAGGGCGAGCATATCGGCGGGGTCCATACGCGCCTAGATCTGCATGCGCATGATGTCGTTATAGGCGTTCACAACCCGATCCCGCACCGCCACCATGGTGTCGAGCGCAGTTTCGGCTGCGCCGATCGCGGTGGCGACGTCGATCAGGTCGCCCTTGCCCGCAACCTGGGCGAGACTGGCGCTTTCGGCCTTTGAAAGTGCGCCCCCCACCTGACTAACCGCGCCTGCGACGAGATCGCCAAAGCCGGAAGAGGCCGGGATATCTCCGACCGATGACGGAGCGGCATTGCCCGCCACTCCGTCCGCCACGCCGCGCGCCCGTCCATAGGCCGAAAGCGCGTCCAAGGCTCCGATAGAGTTTACCATCGCGCCCTCCCTCCTACTTCAGCAGGTCTATCGTGCGCATCGTCAGCGTGCGTGCGGCCTCTATGGCATTCAGGTTCGCCTCATAGCCGCGCTGCGCCGCTTTCATGTCTGCCGCTTCGGTGAGCGAATTGACGTTGGGCATCAGCACATAGCCTTTGGCGTCTGCCGCCGGATTTCCGGGTTGATAGACGCGCGGAAAGGCGCTTTTGTCGCCTTTGATGGCGGGGACGGACACCTCTCGTGCGCCGCTTGCCTTGTCCACCTCCGCGCGGAAGGTGGGGACGCGGCGGCGATATGGCTGGCCGCCGGGGTTGGTCGCCACGGAGTCCGCATTGGCGAGATTTTCCGCGATCACCCGCATCCGCAGCGATTGCGCGCGCAGGCCGCTAGCCGACACCTGAACCGAGCTTTCCAGATCCATGAAATGTCTCCTTTGCTTCATCTTATAGGCAATAATTTCCGGGTTACGGCCGGGATGCGGCAGAATTTTCCTATCATGGTGAGGAAGAGGATTGCGCATGTCCGCCATCAACGATGTCGAGGTAGAGCTGTCTATAATATTGGGTGCGACCCGCCTGCCGGTGAGGGAAATCCTCGCGATGAGCCGCGGAGCAATGATCCCGCTCGATTGCACGCAGGACGACCCTAGCCTTGTCATCGTCAATGGCCACACCATCGCGCGCGGGCATATATTGGTGGAGGAAGACCGCATGTCGCTTGAAATCACCGAAGTCATCAAGCGGAGGCGCTAAGCGATGGACATTACGGACATACTGCGCACCCTTGCCGCCCTCTCTGCTGTACTTGCCCTGCTCGGTGCGGGTCTATGGATGGCGCGGCGTTTCGGCGTCGTAGGAGGGGGGAGTGCAGGGCATGGCCGTGTGGCGCGACTGGCGCTGGCCGAACGGATAGCGCTTGACCAGAAGCGCAGCATCGCGCTTGTGCGGCATGGCACCGCAGAGCATCTGATTTTGCTCGCACCCGAAGGCAATATCCTGCTGGGTGATCAGCGGGAAGAGATTGGCGAACCTATGGTAATAGATTTGGTTGCCTGCCGGGCGCTTGCAACCACCGTGCCGTTGCCACCTGCGCCTTCCCAGCCCCTATTGCCCGCACTGCCTGCTATCCGTCACCGTCCAACACGCATCCCGCGCCCCGATCCCTTTCCTGCCCGTTGCGCATGACCCTCGACCCCACTCAGTTTGAGATGAGCCGCCATCTGGTGCAACTCGTCATTGGCCTCACGGTGCTCAGCCTCGCGCCAGGCATCTTGATGACGGTGACGAGCTTTACGCGCATCGTAGTGGCGCTCTCGCTGTTGCGCACCGGCATAGGCGCGCCAGGCGTGCCGCCCAATCCGGTTATCATCAGCCTCGCGCTGTTTCTAAGCTTTTTCGTAATGCAGCCGACGTTTGAAAAGGCATGGGAGGCCGGGGCGGCGCCATATGCTGACGGTACACTGGATGAGAAGGCCGCGTTGGAGCGGGCGTCTGCCCCCTTGCGCGATTTCATGCTGGGGCAGGTGCGGCCGGATGATCTGGCTCTATTTGTTGAGCTGTCGCGCAAGCCCGCACCCGAACGGGCGGCCATGCCGATGGGCGTACTCGTCCCGGCGTTCATGATATCCGAGCTGCGCCGCGCGTTCGAGATCGGCTTTCTGCTGCTGTTGCCGTTTCTGGTGATAGATCTGGCGGTCTCCGCTGTGTTGATGGCGATGGGCATGATGATGCTGCCACCCACCAGCATCGCACTGCCGATGAAGATCATCTTTTTCGTGCTGGTCGATGGCTGGTCGCTGGTGGCTGGCTCGCTGGTGAAAAGCTTTACGGCATGAGGGGGAGCGAGCCATGATGCCCGCTCCCCCATGGCGCGTGTTCTGCGGCGTTCCCCAATCGCCGGGCGAGGCAGACTATTTGGTCAGGAGAGCAATCAGCTCTGCTCCGCCCGTGTTGGTGGCGCCTTCTGCTTCATCCGCCGTAAAGGCTACAGAATAGCTTCCAAAATACCCGGACACCCTTCCATTTGCGAGAACGAGACGAAATGGCGTTTCAATGGAACCCGCTTTGCCACTGATTACTTTGGCCGCGCCTTTATCTATAACAGTATAGCTGTAGGTTGTGCCATCATGAGTAAAATTTTTTACTTCCGGTTTTTCTGCAAGCGCAGGGGACGAAATAGAAAGAGCAGCCGCAGCGGCAGAAATAAACAGCATTCGCATAAGTGATCTCCTCATTTGAATGCCAGACAAACATCCGGTTTTATTTTCGATCTCTTTTTCTCGCGGTGCAGCAATTCATGCAACTGCAAAGAAGGAAAGAGCGGTTGCAAAGCTTGCATTGCCCGAAAATTTTATCGATTTTGCCAGGAAATTCTATATTGTGGATCAGGTCGGCTTGGCGCTTGTTATGATGACGCGATGCACCATATTTTTGCCGAGTGACTCGATGGCGGCGCCGTTAACCACGGCAGCGAATACACGCAGATCCGGGAGGATATGGTCTGGCCCTGCGGCCATCGGCGTTGCCCATGTTCGCAGGTTGATGGCGTGCAGCAGCAACGGAATCTTCTCCGTCACCTCTGCCTGCTTGTCTGCTGACACCTCCAGTTGCACCTCAAAATTGGCGTAGCCGGACAGTCTGCCGTCTGTAGCAACAATGGGAGCAAGCAGGGTTCCTGCCGATATGAATACTGTTTCCGCCTTCGGTGGCGCGGCTTTTGGTGGAGGCGGGCCGAGGAGCTGAGCCACACCATAGGCTGCGCCTCCGCCAAGCCCTAAGCCGAGCGCCAACAGCAGAATCAGTGTGAGCAGCTTCTTCATTGCTTACTGTCCGTTTCCAAACAGCCTCTCAGAAGGCAAAGCCACTGTTTGCCGGAAGCGCGGATTGGTCCGCTAGCAGCACGATGGTGATGCGGCGGTTTTCGGGGCGATTGGGCTGATCGGGGTATACGGGCCGGGTCGCTGCCATCGCCACCACCTGAGTAAAGCGATCCGCCGCCACGCCGCTGGCGATGAGCGCATTGCGCGCGGCGAGTGCACGCGCGCCGGAGAGCTGCCAGTTCGCATCGCTGCTGCCGCCCGCGCCATCGGTATGCCCCTCGACCGCGATGTTGACCTTGAAGTCCTTCATTTTCGCGGCGATCCGCGCCAGCATATTGCGGCCATAGGCGTTGAGGTTCGCGCTGTTGCCCTGAAACATCGATTGCCGGTCTGTATCGGTCAGGCTGACGCGCAGTTCATCCCGCCCCATGTCGGTCATGAAGCTGGTGGGCGCGGCATGATCCTGCGGCACAGCGTCCAGCGCCACCTTCAGCTCCTGCGCCAGCACGCGCAGAGCCGCGCTCGGTACATCGGCGCTGCCGCCACGCGCGACGCCTGCCGAGGCAGCTGTCATCGCCGGGGTGCCTGTGGGCGAGCGGCTGTCGGCCTGATTGCGCTGGGTATGGCCGCCCGTGCCGGGTGAATCGCTTGCGCCAGATGTGGTGCCTGTCGCTTGGGGGGCGCTTGGCGGGCCGGGGGTGAAATATTCGGCCAGTCCTTTAAGTTGCTCTTTATCCGGGCTGGATATGAGCCATAACAGCAGGAAAAACGCCATCATCGCCGTCACGAAATCGGCGTAGGCGACCTTCCATGCGCCGCCATGATGCCCGCCGCCCACCACTTTCTTGACGCGGCGGATGACGATGGGTGCGGCCTGTTTGTCCGTGCCTGCCATGACGGGCTCAGGTCAGCTCACCGAGCGCGTCACTCAGCCTTTGTTGCATAAGCCCCAGCCGCACCAGCGCCAGCGCCTCAGACGCGCACATGCCCTCCGAAAGCCGGTCCAGCATCACCGCGCTCTCATCCGCCTGTTGCGCCAACGCATCGAACAACTGCAGGCTGTCGATGTGGCGCTTGGCGAATGCCTCATCCACACAAAGCATGGCCGCGAGATGCTCAAGATGGTGCCGCATTTCGCGCCACTCATTCGCCATCGCGGTGCACAGCGGATAAACAGAGGGATGGAAGGCCATGACTCACCATGAAGCTAGGAGGAAACGGGCGTGCATTGATCAGGCGAACAGTTCGACATCGCTGGATGCAGATGGCGGACGGAACTGCGCAACCGGGCGCAGGGGCGGGGCTTGGGCGACGAGCGCGCAGGTGGCGATTCCGTCCCAGGCGCGGAATTCCACCTTGCGCGCTTGAGCGCCGCCGACATTGGTCTGGCCAACCGCGATGCCCTCAGTCTTGAGGAAACGCAGCGCGAACTCGGCATTGCGGGTGCCGATCGGCCCGAACGCAGCCTGAATATTGCCGCCGCCAAACACCTGCGCCGAGAGGCGGAGCCGCGATGCGCCTTTCTGCATCATCGCGTTGATGAGCAGCTCCATCGCATGCAGGCCATAGCGGTTCATGTCCGCGGCGGCGACATGCTGGCCCCGCCCCGGTTCGCCCAGCAGGAAATGGTTCATCCCGCCGATATGCGCAATCGGATCATGCAGGCACACAGCGATGCACGAGCCCAGCAGTGTCGTGATCACCGTACCCGGTTCGCTTACCACCGCATTTTCGCCCTGTATGATCGCGATCCTCTTGGTGGGGCCACTCATGGTCATCAGTTCAGCTCCCCAAAGACGCGCTCGATCTTTTCCTTGAGGGCGGCGGGCGCAAAGGGCTTCACGACATAATTGTTGACGCCCAATTCCGCTGCCTTCTGCACGACAGATTTTTCTGAGCTGCCGGTCAACATGATGAACACTGTCTTGCCGATGACGGGATCGGCGCGCACGGCCTTCAGAAACTCCAGTCCGTCCATGTCCGGCATGTTGTAGTCCGAGATGATGAGGTGCACCCGGTCGTTCTGCACGGCGGGCAGAGCTTCGATGGCGCTCGCCTTGTCTCGCACGTCGCGAAAGCCGAGATCCTGCAGCGTGCGGCGGATCATGGCGCGCATACTGGTCTGGTCATCAACCACCATCACCTTGATTGCGGACGCGGCAGGCATGTCAGTGTACCCCCATTGGTTCACGGCAGGCGCGGAGTAGCGCCTTGGGCAATGTATCGAGGCTGACCTCGCGCGTGACCGCGCCGAGCAACTTGGCGGCGCGCGGCATGCCGTAGATTACGCAGCTATTTTCATCCTGCCCCAGCGTTAGTGCTCCCGCCTTGCGCATGGCATGCAGTCCGTGGGCGCCATCCTTGCCCATGCCGGTCATGATGATGCCGATGGCTTTGCGGCCCAATGGCGCACAGCTCTTGAACAGCACATCAACGCTGGGCCGGTGGCCGGAGACGAGCGCTGTATTGCGCAGGCGGATGTGTCCATGCCGCCCACCTGAAAGTTCCATGTGCGTATCTGTGCCTGGGGCGATATAGACGGTGCCGGGCGCCAGCTTTTCTCCGTTGCGCGCCTCGGCAACGCGCATGGGGCAGGTGCGATCCAATCGTGCGGCAAAACCGCTCGTGAACATGCCGGGCATATGCTGCACCACCAAAGTGGGCGGAATATCGGGTGGGAGGGCGGAGAGCAGCGAAAACAAAGCCTCCACCCCGCCGGTTGATGCGCCAATGGCTATCACCAGCTCCGGGTCGCACCCGCCTGATGAGACAACAGTGCGGGGCATATCATGGTTGATTGACCGCATGGTGGAGCGCGCGGCGGCTTTCACCGTCTCACGCAGTGTCTTTGCCTCGCGCATCAGGGCTTCAGGGCCGCCGGCGGGCTTGCCGATGCACTCGACAGCCCCCAGCCGCATCGCTTCGATCGTCGTTTCCGTGCCCTTGGCCGTGAGCGAGGAACACATCACCACAGGCATCGGCCGCAATCGCATGATCTTTTCGAGAAATGTGATCCCATCCGTCCCTGGCATCTCGACATCGAGCAACAGCACATCCGGGTGGAGGTCTTTCAGCATACGCCGCGCGATCTCGGCATCCGGCGCCGCACCGACCACGTCTATGCGCGGGTCCGCCTGAAGAATCTTCTTGAGGATGGCGCGCATCGAGGCGCTGTCGTCCACGATCAGCACGCGCGTGCGCTCTCCTACGGGGATATTCTCTCTCACCGCATAGTCTCCGGCTTGCGATACATGGTGTGGCCGCAGGGGATCATAAAGTCCTTCGCCTTGCTGACGAGTCGCTCGCTATGGCCGATATAGAGTGCACCGCCGGGCACGAGCTGGGCAACAAGGCGCATCTCCAGCTCGGCCTTCGCCTCCTCGTTGAAATAGATCATGACATTGCGACAGAAGATCGCATCGAATGAGTGCCGCCATGGCCAGCGTTCGAAGAGATTGAGCTGGGATGCGGTAACAAGATTGCGTGCTTCGGGCGCGATGGCAAAACCGTCGCGTGTCTCCTTCGCCCACAGCTTGCGCCATGGCTGGGGGATCTGCTCCAGATGCCCCTTGGGATATTCCGCCTTGCGCACGGCAGACACCATTTCCTCCGATATGTCGGTCGCGAAAAGCTGGACGCCCGCACCGCGCGCCCATTGCGCCTCGCGCAGGTCCTGCCCCAGCAGTGTCATCGCGATGGTGTAGACCTCCTCGCCGGACGAGCTGGCGGCGGACCAGATGCGCACAGGCTCACGCATGCTCCGTCCGCGCCAGAGCGGCATCATCTCGTTCCTGAGATGGTTGAAATGATGTTGCTCTCTAAAGAAATGGGTGTGATTGGTGGTTAGCAATTCGATCATTTGCCGCCGCTCGTTCGCATCGCGCCTGACGAGCAAAATGTAATCTCCAAAGTTCTTCAGCTCCTTTTCGCGCAGGCGGCGAGACAGGCGAGAGCGCACCAAGGTCGCCTTCTGCGGGGCAAGGGAGATGCGTGCCTCCTGATGAAGCATGGCCGCAATCTCGCGGAACTCCGCGTCGGTGAGTGGCGCGCCGCCCCACAGGTCACGATCGAGTGGGGTAAGCTGGTTCATGCAGCGGCATCCAGATGGCGAGTGAGGCTTAATGCAGGCACATCAATCAACAGCACCATCGCGCTCTTGTCGCCTTGAGTGGTCTCTGCATTATCCCCGCCGCGGTCGACCACGCGCACAAGCCCTGAAATCATGCTGGTATCCGCGCCATCAAGCGCGGGCGGCGGCTGGATCTCGGCCACGCTCACCGTCACGATGTCGTTCATCTCATCGACCAGAAAGCCGGCCTGCTTGCCATCGAGATTGACGACGAGGATGCACGAGCGCGCATGCGTTTCGCTCGGCGCCCATCCCAACCGCTCAGACAGTCCTACTACTGGCACGACATTGCCCCGCAGGTTGGTGACGCCACGCACATAATGCGGCACGCCGGGCAGAGGCGTCGGTTCCTCCCATTCGCGGATTTCGAGCAGCGATGTCATCGCAATGCCAAACATATGGCCGCACAGAGTGAAGGTGACGATCTTCAGATCATGGGTAACATCAGTGGTTTCCGTCTGGTCGTTCATGCGGCCATTCCTTTCAGCGTAAAGCGCGCGCCCGACGAATTGGCAGCCGAGACAAGCGCGTCTATGTCAAGAATGAGGGCGATGGAGCCGTCGCCAAGTATGGTGGCGCCCGAAAGCCCGGCGATAGGATAGAGGTTCTGATCGAGGCTCTTGACCACCAACTCGCGCCGGTCGTCGATGGTGTCGACCATCAGGCCGATGCAGCCCGCCGTATCGCTCTCGGCAATGATGACCAGACTTTCCTCAGGGCAGCGCCGATCATGAGCACTGAGGCCGAAGATATCGCTCACGCGGCGCACGGGCACATAGCTTCCGCGCAGGTCTATGACCTCGGATGTGGGCGATAGCGCCTTGACCTGACCGGGATTGGGGCGGATGGATTCCACCACATGCGCGAGCGGCACGACGTAACGCTGACCATCGATCCGCACGATCATGCCATCCAATATCGCAAGTGTGAGTGGAAGGACCATCGTGAAGCTGGTGCCTTGCCCCGGAGTAGAACTGATCTCTATGCGCCCGCCCAGCGCCTCGACATTGGTGCGCA
Source organism: Sphingobium fluviale (assembly GCF_004122115.1). Taxonomy (GTDB): domain Bacteria; phylum Pseudomonadota; class Alphaproteobacteria; order Sphingomonadales; family Sphingomonadaceae; genus Sphingobium; species Sphingobium fluviale. The sequence continues at coordinate 37,668 of NZ_SBKP01000009.1, forward strand.
CCACGTCCATGCCGACGCCGCGGCCTGAAATGTTGGAGATCGTTTCCGCCGTGGAAAAGCCGGGCGCGCAGATGAGATTATCGATGTCTTCATCGGTCAACGGCGTGTCGGCCGCTACGATGCCCTTTTCTATCGCCTTGGCGCGCACCCGCTCCCGGTCAATGCCGCGCCCGTCGTCCGCCACGCGGATGACGATGCGCGCGCCCTTCTGCTCTGCGGAGAGGCGCACGGTGCCTACCGGGTCTTTGCCCGCCGCGATCCGCTCCTCCGGGCTTTCGAGGCCGTGGTCGATGGCGTTGCGGATCATGTGGGTAAGCGGCTCGCCGATCTTCTCGATCACGCTCTTGTCCACTTCGGTGCCTTCGCCCTGCACCTCCAGATTCACCTGCTTGGCGGTAGCGGCGCACAACTCACGCACGATGCGCGGCACGCGGCTGAACGCCTGCCGGATCGGTTGGGCGCGCAGCGACATGACATTGTCCTGTATCTCGCGCGTGAGGCGCGCCAGCTGCGGCAGCTCTACCCGCTCCTGATCCTCCGCCGCGAGACGATCGTTAAGGATGGAGTTGCGTATGACCAGCTCTCCCACGAGGTTCAGCAGCATGTCGAGCCGGGTCACATCGATGCGGATGGTCTGCGCCGCTGCGTCGAGCATCTTGGCGTCGCCTGCGGGCATAGCTGTGGGCGGTGGCGCAGAAGGTACGATTGAGAGCACCGGCGGCGCGGAAACTGGCGGAGTCCTCTCGTCATCCGGGTTGGACAGGTCTGCGGCGGTTACGATCTCTGCCTCTGGCGCAACAATCGCCTCTGGCTCGTTCGCGGCGGTAATGGTTGCGCCCTCCCGACGATATTCAATCAAACTATCGGGGGCTACAAAATCGAAACATTCATCCAGCTCCTGCTGCTCGACCGATCCATCGAGCAGCAATTCCCAGCGAATATAGCCCTGCTCCGGCTCCAGCTCGCGCAAGGGCGGCAGCTTCGCGAGATCGGCATGGATCACACGAGCGCCCATGCGTTCCAGCTCGCGTACCACCAGCAGAGGCTCGGCCCCGTTCGCCATGGCGGCGCGCGAGGGCGCGAAGCTGATGCGCCAGGGGCCGTCATTGCCGTTGCCCTCAGGCGCGGCTATGGCAGGCGCATCGAAATCCTCCAGATCCAGCGCCACGGCAACGGGCACAAAGCCCATATCGTCCGCTTCGGCGGGTTGCGAAGCAGGTTCCGGTGCCGATGGAGACGGTATCGGATGCGTCGCGGCGGCGGCAGGCGCTTCTCCCGCCAGCAGCGCGTTCAGCCCGGCAAGCGCGGTTCCATCCTGCGGCACATCCGCCCGCCCCATCGCCGCCGAAACATGGTCGGACAATGTATCGAATGCGCTGAGCAAGTGCTGGCCGATTTCGGTTGTCGCTGCAATGTCTCCGGCGCGCACCCGATCCAGCACATTCTCGAAGGTATGAGCGAAGGTCAGCAGCGCGTTATGACCAAACGCTCCTGCCCCACCCTTGATCGAGTGGACCGCGCGAAATACGCCCGCGATCACCTCGGCCGAGATGTCGCCATTGGCAAAGGCGGTCAGCCCCGCCTCGGCAGTGCCCAGACCCTCGACGCACTCCTCGAAGAAGATCGCCTGGATCTCGTCCAGTTCCTTGTCCTCGCTCATGAGCACACACGGCGGATCGCCGCCCCCAGCTTTTCCGCGTCAAAAGGCTTGGTGATCCATCCCGTGGCCCCGGCATTTCGCGCGCGGGATTTTTTTTCGTCTGAGAACTCTGTGGAGAGAACGAGGATCGGCGTGCCGCGAAATTCGGGCAATGCGCGCACCGCCTCGATCAGCTCGAAGCCGTCCATATGCGGCATGTTGATATCGGTGATGAGCAGATCGGGGTCTAGCTCCTTCATGCGTTCCAGACCCTTGCATCCGTCTTCTGCACCCTCGATCGCGTAACCTTGGGCTGTAAGTGACACCTTGAGCAGCATCCGCATGCTCGCGCTGTCATCCACGGTAAGAATGAGCTTGCTCATTGCATTGTTTCCCCTTTTCCGGTGAGGCCGAGAATGTCTGCCAGCCCCAGCGCATCCAGCCGCGCGATCAGCGGTGCCTGCGCATTTTCAATCTCGAATGGAATGTTCAGCCGATCCGCTTCCTGTCGCGCCGCGATCAGCAATTGCAGTGCGGCCTGTCCGATGTTCACGGTCTCGGAAGCATTTATAAGGATCGCGGATTCATGATCGGCGGCGAGCACCAACCCGGCGCGCAAGTCTTCAGCCATCAGCGTGGTCACATTGGGTGGCAGGCGCAGGCGGCCATCGGCCTCAAGACCATCCATGGGGCCATCAAGCAGCTTGTGGGGTGAGTCCATTTTTCGCCTCGTCTAATGCGGTTTCGAGTTGTTGAAATGTCGGAGCGTATGCGGAAGGGGTCATCCGCCGGGCGATCTCGATGGCGACCTGCACGGGGAGGCTCTGCGCGTATCCGACGATCGCGGTCTTCGCGAGGATATAGGGCTTGCTGTCCGCCTCAATCGTCTGGTTCAGCTTTGAGGCGAGCGGCCCGACGATGCAGTAGCTGAGGAGCACGCCCATGAAGGTGCCGACCAGTGCGCCGCCGATCATGCCGCCGAGTATCTCGACTGGCTGGTCGATCGACCCCATGGTCTTGATGACGCCCAGCACGGCCGCAACGATACCGATGGCGGGCAGGCCATCGGCCATGGTCTGGAGGGCATGCTGCGGCTCGGCTTCCTCGTGATGATGGCGGTCTATGTCTGCTTCCATCGCCTCGGCCATCTGGTTCGGGTCTTCGAAGTTGACCGTCATCATGCGCAGATAATCGCAGATAAACTCGATCAGGTGGTGGTCCGCCCCGATGCGGGGAAAACGGCTGAAAAGGCTGCTCTCGTGTGGATTGTCGAGATGAGGCTCCAGCGCGGTGGCGCCGTCCTTGCGAAAAAGCGTCAGCAACTGGAACAGCAGGGTGAGCAGATCGAGATAGTCGCTGTCCTTCCAGCGCGAGCCTTTGAAGCTGCGCGCCAGCCCTTTTCCAGCGAGCTTCACCGTGTGCATGGTATTGGAGACGATGAACGCGCCAATAGATGCGCCGCCGATCGCCATCATTTCATGTGGCAGCGCGTGCAGGATGATGTCCATCTTGCCACCCGCCATCACGAAGCTGCCGAACACGCAGACCAGGATGATGATGAAGCCTACGCCGTTCAGCATGATGCGGGCCGTTCCCTCACGATTAAGACATTGCTTATCGGGAATTATAGGACGGGCGACCGCAGGCCGGTCATCATCTGACCAGAATGTTTACCATAGTGTCGGAATCGTCCTTGTATCGGCCGCCCAAGCGGCCTTGCGCGCTATAATGAGGTGATGTTTGCGCAGTTCATGCGCGCCGGGAGGAATTATGGGCCTGTCTGCCTATCAGCGTGCACGCGGCTTTGCAGAGGCGCCACGCAGCACGGAGCATCGCCTGCTCGGTCAGGTTACAGGTGCGTTGATCGAAGCGGATCGACGTGGCCTCAAAGGAGCGGCACTTGTAGACGTTATCCATTGGAACCGCGAGGTCTGGGTCACCTTTGGGGCGACCTGCGCCGATGGGGCCAACCGTCTGCCCCCGCCCTTGCGCGCCAGCATCATCTCGCTCTCATTGTGGGTGGACAGGCACAGCAGCGAAGTGATTGCCGGGCGCGCAGCAATTGTCGATCTTATCGAAGTCAACCGCCTCATCATGGACGGGTTGGCGGCCGGATAGCTGCTCAGCTTTCCTTCAGACGCGGCATCAGCTGGACAAAGTTGCAGGGCTTGAAGCGGCTGTCGAGCTGAGTGACAAGGATGCCGTCCCACCCGTCCTTCACCGCACCGGGGCTGCCGGGCAGCGCAAAGATATAGGTGCCGTTCGCCACGCATGCGCATGCGCGCGACTGGATGGCCGAACTGCCGATCTTCTGAAAGCTGATCAGGCGAAACAGTTCACCAAAGCCGGGTATGAACTTCTCCGCCACTTGAGCCAGTGCTTCTGGAGTCACATCTCGCCCTGTAACGCCGGTTCCACCAGTGGTGATAATGCAATCGACCTGTGGATCTTCTATCCACTCTTGAAGGCGCTCGACGATGCGCTCGACATCGTCCGTCTCGATGACGCGGGCCGCCAGCTCATGCCCTGCATCATGAATGCGTTCGACCAGTGCATCGCCAGAGCGGTCATCGTGCAGCCCGCGCGTATCCGATATGGTCATAAGTGCGATGCGGACCGGCAGAAAAATGGCATTGGCGTCGATTGGCATGGTCAGCGGCTGATCCGGTAGCTGAGTTCTACAGGCTTGCCGTTCTTCAGGGTCGGGAAAGCCGGCCAGCGTCCCTGCGCCATCGCGGTGAGCGCCTCCGCCCTGCCGGTTTCACGCAGATCATACATCCAGTAGTTGCGCATGACGATATTCACATATGCGCGTGTCTCGTAATAGGGGAGGGATTCCATGAAGAGCAGCGGGTCGCCATTGTCGCGCACCTGAGTGTTCCAGCGTTCGACCGGCGCTGGCCCGGCGTTATATGCTGCCATAACCTTGGGCAGAAGGCCGCCGGTCGCCTTCATGTCGCGGAGTTGTTCCAGATACCTCTGGCCATATTCCATGTTGGTGGAGGGGTTCGCAAGGCGAGCCGCGCTGACGGTATCACCCGCCACCAGCCGCGCAGTACCAGGCATCACCTGCATTAGTCCGCGCGCGCCGGCAGGGCTGACGGCATCTGTGCGGAAGCCTGATTCCTGTAACGCATGCGCAAAGACCAGCGCCGGATGAATCCGCCAGCCGCCTTCCGGCACCCAGCTTGGACGGGGGAAGCGGCCAAAGCTGCCGCCATCATGCCCTGCAGGGCCATGCTGGGCGAGCCAGATTTGCGTCGCAGGCAGATCGAGCGTGTCGGTAAGTGCCAGGAGCGAATCATAATCGCGCACGGTTCCGATTGCTGCCTGATGGCGCAACAGCCGGTCGGCGCGGTCGTTCTCGCCAATCTCATGGAGGGAGAGGGCCGCGCGCACGGCTGGCTTGTCCATTATCGCGGCGGAACGCATGGGGTTGATGGAGGCCTGCGGCGCTTCCAGACCCAAGGTCTCGCGCGCCAACATGCCGTAAAACGTATCCGCCCTTTGCGCAGCGCGTTTCAGCAGAGCGTTGACCTTCTCCGGCTGCCCGGCATTCATCCACGCGCGCGCAGCCCAATAGGCACCTGCCGCCCGCATGTCTTCGTTGGAGGCAAGCGCATTGACGCGCTCAAATGCTGTTGCTGCAGTGCGTGGATCGTTGCTCCGCCAGTTTGCCAGGCCAATGGTCCACTGAGCCTGCACTACCCAATCGCCTGTGGAGCCGCTCTCCAGCGCGCGCGCGGCAAGGCGGCGTGCATTCGTATCGTCGTTGCCGATATAATAAGCCCAGGCTACGCGCTGACGGGCCTCTGCGAGACCATCGGCAGAGAGAGTCGCTTCTATCTCTGGCGTAATGAGCGCTTCGGCTGCGCCGGGCGTATCCGCCTTGATATAAGGCTGGATTTGCGCAACGAGCGCCTGCGCGGCTGTGTCCTGTCTGACGGTTGGCGTATATTGACGCTTGGGCGCCGCACCCAGCCACATCAGCTTTTGCACCTGCGGCCCATCCGGCAGAATATCGGCCCCGCGCTTCTTGGCCATGCGCGCAAGCTGCGCCGACTCTGGCAGCCAGCTCGCCTTGTTCATCAGGTCCAGCAGGTCAAACAGCTCCGCGCGTGGGGAGTTTTTGGCAGTATAAAGCTCTGCAAGCGCGACGGCGCGGACAGGGTCATCCCGATCCAGCGTACCGATGCGCGCTTTCGCTTCCGCCCAGTTTGAAGCCCGTAATGCTGCAAACAAGGTGCGGTAATTGTCCTGCACTGAGAGCGGCGCAACCGCGCTCTGGGCTTCGGCGCTATTCTGGGGTGGGGTGAGCGTCGGCTCGGCACGGGCAATATTTGCCTGCAACGCCAGCGCGCCCGCCATGATGGCGATCAAAGATGCTCTCACTGTCCCCAACCTTTGACCAGATCCCGCAATGCTTGCCACGCACCTGCCTTGGCCATTGGCTGAGCCAACATAAGCCTGGGATGCGCAACCGCAGCGGCTGTGACGATGCCGCCCGAATGGTTAACAAAAGGTAAATTTTTTGTAACATCAAGGCTGTCGGTCGGACCTAGAACACGGTTCACCTGATCTCCCACCAGCAGGAGCGAAGTGGGAGCAACGAGGCCGACATGATGCCGCATCCTTGCGATCAGTCTCTCAAGGGTCGGTGGGTCAATCATTCCGCTCGCAGGAGCGATGAGGCTCATGGATGCCCAATAGCAATCCGCAGGAGCAAGGCCGATTGCGCGTATCATCCTTGAAAGCAGCATCATGCCCTGTTGATCGAACGGAGTTCCGGGACCGTCCGCTTTAGGATCGGGGGCATGGGTGAGGATCATCAGGCGCGGCGCGCGCGACCCGGCGGGCAGGACACGATGACCGGGCCAGCCTGCTTCGGGCAGGTCTGCGGCATGTGCCAGAAAATCATGAAAGGCGTCGAGCGTATGTGGAAAACCCGTCGGACTGGCTGGCGCAAGCGCCATAGGGGATGGGGGCCGCTTTGGCTTCAGCCAGTTGACAGAATCCTCGCTAACAGGACTGTCTACCCCTGCCAGTGTCCACCACGCCATCAGCCCATCTAGCTGAGCACGCGTGGCTTGCGATTCCCTAATCATGAATTCATCCATAGGCATAAGATGCCATAGGCGCATGGCTTGACGAACGCGTCAAGAAGGGTCATCGCGCCAGTGTGTTAAACTGTTGGAACAGCGCGCTAGCCAGAAGCGATAAGGCCATGCGTCACGCCCGATGGAGACGAAAATGAGCGAACGCGAGTCAATGCCCTATGATGTTGTGATCGTCGGCGGAGGCCCGGCGGGCCTGTCTGCCGCTATCCGGCTGAAACAACTTGCCAATGCGGCGGGGAGGGAGATTTCGGTCTGTATCCTCGAAAAAGGATCGGAGATCGGTGCGCACATCCTGTCCGGTGCGGTGATAGACCCGAAGGCGCTCGATGAGCTGTTGCCGGAATGGCGCGAAATGGGCTGTCCGCTGGCAGATGTGCCAGTGACGGATAACCAGCACTGGTTCCTCACCAAAGGCGGAAAATTCGGCATGCCGCACATCTTCACACCCAAATTCATGCATAATGAGGGCACTTACACCGGCTCGCTCGGCAATCTGTGCCGTTGGCTGGCGGAGCAGGCTGAGGGTTTGGGCGTGGAAATCTTCCCCGGTTTCCCTGCAGCAGAGATTCTCTACAACGAGGATGGCTCCGTGAAGGGTGTGGCGACAGGCGACATGGGCGTTGACCGAGAGGGCAACCACAAGGGCGACTATCAGCCGGGCATGGAACTGCATGGGCGCTATACCCTCTTTGCCGAGGGCGCGCGCGGACATCTGACCAAGCAGCTCAAGGCAAAATTCGCGCTGGAGGCGGATTGCGAGCCGCAGGTCTATGGCCTCGGCATGAAAGAGCTGTGGGATATCGATCCCGCCAAGCACAAGCCGGGCCTCGTCATCCATACCCAAGGCTGGCCGCTTACGGATGCCTATGGCGGTGGCTTCCTCTATCATCAGGCGAACGGGCAGGTGGCACTGGGCTTTGTGGTCGGCCTTTCCTATCGCAATCCGCATCTCTTCCCGTTCGAGGAGTTCCAGCGGTGGAAGCAGCACCCGGAAATCCGCAAATATCTGGAAGGCGGCAAGCGCGTCTCCTATGGCGCGCGGGCGATCAACGAGGGCGGCTGGCAATCCGTACCGAAGCTGGAATTCCCCGGCGGGGCGCTGATCGGCTGCTCGGCGGGCTTCGTCAACGTGCCGCGCATCAAAGGTACACACACGGCGATGAAATCAGGCATGCTGGCCGCTGAAAGCGTGTTCGACGCCGTGGTGGCGGATCGCGCGGGCGATGAGCTGGGCACTTATGAGAGCACGTTGCGCTCAAGCTGGATTGCCGACGAACTGCAACTCGTGAAAAACGCCGAACCCGCCGTCTCCAAATTCGGCGGCACGCTGGGCACTATCCTTGCGGGCATCGATATGTGGATGCGGGTGCTGAAAATCGGCCTGCCGATAACGATGAAGCACAAGCCCGACCACACCAAGCTGTGGCGGAAAGAGCATTGCCCCAAGATCGACTATCCCAAGCCCGATGGCGTCATCAGCTTCGACCGGCTGTCTTCAGTCTTCCTTTCCAACACCAATCACGAGGAAGATCAGCCTTGCCATCTTCAGCTCAAGGATCCTTCCGTTCCGATCAGCTACAATCTGCCGCTCTATGACGAGCCGGCGCAGCGCTATTGCCCGGCGGGAGTCTATGAAGTGGTAGGGCTGGACGAGGGCAATCCACGCTTCCAGATCAACGCGCAGAACTGCGTCCATTGCAAGACATGCGACATCAAAGACCCGACGCAGAATATCAACTGGGTGACGCCGGAAGGTGGCGGTGGCCCCAATTATCCCAATATGTGAGCGGGCGGTGCTGCGTTTGAAGCGCTGGCCTGGTCTTATGCCGGTTGCTGTGCTGCTGGCTCAGCCGGCTGTGGTAGCTGGCGCTTCGGCTGCCAGTACCCTCACTATGGAGCAGCAGAGGCTGGGCGCCTATGTAGAGGCGCGCATGGCCGAGAGCGATGGCGCGGTCCAGAATGCGGCGCGGGCATACGCGCAGGCGCTTAGGCTTGATCCTGCAAGCCCAGATATAGCAAGTCGTGCATTCCGTCAGGCTGTGCTGGCGGGAGACAGGGCGCTGGCGTTGAAGGCTGCGCGGGCGCTGGATGCTGCAGGGCTTTCGCAGCCCGATAGTTCTGTCTTGTTGCTCATCGATGCGATGGCGCGCAGCAAGTGGAAGGAAGCCTCGGCCCTGCTGGAACGGATTGAACAGGAGGGCAATTTCGCCTTCATCGTGCCGTTCATGCAGAGCTGGGTGTCGATGAAGGACGGACCATATGATCCACCGGTCGTGCCGGTGGACAAGCCCTACGCCGTGTTTGCCGTACGCTATCTGGAGGAGCAGTTGCTTCTCCAGCGGCTGGCGCTTGGCGATGGTGTTGGGGCGGCGGACACTTTCTTGCAGGCACGAGCGCGCGGCACAGCATTCGGCCCGGCCCAGCGGGACGCGATGGCCGCCCGCTTTGCTGCACTGGGACGGGCTGATCTTGCGAGAGACTTGCGTGGGACTATGCAGCCGGCATCCACTAGCTGCGCCGCCGTGTCTCATGACTTTACCCCCCAGGGCGGGTTGTCGCGCTTGCTTGCCCGTCTCGCGCTTGATCTGATCGGTCAGGGTGATCCGACTGCCACCTTGAGCATCGCGCGAATGGCCAGCTTTGCAGATGACACCGACGATGACGTGCGTTTGCTGGTAGCGCGCGCTGCGCTGGTCGCGGATTTATATGCAGAGGCGCGCACGGAGGCGGAGAAGGCTGGCCCATGCTCGCCTGCCTATCTGGAGGCGCAATCCCTTAGGTTGCGCGCGATGATCGCATCCGCAGAAGACGCGGAGGCTGTGGCAGAGGCACGGCGCATAGCTGGCGCAGGGGATGCGCACACCTTGCGCCTCTTGGGCGATGTTCTCTCACAGACCAAAGACCACAAAGGCGCAGTCGTGGCCTATACACAGGCGCGCGCGCTGATGCAGGACAAGGATGACCCCGCTTTGTTGCTGCAACTGGCGGCTGCGCTGGAGCAGTCCGGCAACTGGCGCGATGCGAAACCTTTGCTTGAAAAGGTGGTAGAGCGCGCACCAGACAGCACTGCCGCTCTCAATTATCTAGGCTATGCCATGGCCGACAGAGGCGAGGATTTGCCCCGCGCCATTGCACTGCTGGAGCGGGCCAATCGCATCGCGCCCAAGGAGCCCGCCTTTATCGACAGCCTGGGCTGGGCGTTGTTCAAGGCGGGGCAGCCAGATAAGGCGCTTCCCCTTATCGAGGGGGCGGTGGCCGCTGCGCCCGGCAATGCTGAAATCAACGAGCATCTGGGTGATATATTGTGGGCGCTGGGGCGGCGTTTTGATGCGCGGGCGGCATGGCGCGCGGCTCTCGTCGGGCTGGATGCGGACAAGGGTGAGGACGCGGTGCGCATGCGCATCAACCGCAAGCTCGATTTCGGGGCGGAGGTGCCCAAGCCCGCATCATGAGCCTGATTGCCGAAACAGCCTATGCCAAGATCAACCTTGCACTGCATGTGCGCGCAAGGCGGCCCGATGGCTATCACGATATCGAAACCGTTTTTGCCTTTTGCGCGGATGGCGATGGGATATCGGCGGAAGCTGCGGACGAGCTTTCGCTAAGTATCACCGGCCCTTTTGCCGACGGCTTGCCGGTGGACGAAGGCAATCTCGTGCTAAGGGCGGCAGGGGCGATGCAGGCGCATTTCAATGTGCGTACCGGTGCCCGGATCACTCTCGACAAGCGCCTGCCGGTGGCGGCAGGGCTGGGTGGTGGATCGGCGGATGCAGCTGCCGCCGCGCGGGCGTTGAACCGGCTTTGGCGGCTGGACGCATCCGAGGCGGCGCTGTGTGATGCCATAGGCCGGCTGGGTGCCGATGTGGCGGCGTGTGTTGCCTCCCGGCCCGCACTGGGGAAAGGGGTGGGGGATGCGTTGTTGCCACCTCCGGCTGATACCCCTGTATCGGCAACACCGATACTTCTCGTAAACCCGCTGAAGCTCTGCCCCACTGGGCCGGTCTATCAGGGGTGGGACGGCGCGGATCGAGGTTCGCTTGCCATTGTCCGCTCCGGCTGGCGCAATGATTTGACACCCGGCGCGGTGGCATTGGTGCCCGAAATCGGTATGGCGCTATATCTATTGGACGAGATCGGTACGGCGCATTTCGTGCGGATGTCCGGCTCTGGCGCAACCTGCTTCGCCCTTTTCGAGACTGAGGCAGCGCGCGATGCGGCGCGGGATGAGATTGCCGCACAACAGCCCGACTGGTGGACCTGCGCGAGTGTGCTGCGGTGAGCGAGGTCTTCCGCATCCTGAAACATGGCGACGTGCCGATCCTGATCGTGTCCGACCACGCCTCGAACCATGTGCCCGAAGACGTTGATCTGGGTGTCGCGCCGGAGCTGCTCGATCAGCATATCGCGCTCGATATCGGCGCGGCAGAAGTTGCGGGGATATTGGCGGAGCGTCTGGCGTGTACCGCGATCCTGGGCGGCATATCCCGTCTGGTCATAGACCTTAACCGCGAAGAAGATGCGCCGGGCCTGCTCGTTACCGCGAGCGATGGCCACGCCATCCCTGGCAACCGCAGCGCCAATGTGGAAGAGCGCCTCGGCCGCTTTCACCGCCCCTATCATCATCGGATTGAGCAGCTGCTGGCGGGTATTGATCGCCCGTTCATCCTCTCAATCCATAGCTTTACGCCCAGCCTTGCGACAGACCCGGATCAGAAACGCCCGTGGGAGATCGGCGTGCTGTATAACGAGGATGACCGCGCCGCGCGCATAGCCATCCCACTACTGCAGGAGGCCGGACTGATCGTGGGCGATCAGTTGCCCTACTCCGGGCGCCAGCTCAACTACACTATGAACCGCCATGCTGAGGCGAATGGCATCCCGTATCTCGGTGTCGAGCTGAGACAGGACATATCCTGCACTGCTGAAGGACAGGCACGCTATGCCGGGATACTCGCGCCGATTGCACAGCAGTGCCGCGCCTTGCTTGCATAAGATGTACTGAGGGAATAGAGGCAGGCCCACTAACAAGGGTTTCTTTCATGACGAACAGCTTCGATAAATCCAAACTTCCCAGCCGCCACGTCTCCGTGGGGCCAGAGCGCGCGCCGCACCGCAGCTATTATTATGCGATGGGCTGGAAGGAAGAGGACATCGCCAAGCCGTTTGTGGCGCTGGCCTCTGCGGGCAATGACAGCGCACCGTGCAACACGATGCTGGATGCACAGGCTGATTGGGCGCGCGAGGGCGTGATGGCGGCGGGTGGCACCCCATTCCGCTTCAACACCATCACCGTGACCGATGGCATCGCGATGGGCCATCAGGGGATGAAATCCTCGCTTGTCTCGCGAGAGGTAATCGCGGACTCGGTGGAATTGTCGGTGCGTGGTCATTGCTATGATGCGCTGGTCGCCTTTGCCGGGTGCGACAAGTCTCTGCCCGGCATGATGATGGCGATGTTGCGTTTGAATGTCCCCTCGATCTTCGTCTATGGCGGCTCGATCCTGCCGGGCCGGTTCGAGGACCGCGATGTCACGGTGGTCGATGTGTTTGAGGTGGTGGGCAAATATGCCGCAGGGGCATGTCCGCTCAAGGATGTGATCGCGCTGGAAAAGGTCGCTTGCCCCGGTCACGGTGCGTGCGGTGGGCAATATACCGCAAACACCATGGCGTGCGTGGGCGAGGCGATGGGGCTTTCGCTGCCGAACAGCAACATGGCCCCGGCGCCGTATCAGAGCCGTCAGGAGGTTGCAGTTGCTGCCGGCAAGCAGGTGATGGACTTGCTCGCAAAGAATATCCGCCCGCGCGATATCTGCACGCGCGAGGCGTTCGAAAATGCGGCGCGCATAGTTGCTGCGACGGGCGGCTCCACCAACGCCGCGTTGCATCTTCCTGCCATGGCGAACGAGTGTGGCATTTCCTTCGACCTGTTCGATGTCGCAGAAATCTTCAAGACCACGCCTTACATGGCGGACCTGAAGCCCGGCGGTAAATATGTAGCGAAGGACATGCATGACGCGGGCGGCATCTATATGCTGATGAAGTCCCTCGCGCAGACCGGCCTGCTTAACCTCGATTGCATGACCGTGACCGGCAAGACTCTGGGCGAGAATATCGACGAGGTGACGTGGAACCCGGATCAGAAGGTGATCTACGACGCCAGGGCGCCGCTCTCGCCCACTGGCGGCGTAGTCGGCCTCAAAGGCTCGCTGGCTCCTGACGGCGCGATCGTGAAGGTCGCGGGCATGAAGCGGCTCCAGTTCGAAGGCCCGGCAGTGGTGTTCGACTGCGAGGAAGACGCCTTCGCCGCTGTGGAGAAGCGCGAGATTCTGGAAGGCCAGGTCGTCGTTATCCGTTATGAAGGGCCGAAGGGCGGCCCCGGCATGCGCGAGATGCTGTCCACCACCGCCGCGCTCTATGGCCTCGGTATGGGTGAGAAGATTGCACTCATCACCGACGGGCGCTTCTCTGGCGCGACGCGTGGCTTTTGCATCGGCCATGTCGGCCCCGAAGCGGCGGAGGGAGGGCCGATCGCGCTGGTGGAAAATGGCGATATCATCAGCATAGACGCCGAGGCCGGAACGATTGACCTGATGGTGGATACGGCGGTTCTGGCGGAGCGCAAGGCGCGATGGCAGCCGCGAAGCAACGATTATCAGGCGGGCGCGCTGTGGCGCTTTGCCCAGAATGTCGGCCCCGCCTATCAGGGTGCGGTGACGCATCCCGGCGCCAAAGCGGAAACGCATATCTATGCCGATATCTGACCGGAACGCTCCGGTCCTGACCGCCGCCGAGATGCGGGCGGCGGAGGCAGCGGTAATCGCCGGCGGCGTGCCCGAATATGCGCTGATGCAGCGCGCGGGCAAGGCGGCGGCGGAAATCATCTGGCGGGCGGGGGCCAAGCGCGAGACGCTGGTGCTGTGCGGGCCGGGCAATAATGGCGGCGACGGCTATGTGATCGCGAAGGCGCTACGCGACTATGGCGTGCCGGTGAAGGTGGCGGCGCTGGCGGATCCGGTGACGGAGAGTGCGAGACAGGCGCGGGCGGAATGGGGTGGCGCTGTCGAGGGCTTTTTCCACGTGGAAACGCATTTTGCGCAGGTGGTGGATGCGCTGTTCGGCACGGGGCTGACGCGGGGGCTGGAGGGTGAGGTAGCGGCGCGGCTGGTGCAGCTCGTCGAAGCATCAGAACGCAGCTATGCTATTGATATTCCAAGCGGAATCTCAACCGACGACGGCATGCCGCTCTCCGCCGTTCCGCATTTCGACCTGTGCATCGCGCTGGGCCAATGGAAGCGCGCACACATGCTGCGCCCCGCGACCGGCCATTGGCGGCGCAAGCATCTGTGCGACATCGGCATCCCCGCGCCCGACGCCACATTGTTCCGGCTGGAGCGCCCGCGCCTCTCTCCCCCCGCGGACGACGCGCACAAATATACGCGCGGGCTGGTGGCGGCGGTGGCGGGCGAGATGCCCGGCGCGTCCGCGCTGGCGGCAGAGGCGGCGGCGCGCGGCGGGGCGGGCTATGTGCGGCTGATCGGCGTGCAGTCCGTAAACCGCACCAGCCACGCGATCGTGCGCGCATCGATGAAGAACGAGGCGGCGTTGAGCGACCCGCGCATCCGCGCGCTGCTGATCGGCCCCGGCCTTGGGCGGGGCGAGGCGGGGGCGGAGCGACTGGGGCAAGCGCTGGTGCACAGCCACCCGGTCGTGCTCGATGCCGACGCTTTGTGGCATCTGGCCGAGGGCGCGATGGCGGCCCTGCCCGAAAACGCGATTTTGACGCCGCATGCGGGCGAATTTGCACAGATTTTCGCCAATCTCAGCGGGCTGGACATTTCCGGCACCGTGATCGAGCTTGCGGTAACGGCAGCGCAAAGCTCTGGCGCGGTTGTGGTGCTGAAAGGGCCGACGACGGTGGTGGCAGGGCCCGATGGCCGCGCCGTGGTGGCAGACGCCGCGCCGAGCTGGCTCTCTACCGCTGGCACGGGCGACGTGCTGGCGGGCCTGTGCGCCGCGCGGCTGGCGGTGACGGGCGATCCGTTCCGTGCGGCGGCTGAGGCGGTGTGGCTGCATGGCGAGGCGGCGCGGCTGGCTGGCCCCGCCTTCCTCGCCGACGACCTGCTGCCTTATATTCCCGCCGCCATCGCCGCCTGCCTGTAAACGCTATCGGCATGAGCGACCCCGGCCTGATCGTTCGCATCGCCGCGAAGGGCGACGGCGTGACGGCGGACGGCCGCCATGTGCCGATGAGTGCGCCGGGAGACCGGCTGCGAGGTGACGGCGGGCTGGACTATGGCCCGCATCATGCCAGCCCGCCCTGCGTACATTACCCCCTGTGCGGTGGATGCCAGCTCCAGCACCTCGATGAGGAAAGCCTTGCCGATTATGTGCGCGGGCGCGTGGCAGGCGCGCTTGTGGGGCAGGGGATAGAGGGTGTGAACGTGTTGCCCGCGATCCTTTCGGCGCCGCAGACCCGCCGCCGCGCCGCGCTGCGCGTTGCGCGCTTCGGCAAAAAGACCGCGCTCGGCTTTTCGAGCGAGGGCAGCCACCGGATCGTTGACCTGAGCATGTGCGCGGTGCTGCACTCGGCGTTGTTCGCGCTGGTGGAGCCATTGCGCGCGCTGCTGGGCGATATGGTGGGCGAGCGGCGCGCCGCCCATGTGAAGCTGACCCTCGCCGACCAAGGTGTCGATGTGCTGATCGAGGGCGTAGAGGCGGACGGTTTGGCAGCGGCGGAGCGGCTTTCCGCTTTTGCGAGCGACCACAGGCTCGCGCGGCTTTCGATTGACGATGGCACTGGCATCCAGACCCGGCATGAACCGGAGCCGCTGACCATGACGTTCGGCGGCGTTGCGGTGCCGATGCCGCCCTATGCCTTTTTGCAGGCAACGGCGGATGGCGAGGCGGCGCTGGTCAATGCCGTGCGCCCGGCGCTGGATGGCGCGGGCGTGTGGGCCGATCTGTTTTGCGGCCTTGGCACCTTCGCGCTGTCATTGGGGGCGGGCAAGCGCGTCTATGCGGCGGAGGCTGCGCGCGACCTTGTGATGGCGCTGAAAGGAGCGGCGAACCGGGCGCAGGCGCAATTGTTCGCCGATCATCGCGACCTGTTCCGCAGGCCGCTGACGACGCAAGAGGCGAACCGCTTTGACGCGATCTTGCTCGATCCACCCCGCGCCGGCGCGCGCGAACAGGCGATCCAGCTCGCCAGCGCGACGGTGCCCGCCATCGCCTATGTATCCTGCAACCCATCCAGCTTCGCGCGCGACGCCAAGATGCTGATCGAGGGCGGCTATACGCTGGAGACCGTGCAGCCGGTGGGGCAGTTCCGCTGGTCGACGCATGTGGAGCTTGCCGCGATCTTCCGCCGCGCCTAATAGTCGGCGCTTATGAGCAGCGAACGCGAGACGGGCTTGGCCCTTGACCCCAAATATGACGCCAATGGCCTCATCACCGCGGTGGTGACGGACGCGGCGAGCGGCGCGGTGTTGATGCTCGCGCATATGAACGCTGAGGCGCTGAGCCTGACGCAGACGAGCGGCTTCGCGCATTTCTGGTCGCGCAGCCGGGGGCGGCTGTGGAAGAAGGGTGAGACATCCGGCCATGTGCTGCATGTGGTGGAGATGCGGATCGACTGCGATCAGGACGCGGTCTGGGTGATCGCGCGGCCCGCTGGCCCGGCTTGCCATACCGGCGAGACGAGCTGTTTTTACCGGCGCGTGACCGAGGATGGGCTTGAAAGGGTGCATGACTAGACGCGCGGCGGCTGCGCTCGCTCTGATCCTGCTCGCCAGCGCATGCGGCGGGCAGCAGGGCGCGCCGGTGAAGGACGATCCGCCTTCCTCCCCCGCCGCGTCCGCATTGGAACAGGCTGCGCGCGATGCGGGCGTGGTGGGAGACACCAGCGCCTCGCCCATCGGCCTCTATCGCAGCCGCCATGAATCCGGGCTGGACAGCCTGTGCATCGTCCCCGCCGAGGAGCCGGGCAAAATGCGGTTCGCTCTGGAGGCGGCATTTGGCGAGCAGAGCGAGTGCCATGGGCGCGGCAGCCTGCGCCGATCGGGCGAGCGGCTGGTGATGAACTTCGATCGCTCCGCCTGCCTCATCGTCGCGGGCTATGAGGGCGACAGGGTGGTGATCCCCGGCGCGCTCGATGTGGAATGTGCAGGCCTGTGCAACAAGCGCGGCAGCCTGGAGGGCGTGAGCTTCCCCCGCGTCTCGCGCGAAGTGGGCGTGGCCCGCGATGCGCGGGGCAAGGATGGCGAGCAGTTGTGTAGTTGAACCGGCTTGACGTTTACGTGAACGTCAAGTATAGTTGCGGCCATGAACGACATGAGTCCCAAACCCGGCTGGGTCGAGCTGCCTGATGCGAAGGCGCAGACGACCTACTCGATTTCCGACCTCGCAGGCGAATTCGGCATCACTTCGCGCGCGCTGCGCTTCTATGAGGATGAAGGCCTGATCGCGCCGGAGCGGCAGGGTTCGACCCGCATCTACGGCAAGCGTGACCGCGCCCGCCTTGCATGGATATTGCGGGCGAAGCGTGTGGGCTTTTCACTGGCCGATGTTCGTGAGATGATCGACCTGTATGATGTGGGCGATGGCCGCGCGACCCAGCGCGAGGTTACGCTGCGGAAATGCCGGGACCGGATTGCGCTGCTGGAGCGCCAGCGCGAAGACATCAATGGCGCGATCGAGGAACTAGCCGGGTTCGTGGCCCTCGTAGAGACTGCGAAACGGAATGATAAGTAAGATAGACCATATTCCCCCGTCATAAGACAATTGGAGGATTGCCATGCCCGTCTACTCCCCCCCGGTGAAAGACACCCGCTTTGTCCTCGATGCCGTGGTGCGGCTCGATGCCTATGCCAACCTGCCCGGTTTCGAGGGGGCCACGCCCGATCTCGTTTCTGCGGTGCTGGAGGAGGGCGGCAAGTTCGCCGCCGAGGTGATGGCGCCGCTGAACCCGGTGGGTGACGCGCAGGGCTGCACCCGCCATGCCGATGGCAGCGTGACCACGCCCGATGGCTTCAAGGCCGCCTATGACCAGTTCGTCGCCGCTGGCTGGCCGACGCTGCATGCGCCGACAGAGTTTGGCGGGCAAGGCCTGCCCTCTGCGGTGGCGACCGCGATCGGCGAATATTTCTGCTCCGCCAATCACAGCTTCGAGATGTATCACGGCCTCACCACCGGCGCGATCAACTCGTTGCTGGTGAAGGGCACGCCGGAGCAGAAGGCCACCTATGTCCCCAAGATGGTGGAGGGCAGATGGACCGGCACGATGAACCTGACCGAGCCACATTGCGGCACAGACCTGGGCCTCATCAAGACCAAGGCGGTGCCCAATGCCGATGGCAGCTATGCCATCACCGGCACCAAGATTTTCATCTCAGCGGGCGAGCATGACCTTTCCGAAAACATCATCCATCTGGTGCTGGCGAAAACGCCCGACGCGCCGGAGGGCAGCAAGGGCATCTCACTGTTTGTGGTGCCCAAGTTCCTCGTCAATGCAGATGGCTCGCTGGGCGCGCGCAACGCGGTGTCCTGCGGCTCGCTGGAGCACAAAATGGGCATCCACGGCAACGCCACCTGTGTGATGAACTATGACGGCGCGACCGGATGGCTGGTGGGCGAGGAGAATAAAGGCCTCGCCGCGATGTTCATCATGATGAACGATGCGCGCCTCGGTGTGGGCCTGCAAGGGCTGGCGCAGGCGGAGATCGCCTATCAGAACGCAGTGCAATATGCGCGGGACCGGCGGCAGGGCCGCGCGCTGACCGGCCCGGCGGACCCGGCGGAGAAGGCGGACACGCTGTTCGTCCACCCCGATGTACGCCGCATGCTGATGGAGGCGAAGGCGCTGACCGAGGGGCTGCGCGCGCTGATGCTGTGGGGTGCGGTGCAGGTGGACCTGACGCACCACGCCGCGACCGAGGAAGACCGGCAGACGGCGGATGACATCATCTCGCTGCTCACCCCGGTCATCAAGGGCTATGGCACGGACAAGGGCTTTGAAGTGGCGGTGAACTGCCAGCAGGTCTATGGCGGGCATGGCTACATCGTCGAATGGGGCATGGAGCAATATGTGCGCGATGCGCGCATCGCCCAGATCTATGAGGGCGCGAACGGCGTGCAGGCGATGGACCTTGTGGGCCGCAAGCTGGCGCAAAATGGCGGGCGCGCGCTGCAGGCGTTCTTCAAGATCATTGCCGAGGAAGTGGCAGCGGCCAAGGGCAATGCGCGCACGAACGATTTTGCCGAGGCGCTGGAAAAGGCGAACGGCCAGCTTCAGGCCGCGACCATGTGGCTGATGCAGAACGGCATGACCAACCCCAACAACGCCGGCGCGGGATCGCACCATTATATGCACATGATGGGCATCGTTGCCGTGGGCCTGATGTGGCTGCGCATGGCCGTGGCGGCGGCAGAGCGGCTGGACGCTGGTGCCGAGGACGCGGCGTGGCTGGAAGCCAAGCTCACCACCGCGCGCTTTTATGCCGAGCGGATCATGCCGGATGCAGGCGCGCTGCGCCGCAAGCTGGAGGGCGGGGCGGAGAGCCTGATGGCGCTGCCGCCCGAAATGTTCGCCGACAGATAACAACCTCGATTTTGCTCAGAGCGAGCCGAGAATAGTCGATGTTGAGAACCGGAGCGCAGCGTACTTTAAGGTACGTGAGCACCGGAAGCGGAAACATCGGCTATTCGCAGGCCGCTATGGGCAAAATCACTCCGGCAGGAAATCCGGCACGGAGAGATAACGCTCACCCGTGTCATAGTTGAAGCCCAGCACCTTCGCGCCCGCGCCCAGATCGGGCAGTTTCTGCGCGATGGCGGCCAGCGTCGCGCCGGAGGATATGCCGACGAGCATCCCCTCCTCGCGCGCGGCGCGGCGGGCCATCTCCTTGGCGACGGCGGGATCGACCTGGATCACGCCATCGAGCAGCTGGGTGCGCAGGTTTGCCGGGATGAAGCCCGCGCCTATGCCCTGAATCGGGTGGGGACCGGGCGCGCCGCCGCTGATGACCGGGGATAGCGTAGGTTCGACCGCGAACACCTTGAGATTGGGCCAAGCCTGTTTCAGCACCTGTGCGCAGCCGGTGATGTGGCCGCCGGTGCCAACGCCGGTGATGAGCGCATCCAAGGGCGCGTCGGCGAAATCGGCAAGGATTTCCTGCGCGGTGGTGCGCACATGCACGTCGATATTGGCGGCGTTCTCGAACTGTTGCGGCATCCATGCGCCGGGGGTCTGGGCCACCAGCTCCAGCGCGCGCTCGATCGCGCCCTTCATGCCCTTTTCGCGCGGCGTAAGGTCAAAGCTCGCGCCATAGGCCAGCATCAGGCGGCGGCGCTCCAGGCTCATGCTCTCGGGCATGACGAGAACCAGCTTATAGCCTTTCACCGCGGCCACCATGGCGAGGCCGATGCCGGTGTTGCCCGATGTCGGCTCGATGATCGTGCCGCCGGGCTTCAGATCTCCCGCCGCCTCTGCCGCCTCGATCATGGAGAGGGCGATTCGGTCCTTGATCGATCCGCCGGGGTTCGCCCGCTCGGACTTGATCCACACATTCGCATCAGCAAACAACCGACCCATGCGGATATGCGGCGTTCTGCCAATAGTTTCGAGGATGTTGGCCGCGATCATGCCTGCTTCTCCTGCTGCGGTGTCTTTTCGTCAGTGTCGTGCGCATCGAAGCGGCGCGCAAGCCCTATTTCGGGGAACAGCCGCGCCCATAGGGCGACGACGATGATCGCGCCGATCCCGCCCGCGATAACGGTCGTCACCGGGCCGATCAGCGCAGCGACAAAGCCCGACTCCGCCTCGCCCAGCTCGTTGGAGGCGGAGATGCTGAGTTGCGAAACGCTGCTCACCCTTCCGCGCATTTCGTCGGGCGTATAGACCTGAATCAGCGTCTGCCGCACGAAGACAGAGTACATGTCCGCCACTCCGCACAGGAACAGCGCGACAAACGCCACCGGCATCGCGACCGCCAAGGGCATGAACGCGGTCGATCCGAACAGCGCCGTTGCAACGCCGAAACCCGCCACTGCCAGCAGCATCCTGTTGCCGACATTGCTGGAGGGCGGGCGGAACCCGAACCACAGCGCCGTCAGCCCGGCGCCTATCCCCGTGGCGGCGGCGAGCATGCCCAGCGCATCCGGCCCGGCATGGAAAATATCGTGCGCATAGATGGGGAGGAGCGCTGTCGACCCAGCCAGCAGAACAGCCATCAGATCCAGCGTGATCGTGCCCAGAACCAGCCGGTTGGTGCGCACATAGACCAGGCCATCCAACATTTGCCGGATCGGGTGGCGGCGCTGGTCTATCTGGGTCGGCGGGATCGCAGGCAGTTGAGATATCGCTACGATCGCAACGACAAACATGCCGACAGACATCATATGCGGCAGCCAGGGCTTGACGGCATAGAGATAGCCCCCGAAGGCGGGCCCGGCAATCATGCCTGCCTGCCATATGAGCGCACCCATAGCGATGGCGCCGGGTACCAGCGCCGCAGGCAGCAAGCGCGGCGCCATTGAGCTGTAGGCGGGCCCGGCAAAGCAGCGCGCGACGCCCAGCAGACCGGCCATAGCGAAGAGCAGGGGCAGGGATACCCAGCCATCATGCGTCGCGACGCCCAGGATCGCGGTGCAGATCATCTGCAGCACGACCGCCATCATCACCACCTTGCGCCGGTCGATATGATCCGCCACCCAGCCGGATACCGGCGTGAGGAAGAATAGCGGCAAAAATTGCGCCAGCCCGATCAGGCCGAGTTGAACCGCGGCCTCCCGTGTGTCCATCGTCAGGCGCGCGGTGGAGTAGGCCTGCCACGCAATGACGAGCAGCAGGCTGTACTGGCCGATGATCGTGGCGAAACGACCGATGAGATACAGCCGGAAATCGCGCACGTGCAGGGGGTGAGAGGGGTTGGCGGAGACGTTCATATTGTGTCTCTGCACCCTCGCGGGAGTTGCAGCAACTGGCTAATTCTTCAGTGGGGTGAGAAAAAAATTCAGCCGATGCTGACGAAACTGTCGATCACCCGCTTGCGCCCCGCGCTGTCGAAATCGATCTCCAGCTTGTTGCCATCCTGTGCGGCGATGATGCCGTAACCGAATTTCTGGTGAAAGACGCGCATGCCAAGGGACAGGTCATCGCGCGCTTTTGCAGCGACGGAGGCTGCGGGGCGCGCATCCCGTGCCCGCACATCGGGCGTGCCGATCCCGCCCGCCTGCGCCGCGCGCTGCCAGCCCGGCCCGCGCGCGCCGCTCATCGCGACGCTGGCGAACGGGTCTGGCCGCTCCATCCAGTTGGTGCGCCACAAGTTGGCGCTGCCCGCGACGCTGCTCTGTTCCTCGATATGCTCAGGCGGCAGCTCCGCGATGAAGCGCGAGGGGATGGAGCTGGTCCACTGGCCATAGATGCGGCGGTTGGCGGCATGGAGGATCGCGCAATGGCGGCGCGCCCGCGTGATCGCGACATAGGCGAGGCGGCGCTCTTCCTCCAACGCCGTGAGGCCGCCTTCATCGAGCGAGCGCTGCGAGGGGAAGACGCCTTCCTCCCAGCCGGGCAGGAAGACGCTGTTGAATTCCAGCCCCTTGGCGGCGTGGATCGTCATGATCGTCACCTTGCGCTCATCCGGCGCGGCGTCGTTGTCCATCACGAGGCTGACATGCTCCAGAAACGCGCTGAGCGACTCATAGTCCTCCATCGCGCGGGCCAGCTCTGACAGGTTTTCGAGGCGGCCCGATGCTTCGGCGGTCTTTTCCGCCTGCAACATCGCGGTATAGCCGCACTCATCGAGCAGGATGCGCGCCAGCTCGGCATGGGGCAGGGCAGAAGCCATGTCGCGCCAGCGGGCGATGCTGGAGACGAAGCCGGAGAGGGCGCGCCGCGCCTGCGGGGTCAGCTCGTCACTGTCCAATATGCGCGCGGCGGCGGTGAGCAGCGGCGTACCCTCCGCGCGGGCGAGGCGGTGAATCTTCTCCACCGCCTTGTCACCCAGCCCCCGCTTGGGCACATTGACGACGCGTTCGAACGCGAGGTCATCCGCCGGTTGGGCGACGAGGCGCAGATAGGCGAGCGCGTCCCTGATCTCTGCCCGCTCGTAGAAACGGAAACCGCCCACAATGCGATAGGGCAGGCCGATCTGGAGGAAGCGCTCCTCGAACTCGCGCGTCTGGAACTGGGCGCGCACGAGGATCGCGAAATCATCGAGCGCCTGCCCCTGCATCTGGCGCTGCTCAATCTCCTCGCTGACGGTGCGGGCTTCCTCCGCGCCGTCCCAGACGCCGAGCACGCGCACCTTGTCGCCCTGATCCACCTCGGTCCACAAGGTCTTGCCCAGCCGTTCGGCATTGCCCGCGATCACGCCAGACGCCGCGCCGAGGATATGGGGTGTGGAGCGGTAGTTCTGCTCCAGCCGCACCATCTTCGCGCCGGGGAAATCCCGCTCGAACCGCAGGATGTTGGCCACTTCCGCGCCGCGCCAGCTATAGATGCTCTGGTCATCGTCGCCCACGCAGCAGATGTTCTTGCGCTCCTGCGCCAGCAGCCGCAGCCACAGATATTGCGCGCTGTTGGTGTCCTGATACTCATCGACCATGATATAGCGAAAGCGGGTCTGATATTGGCCAAGCACCTCGCGGTCCTTGCGCAGCAGCACGAGGGGAAGCAGCAGCAGATCGCCAAAGTCGCAGGCGTTCAATGCCAGCAGCCGCGCCTGATAGGCGGCATACATCTTTTGCCCGCGGCCATTGGCGAAAAGCTCGCCCTCCTCCGCGCCAATATCGGCAGGGGTAAGCCCCTTGTTCTTCCACTGATCGATGAGGCCAGCGAGCTGCCGCGCGGGAAAGCGCTTTTCATCCAGCCCCTCGGCCTGAATCAGCTGCTTCATGAGCCGGAGCTGATCGTCGGTATCGAGGATCGTGAAATTGGATTGCAGGCCGAGCAGTTCGGCATGGCGGCGCAACATCTTCGCGCCGATGCTGTGAAAGGTGCCGAGCCACGGCATCCCCTCCACCGCCGCGCCGATGAGGCGGCCGACACGCTCCTTCATTTCCCGCGCGGCCTTGTTGGTGAAGGTGACGGCGAGGATTTCCGAAGGATAGGCGCGGCGCGTGGCGATGAGATGCGCGAGGCGGGCGGTCAAGGCCGCCGTCTTGCCCGTGCCCGCACCGGCCAGCACCAGCAGCGGGCCTTCGGTCGTCAACACCGCCTCGCGCTGGGGCGGGTTCAGCCCGGCGAGGTAGGATGGTTCAGGGTCTGGCATCAGGCTGGGCATGGCGGTCATGACGAACAATTAGGGAACAAATCGGCCTTGGGCAAGGATTATGCAACAGGGCGCAGCAGATGGAGCCGCGCCTTGCCGGTATCGCGCGCGGTCTCGACCTCAAAGCCCTGCACAGACACATCCTCGCGTCGGCTCGTCTCTATGCTGATCCAGCTCTCCGGGCCGATCCAGCCGAGGCGGGCGAGCTTGTCCAGCGCCACGCTGCCCGCGCCGCTGTCATAGGGCGGGTCCATCAGGATGAGGTGCAGCGCCGCAGGGGCGGGGCCAAGCGCCATGACCGATGTTGCGCGGATGTCTGCGCGCGGGTCAGCCCGGCCAAGGCCCAGCTTCTCCGCATTGGCGCGCAGGCAATCGAGCGCCGCCTTGTCCTGCTCCACGAACAGGCACGAGCCCGCCCCGCGTGACAATGCCTCCAGCCCCAAGGCGCCGGACCCGGCAAAGAAATCACCCACGGCCAACCCCTCGAAGCTGCCCAGACGGCTGGTGAGCATGGAGAACAAGGCTTCGCGCGTGCGGTCCGCTGTGGGGCGGGTGGTGTCTCCCTTGGGCGCAACCAGAGTACGCCCGCGCCATTCGCCGGATATGATCCTCATTTTTTCAGCTTTTTCAGCGCGGCGAGGAAGCGATCGAGATCGCCCTTGCGGATCTCCACCAGTGCGCCCGGCGCGCTGTCCGCCAGATCGAACGGGCCGTAGCGGGTGCGGATGAGGCGACTGACGCTGAGGCCCAGATGCTCCAGCACACGGCGCACCTCGCGGTTCTTGCCCTCGGTCAGCGTCAGCTCGATCCATTTGTTATGGCCGGTGCTGCGTTCCAGATTGGCGTCGATGCGGCCATAGCGCATGCCGTCTATCTCCACCCCCTCGATCAGGCTTTCGAGCTGGGCCTGGCTGACGGAGCCGAAAGCTCTTGCCCGATAGGTGCGCTCTATGCCAGTCGACGGCAGCTCCAGCGTGCGCTTCAGCCCGCCATCGTTGGTGAGCATCAGCAGGCCTTCGGTCGTCATATCGAGCCGCCCGACCGGCATCAGGCGCGGCAGATCCTTGGGCAGGAAATCGTAGATCGTCTTGCGACCGGAAAAATCCCGCTCTGCCGTGAGGCAGCCCGACGGCTTGTGAAACAGGAACAGGCGGGTCTGCTCTGTCTCGCCCACCGGCGCGCCATCGACAGTGACGCCGGCGAGGGACGTGAGCAGGGTGGCGGGGGTGGTAAGCACCTCGCCGTTCACAGCGATGCGCCCCTCCGCAATCATCCGCTCGATCTCGCGGCGCGAGGCAATGCCTGCGCGGGCGAGCAGCTTTGCGATGCGATGCTCCTCGCGCCCGCCCTCTGGCCGGGGTTCGGCGGCACCGGATGCACGCGCGGCGCGCGGCGGCGCTTTGCGGAAAGCGGGTTTCTGTGGCGCGGGTTTTTTGGGCGCTGCACCCTTGGCGGCGACAGGCCTTTCGGCTCTGGGCTTGTCTGGCGCGGGCTTTTCCGCGCGGCGCGGCGGGCGGACGGACGCGGGCTTGACGGCGGGCTTGCGCGAGGGGCGTGAGGGCGGCTTCATCGCACCGCCCATGCCCCACTTCGCGCCCAAGAGCAACGTGCGTTGCCCTTCGCCGCAAAGTCATTACAACCCATGGCCGAGTTTGAGGAGAGTTCGGGGATATGGCGACAACCGCGATAAAGACATCGGCACTGGCGCGGGCGCGGGCGGTGCTGGGCAATCCCAAGACCGGCTATATGACGCTGTTCGGCTTTGGCTCCGGCCTGCCCTATGCGCTGTTGCTCGGCACGCTGACCGCGTGGCTGACGGACGCCAAGGTGGACCTGGAGACGATGGGCGTGATCTCGCTGATCGGCCTCGCCTATGCGTTCAAGTTCCTGTGGTCGCCGCTGCTCGACCGGCTCTCTCTGCCCGGCTTTGCCCGCCTGGGGCGGCGCAAGCAGTGGATCGTCCCCGCGCAGTTTCTGCTGGCGGTCATGCTGCTCGCCATGGCGCAGATGGACCCGCTGAACGCCATCGGCCTGTTTTCGCTCTGCGCCGGCATAGGCGCATTTGCCTCCGCCACGCAGGACATCGTGATCGATGCATGGCGTGTCGATGTGGCGGGCGAGGACGCGCCGGTCGATACGCTGTCCACCGTCTATCAGCTTGGCTATCGCGCGGCGGTGTTGCTCGGCGGGGCGCTGGCGCTGTTCATGGCGGACGCATGGGGCTGGGTGCCGGTCTATACGCTGATGGGCTGTGTGATGCTGGGGCTGGGGGTGCTGAGCATCTTCGCGCCCGAAAGCGCACACGCCGCGGACCGGGCGGAGCATGACGCGCATGAACTGCGTGCGGCGGGGCATTTGAGCCCGAAGGTGCGCGCGGTGTCGCTGGGGCTGGTCGGCACCTTCTGGGCGGTGTCGCTGGGGCTGGTGCTCTATTATATGATCGCCTCGCTCGCCCTGCCCGCAGACCAGAGGCCTGACAGCACCGCCTTCATCAAGGTGCAGGGGCCGGTGATCGTGCTGGCGACGGTGGTGATCCCCGCGATCATCGCCGCCGTGCTGGCGCGCTGGCAGGCGAAGGGGCGCTATGTGCTTAAGGAAGCCGAACCGGCGCGCAGCATGGGCGACCGCGCGCTCGATCATGGCTATCGCGCGCTGGTGTTGCCGCTGATCGATATCATGGGGCGGCTCAAATGGGCGGCGGTGCTGGTGATGGCGCTGGTGCTGACCTATCGCCTGACCGACACGATCTGGGGCAGCTTCGCCTCGCCCTTCTACCTGACCGAGCTGGGCTATACCAAGTCCGAGATGGCGGTGGCGTCGAAGTTCTTTGGCGTGGGCGCGCTGATGCTGGGCGTGGCGCTGGGCGGGGTGTGCATGGCGCTGCTGGGCCGCATGGCGACGATGACTTTGGGCGCGCTGACGGCGGCGCTGACGAACCTGCTCTATGCAGACCTCGCGACCGGCGGGCATGTGATGGCGGTGAGCGCGCGGCTGACCGGATTTAGCTGGGCGGTCGAGCATCTGGGCGGCGACGAGCGCATGGCGAAGCTGATGCTCGCCATCGGCGGAGAGAATATCGCGGGCGGATTGGCGGGCACGGCGCTGGTGGCGTATTTGAGTTCCATCACGTCCAAGGGATATAGCGCGGTGCAATATGCGCTGCTTTCCTCGCTGACATTCCTGATGGGGACGCTGGGGCGCGGGGCGCTGGGCCAGATGATCGAGGCGCAGGGCTATTATGCGGTGTTTATCTTCGTGACGTGGCTGGGCTTTATCGCGGTGGCGCTGTGTGTGGTGGAATGGATGCGGCAGGGGCGCGCTCAATCCGGCAGTTGATCGTTCGCCTTGAGCACTTCACCCGCGAGATAGAGCGAGCCGGTGATGAGCAGCGGGCCGCCCGACGCTCCAATCGCGTCGGCGGCGTCATGGAGGCTGGCGTGTGCGCTATGGGCGATGCCCCATTCGCTTGCGAGCGCGGCGAAAACCTCTGGCCCATGATGCGCATGGCCCTCGACCGGGACCGAGTGGATCGCGCCGATATGGGGGCGCAGCGGGGCGAGAAAGCCCGCCATATCCTTGTTCGCCAGCATGCCGATCAGCAGCGTGAGTCTCTCTCCGCCCGGCAGTGCGGAGTCGAAAAAGCGCGCGATGGCTTCCCCCGCCGCCGGGTTATGCCCGCCATCGAGCCATATTGCGCGCGCCTCCCCCAGCCGCGCGACCAGCGGGCCTTGGCTCAGTCGTTGCAGCCGCGCGGGCCAGTGCGCCCAGAGCGGCGCGGCGTTGAGCGAGGCCTCGCCGATGCGCAGCGCATCCTGATGCCGCAGCATCGCGATGGCGAGCGCGAGGTTCATCGCCTGATGCGGGCCGGGAAGGCGCGGCAGCGGTGTGTCGATCCGCCCCGCCTCATCGCGGTAATGCAGGCGCTCGCGATAGAGCGCGGCGTCCCACGCCTCTTTCATCGGCAGCCAGAGCGCGCCCGCGTCCGCCGCCTTTTGCGCGATCACGGCGGCGATATGCGGCTCATAGGCCAGCGTGACCAGCGGAGTGGCGGATTTGGCGATGCCCGCTTTTTCCGCCGCTATGGCCTTGAGGTCGGTGCCCAGAAATGCCTCATGATCCATGCCGAGCTGCGCGATGCCACACACGGCGGGCGCGGGGATGATGTTGGTGGCATCCAGCCTGCCGCCCAGGCCCACCTCGATGATGCAGGCGTCGACGGGATGCTCCGCAAAGGCGAGGAAGGCGGCGGCGGTGGTCGCCTCGAAAAAGCTGGGGCCGATGTCTCCCGCTGCGTCCAGCACGCGCTTGAGGTAGGCCGCGAGGCGGGCGTCGTCGATCAGAGTATCGTTCAGGCGGATGCGCTCGTTAAACCGCACCAGATGCGGCGAGGTGTAGGCGTGGACGCTATACCCCTCCGCCTGCAACGCGGCGCGCAGGAACGCGCAGGTAGAGCCTTTGCCATTCGTGCCCGCAACATGGAAGACCGGCGGCAGGGAAAGGTGCGGATTGCCAAGGTTGGCGAGGAGCCGCGTAATCCGCTCCAGCCCCAGCACATCCGCACCGGGGGAGAGGCTGGCGAGCCGGTCCAGCTGCGCCTGGACGGCGGGGTCATCGGAAACGGCGTGATCAGCCATAGGAAAGGATGCTCAAGCCGCCTTCTTGGGCATCAGATACGAGGCCACCTGCGCCAGCCGCTCGCGCAGATCCTTGCGGTGCACGACCATGTCGATCATGCCGTGGGCGAGGAGATATTCGGCACGCTGGAACCCTTCGGGCAGCTTTTCGCGGATCGTACTCTCGATCACGCGCTGGCCCGCAAAGCCGATCAGCGCATTCGGCTCCGCGATCTGGATATCGCCCAGCATCGCATAGCTCGCGGTAACGCCGCCAGTGGTGGGATCGGTCAGCACCACGATATAGGGCAGGCCCGCATCATGCAGCTTGCTGATCGCCACAGTCGCGCGCGGCATCTGCATGAGGGACAGGATACCCTCCTGCATGCGCGCGCCGCCCGCCGCCGTGAAGATGACATAGGGGCATGTGCGCGCAATCGCTTCCTCCACGCCCTGCACAAACGCGGCGCCGACCGCGACGCCCATCGACCCGCCCATATAGGCGAAGTTCTGGACGCCCATGACAATCGCCTGCCCATCGACCGTGCCGCAGGCGTTGATCAGCGCGTCATGATCGCCGGTGGCGGCGCGCGCCTGCTTGATCCGGTCGGTATATTTTTTGGTGTCGCGGAACTTGAGCGGATCTTCGCGCACCTGCGGCGTGGGGAGTATCTTCGCGCTGCCCTCGTCGAGGATCTGGGCGAACCGCTCCTTGGCGCCGATGCGACCATGATGATCGCACTTGGGGCAGACCGAGAGGTTTTCCTCCCACTCGCGCGTGAAGATCATCTGGTGGCAGCCGGGGCATTTGTGCCACAGCGTATCGGCGCTGCTTTCCTTCTTGGCGATGAAGGGGATCGCCTTGCGGACGCGGCTGAGCCAGCTCATCGGGCAGGTTCCTTTGCGTTGAGGGCCGCGCGCAGCGAGCCGACATAGTCTTTGACATGGGGCGCGGCCTGCGCGCCATGCTGGCCTATAATCTCTACGATTGCGCTGCCGACGACCACGCCATCCGCCACCGAGCCGATGGCCGCCGCCTGTTCGGGCGTGCGCACGCCAAAGCCGACGGCGATAGGCAGGCCGGTGCCGGATTTCAGATGCGCAACCGCCTCATCTATGCTCGCCTGCGCGGCCTGCTGCTTGCCGGTGATGCCCGCGACCGAGACATAATAGAGGAAGCCGCTGGAGCCTTCGAGCACGGCAGGCAGGCGGGCCACATCTGTCGTCGGCGTGGCGAGGCGGATGAGGTGAACTCCGCAAGCGCGCAGGGCCGGGCCAAGCTCGGCATCTTCTTCGGGCGGGATATCGACGCAGATAACGCCATCGACGCCCGCCGCCTTGGCTTGCGCCGCAAACCACTCCGCCCCGCGCCGGATCATCGGGTTGGCATAGCCCATCAGGATCAGCGGGACGTTGGGGTGGCGTGTGCGAAAGGCGGTGGCGATGGCGAAGATGTCCGCCGTTTTCGTGCCTGCGCTTAAGGACCGCAGATTGGCGAGCTGGATCGCGGAGCCATCGGCCATCGGATCGGTAAACGGCATGCCCAGCTCGATAAGGTCCGCGCCGCCTTCGACCAGCGCATCCAGCACGGCGGCGGTGTCGGCTGGCGTGGGATCGCCGCCGGTGACGAAGGTGATGAGCGCGGCGCGCCCTTCGGCGCGGGCATGGGCGAAAGCGGAGGCTATGCGGTCCTTCATATCTCCACCCCCAGCGCCTTGGCGACGGTGAAGATGTCCTTGTCTCCCCGGCCAGAGAGATTCACCGCGATGATCTTGTCTTTGCCCAGTTCGGGCGCGAGGGTTTCTAAAGCCGCGAGGGCGTGGGCGCTTTCGAGCGCGGGGATGATCCCTTCGAGGCGGCACAGCTTCTGGAACGCCGCCAGCGCCTCGTCGTCCGTCACGGAGACATAGCGCGCCCGGCCAATCTCGTGCAGCCAGGCATGCTCCGGCCCGATACCGGGGTAATCAAGGCCAGCGGACACGCTGTGCGCGTCGGTGATCTGGCCGTCCGCGTCCTGCAACAAATAGGTCTTGTTGCCATGAAGCACGCCCGGCGCCCCGCCCGCGATGCTCGCCGCGTGATGGCCATCGCCCAGCTCTATGCCGCGCCCCGCCGCCTCGACACCGACGATCGCGACGTCTGTATCATCGAGGAACGGGTGGAACATGCCGATCGCGTTCGATCCGCCGCCGACGCAGGCCAGCACCATATCGGGCAGGCGGCCTTCCGCCTCCATCATCTGCGCGCGGGTTTCCTTGCCGATCACGCTCTGAAAATCCCGCACCAGCTCCGGGTATGGGTGCGGCCCTGCCACCGTGCCGATAATGTAGAAGGTGTCATGCACATTCGCGACCCAATCGCGCAGCGCCTCGTTCATCGCGTCTTTCAGCGTCGCGGTGCCGCTCTCCACCGCGCGCACTTCCGCGCCCAAGAGCTTCATGCGGAACACGTTGGGCGCCTGCCGCGCGACATCGACCGCGCCCATGAAGATGGTGCAGGGGATATTGAACAGCGCGGCGACAGTGGCGGTGGCGACGCCATGCTGGCCCGCGCCCGTCTCCGCGATGATCCGCGTCTTGCCCATGCGCTTGGCGAGCAGGATCTGGCCGATGCAGTTGTTGATCTTGTGCGCGCCGGTGTGGTTCAGCTCCTCGCGCTTCAGGTAAATCTTCGCGCCGCCTAGCTCTTCCGTAAGCCGCTGCGCATAATAAAGCGGGTTGGGCCGCCCGACATATTGGCGGAGAAGATACTGGAACTCCTCCTCAAACGCCGGGTCCGCCTTGGCGCGGCGATATTCCGCCTCCAGCGCGAGGATCAGCGGCATCAAGGTTTCCGCAACATAGCGCCCGCCGAACTGGCCAAAATGGCCGCGCGCGTCTGGCTGGCTGCGAAGGGAATTGGGCAACGGGTTGGGAACAGTCATGGCAATACTCTTTTTCTGGCACGGTGGGGCAATCGCTGCAATCCGGGTGGGAGAGCAATCACCGCCATCGTGTCGGCAGGAATCCTGAAACGTCCGTCGTCATGACAATGCCGCTTTGCAGAAGGCGGCGATTTTGTCCACATCCTTCATGCCCGGCTTGACTTCCACGCCCGAAGAAACATCGACCAGCGGCGCGCGGGTGATTCGGATCGCTTCGGCGACGTTGGCGGGATCAAGGCCGCCTGAAAGCCCCCACGGGCCGGATGCGCGATATTCGGCCAGCAATGTCCAGTCAAAGCGCAGGCCCATGCCGCCGGGCAGGTCCGCATGGTCCGGCGTCTTGGCATCGAACAGGATGAGGTCCGCCACATCTGCATAGGGCGCGGCGGCGGCAATATCGGCGGCGGTTTTCACCGGAACGGCCTTCCAGAGTTTTAGCGCCGGGAAGCGCGCGCGGATGGCGGCGAGGCGCGCTGGCGCTTCATCTCCATGAAGCTGGAGCGCATCGAGCCGGGCAGACTGCACCAGCATCTCTATCGCCGCATCGTCCGCGTTCACCACCACGCCGACTTTCATCACATGATCCGGCACCCGCGCAGCAAGCTGCGTCAGCCGCTCCGCCGCGACATGGCGCGGGCTTTTGGCGAAGTGGACGAAGCCGACATGGCTCGCGCCGTGCTTCACCGCCGCGTCGAGCGTTTCCGGCGTCGAAAGGCCGCAGATTTTGATCGCGATTCGGGACATGGCTGGGGCATAGTTTTTATTGGGGTTCGGCACCAGCCCTCTCCCCCTCCCGCAGCCGAGTCACGTGCCTCGGCAGCGCTCCCATAAGATACCCTGTCGGGAGGCTGGGAGGGGGAGAGGGCTGGTACGGCCATCGAATTCGCTTCTACCGCGAATTCGATCGTATCAGAGCGTCGCCTCTATCTCCCGCGCGGCCATATCCGGGTCTTTGGCTTGGGAAATCGGTCTGCCCACGACGATGATCGAGGCGCCCGCGTCTATCGCGGCGCGCG
The DNA here is from genome assembly GCF_004122115.1 of Sphingobium fluviale. Lineage (GTDB taxonomy): Bacteria > Pseudomonadota > Alphaproteobacteria > Sphingomonadales > Sphingomonadaceae > Sphingobium > Sphingobium fluviale. Next base: position 70,243 of record NZ_SBKP01000009.1, read on the forward strand.
GGGTGACGGCGCGCTTCTGATCGCCCATCGCGCCGCCAGCCGGGCGTACGCCGGGCACCACGAAGAAACCGCCGGGCCAGCGCTTGCGGATCAGGCCCACTTCCTCGCCAGAGCAGACGATGCCATCCAGCCCCGCATCCTGCGCAAGATCGGCCAGCCGCTCGACCTGCGCGGCAGCATTGCGGGCGACGCCTATCTCATTCAGATCGCTGGCGTCGAGGCTGGTGAGGACGGTGACGGCAACCACCTTGGTGTGAACCCCCGCCGCCGCCTTGGCGTCTTCCAGCATCGCCCGGCCCCCGGCGGCGTGGACAGTGAGGATCGCGGGCTCCAGCACATGCAGCGCCTGCACCGCCTTCGCCACGGTGTTGGGGATATCGTGCAGCTTGAGGTCAAGGAAGATGGGCAGGCCGATCTTCGCCATCTCGTGCACGCCATGATGCCCGTTGGCGCAGAAGAACTCCAGGCCCAGCTTGATGCCGCCGACATGCCTGTGAACGCTTTGTGCCAGGCTTTGGGCGCGGGCGAGGTCTGGCGTGTCGATCGCGACATAGATCGGGCTGGTCATGGCTGTTCCGATAGTGGGGCGGAGGAAAGGGCGGGCGCTGGTTCTGGCGGGCTTTGCGGCGCGGTGACGCTTTCCAGCGCGCGCTCCGTGCTGGCGAGGCGGCGGCGCAGGCGCCATTTCACTGCGCTGGCCCAGGCCCATGTCGGCACCAGCCCCAGCAGGAACGCGGAGAGGATCAGCACCGGCAGCCGGGTTTCCATGATGGCATCGCCCCAAAGCTTCACCGCGACCCGGCCCGGCACAACCGGCGTGGCAGCTTCCCAGTTCGCCTTGGTAAACAGCGCCAGCGCCACCGCGACGACTACCCAGAAAATGGTCCTCAGCAACTGCATGCCCTATCCTCACGCCGACAGGGCTTTGAGCTTAGGCAATTTTGGCGCGCTTTGCCAGAGCCGGATTCTCGCCGGGTATGGGGTTTGGCACAAACAGACCGGCCCGCCGCTTCCCTCGCCATATCCGGTCACAGGCGGGAGAGAAGGGCGGGCCAAAGCCTGCTATGATATTCGGCGCGAGGCCGAAGATTACATCAGTTTGTAAGTCAGCGGCAGAACGACTGCGGCCGCGCCACCCGGAGGGGCAGGCAGGGTGCCAACCTTGGTCGGCAGGGCCAGAGCTTCGCGATCCAGCACGGACGAGCCCGAAGGTGCGACCAGCTCGGTCTTCTCAACAGCGCCCGAAGCGCTGACATAGACCTTCACCTTCACGGTGCCCTCATCGCCGCGCATCTGCGCCGCACGGGGATAGGTCTGCTTCGAAGCGATCTGACGCGCTACGGCCTGCTGCCAGGCGGCGGGCTGAGCGAAAGCGGGGGTGGCGACGGCGGCGGCAATGGCAGCGACCATCATTTTGCCTGCGAACTTATTGAACATTATGCGTAATCCTTTCTGAGCTTCATTTTGCATGAAGATTGAACCGGTGAAGTCCCGTATAGTCTGAAGCCGATAAGATGGGGTTTACCGCTATGGTAAATTGGGCATTAAACTTTGTAATATCTGCGTTTTTACAAGCGGCTGGCAGCCAGTCTCGAAAAACCCGACCGGCAGATGCGCCACAAAAAAAGGCCCGGTTTCCATGGTGGAGACCGGGCCAATCAGGGAGGGGGTAATAGAGGAAACAGGCGGTTTAGAGCGCGCTGCGTTAAATCTGACGCAAGATGCGCGCTCTAACTTTTTGTTGTCGCATCGTTTTTGCCAAAAACCGGTTCCCACTTTTTGGCGCGATGCTCTTAGAACTCGGCCCAGTCGTCCTCATCCATGCTCAGCGCAAGGTTGCCGTGGCTGGCCGGCGCCGAAGCCTTGCGTGGGCTGGGCGCGCGCTCTTCATAGGAGGGCGGCGATACGCCCAGGCCACCGGTATAGCCCGCAGAGCGGCCCAGCTCGAAGAAGGAGAGCTGCTCGAACAGGCGCTCCGTCTCGTCGTTGAGGTTGCGTGAGCTGGCTGTGCTTTCCTCCACCATCGCGGCGTTCTGCTGCGTGGCGGTGTCCATGGCAGTGACCATGTCGGAGATTTCGGCAAGCCCGCTGGCCTGACGGCCCGCAGCAGCCGCGATTTCGTCCATCAGGTCCGAAACCTCGGTCACTTCGGTCACGATCTGGCGAAGCGCTTCGCCGCTGTTTTCGACCAGCGACACACCCTCGGTGATCTGCGAGCTGGAGGTGGCGACGAGCTGGCGGATAGAGTTCGCCGCCTCGGCAGAACGCTGAGCCAGATGCCGCACCTCGGTGGCGACGACCGCGAAGCCCGCGCCCGATGCGCCGGCCCGTGCCGCTTCCACGCCTGCGTTGAGCGCCAGCAGGTTGGTCTGGAAGGCGAGGCCGTCGATGGTGGAGATGATCTCGTTCATCTCCTTCGACGATGCCTGAATGTTGCGCATGGCAACGGCAGCGCGCTTCGCCGTTTCATCGACCTTTTCCGCAGATTCGCGGGCCACGGCAAGGCGGCTGCTGGTCTGGCGGGCGTTGTCTGCCGCGACCTTCACCGAGCCGGTGAACTCGCCCAGCGTCTTTGACGTGTGGGCCAGCGACTCGGCCTGGCGCTCCGTGCGCAGCGAGAGGTCTGACGAGGCCTGCGCGATCTCGTTGGTGCCGTTCTTGATCGTGTTGCAGCCATCGACGATCTGCATCATCGCATCCTGAAGGTGCGACAGGGCATCGTTATAGTCATTATAGAGCTTGGCGAGCGGGCCATTGGCGTTCTCGTCCACCCGGTGGGTGAGCTGGCCCTTGGCGAGGGCGGAGAGGCCCGCGCCGATGGCGTTGATCGTCTCTTCCGTCTCGCGAGCGCGCACGGCCTCTGCCTCTGCGCGGCGCTTGTCCGCCTCGAACAGATCCTTGAAGCTATCGAGCGCGCGGGCGAGGCTGCCCAGCTCGTCGCTGCGCTTCATGCCGGGGATTTCGACCGAGAGGTCGCCGTCCACCAGCAGCCCCACCGCGCCAGACATCTTGCGGATCGGCTTCGCGACGGTCTGCATCAAGAGTCCCGAAAGCAGCAGCGTCACGACAAGGCCGAGGCCGATGGCGCCGATCAGCATCCGGCGCGAGTCGGCATAGATGCTCTCGCTCTTGGCGCTGATCGCCTGGCCGCTCTTGGCGTTGAGGTCGATTAGCTGGAGGATCGAATCTTCCACCGTATAGAACATATCGAGCGATTCGCCCTCGAACATATCGTTCGCGGCAGGATCACCCGCGTTTGCCAGCGCGATAAGCTGATCGGTTTGGCTCTGATATTGTGCCCAGTTGGTCTTCAGCGTGGCGAACAGGTCTTTCTGATCTTTCGCCTCAAGCAGCTTTTCGTAATCGTCCATCATGCCGGAGATCGCGTTGCTGGCGTTGCGGATCATTTTCTCCGCCTTGGCCTTCGACTCCGGGGTGGGGGCGGTGACGATGCCGCTCTGCTGAATACGATATTGCGAGGTGTAGGCGTGGATGTCGCCGATCAGCTGCGTAGCGGGCAGCGTGTTGGAGCGCATCTGCGTCGAAAGCTGATTAACCTCGCCTATTTTCATCATTGCGAAGCCGCCGATCGCCGCGACGAGCGCCAGGAGCGCCGCGAATGCGAACAGCATTTTCGCTGATATGGTTATACCCTTGGGCACGGCATTTTCCTTTGCAAGAACCTGTTTGGGATGGGTTCCTAACGGCAAAGCCTTGATATTTGGTAACTGCGACAGAAACCATTCGTCGAATATTTCGGGTCACGCTCTCGCATTGCGCGGCTTGGAACGCGACTATGTGACAGAAGCGTCACGCGCGCGTCGCAAAAGCTAAACCAATCCAACATCAACGCGTCATGTCCATTGGTTAACGCCCTGATCACCATTTCTCATTTGGGGGCTTAATCATGGCTATCGGACCTTCTACCACCACCGCACCTTATCTGCTGGGCACCGAGCCCAATGTGCGTTTCACCAGCATCGCCACGGTTGGCGATACTCTGGATACCAAGGCTGACGGGTCGGCCTATCGCATGGTCGGGATTCCAGACGGCCTCGGCGCGTTCGACAATGGCGACGGCACCTTCACCCTGCTGATGAACCATGAGCTGGGAGCGACCTCAGGCATTGTGCGCGATCATGGCGCCAAGGGCGCGTTCGTGTCGCAATGGGTGATCGACAAGACGACGCTGCAAGTGCTCGATGTGAAGGACTCGATCACCAACGTACAGCTGTGGGATGATGTGACCGAGAGCTTCGTCACCTCCACTTATGCCATCGGCCGCCTGTGCTCGGCCGATCTCGCGCTGCAATCTGCTTACTCCTTCACCGCGCCGGACGGCACGGTCTATGGTACGTTGGACCGCATCTTCATGACCGGCGAGGAAGCCGGCTCGGAAGGCAAGGAATTTGGGCTGGTCGTAAGCGGTGCGGAAGCAGGCACGGCCTATGAGTTGGCCTATACCGGCCTGTTTTCATGGGAAAATGCGGTCAGCTCCAACTACTCGCAGCTCAAGACCATCAACATCGGCACCGACGATTCGACCGGCGGCCAGGTCTATATCTACATCGGCGAGAAGCAGACGACCGGCAACGCCGTCGAGAAGGCGGGCCTGATGTATGGCGACCTGTTCGGCCTGACCGTGAGCGGCATCACCGCCGAAGCCAATGGCACGATCGCGAACGGCAGCTTCACCCTCACCAAGCTGGGTGCGGACGAGGACGGCGACGGCACGCCCGATGGCGATGTGAGCAAGATGACCGGCGTCGCGCTTGAGGCGCAGAGCAACGCGCTGGGCGTCACCAAATTCCTTCGCCCGGAAGACGTCCACTTCGACCCCACCAACCCCAATGTCTTCTATTTCGTGACGACCAATGGCTTCAACGCACCGTCGCGGCTCTACAAGGCGACCTTCACCGACATCACCAACCCGGAAGCGGGCGGCAGCATTGTCGCGGTGCTGGATGGCACCGAGGGCCAGCAGATGCTCGACAACATCACCGTCAATGCGCAGGGCAAGGTGATCATGCAGGAAGATCCGGGCAACCAGTCTTATATTGCCAAGATCTGGGAATATGATCCGGTAACGGATACGCTGACCCAGATCGCGCAGCATGACCCGTCGCTGTTCATTTCCGGCCAGCCCGGCTTCAAGACGCAGGACGAGGAAAGCTCTGGCGTGATCGACGTGACCGATATGCTCGGCGACGCTGACACCAAGGCCTATCTGGTCGATGTGCAGTCTCACCTCAACCTTGTCGACCCCGAACTGGTGCAGGATGGCCAGCTGCTCGCGATGTATGTCGATGATGTCGTGACGCAGGGGACGAAGGGCGACGATACGCTCAACGGCAGCGCCGCGAACGAGAGCTTTGAAGGTGCCGGTGGCAACGACACGATCAACTCAGGCTCAGGCGACGATACGCTGGAAGGCGGCGCGGGCAATGACACGCTCAACGCTGCTGCGGGCAACGATACGCTCAAGGGCGGTGGCGGTTCGGACACGCTGCTTGGCGGTGCTGGCAACGATATGCTCGACGGTGGCGGCGGGGCCGACATCCTCAATGGCGGCCTCGGTCAGGACGTTCTGAAAGGCGGCGCTGGCGCGGATATGTTCGTGTTCCAGGCAGGCGACAGCGGCTTTGCCGCGCTCGATAAGGTGGCGGATTTCAGCGCCGCTCAGGGTGACAAGATCGACTTCAGCGCGTTCCACATTCTGGCGTCCGATCTCGCGATCAACCAGATTGCGAAGAACAGCTATGTCGTCGCGCTCGATCTCGATCACGACGGCGGCTATGATTTCGGCATCTCCGTCATCTCGCGCACACAGCTCACGGCGGCGGACTTCGTACTCTAAAAACGCGGAATAGTTCGGGAATGGGGCCGGTGCGTAATGCATCGGCCCCCTTTTTGTTTTAGTGTTGGGGTCTAAGGGTCTGTTTGGAACCGAAACAGCAAATTGGCTGAGACGCCAATTCCCAACCGTACTGTAAACTCCAGCTTATAAGCCGGTTGCGGCGGGTGTGTGCCACTCAGCTCGTCGCAAAACCATATGAAAACAAACAATATTAAATAAGCGTCAACCATTGCGCTGTAGCTTTGGCATCAAGCAGCGGAACGATATCGGGTCAAGATTCCGCACTTCTCATCGACATAGACAAGGCATCAATCCTTTTGTCAAAGGAGTGACAGAATGACCGTGACCGCAGTTGGAGAATCCCAGCCCGAAGACTTCGTTACCCTGACCGACAGGAACTATCGGGTATTTCCAAGAATCAAGTCCCTGGTGGAACGCTCGGCCGACAAGGCGCTTAAACTTCTATATGCGAGGATTGGTTCTCATCCTGTCACCGCGCAGCTGCTGCCCAATGCCGAAATACGCAACAGAGCGGCCAGCGCGCAGTACAAGCACTGGGTCAATCTGTTTTCCGGCCAGTTTGACGCCCCTGCCAAGGCGCGCTCTGCCAATATCGGCGAGGTGCATTCCAGGGTCGGCCTCGCGCCCACTTATTATATCGGCGGTTATGCACTGGTCCTAGAGGAGGTCATCAGCGCGGCGCTAACCAGCGGCCTGCATACGCGCCTCAATGGGCGCGAAATGGGCAACCTGATCGCTACGCTCGTCAAGACCGCGTTGCTCGATATGGATGCGGCGCTTTCGGCCTATTCGGTTGCGGAGCAGCGGGATCGCACCACGGTTTTGACCAGCGTGGGCGAGGCGCTCGCCAAGGTCGCCAATTGCGACCTGCGCGCGCAGCTTGATGGTCTGCCGGCGGGTTATAAGGCGCTGGCCGAGGACTTTCATACAATGCGCCGCCGTATCAGCGAGATTATCGAGGAGATTGCCGATGCGGCCGACAATATCAACACCGGGGCGGGCCAGATCAGCGCCGCGGCGCACGATCTCGCCATCCGCACCGAGCAACAGTCATCCTCACTCGCCAGCACCACCGAGGTTATGCAGGAGATCACGCAGGGCATGATCGATTGCGCGACGAACGCAAAGCAGGTCAATCACAGCGTCTCTCAGGCGAACATCGAGGCGTGCAAGGGCGGCGAGATTGTCGAGAGCGCGGTCGCTGCGATGGACAAGATCAAGAACTCATCGTTGGAGATCGCAAAGATTACCGAAGTGATCGAGGCGATTGCGTTTCAGACCAATCTCCTCGCGCTTAATGCCGGGGTGGAGGCCGCGCGCGCGGGCGAGGCGGGCAAGGGCTTTGCCGTGGTTGCGAACGAGGTCCGCGCGCTTGCGCATCGCACGACCGAATCGGCCAAGAATATCAAGGAGCTGATCAGCAAGTCCGGCGCGGACGTGCATGAAGGCGTGGAGCTTGTCGGCCAGACCGGCAAGGCGCTGGAACAGATCATCCAGCAGGTCAGCACGGCGACGGAGCAGGCGAAGGAGATCTCCGAATTTGCCGACAAGCAGGCCAGCAGCCTGCAGAGGGTCAACCGCTCGATCGCGGAGATGGACGTGACCACGCAACAGAATGCCGCGATGGTCGAGCAATCCAATGCGGCTACCCGTGCGCTGGATAGTCAGGCAAGCACCCTCAAGCAACTTGTGGACAAGTTCATCCTGGAGCGCAGGGAAAAACTGCGCCCGGAGGGTGACAAGTCCACCTGGAAGCGGAGTCTGGATGTCGGCCGCCGCGCAGCCTGAACGGACCGTGCGGGAGGCAGCGAGTGATGTTGCCCGCTACTCCCCGAATACACGGGCGAAGATGGTGTCGACCTGCGCGAAGTGATAATCGAGGTTGAACTTGTCCTCGATCTCCTGTGCGGACAGCGCGGCGGCTACGTCCGTGTCGGCCTTCAGCAGCTCCATAAGCGAAAGCGCGCCGTCTGACTCCCACACCTTCATCGCGTTGCGCTGAACATATTTGTAGCTGTCCTCGCGGCTTACGCCCGCCTGGGTGAGCGCCAGCAGCACCCGCTGCGAGTGAACGAGGCCACCCATGCGATCGAGATTCTTCATCATCCGCTCAGGATAGACCAGCAGCTTGTCGATCACGCCGGTGAGGCGGCCCAGCGCGAAATCGAGCGTGATGGTGGCATCGGGGCCGATGAACCGCTCGACCGAGCTGTGCGAAATATCCCGCTCATGCCACAGCGCGACATTCTCCATCGCAGGCACCACCGCGCTGCGCACCATACGGGCGAGGCCGGTGAGGTTCTCGGTCAGCACCGGGTTGCGCTTGTGCGGCATGGCGGAGCTGCCCTTCTGGCCGGGCGAGAAATATTCCTCCGCCTCCAGCACTTCGGTGCGCTGCAGATGCCGCACCTCGACCGCGAGGCGCTCTATCGAGCTGGCGATCACGCCCAGCGTCGCGAAGAACATGGCGTGCCGGTCCCGCGGGATCACCTGTGTGGAGACAGGCTCGATAGCGAGGCCCAGCTTGGCGGCGACATGCGCCTCGACGCGGGGATCGATATTGGCGAAGGTGCCCACCGCGCCGGAGATCGCGCAGGTGGCGATGTCTAGCCGCGCCGCCTGAAGGCGTGTCTTGCAGCGCGCAAACTCGGCATAGGCTTCGGCCAGCTTGAGGCCGAACGTCACCGGTTCGGCGTGGATGCCGTGGCTGCGGCCGATGGTGGGCGTCAGCTTGTGTTCATAGGCGCGGCGCTTGATCGCTTCCAACAGCGCATCGAGATCGGCAAGCAGCAGGTCGCTCGCTTGGCTAAGCTGCACGGCAAGGCAGGTGTCCAGCACGTCAGAGCTGGTCATGCCCTGATGCATGAAGCGCGCTTCCTCGCCCACATGCTCCGCCACCCAGGTGAGGAAGGCGATGACGTCATGCTTGGTCACGGCCTCGATCGCGTCTATAGCGGCGACATCTATCGCGGGGTTGGTCGCCCACCAGTCCCACAGCGCCTTGGCAGCGGACCTGGGCACCACGCCCAGCTCGGCCAGCGCATCGGTAGCGTGCGCCTCGATCTCGAACCAGATCCGATACCGGTTCTCCGCCTCCCAGATGGCGGACATTGCGGGGCGGGAGTAACGCGGGACCATAAGCGACTCTTCTCAAAAGCTGGGTTGGAGGAACGCGCGCCGGGTAGCAGCATGCGCCAGCGGGGGCAAGCTGACGGGCTGTATCGGTGCAAGGGGTGGCGCGATGTCGCAAATATTGCACGGCGGCGGGGCAGGCCGAGGGATCAGCCTGACAGACCGCCAAGCCGCCCAATCCGCGCCTTGAACCCTTATGCCATGCGCATCATTGTTATCCATGCGGGGTTGGTTGAATGAGTATTCAGAGGAGTTTTTATGGTTCGCATTATTTTGGCCGGCCTTGCGCTGGCTGCCCCTGCATCGCTGATGGCGCAGCAGGCAATGGAAGCCGCCCCCGTTCCCGCTCAGGCCACGCCGAGCGAGGCAATGCCTGCGGATGCCTCCGCGACGGGTACTGCCGCCACCGACGCGCAGATCGCCGCCGTGGTGGAACAGGAGTTCCCGACCTACGATGCCGATAAATCCGGCCAGCTTGATAAGGCAGAGTTCTCGAAATGGGTGCTCGACCTCAAGGCCAAGGAGCTTCAGTCGACGGGCAAAACCGCCACCAGCACAGAGCTGGGCGCGTGGGCCTCTGCCGCGTTTACCACCGCCGATGCTGACAAGAGCAAGAGCGTCAACAAGGCGGAGCTGACCAAATATCTGGGCGGGTAAAGCCGGGACTGGGGGGGGGGAGATGATCCCTCCCCGCCAAACCCTGTCAAAACAGGCCCATCGCCCGCATGCTGCTATGGCCCTCGGTGCCGATGATGATGTGATCAAGCACGGAGATGCCGAGGCGCTTGCCCGCCTCCAAGATGTTGCGGGTGACGGCGATGTCCTGCTTGCTGGGTTGGGGCGATCCGCTGGGGTGGTTGTGGACCAATATCAGCGAGGTCGAGCCGAGGTCTATCGCGCGGCGAATCACTTCCCGCGTATAGATCGCGGCCTGATCGACCGATCCGTCGGCCATATGTTCATCGCGGATGAGGATGTTGCGCGCATTGAGGTGAAGCACCCGCACCCGCTCGACTTTAAGGTGCGCCATGTCGGCCCTCAGATAATCGAGCAGCGCCTGCCAGCTTGAGAGGATCGGCTGTTGCGCTATCGGCGCGCGTAGCAGGCGCAACGCCGCCGCCTGCGCCATCTTCAGCGCTGCCGTGCTTGTTTCGCCCATGCCAGGATAGTTGCACAGCGCGTCCCAGTCTGCCGTCAGAACCCCATTAATGCCGCCGAAATGCGCGATAAGCGCCTTTGCCAGCGGTTTGGTGTCCCGGCGCGGGATAGCCAGCGCCAGCAGATATTCGACCAGCTCATGATCGAGCAGAGCCTCCGGCCCGCCCTCCGCCAAGCGTTGCCGCAGGCGGGCGCGATGGCCGGTGCCATGATGCGGGGCGGCCTTGTTGCCGCTCTCCTCGGCGGCGGAGCTAGCTTCGGGTAGTGCCCCGAAAAGCCCAGACGCAGCATCAGGCGGGCGAAAGCCGGCGTCGTTCAGCCGTTCCGCTTGCATATCCTTTTTTGGCAAGTCACCATTCATGTGTTGCTGGCTAGGCGTTGCTATATTTCCCCGCAAGGATATTTACCCTGTGATGCGCGTTCCCACCACCATGAAAAGCCGCATAATCGCGCTGCTGGCTCTGGTGGTGATAGTGGCCATAGCGGTGCTGTGGGCAAGGCGCACACCGATAGCAGAGCACTATATCGAGCAGGCATTGGACGAGCGGGGCGTGCGCGCCAGCTATACCGTAAGCCAGATCGGATTGCGAACGCAGCGGATCGAGAATCTGGTGCTGGGCGATCCCGCCCGCCCGGATCTCGTTGCGCGGTCTGTTGAGGTGGATATCGGCTATGGCTTGGCCGCGCCGCGTGTGGTGGCGGTGCGGGCGCGAGGGGTGCGGATCTTTGGGCATGCGGATGCGAAGGGTCTGCATCTGGGCGAGCTGGACAAGTTTCGTGATCCGAAATCGACCGCGCCGTTCAGCCTGCCGGACATCGCGCTGACGCTGGATGATGCGCGCGCGCGCATCGAAACGCCGCTGGGGCCGCTGGGGCTGATCATCAACGGCGCGGGCAATCTGCATGACGGCTTTGCCGGCAAGGCGGCGGCGCTGATGCGCGATGTGAAGGTTAGCGGGTGCGTTACTCCGCGCGTGACGGCCTATCTCGATGTGCGGATGCGCGATGGCGGATCGCCGCATCTTTCCGGCCCGGTGCGGGCGGAAGCGCTGGGCTGTGCGGATGGGGCGGTGACGCTGGCTGGGCTGGTGCTGCGGCCCGATGTAATGCTCTCTCCCGCGCTGGACCGCTGGCAGGGCACTATCGGCGCGGAGGCACAGGCGGTGCGCGCCGGCAATGCTATCGGCACCGCGCCGCAACTGCGCCTGAGTTTCGACGGCAGCGCACAAGGCACGCGCGGCGGTGGCGCGTTGACGGCACAAGGGCTGGGCATGGAGGGAGTGGACGCGCGCGCGCTTCGCTCCATGGCTAGATCGGCTTCGTCGACGCCGGTCGGGCCATTGCTGGAGCGGCTGGCGGATGGGGTGGGCGCCTTGCATACCGATACCCGCCTCGAAAGCCGCTTCGCGTTCGATCAGCGGGGCAGCAAGGCCGCGTTGCAGATTAACGCGCTCTCGCTTAGCGGCGCGCGCGGCAGCCGTATTGCCCTGAGCGAGGGCGGGCGGATCGACCTGTCGCTACCCGACATGCGCTGGGCGCTGGCAGGTGGCATGACCAGCGGCGGGGGTGGCCTGCCGGAGATGGCGCTTCGGCTGCGGCCGGTGGCGGGCGGCGGCATGGCGGGCGAGATGTTTGTCCAGCCCTATGCGGCGGGCGATGCGCGGCTGGATATGGCCCCGGTGCGCTTTGCGGCGGGCGGGGGAGGCGCGACGCGGATTACGACGTCCTTCACGCTTGACGGGCCGATGCCCGATGGGCGGCTGCGCGGGCTGGCGATGCCGCTGATAGCGACATGGGGGCCGCGCGGATTGATCGTGAACCCCGGCTGCGCGCCGGTGAGCTTCGGCAGCCTGAAGACCGGGAGCCTTATCCTTGAGCGCTATTCCGGGCGGGCCTGCCCGGTCGATGGCGGGATGCTCGTTTCGCGCGGGGGCGGGCTGGGCGGCGGCGTGGCGCTGGGGCAGACGAGCCTGACGGGGCGAATCGGCGAATCGCCCATGCGGCTGGAGGCGCGCTCTGTCCGCTATGCCTTGCGCGATGGCTTTGCGCTCGCGGATGCCCGATTGCGCATGGGCGCGGGCGACGCGCCGGTGCTGCTCTCCGCAGCGCGGCTGGACGGGCGCCCAATGAAAGAGGGTGTCGGCGGATTGGCAAGCGGCATCGAGGCGAAGATCGGCACGGTGCCGCTGCTGGTGCGCGAGGGAAGCGCCACATGGGGTTTCGCCAACGGCGCACTGGCGCTCAAGGGGCGCATCCTCCTGCTGGATGATGCCACGCCCGATCGGTTCAACCCGGTCGAGTCGGAGGATTTCCGCCTCACCCTCGCCAACGGGCGAATCGAGGCGGGTGGCAGCCTTCACCTGCCGGGGCGGGAGCGCCGCATTGCGAGTGTTTCCATCCGCCACATGCTGGATTCGGGTAGCGGCAGCGCGGAGTTCGATATCGGCTCGCTGCGCTTTGACAAGGCGCTCCAGCCCGACGAGATCACGCATATCGCGCTCGGCGTCGTCGCCAATGTCGAGGGCACGGTAACGGGCGGGGGGCGGATTGCGTGGACACGCGACGGCGTGACCAGCACCGGCACTTTCGCCACCGAAGGCACCAATCTCGCCGCCGCGTTCGGCCCGGTTCGTGGCCTCTCGACGCGGGTGGAGTTTACCGACCTGCTCGGCCTCGTCACGGCCCCGACGCAGGAGATGCGCCTCGCTTCCATCAACCCCGGCGTAGAGGTGCGCGACGGGTTGATCCGCTATGCGCTGCTGCCGGGCCAGCGGGTGCGGATATTGGGCGGCGAGTGGCCGTTCGCGGGCGGCGCGCTCTCGATGCTGCCGACGGTGATGGACATGAGCGCCGAAAAGCCGCGCGCCATGACCTTCCGCGTCGTGGGCCTGCAGGCGGGCGCATTCATCCAGCTGATGGAGCTGGAGAATATCTCCGCCACCGGCACGTTCGACGGGCTGTTGCCGATGGTGTTCGATGCGGGCGGCGGGCGGATCGTCGGCGGCATCCTGACCGCGCGGCAATCGGGCATGCCGCCTTTGGTGCTCGATCATGTCGAGGGCGTCAGCATCCCGTGCGACCGCACCCGGCAAGGCGGCCGCCTCGCCTATGTGGGGCAGGTATCCAACGAGAATCTGGGGCGGATGGGGCGGCTGGCGTTCGATGCGCTGAAAGACCTGCAATATAAGTGCCTCACCATCCTGATGGATGGCGCCATCGACGGCGAAGTGGTGACGCAGGTGGCGTTCAACGGCGTCAACCGGGGTGAGCTTTCCAGTGTGCCCAGGCCGATTGCGCAGCAATTCGTCGGCCTGCCGTTCATCTTCAACATCAAGATAAGCGCGCCGTTTCGTGGGCTGATCAATACCGCGCGTTCCTTCACCGACCCAAGCCTGCTGATCCAACAGCATATGGGAGACAGCTTCACGCCGGTGAAGCGGAATATGCTTGCCGTTCAGCCCAACGAAAGCCAGACTATGCCATTAGGGGAACAGAAATGATCGACGAAGTGGGCGAGGGAGATGCCGGTCGGATGGCTGGAAAGGCGTTGGGTATCATGGCGCTCTGCCTGTTTGCGGGCGGATGCATCACGGTGAAGGCGCCGGACAAGCCGATCGAGATCAACCTCAACGTGAAAGTGCAGCAGGAAGTGATCGTGCGCCTTCAGAAAGACGCGCAGGATCTCATCCAGAGTAACCCGGAGCTATTTCCAGTATGACACGCAAGACCCTTATCATCGCCGCCGCGCTGGGCGCACTTGCCGCAGGCGCATTTCTCGCCGCCCCCGCGCGCGCGCAGGGCGCGGTAGCGCAGGCAATGGCCTCCGGCGCTGTGGGCGAGCAGTCCGACGGCTATCTCGGCATTGCCGGATCGGTGAGCGACGCGGTGCGCGAAGAGGTGAACGCCATCAACATCAAGCGCCGCGCCGCCTATACCGATCTGGCTGCCAAGCGCGGTGTTACCGTGGCGGATATGGCGGCGGCCACCGGCTGTCAGACCCTTGCCAACCGGGTGAAGCCGGGGCAGGCCTATCGCATCGGCACCGGCGCGTGGCAGACAAGGGGCAGCGCCCCCATCGCCCTGCCGGATTATTGCGCGACGGCGGGGTGATTTGCCGGGCGGCGGGGTGGCGTGCGTATGAAGTGTGCGGCGCACCATCACCCCGGTTGACTTGATCTCCTACCCTTTCTAAACGGGCCGCGCCTTGACGGGTGCGGCTTTTGCGTTTCAAGCGTTGTATTTCCGGTAGCATGCTGGAGAAGGATGGCTGAAATGACGGAAAACGGACCTGGGCAAGACCCTGTTGGCGAAGACCCGCGCGTTGCGTCGCTCAAAGAGCGAATCGAGCAAGTCGAGCGGGCCGAGCGGATCAGGACCGGCCAGCGCGATGAACAGGCGGATGCAAACACCCGCCTCGGCAATCGGGTTCTGGCGGAACTGATCGGGGGGATTGCCGGCGGTGCGCTGGTGGGATGGGTTTTGGACCACTTCCTCGGCACGCAGCCCTGGCTCCTGCTGGTTTTCCTCTTTCTGGGGATCATTGTGGCCTTCAGGAATATCTACAGGATTTCGATGCAGCGCCCGAAGGAATAAGGGCGCTTTCGTCGCAGGCATATTTTGAGTGGTTTAGGGGCTAAGCGTGGCAGCAGAATCCGGCAAAATCGACCCGATGCACCAGTTTGCGATCGAGCCCTTGTTCGGCACCGATCAACTGGCGCTGGGCGGCTACAACATTGCCTTCACCAACAGCGCGCTATGGATGGTCATCACCGCCGTGGTGCTGTGGATCTTCGTTGCGGGCGGCATGAAGCGCCAGCTCGTGCCCGGCCGCTGGCAGATGGCGGTGGAGTTCTTCACCGGCTTCATCAACAAGCTGATGATGGAAAATGTCGGCGAAGCGGGCAAGAAATATGTGCCCTACGTCTTCTCCATCTTCATGTTCATCCTGATGGCGAACCTGCTGGGCCTGCTGCCCATTGGCATTTTCGGCCTGCATCCCTTCACCCCCACCAGCCATTTCACCGTTACCGGCGTGCTCGCGATCATGAGCTTCTCGATCGTGCTGATCGTCGGTTTCTGGAAGCATGGCCTGCATTTCTTCTCGCTGTTCGTGCCGCATGGTACGCCGCTGCCGATGATCCCGGTGATCTTCCCGATCGAGCTGGTATCGTTCCTCGTGCGCCCGTTCTCGCTCGGCCTGCGGTTGTTCGTCGCGATGACGGCGGGCCACGTGCTGCTGAAAGTGCTGGCGGGTTTCGTCATCAACTCGACCAATGCGGGCGCAGGCTATGGCGCGCTGGTCGGCATCCCCAGCTTCACGTTGATGATCGGCATCAGCGCATTGGAAATGCTGGTCGCCTGCATCCAGGCCTATGTTTTCGCCCTGCTCACGTCGCTCTACATCAACGACGCCGAGCATCTTCACTGAGTTCCCATCCATCTTCCAATAGAGTTTAGAAAAGGAGTTATCATTATGGACGCAGAAGCCGCAAAGCTGATCGGTGCCGGTCTCGCAGCAATCGGTGCGGGCATGGCCGCACTCGGCGTGGGCAATGTCTTCGGCTCGTTCCTTGAGAGCGCGCTGCGCAACCCCTCGGCCGCTGATGGCCAGCAGGGCCGCCTCTTCATCGGCTTCGCCGCTGCCGAGCTTCTCGGCCTGCTGGCGTTCGTTGTGTCGATGATCCTGATCTTCGTCGCCTGATTTACGCGGCGATTAAGAATATGGCGGGGTGGGCGAACACACGCCCACCCGCTCCACGGTTTGACTTAACGGGACGGGTGCAATGCCTCAGATAGCCCAGTTGGCCGCGACATACAGCTCCCAGATCTTCTGGCTGTTGCTGACGTTCGGCTTCGTGTTCTTCGTGATCGGCCTGGGCATGGTGCCCAAGGTGCAATCGACGGTCGATGCGCGCGACGCAAAGATCGCCGATGATCTCGCCACCGCCAAGGCGAGCTTCGCCCGCGCGGACGAGCTGGAAGAGCAGAACCGCGCCCGTGATGCCGAGGCCCGCGCCAACGCGCAGGCTATCGTCGCCGCGGCCAAGGCCAAGGCGGCCAAGGACGCGGAAAAGAAGGTCGCGACCGAGGACAAGAAAATCGCCGCCAAGCTCGCGGAAGCGGAAGACGCCATTCGCGCTGCATCCGCCAAGGCTCTGGCCGAGATAGAGGCGGTGTCTGCCGAGGCGGCGCAGGATATGGTCGCCCGCATTTCCGGCGCTTCGGTGTCTGCGGCGGACGCGAAAAAGGCAGTAAAGGCGGCGCTCAATGGCTGAGGAAGCAAACCACATGGCCCCGGCTGTCGACGCGCACGGCGCTGTTGCGGAAACGCATGCCACCACCGAGGCGCATCACGCGCCCGATCCGGCGATTGGCGGCGCGGGTGGCTATCTCAACGCCACCACGGTTGTCAGCTTCGCGATGCTGGTGTTCATCGCCGTGCTGATCTGGAAAAAGGTGCCTGCCCTGCTTGGCAAGGCGCTCGATGGCCAGATTGCGGGCATCCGCAGCCAGCTGGATGAAGCCGCCAAGCTGCGCGCCGAAGCGGAAGCGCTGAAGGCCGAGTATCAGAAGAAGCTCGCCGGGGCGGAAAAAGAGGCGGAAGCCCTGCGCGCCCGCGCCGAGGATGAGGCCGCCAATATGGTTGCCGAAGCCAAGACCGCGACCGCCAATCTGGTCAAGCGCCGTCAGAAGATGGCCGAAGACAAGATCGCCGCCGCCGAGCGCGCCGCCATTGCGGACATTCGTGCGAAAGCCGTGACCGCCGCGACCAGCGCCGCTGCCGCGCTGATCGCTGGCAACCACGATGCCAAGGCCGACAAGGCGATGGTCGATGGCGCGATCAAGGGGCTGAGCAGCCTCAACTGAGGCAGTTGACGCTTCCTGTCGAAGTTCAAAAACGGGTCGATGCGCCGGGCGGGCGGTCGGCCCGTTTTTTTGTGTGCCCGGCCAGCGCCAGCCATGAAAGGGCTTGTCGCGCCGCCCCCACAGGATAGTGTGGTGCCAGGGGGCTGGTCATTGACTGAGCGAAAGGCAATCCTGATGTGCGATGAAATCTCCGAAGCTGAAAACGAACGCTGGATGCAGGGACGCGCGTTTGGTCGCCGTGAATTCGCAGGGCTGGGCGCCAGTGCCTCCGTCGCCATGATGATGCCGGGCGCCGCAATGGCGGCAAGTAGCGCCACGCAGGCGGCGGTCACGGCCACCACCGTCTCTATCCCCACGGCCGATGGCACCGCCGACGCCTATTTCGTGCACCCGGCGAAAGGGCGACACCCCGCCGTCATCCTGTGGCCGGATATTGCCGGTTTGCGTGAAGCCTATCAGGTTATGGGCACTCATCTGGCGCAGGCGGGCTATGCGGTGCTGGTGGTCAACCAATATTACCGCTCCGCCAAGGCGCCGATCATGAACTCCCTTGCCGAATGGCGGACGGAGGAGGGGCAGGCGCGCCTAAAGCCGATGATCGCGGCGATCACCCCTGCTGGAACGAGCGCGGACGCAGGGTCTTTTGTCGACTGGCTCGCCAAACAGCCCGCCGTAGACGCCAAGCGCAAGATGGGCAGCAGCGGCTATTGCATGGGCGGGGCGTTCACGTTCCGCACAGCGGCGGCGCGGCCGGATCATGTGGGCGCAATAGCTTCCTTCCATGGCGGCGGCCTTGTCAAGGAGGCGGCGGATAGCCCGCACCTCCTGCTGCCCAAAATGAAGGCTCAGCTGTTGGTCGCGGTCGCGCAGAATGACGACGCGCGAGAGCCTGCCACCAAGGATGCGCTGCGCGATGCGGCAAAGGCGGCAGGGCGCACGGCGGAGATCGAGGTCTATCCCGCGCAACATGGCTGGTGCACCATCGACGCGCCGGTCTATGACAAGGAGCAGGCCGAGAGGGCATGGGGCCGGATGCTGGCCATGTTCAGGCAAGCGCTGACCTGACATTGGAGGCTTGCGGCAGCGTCCGGCCCGTCGGATCGGGCTGGGCAAACGGGTGTTGGACTCCTACATAACGCTCATGTCGTCCTCCCCACCGCCCATCATCCCCGATCGTTTCAGCGAGGAGAAGGCGGCCTACGCCCTGCGCGGGCTGGGCCAGCCGGATATCGAGCAGGGCGTTGCCGCGATCCGCGATACGGTGAAGACGCTCAGCCTTCAGCCCGGCGTGTATCGCATGGTCGATGCGCGGGGCGATGTGCTCTATGTGGGAAAGGCCAAGGCGCTCAAGAACCGGGTGACGAACTACACCCAGATCACCCGCCTGCCCAAGCGCCTGCAACGCATGGTGGCGCAAACCCGCTCGATGACCATCGTCACCACCGGCACGGAAGCGGAGGCGCTGCTGCTGGAGGCACAGCTCATCAAGCGATATCGCCCGCCATACAATGTGCTGCTGAGGGACGACAAGAGCTTCCCCTATATCCTGCTGCGGCAGGATCATGAGTTCCCGCGCATCCAGAAGCATCGCGGCGCGCGCAAGGCGCCGGGGCGCTATTTCGGCCCCTATGCCAGCGGCGGCGCGGTTAATCGCACGCTAAACGCGATGCAAAAGCTGTTCCTGCTGCGCAGCTGCACAGACGGCTTCTTCGCCAACCGTTCCCGCCCGTGCCTGCTCTATCAGATCCGGCGTTGCTCCGCGCCCTGCGTCGGGCGGATCGATGCGGCGGGCTATGCCGAGCTGGTGGCGGATGCGGACGCGTTTCTTGCCGGCAAGGGCAACGGGGTGCAGGCCAAACTTGCGGGCGCGATGCAGCAGGCGTCCGAGGCGATGGACTATGAGCTGGCAGCGGTGTTTCGCGACAGGCTAAAGGCGCTGACCTTTGTGCAGACCTCTCAGGCGATCAACGGCGAGGGGCTGGAGGATGCGGACGTGTTCGCGCTGGCCGCGCAGGGTGGGGCGATGTGCATCCAGGCTTTCTTCATCCGCGGCGGGCAGAATTGCGGTAGCCATTCGATCTTCCCCGTCCATACGGCGGAGGTGGACGAGGGCGAGGTGATGACGAGCTTCCTCGCGCAATTCTATCAGGATGCGCCCCCGCCGCCGGTGCTGGTGCTCGACCGTGCGTTAGAGGATGGGCCGGTGCTGGCCGAGGCACTCTCGGTCAAGGCCGGGCGCAAGGTGCGGATCGAGGCGCCGCAGCGGGGCGGCAAGGCCAAGCTGATCGAGCAGGCACGGCGCAATGCCGCCGAGGCATTGCAACGGCGGCAAGCAGAGAGCGCCAGCCAGACCAAGCTGCTGCGCGATCTCGCCGAGCTGTTTGACCTGCCCGAACCGCCGGGGCGCATCGAGATATACGACAACAGCCATATTCAGGGCAGCCATGCGCTGGGCGCGATGGTGGTGGCGGGGCCGGAGGGCTTTCGCAAGAACCAGTATCGCAAGTTCAACATCAAGAACCCGGAGACGCTGCCGGGCGACGACTTTGGCATGATGCGCGAGGTGTTCAGCCGCCGCTTTGCCCGCGCGCAGGCGGAAGACCCCGATCGGGAAGAGGGCGAATGGCCGGACCTGGTGCTGATCGACGGCGGCAAGGGGCAACTCTCTGCTGCGCGCGCAATGCTGGAGGAGCTGGGCGTGGAGGATGTGCCGCTGGTCGGCGTCGCCAAGGGGCCGTTTCACGGGCGTGACGGGCGCGAAATCTTCCATCTGCCAGACGGGCGGGAGATCAGCCTGGCGGTAAACGACCCGCTGTTGTTCTATGTCCAGCGCCTGCGCGACGAGGCGCATCGCTTCGTCATCGGCGCGCACCGGGGCAAGCGCAGCAAGGCGATCACCACCTCCTCGCTCGATGAGGTGCCGGGCATCGGCCCTGCGCGCAAGAAGGCGCTGCTGATGCATTTCGGCACGGCGCGCGCGGTGAAGGACGCGCGGCTGGAGGATTTGCAACGGGCGCCGGGCGTTTCGGACAAGGTGGCGCAGATGATCTATGATTATTTCCATGGAGACGGGTGAGGCGTGGCGGGTCTGACCACGCCTGCCATACTCTGTGCCGTGCGGGCGCATGGCGAGCATGGGGCGGTGGTGCGCGCGCTGACGCCAGATAACGGCCTGATGGCGGGCTATGTGCGCGGTGGACGATCCCGCGCGATGCGGCCGGTGCTGATGCCCGGCAACCGGGTGCAGGCCGAGTTTCGCGCCCGCACGGCGGAGCAGCTTGCGTCGCTGACCGTCGAACTGGTGCATAGCATCGCGCCGATCTTGGCCGAGCCGCTGCCCGCCGCGGCGATAGAATGGGTATGCGCGCTCACCGCCGTGGCGCTGCCGGAGGAGAGCGGCTATCCCGCGCTTTATGAAGCGCTGGGCGCGGTGCTGGACGCTATCGAGGCGGCGCCCGCTGCGCGGGGCTGGGCGGTGGCGCTGGTGCGCTATGAGCTGTTGTTGCTCGCGCATCTCGGCTTTGGGCTGGACCTGACTGGCTGCGCGACGACCGACGCGGGGCCGGAGAGCCTGCGCTATGTTTCGCCCCGCACCGGCGCGGGCGTGTCTGCCGAGGGCGCTCAAGGCTATGAGGCGAAGTTGCTCCCTCTCCCCCCCTTTCTGCGCGAAGGCGGCATGGCTGCGGACTGGGCGGAAATTCTCGCCGCCCTCGCGCTCACCCGCCACTTCCTTGAACGATCGGTGCTGACAGAGCGGCGGGCGGATGTGCTCGATGGGCGGGACAGGCTGGTCGATCGGCTCAAAAGAGCGGTTGCGTGATCGCCCGCGCGCCCATATGCGTGCGCGCGACAAGGGAGAAGTATACATGCTGGTAGCGGTTTTTGCGGGCGATGGCATCGGGCCGGAGATCATGGCGCAGGCGCGCCGGGTGCTGGATGCGCTCGATCTCGGCTTGCGCTTCGAGGAAGGGCTGGTCGGCGGCGCGGCCTATAAGGCGGTCGGCCATCCGCTGCCCCCGGAGACGCTGGATGTGGCGAAGCGCGCAGACGCCATTCTGTTTGGCGCGGTGGGCGATTTCGACTGCGATCATCTGGAGCGGCATCTGCGCCCGGAGCAGGCAATCCTCGGCCTGCGCAAGGCGCTGACCCTCTTCTCGAACCTGCGCCCGGCCAAGGTGTTCCCCCAGCTTGCGGGTGCATCGGCGCTCAAGCAGGAGGTCGCCTCCGCCATCGATCTGCTGATCGTGCGTGAGCTGAACGGCGACGTCTATTTCGGCGAGAAGGGCATGCGCAAGACCGCCGATGGCCTGCGCGAGGGTTATGACGTGATGTCCTATAACGAGGCCGAAGTGCGTCGCATCGCGCACAGCGCGTTCAAGGCGGCGCAGGTGCGGCGCGGCAAGCTCTGCTCGGTCGACAAGGCGAATGTTCTGGAAACCAGCCAGCTCTGGCGCGATGTGGTGATCGAGGTTGCTGCCGAGTATCCCGATGTGGAGCTGAGCCACATGTATGTCGATAATGCGGCGATGCAGCTGGTGCGCAATCCGGGCCAGTTCGACGTGATCGTCACCGGCAACCTGTTTGGCGATATCCTCTCCGATCAGGCGAGCATGTGCGTGGGGTCTATCGGCATGCTGGCGTCTGCCTCATTGGATGCGAACGGCAAGGGGCTTTACGAGCCGATCCACGGTTCCGCGCCGGATATTGCGGGGCAGGGCAAAGCCAATCCGCTCGCCACCATCCTCTCCGCCGCGATGATGCTGCGCTATTCGCTGGGCATGGCGGAGGCTGCGGACCGGATCGAAGGCGCGGTGGCCAAGGCGCTGGAAGGCGGCGCCCGCAGCTTTGATCTCGGTGGAACGATGACGACGCAGCAAATGGGAGACGCCGTGCTTGCGGTGCTGTAAGGTAAAGATATGAAACGAGACACAGGCCAGAATCGCGCGATCACCTCCAAATGGCGGCCCGCCACGCAGGCGGTGCGCGGGGGCACATGGCGCAGCGAGCAGGGCGAGACGTCAGAGGCGATCTTCGTCACCTCCGGCTATAGCTATGACGACGCGCAGAGCGTTGCCGCGCGCTTTGCGGGCGAGGAACCGGGGATGACCTATTCCCGCACCCAGAACCCGACGGTGCAGATGCTGGAGGAGCGCATCGCCCTGATGGAGGGCGCCGAGGCATGCCGCGTACAGGCGAGCGGCATGGCCGCCATGTCTGCCGCGATGCTCTGTTACCTGTCGGCGGGCGATCACATGGTCATCGCGCGCGCCGCCTTCGGGCCGACACGCTGGGTGACGGACAATCTGCTGCCGCGCTTCGGCATCGAGGTGACGCCGGTGGACGGGCGGGATAATGATGCCTGGGCAAAGGCGATAAAGCCCAACACCAAGATGTTCTTCTTCGAAACGCCCGCCAACCCGACGATGGACATCGTGGACATCCGCGCGGTGTGCGCGCTGGCGCGCGAGCATGGCATATTGAGCGTGGTGGACAACGCCTTCGCGTCGTCTGCGCTGCAACGTCCGCTGGAGCTGGGGGCGGATGTCGTCGCCTATGCCGCCACCAAGCTGATGGACGGGCAGGGGCGCGTGCTCGCCGGTGCGGTCTGCGGTTCGGCGGATTTCATCAACAATAAGCTGCTGCCCTATCAGCGCAACACCGGGCCGATCCTCTCTCCGTTCAGCGCCTGGGTGGTGCTGAAGGGGCTGGAGACGCTCGATCTGCGCGCGGTGAAGCAATCCGAGAACGCGCTCGAAGTCGGGCGCTTTCTGGAGCAGCGGGTGCCGCGCGTGCTGTTCCCCGGCCTGCCCAGCCACCCGCAGCACGCCCTGACGATGAGCCAGATGCGCTATGCCGGGCCGATCTTCTCCTTTGAGGTAGAGGGCGGGCGCGATAAGGCGATGGCCGTTCTCAACGCGCTCTCGCTGATCGACATCTCCAACAATATCGGTGATGCGAAATCGCTGATGACCCACCCGGCCAGCACCACGCACAGCAGCCTCTCTCCAGCCGTGCGGGCGGACATGGGCGTGACCGAGGGTATGGTGCGCATCAATGTCGGCCTTGAAGATCCACAGGATCTTATCGACGATCTGGATCAGGCATTGACGCAGGTCGGGCTTTAGGGGAGTCTCTAGCGGCATGAAGGCCTTCTTCCCTTATTATGCCGCGACGGACGACATCATCGTACGCGTATCGGTCAGCTTCCTGCCGGAACAGTCAGAGCCGGGGCGGGGGCGCTGGTTCTGGGCCTATCATGTGCGCATCGAGAACGAGGGCGATGCGCCGGTGCAGCTCCTCACCCGCCGCTGGTCGATTACTGACGGGCGCGGGGCGATCCATCATGTCGAGGGTGAGGGCGTGGTCGGCGAACAGCCCGTGATCCACCCCAATTCATCCTATGATTATGTGTCGGGCTGCCCGCTCAACACCTCTACCGGGGTGATGGAGGGGCATTACACCATGGTCGCGGCGGATGGGCGGATGCTGCGCGTCGCTATCCCGCGCTTTGCGCTGGTGGCGCCGGCCGAGGCGGAGTGAGGCGGCGGTGAAGCGGACGCATCTACCCCTGAATGGCCTGCGCGTGCTCGATGCGGCGGCGCGGCATCTGAGCTTCACCCGCGCGGCGGACGAGCTGGCGGTGACGCCCGCCGCCGTGGGGCAACAGATCAGGGCGCTGGAGGACATGCTCGGCGTCGTGCTGTTTCGGCGCACGCCCAAGGGGCTGGAGCTGACGCCGGAGACCGAAGGCGCGCTCGATGCGTTGCGCGGCGGCTTCCTGATGTTCGAGGAGGCGGTGCATGCGATGCAGGCCGGGCAATCGTCCAGCGCGCTCGCCATCGCCGCGCCGCGGGACATCAGCGCCGCCTGGCTGCTGCCCAAACTCACGGCCTATGCCGCCGCGCACGAGGATTTGCGCTTCACGCTTATCGCTGCCGATACCCCGCCTGACTTTGCCGAGGCCAATCTCGATCTTGCCGTGGTGCTGGCCGATGGGCCGGGCGAACATGAGGGTTTGGCCATGGACGAGATGCACTATGTCACGGTCGAAGCGCAGGATGGCAGAGGCGCTGAAGGCTGGATCGAGTGGCCCGGCGCGATGGCAACGGGCGAGCCGGGATGCGTCAGCGTGGCGGATGGAGGCCTTGCGATCGCGGCTGCGGCGGCTGGGCTGGGCCGCGCGAGCGTGCCCCGCCTTCTGGCGCAGATGTCCATCGACACCGGGCGCGTGAGGCAGGTGGGCAAGCATATCGGCGGGCCGCAGGGCTATTGGCTCGTCGCCCCCACGCCGCAATGGCGGCAGAAAAAGGTCAAGGCGCTGGTCGCGGCTCTGGTGGAAGGATAGCTCTCTGCGCTTGTACTGGCAGAGCCTACCGGGCGCTGAACGCAGCGCGCTCTAGGCTCACCCATGCCCGGCATGTGGCGCTGTATCGACCGGCAAAGCCCTTGAATAGCATCAAAGCATCGCTTTCAATTTCTGCCAAATCTGCCAATCTCGGATGATAACGGGGAAGGTCTGTCGGGATGGGAATAGCGGTTTGGGGAGCGGCGCTCGGCGCGTTCATAGGCTTTATACTCGGAGACTTCTCCGAATTCGGCTTCTTTTTCGGCGGAGTGGTCGGCGGCGGCATGGGCGTCTGGCTGCGCAAGATCATCCGGCGGGAAATTGCCGATGCGGTGCATGCGGCGCTCCCGGTTAACCAGCCGCCTGCGCCGATAGCCGAGGCCGCGCGGCCACCAGCCACTGCCAGTATAAGACAGGCGGCGCCTCAGCCCGCCACACAAGCGACGGTGGACGACCCACCTGCTCTGCCAGAAGAAGCACCTGTGCTGCCAAGCATCGCGCCATCGGTGCCGCGAGTCCGGGCGCCCGTTGCGGCTGCGCACGAAGCACCGCCTCCCGGCCCGGTTGAGGTGATCATCGGCAAAGCGCGAGACTGGCTGCTGGGCGGCAACACCATCGTGCGGGTGGGCATCGTCATTCTGTTCCTGGGCCTCGTGTTCCTTGTTCGCTTCGCTGCGATGGCGGGCATGTTCCCGATCGAGATACGGCTGGCGCTGGTGGCCGCGGTGGGCGTCGCGCTGCTGGCGATCGGGCTGAAAAAGCGGGCCGAGCGCCCGCCATTTGCGCTGTCGTTGCAGGGCGCAGGCATCGCGGTGCTGTATCTCACGGTGTTTGCCGCCGCGCGCGGATATGGCATGATGCCGCCGTTTGCCGCATTCGCGCTGATGATCCTGTTCGCAGCGCTCGGTTGCGCCCTCGCAGTCATGCAGAATTCGCTGGCGATGGCATTTATTGCGTTCCTCGGCGGCTTTGCTGTGCCGGTGCTGGTGGGCGGCCAGAGCGAGACGCCGCTCGGTCTGTTTGCGTATATGACGACGCTGAATGTCGCTATTTTCGGTATCGCCTGGAAAAAGAGCTGGCGGCCGCTCAACCTGCTGGGCTTTGTCGCCACATGTCCGCCGTCAGCACCAATGGCACAGATTTGAGGTTGTGATTTAAGGAGGGTTGGGGCTTCGTCGTAGTGACGAAGGAACGAATCTATGGACGCCTCCCGCGCAAGGTAGTTTCTCGATGTTGCTCCGGCATTGGATGCGTGAATCTATCCGGCCTGTTGATTGAGGTGTTTTCGCCCCTGGCCATGATGGGAATCCGCGCGGTTCAGTGCCTTTTAAGATGAGCGGCCTCGAGGGCCATCGTTCCTTACAGGCTGTGAAGCGGCGGTCCGTGCCGTTACACCATCAAGTCTTCACCTCGCATTTGTAACCTCTGATCAGATTGCGGCCCGCTGCCCGAACGGTCACGCCATTTTGTAACTTTCGCCGCTTCGCAACATCGCCCAGGCCATGCGAGCAGTCTTGTTTGCCATGGCGACGAGTGTCTTGTTGTGGCCTGCCCTTGATTGCAGTTCCTGCGCCCATTTTGAACGCCGGTCGTCATGCTTGGCGATCCGCAGCAACGCAGACCGTGCACCATGTATCAGCTGGCGCCTCAGGTAATGATTGGCTCTGTTCCCGATACCACCGAGCCTTGGCTTTCCGCCGGTCGTGTATTGTCGCGGAACCAGTCCAATCCAGGCAGAAAGGGCTCGGCCGGATGCGAAGTGTCGGCCATCGTCAATTGCGGCGATGAGGGAGGTTGCGACAATCGGTCCTACCCCCGGCAGCGTAGTCAGACGTTTGCAACGATCGTCTCTCCGGCAGATATCAACCAGCATGTCATCCAGAGTGGATACTCTGGCATCCAAGTCGCGATACTCCTCGACGAGCTTCAGGAACAGGTCCTTCGCCAAGTGCGATAGTTCGGCAATTTCGATCATCTTGTCGACCTGCAGCCGGAACCGGGACGCACCTGCCGGCATGACGACGCCATACTCGGCCAAAAGACCACGAGTGTGATTGATCAACGCGGTGCGCTGCACGATCAGTCTGTCACGCGTTCGGTGCAGAGCTTGCAGATCCTGCTGTTCGACGCTCTTCAGCGGCACGAACCGCATGGTTGGCCTGTTGGCAGCTTCGAAAATGGCTTCGGCATCAACCGCATCATTCTTCGATCCCTTCACGAATGGCTTGACGAAACGCGGATGGATCAGGCGAACGGCATAACTCAGCGCCTCGAAGACGCGGCCCCAGTGGTGTGAACTGGCGCAGGCTTCCATCGCGACCGACTGCGGTTGCAATCTGGTCACCGCATCGACCAGCTTTGCCCTGCTAACCTTCCGCGAGATTACCTCACCTTCGCAAGTGATCCCGTAGATGTGAAAAGACTGCTTGCCCAAATCGATCGCTAGCATTTGCATGTGATGAACTCCTCTTCCCGGTCGCTGTGGCAACATGCTCGGCCCGCTTGCGGGAGGCGTCCATCCCATAAGATGAAGGCTCAACCCTCCTTGAAAAAATCGCCGACAAAGGCCCCTGCTGAGCGAGTTGTGAAGGATATTCGGCGCCAGACCCGTCGCCACTTCTCGGCTGAAGACAAGATCCGCATCGTGCTCGACGGGCTGCGTGGCGAGGACAGCATTGCCGAGCTGTGCCGCAAAGAAGGCATCGCGCAGAGCCTGTATTACACCTGGTCGAAAGAGTTCATGGAAGCGGGCAAGCGCCGCCTGGCTGGTGATACCGCCCGTGCCGCGACCACTGGCGAGGTGCAGGACCTGCGCCGCGAAGCCCGCGCCCTGAAGGAATGCGTGGCCGACCTGACGCTGGAAAACCGGCTGCTCAAAAAAAGCATGATTGCGGATGGGGGCGACGAAGAATGAGGTATCCTGCATCCGAGAAACTCGAGATCATCAGGATCGTCGAGCAGTCGCACCTGCCCGCCAAGCGCACCCTGGACCAGCTAGGCATCCCCCGCCGGACGTTCTACCGCTGGTATGATCGATACCTCGAGGGCGGGCCTGAGGCGCTGGAAGATCGGCCATCGGCGCCGAGCCGTGTGTGGAACCGCATCGGCGACGACATCCAGGACCAGATCGTCGAGATGGCGTTGGATTACAGCGAGCTGTCACCGCGCGAACTGGCGGTGCGCTTCACCGACGAGAAGCGCTACTTCGTGTCCGAAGCCACGGTTTACCGCCTTTTGAAGGCCCACGACCTGATCACCAGCCCGGCTTATGTCGTGATCAAGGCCGCCGATCAGTTCCACACCAAAACCACCCGGCCGAACGAGATGTGGCAGACTGATTTTACCTACTTCAAGATCATCGGCTGGGGCTGGATGTATCTGTCGACCGTGCTCGACGACTTCTCGCGCTATATCATCGCCTGGAAACTGTGCACCAATATGCGCGCCGAGGACGTCACCGACACGCTCGACCTCGCGCTCAAGGCCTCGGGCTGCGACAGCGCCACCGTGCTGCACAAGCCCAGGCTGCTCAGCGATAATGGCCCCAGCTACATCGCGAGCGAACTGGCTGAATATATCGAGGCCCAGAACATGAGCCATGTGCGCGGTGCTCCGCTGCACCCACAAACGCAGGGCAAGATCGAGCGCTGGCACCAGACCCTGAAAAACCGCATCCTGCTGGAGAACTACTTCCTGCCAGGTGATCTCGAGGCTCAGATCGAGGCCTTTGTCGAGCACTATAATCACCAGCGCTACCACGAGAGCCTGAACAACGTGACGCCCGCCGACGCCTACTTCGGCAGGGCCGCAGCCATCATCAAACAGCGTGAAAGGATCAAGCGGCAGACCATCGAGCATCGGCGCTTGCAACACCGCAAGCTCGCCGCGTAACATCAACCCCCAGACGAGGCCCGCACTCCGCTAATTTACGCCGCAATCCGTGCCGAATGTTCTGACGACGGACAGAGTGGCCGATATCGATCGTAGCTTGCTCGAACGATCAGATGGTCTAGCCTATTGAAGATGTTATCTGGCCTGCGGGATGTTGATTTTGTCCGACCATGGCGACTTTTCTCAGCCGGTTTAGTGCCCTGAAACGTGGCAATATTGATTTTCCTTCAAGAGCAATATTTTAAATTATCAATTGATTTCAACTGAGATTGATAGACGGTCTTGCTGTCTAATTTTTGGCGATTTGTATCCTGATTGTGGCGTTTGCATCGCTCATAATAGCAAATGGATGATATGAACTATAATCTGTCTCGTCTGCGCGATTTCGTGATCGATTTCGGTAGGTTGATCGAGAGGAATCCAACGGAGAGCGTTATTTTTACCGAGGGCGCTGTGCTGCTTGCGGCGCTGGTGGAAAGAGACGACTGGCTTCCTCCCGAATATGCGGAGCCAGACCCGGACCGGTATCAGCAATATCTCCTGCACTGCGACAGCCGGGAGCGGTTTTCTGTCGTGAGCTTCGTCTGGGGGCCCAATCAGGCGACACCTATTCACGACCATCGCGTCTGGGGTTTGATTGGTATGTTACGTGGCTCTGAAACCGGTGAACGCTGGTCAAGAGGAAAGGATGGGCGCATACTGGCCGATGGCTCTCCGCAGCGACTTGAGCCAGGCGATATAGATCGCGTTTCTCCACGCATTGGAGACATTCATCGCGTAGCTAACGCCCTTGCTGATCGGGTATCGATCAGCATTCATGTGTATGGAGCCAATATCGGTCGGGTTGAACGATCCATCTATGATGAAAGTGGCAACGTCCGGCCATTTATATCGGGCTATGCTAACAAGCATTGCCCAAATATCTGGGGTAAATAGTAAATCATATGACATCGTGTACAATAATCACACCGTCGGAAGTCCGGCTAATGCTGCTTGCGCGCTACGAGCTTGCTCTCATTGACCTGAGAGAAGAAGCGCCGTTCGCACTGGCTCATCCGCTTTTTGCAGCCCAGATGTCAGCGGGCCGTATAGAAATGGAAATCTTCGATCGCATTCCGCGAAAGGATGTTCCGATCATTTTGTATGATGACGGTGAGGGGCTGGTAGATGACGCCGCAGCGCTTGTCCTATCGTTGGGCTATTCCGATGTGCGAATTTTGGATGGGGGCCTACAGGGTTGGCGGGACGCCGGTTACGAGCTCTTCCAGGACGTCAATTCATACAGCAAGGCATTTGGCGAACTTGTCGAACACTGCCGCCATACTCCCTCGCTTCCCGCAGAGAGAGTCAGGCAATTGATAGAAACAAATGCGAACATCCGCATCATGGATGCTCGCCGTTTCGACGAATACAAAACGATGAATATCCCGACCTCGACCAGTGTTCCGGGCGCGGAACTCGTGCTGAAGGCGCCGGCGTTGGCAGCCGATCCTGAAACGACGATCATCGTCAACTGCGCTGGTCGGACCCGAAGCATTATCGGCACACAGTCGCTTGTAAATGCCGGGATACCAAATCCTGTTTTTGCGCTGCGTAACGGCACGATAGGCTGGGTACTCGCTGGCCAGGAGCTTGAAACAGGCCAACAGCGCCAAGCGCCTGAAGTCTCTGCCGCTGATCAGGCAGCCGCGGCTCAGCGTGCCCGTGAAACCGCCTATCGCGCCGGTGTGCGCCATTTGATCCCATCCGAGGCGGATATATTGGCACAGGATAAATCGCGTACGCTGTACCGTTTCGATGTCCGTTCCCCCGAAGAGTACCGGAAAGGTCATATTCCCGGCTATCTCAATGCGCCGGGCGGTCAACTGGTGCAGGAAACCGATATGAAGGCCCCTGTGCGGGGCGCGCGCATCCTGCTCTGTGATTCGTTGGGCTCGCGCGCCGACATGACAGCATCCTGGCTCGCGCAAATGGGCTGGGAGGTATATGTCCTGGACGGTGGCTTTGATGTGCAGTTGGAACAAGGCGATTATGTTGGTCCGCTTCCGCTACATATAGAGCCACTCAGCATTTCTCTGACGGAACTAGACCGCTTGCTGGCGTCCGGTCCATACACATTGATCGATTTGGCCACGTCGCGTGAACACAGAAAAGGGCATATTCCGGGTGCCCGCTTTGCCTTGCCCATTGAGCTGGGTTCAATCCTATCTTCTAAAGTGGCGGAGGGACCGGTTGTGCTAACTTGCCCAGACGGGCGGCTGTCACGCCTTGCTGCTGGGCGTCACCGGGCACAACTGAACGTGTATGCATTGGCACAGGGAACGGGGGGCTGGACCGATGCAGGGCGTGCATTGGCGAGCGGACTGGAAAATCCGTTGAGCGAACCGCGCGACATCTACAAGCGTCCATATGAGGGAACCGACAACGCAGCAGAGGCCATGCAGGCTTATCTGGATTGGGAATTCGGTTTGGTGGAGCAACTTCGGCGAGACGGCACGCACGGCTTTTTTGTTATTTAAAAGCCTGGTCCTGGTCCGTTTTCAAGATGAGCGTAGAACGCTCATCGGCTCGAAAACGGTCATTCTGAAAATGCTCTAGCAATGCGCTCCGGCTTGTTGCGCCGCTGCGGGATGGGAGTGGTTGTGTACGATAAAGCAGGCAGGCAAATGCCAGATATGATGAGAGTTACTGATCATTCCATGCGAGTGTTATAAGCGGGCGTCATCTCCAAGCTTACACAAACTCGTTATTCAAGCTCACTGCACACCGATATGATCTGCTTGTTAAAAACGAGATGGAGGATGGCATGGGGGAGTCGCTGCGTGAATTGCTTGGGGAGCTTCATGCCGAACGTGTTCGTACCTGGCCACCCGAAGATCTTGAATTGAATATCCGGCAGCGACGTGAATTAGTCGAAGCATTCGATCCGTCCAAGATCATGAAGCTCGGAGACCATCTCGATAATTTCGAGTTTATTGATGTCAAAGGTGGCAACTTCACGCTTGGCGATCTGGTGAAGAGTGGAGCCGCGGTGCTGATCATTTTCCGTTGGGCTACATGTCCTTCGTGTAATGTGGCATTGCCCTATTACCAGCGCAACTTGTGGCCGCGATTGCGCGAATTGGGTGTCCCGCTTGTCGCTGTCAGCCAACAGGTCCCGGAAAAGCTGATCGAAATCCAGACGTGTCACGGGTTGGAGTTTACTGTCGCTTCGGACCCCGGCAATCGCTTTTCCAACTATCTGGGCGTCACTTTTTCTTCCAACGAAGATGTTCACAAGTGGCTGGCAGCCAAGGAAATCGACCTGCCGGGCCTTCTGGGTACAAATAGTACCGATCTTCCGCAGACGACAGCGCTTGTCCTCGATGAGGACAGAAATATCCGCTTTATCGACGTGCAACCGGACTGGCTTATCCGAACGGAAGCGGAGCCGATCATTGACGCTGTTACAGCGCTTACAGTTGGGGCATCCGCTTAGGGTGTGGCAACAAAAAATCCCAATATTATACAGTAAATTCAATTATATAAATAAGAATGGCATGTCCGCGTGATCCCCTAAAGATCCTAGGATGAGAAGGCGGGCAGGTAGGGGCTGGGGCAAGAGCTGGTATTTTTCTGGCGAGCCGACCAGAAATCCATATATCAATCAAATTATTTGATAGTAAACTCTGAATATTGATCTAGCTGTTGCTGCAAATTTGAAGGTGCGAAAGCAGTATTTTATATTAATTATAATAATATCGATATTTTATATATAAATCTTTATTATAAAAATCAATAATATAAATATTTTATAATTAGGGGAGTGAATATTATGAGAGATATTCTTCTTTCAACTTATGCAATTATATATGCCGTTCCTGCTGCGGCTGTGGGGCATCCTCAAGCAACGGCTCCGTCGACTGCGGGTGCGGACACGTCTGGCACCATTGTCGTTATCGGCCAGCGTGGCGGCAGGCCACGCACGGTAGCGGAAAGCCCGGCGCCGATAGACGTTATCAAGGGCGACCAGCTGGCCGCTCCAGGACGTGCCGACCTGTCAGAGTCGCTGTCAAAGTTGCTGCCATCTATCAATTACGGCTCTAATGCCGGTGGCGTGTACTCAGTCGTGCGGCCGATTTTCAACCGTGGACTTGGCCCGGCATACACACTGGTTCTGGTCAATGGAAAGCGGCGCCACAATAGCGCTCTGTTCACCAATGGTGGTGGCGACACCAGTGGAGTCAATCCGGTTGACATGGATACACTTCCTTTGTCCTCTGTTGCCTATATCGAAGTTTTGAAAGACAGTGCGGCCGCGCAATATGGTTCGGATGCGGTCGCTGGTGTGATCAATCTCAAACTAAAATCACAGGACCATGGCGGCCATATAAGCGTCATGGCCGGTAAGTTGTGCTCGTGTGATCGTAATGAGGGTGATCTTGTGACGCTGAAAGCCGAAGCTGATTTCGGCTTCAAGCTGGCTGATGGCGGCTTTGTGCATTTGAGCGGTGATCTGCGCAAGCGGGGAATGGCGTGGAACAATTACCGCGCAACGGTGCTGCCATTTTCTCCCGCGGCCAACCCCAAGAATGTGGGTTTTGACGGCAAGGCTGCAGAAAATGGCGAT
This sequence comes from Sphingobium fluviale, assembly GCF_004122115.1. GTDB lineage: Bacteria > Pseudomonadota > Alphaproteobacteria > Sphingomonadales > Sphingomonadaceae > Sphingobium > Sphingobium fluviale. Next base: position 103,123 of record NZ_SBKP01000009.1, read on the forward strand.
CCCAAGATTCGCTCCTATTCCACGAGCTATAATGCAGAATTGCCGACAAGTGACACGATGACGGTCTATTCTTACGGCACCTTTGGTCAGCGTTGGACGGTCAGCGGCAACACCTTACGTCGCCCGAATTCGAATGCCAATATTTCCCAGATTTTCCCCAATGGCTTCTTTCCGCACTCCAATACAGCCGAAACTGATTATCAGGTGCTGGTTGGGCTGAAGGGCGAGATAGGGGAGATGCACTGGGATCTCAGCACGACATACGGGCGCAATCGGGTGCGCCAGTATAGCGACCGGACAATCAATGCGTCGCTCGGCCCCGCTTCGCCGACCCGGTTTGATAACCTGGCGACTTTTCAATTCGGCCAATGGGTCACTAATCTTGATATAACGCGCGGATTTGACATCGATCTGCCAGAGCCGTTGCAGGTATCCGCAGGTATCGAATATCGGGTTGACTACTTCCAGACTTTCGCCGGAGATCCGCGAGGCTATTCCAACGGCGGCTATATTTATCAGCCAGGTGACCAGGACGGCAATCCTAACGTTGGGAAACCGGCGGTTGCCACCGCACAGGGCGGTATCAGCCTGTCACCTGCGGATGAAACCAAACTGACTCGAAATGATCTAGCGGGGTATTTTGAAGTTGGTGTCACCCCAGTAAAAAACTGGTTTGTGGGTGCGGCCGTCCGCGCCGAGCATTATAACGATGCTGCTGGAACAACATTTGGTAATAAGCTCAACTCGCGCTATGATTTTACGCCTTGGTTGGCAGTACGCGGCACTGTGGGTACGGGCTTCCGGGCGCCTTCGCTCACCCAGATCGGGTATTCGCAAACAGACAGCCGGGTGCAGCCGAACCCTGTTACGAATATAGTCGAACCGACAGTTACGAAACTCGCTCGCAACAACTCCTCGCTTGCGCGAGCCTTGGGTGCGCAGGATTTGAAAGCGGAAAAATCCACCAATTACGGACTGGGTATTGTTTTGCGCCCGGCCTCTCGCTTTAACATCACTCTCGATGGCTATCAGATCAAGGTCAAGAACAGAATCGTGCGCACCAGCCCCTTGCTCGGCCCTGCGCTTGCCAACATCCTCACGGCCAATAATGTGCCGGTCACAGCGCAGGTCACATACTTCGCCAATGGGGTGGACACGCGTAGCCGTGGCTTCGATCTGGTAGCTGACTATAGCATGGATGCAGCCGGTGGCCGTCTCGGCCTAGATGCCGCAATAAATTATAATGAAATAAAAATAACGAGGATCGCTGCTTCTCCTGCGGCACTCTCCAACCTTGGTCCCAATCCAGGCGGCAGCCTTGCGTTTCTGGCGGTAGGAACGATTGGCGACATGAGCACCAATCTGCCGAAGGTCAAAGTGGTTCTGGGAGCGCATTGGACGGTTGGCGGGTTAGCTGTAAACGTGAGCGGAACCCGCTATGGCAGCTACAGATGGACCCGCAGTGCGCTGATCCCGAACGGCATACCTCACTCCGCGCGTTGGTTAACAGACGTTGATGTGTCTGTGAAGTTATGGAAAGGGCTAAAGGTGACAGCGGGCGCCGCCAACTTGTTTGGTGTACACCCTCAGGAAAATGGCGCGCCTGATCCGACGACAGGTTCATCACTGTTCCTTTATGGTCAGCCTCCGTTCTCGCAAATGGGGGGTTTTTACTATGGCAAGCTGTCGTTCGATTTTTAATGCCTCTGCTGCTCGCAACGCCCTTATGAAGTGGGATGCGAGCAGAACCTGATATATTAAAATCTATGATATTTTCTAAACTGTACTATATATAATGTTTATACATTGGAATTTTATTTAAAACAGCAAAGTATAAAAACTCGACTGTCCTATTTTTAGAGATTATGAGTTTGTCAGCGGTGCTGCAATTTCAGTTATTGATCCTAAGATCTCACGAATCCGCACTGCGGTGTCGTCATAAAGAAAGCGGAGACAGAATGACCCTCGCCACGGCCCCTGATCGCGAAGAGAGCGTGAACGAACCGATATCGCAGACGTTGCTTGACGACATTACGCGCAGGCTGGCGGCGACTGCGGAGGATTATGATCGCAGTTCGGAGTTTCCGCGTGCCAATTTCGATTATCTTGCTGCCCAGGGCTTGATCGGCCTGACTGTGGCGAGGCGTTATGGTGGTCGCGGCGCCGGTTACGCGGAAGCGATCAGGGTTTTGGGCGCTGTTGCCAAGGGCGAGCCTTCGACAGCCCTGATTCTTTTTATGACCTATGCTCACCATGCGCAGCCTGAGCGCCTTACGCGGTGGCCGCCACATTTGTATGAAAAGCTGGCGCGGGAAGCGGCCTGCGGCAGGGGGCTGATCGGCTTCTTCCGGGTTGAACCGGAGCTTGGCACGCCTGTGCGCGGCGGGATGCCCAAGACGATCGCGCGGAGAACGGCTGACGGCTGGTCGATCAGTGGAACGAAGATATACGCGACCGGTTCGACGGGGCTCGACTGGTATGCAGTGTATGCGATGACTGATGAGGAAGAGCCGAGAACCGGGGTGTTCCTTGTCGGAAGCGATCGTCCTGGTATTTCGATCGAGCCAGAGTGGGACCATTTCGGGATGCGTGCGACGGTGAGCCACCGGGTTGTCTTCGATGAGACGCAGATCCCGCTTGATCATGCGGTTGACGTGCGCAAACCGAACGAGTGGGTATTCGGTGTTGATGACAAGTCGCTCGCGGTTTGGAACTCGCTAGCGATCTCGACCATCTATGATGGCGTTGCCCAAGCTGCGCGCGACTGGCTATGCACATATCTCAAGGAGCGCGTGCCTACCAATCTGGGTGCCTCACTGGCCACGCTACCGCGTGTGCAGGAGAAGTTTGGCGAGATCGAGGCGCTGTTGCAGGTCAACCGTACGCTTCTTGAGACTGCCGCGCAGAAGGCGGACAATGGCGAGGCACTGTCGCTCGTCTTTCTCAACATCGTCAAATATACTGCCACGTCCAACGCAATCCGGGCAGTCCAGATCGGCCTAGAGTTGACAGGCAACCCTGGTCTCACGCGCAAGAACCCGCTGGAGCGCCACTATCGTGACGTTATGTGCAGCCGTATTCACAGCCCGCAGGATGACACGATTCTGGTTGGCGCAGGGCGAGCAGGGTTCGGGCTGTGAGCAGCGCACTCGTCATCGCCAGCCAGATGACGGAGAGCTTCAATGCGGGGTTACGCATGAAGGTTGATGCGACCGTGATCGCGGCGCCAGAGGAGTGTCCCTGGGTGGCTGCGAACGATGCTGACATCATGCTTGTGCGCCCGACTTCGGCGTGGACCGACAATCGCGATCTGGCTCGACCTGCCGCTTGGCCGGGCCGGCTCAAATGGGTCTATAGTGGCACCACGGGCATTGATTTCTACCCGCGCTGGTTGCTGGATGCGCCGGTCGTCACCTGTGGGCGGGGGATCGCATCCGATCAGATTGCAGATTATGTGATGGCAGCCATCTATCTCCAGGCCAAGGATCTGGAGGCGGTACGCGTTCATGCTCCCTCACAGTGGAAGACACGACCGCTTGGACGGATGGCAGGCAGCACGGTGGGCCTTTTAGGATTTGGTGCGATCGGCACGGCTGTGGCGCGGCGGGCGCTTGCTGCGGGCGTCCGCGTGACGGCGGTCCGCCGCCGTAAGTTGCCCAGCCCGGTTGACGGGGTTGAATTGTTAGATCAACTCGAAGATGTCGTTGCCTCGGCTGATCACCTGGTGCTGGCGCTGCCGGCGACGGATTCCACGCGGCTCGTTATTGATGCGGCCATGCTTGGCTATGCTCGGCCGGGCGCGCACCTTATCAATGTTGGGCGTGGGGCAGTGTTGGATCATGAGGCTCTGATCGATGCGCTTGATGCCGGTCGGCTCGGCTTCGCCACGTTGGATGTGACCGAGCCTGAGCCACTACCGGAGGGTCATCGGTTGTGGACGCATGATCGAGTGCGGCTGACGCCCCATGTCTCGGCTAACCATACGGATGTGCATGCAGTCCTCCTTGAGAGGGTTGCGGCCAATATCGACCGCTTTGTGCGGGGTGAGGCACTTGTTGATATAGTCGACAAGATTGCCGGCTATTGATCCTGTAGGAAGGAAGCGCTTATGAACCAGATAGACCCCGCCAGCAAACATGTCTGGCATCAGCAGGAGGGGGCTCCGCGCTCAATCGAGGAGGAACGCACGTACCGCAAGCGCAGGCTGGCGGCCTCCTATCGAATTTTCGCGCAGCGTGGTCTCGACCTCGGTCTGGCCGGTCATATTACCGTGCGCGATCCTGAATATGCAGATCGCTTCTGGGTTGCGCCGCTCGGCCCGTGGTTTGGCCATATCCGTGTGTCCGATTTGGTGATGGTCGACCATGATGGCACAATCGTTTACGGCAAGGGACCAATCAATCAGGCAGGCTTTGCCATCCATTCGGTGTTGCACGCGGCGCGTGCAGATGTCGTTGCTGCTGCGCACTCCCATTCTATTTATGGCAAGGCTTGGTCTACGCTGGGCCGATTGCTTGATCCGATTACGCAGGATGCCTGCTTTTTCTATGAGCAGCATGCGTTGTATGAGACGTTTGGCGGTGTGGTACTGGATACCTCAGAGGGAGAGCGGATTGCCCAGGCGCTTGGTGACAAAAAGGCTGTGATTTTGCAAAACCACGGCATATTGACGGTCGGGCAGAGCGTCGAGAATGCAGTGATGAGTTATATCATGTTGGAGAATTGCTGTGAGACGCAGTTGCTGGCTGAAGCCGCAGGAAACGTGAAATTGATCCCGCAAGAGGTTGCCCAGTACACATCAAACCAGATGAAACGCAGAGATGCAGCCGCGGCGGGCTTCCAGCCGTTCTGGGAGAGGATTTTGAGGGAGCAACCAGACTTTCTCGAATAGTTAGGATCAGACCCAGGCGGCGTTGACAAAAGGGATTTACAAGCAAGAGCCTGCACGGACAGTCAAGGACGCGCTCTCAGCTTCCTCCTGACCGGTAGCAAGGCTTTCCGACTACACCGTGGCTGATGACCTGATGGTGCTGTCGCTGCCAAAACCCAATGGGCTGCCCGCCGACAAGGGCTATGACGGTGCCGCTTCCGCGAAAACCTGCTGTGGCGCGGCATCCCTCCGGTTATCCCGCCCCGCTCCAGATGACAGTCCCAGATGACACGATGAATTGCTTTGAACGCTGCCGCCATGCGGAGCTTCAAAGAATAGTGTGACCTTACAGGCCACGCTTCCTAAGCGAGCGGACTATGTACTTGGCAAGAAATGTGAACAAAGAACTCTCTCAATATCCATATTTAGAGGAGTTTTCGATCTGATCGAATCAGATCGACTGCTCTCATTCTTTGTTTTATCGTGATTTCTCAATCGTCAGATGATACCATTTGACTGAAAATCGTTCTAAGCGGCGGCTGCGTCAGTAACTCACCAACGTCTGTGTGTGCAAAAGCCGCGGTGCCTCAGCAAAATACTCGCCGACATTTGCGCGCCAGGCCGTGTACTGCGGGGAGTTTCGGAACATGTCCATGTGATGGGCAACTGACTCCCATTGTATTAAAAGCATGACTGTCGATGGGTGCTCTATGACACGATGCACCTCAAAGGCGATGAAGCCTGGCGATTCCTCGAATAACGACCGGGATCTCTCAACCCCAGCCACGAATTGCTCAACCATGCCTGCCTTCAATGGAATTTCAACAACCTCTGTAATCACGCCGCCTCATCCTTTTTCGATAATCGAAACACCGTCTGACCTTCAGCCAACGCAGCCATAAAAACAACTAGCCCGCCAACCATGCCTACTGTAGCCACTGCTAGCCAGCCTGCATGGTAGTAAATGGTTACACCGAAGGCCGATCCGATAGCGCCACAAAGAAATATGACTGTCATGTAGACAGCATTGATCCGGCCCCGCACTTCCGGTGGCACCTCCAAAACAACTATTCTGCTCAAAACCTGAGAGACCTGTATTGAGCCATCTATAACCAGTGAGGTTGCGGCTAGCCACAAAGCCATCAGGGCAATCCCGAAAGGAGCGCCGAACTGCACTGAAAGGGCGGAACAAAGGAAGGCACCGGAAACACACAAGGCGGCAACAATTGTTCCAGTCCGTATGGCCCCCCGTTCCGCTATGCGTCCGGCAAGCGGTGCAGCAAGGACACCACCAGCCCCAACCAAGGCGAAAAGTCCGATCGCTGGTTTGCCAAAACCGAAATGCTCGGCCAGCAAAATTGGAAAGGTTGCCCAGAACATGGTGAAGCATCCGAACAGCACGGCCTGATACATAGTCCTTCGCCAAACGGGCGTTTCCGCCACAAAAAGAGCAAACATCGAAACGATCGTGCGCCAATAGGCAATGCGGACTTGCGGCTGGCGGGGAGGCATTATCCACCACAACGCCACACCAAGCACTGCAGTCGCAGCGGCGGATAAAATATAGACCGAACGCCAGCCCCATGCAGCCGCAGCAAACAGAGCAAAAGGCCTAGCGAACATGACAGAGGCAAGGATGCCTGACATCACGCTGCCCATGACCCGGCCCAGGCGGGCTTTCGGGATCATCAATGATAGATAAGGGATCAGCACCTGTGCACCGCTTGAAAAAATACCGATCACGAGGGCGCAAAATAGAAAGGTGAGTGCAGAACTGGCGCATGCAACGCCGACAATGCCAATCAGCGTCAGGACGATGCATGTGAGCACCAGCCTACGGTTTTCTATGATGTCTACGAGTGGCACGAGCAAAAAAAGGCCCATACCATAGCCGAGTTGGCTCGCTCCCACTACAGCTCCAGCATACTGTGGGTGTATGTGGATATCCGCCGCAATCGTTGTCAACAGAGGTTGTGCATAATATAGGTTTGCAACGAACAAAGCGGCGCTCGCGCCAGCAGCTATCAATAGCAAAGGTGAAGCGGCATTGTCCGATTTGCTGAGTGCCGTCTCTGTCATCAACTTCCCTGATTTACGCCCGCAAGCGAGGGATGCCGATCCATATTTGCAACACATACGTTCCGGGCGATCACAAAAACTCGCAGGGGATACCTAGAATGTCACAATTGACATGCCGCCCCATCCATTTTCCAAGCAACTTTAATTCACAAACACAGATTGTGTCCAGCATCATTGAAAACGATTACCTGTTTAAAATGGCTCAGATTAGGCGTCCACAAATCACACAAATGCAGCCCACCTGGAGGGAAAACGATGACCTATGAACCTGCGATCACAAAGCCACAATCAGGCGATCCGGCAACATATGATCTTGTTATCCGCCGCGCACATGTCTTCGACGGTCACAAAGCGCTTAATGGACTATACGACATAGCTGTCATGGGTGGAGAAATAGCCGCGGTATCAGCAAGTCCAATCCACGGTGCCAAAGAGATCGATGCTGCCGAGGGCTGGGTGATGCCTGGCTTAATAGACTCACATATCCATTTCTACAACGTCTTCGCCGTGTCTGACCCCGCATCGATGGACGCCTTCGAGGAAAACGAGCTGCCAGGTCGTCTGGACTCGTTCCTCCAATATGGGGTGACTACTATCAAATCAGTTGGTGATCCGACTAGTGGCATTCTGGCGACACGAGCCAAAATAGCATCGGGACAGTTGCGTGGACCAAGGCTGCTGGCGACCGGTTGCGGCGTCACCGGGCGTGATGGACATCCTGCTGCCACCATCTTCAGCAAAAACCCGTGGGCACGGGCGCGGTTTGCGGGCGAGGTAGGCACTGTGCAGGAAATGCGTGACCTGATCCACTATCTGGCGGACATGAAGGTGGATGCGATCAAGATCCTATCCGAAGGCGCCTGCGCCTGCCATAGCGACGAAAAATATGTGTGGCAGATTCCGGGTTTCCTCGGCCCCTTCGAGCTGGAACGGCTTCCCCTCGATATGCTGCAAGCAGGCATAGAAACCGCGCATGAACGTGGCCTGCGGGCAACGGTTCACACAGCTCAACAGGATGTCGCGCGTGAGGCGATCGAAGCCGGCGCCGATGCGCTGGAGCATGGTGTCATGAACGAACCGATCACCGACGACTCCCTAATCCAATTGATGATAGACAGGGATGTCATGTTCGTGCCTACGCTTTATGCCCATGGCGAAGCCCATCCGGAACTTGTCGCCAATGTCAAGAAGGTCTCTGACGCCGGTGTCGGCATTGCGCTGGGCACAGACACTTTCGCGGGCAAGGGCATTTACGGGGAAAACACGTTGGCGGAAACCGAGTTGATGGTTGCGGCAGGGATGACGCCACTTCAGTCGCTTGTTGCCGGCACCAGCGCTGCCGCGAAGCAGTGCGAGCGCGCCGATCTCGGCGTGGTGGAACCGGGCAAACGTGCCGATCTATTGCTGCTGAGTGCTGATCCTACGGAGAACATCAGCAACGTACGCAAGCTCCGAAAGGTGATCCTGAACGGCGAGATTGTCGTCGAGAAGGATTGACCATGGTTGATGCGCGCCTACCCGTTACGGTCCTCACCGGTTATCTCGGTGCCGGAAAGACGACACTGCTGAACCGCATCCTCTCAGAAAATCACGGTCGCCGCTATGCGGTGATTGTGAATGAATTCGGTGAACTCGGTGTCGACGGCGATTTGGTAGTCAATAGCGACGACCAGGTCTTGACTATGAACAATGGCTGCCTTTGCTGCACTGTTCGTGGCGACCTGATCCAAATCATCAATGATGTTCTCGATCGCGCGTCGGATCTTGACGGCATATTGATCGAAACCACTGGTCTCGCGCATCCGGCGCCGGTAGCCCAGACCTTCTTCATGGATAAGAGCATCTCCGCCCGCACACGTCTGGACGCCTTCGTGACAGTTGCGGATGCCAAGCACCTCAGCCAACAACTAGATAATGCCATAGAGGCTCAAGCGCAGATCGCTTGCGCTGACCTGATCCTGCTGAACAAAATCGATCTGGTGGACCCGGATCAGCTAACCGCTTGTAAAAAGCGTATCCGGGCGATCAACCCCGATGCGGAGATCCGTCATACGCTGCGGTCTGCTATTCCGGCCTCAGAAGTGTTGGATCGAAATGCATTCGACCTCGCATGCGGGAATATTAATCCTGAAAGACTGGTGGTTGACACACATCACCATCACCACGGACATCATCACAGTAATGGCGTTGGTAGCTTCAGTATGGAAGTTGACCGGCCGCTTAACCTTGAGCGGTTCCTCCCCTGGATCGAAAATCTGATAGCCAAATGTGGTGATGACCTGTTTCGTGTGAAAGGCGTTCTCGATTTCGAGGGTGAAAACCGCCGCTTTGTGTTTCAGGCTGTTCATCGCATCGCGGAGGGTGATTTCCTTGGCGAATGGTCTAGTAATCAACGCAAATCGAAACTGGTTTTCATCGGGCGCAATCTTGATCGCGATCGCCTACGCAGAAACTTTGAAGCTTGCCAAACGAAACCTAAAGCTCTGATATCAGGCTAAGTGTTCAGTCCCGGCATTTTATGGTGCATTATTCATGCGGGAAAGGAAGGATGCACTATGGGGCAGGATCTATGCGGGAGGGCTGGGACGACTGAGGCAGTTGGTTGAGCGATACCGCACAGTCAAGAGAGCCTGAGTTGCCCGGAGGCGATCGACTGGACCAGCAAGCTCGCCTTTGTCGAACTGCACGTGCAACCTGAAGACGCTGCGCGGCCTCACGTCATACGAATACATCCGCAAAGGCTCTGCAAACCAACCTCAATGCCTCACCCTAAGCCCGAACTATCAAATGAGGGGACTATACAAATAGAGCGATGCTAACGTCGAAAGATTTTCCGCAAGGCTGCCTCGGCCTCCAGCCGCCAGTCGGGCCGCTCCAGCGCCCACCAGTTCAGCTCTTCCGCGCCGGTAGACAGGCTGTGCTTGTAGCGGTCCTTGCCCGCGAGGAAGGAGTAGAGCTTTAGGTCGCGTGCGGCATAATGCGCCACGGCGGCAGCATGGCACATCAGGCCGGGCTTGGATTTGGCGGTGCGCGGCTGGGCGAAGGCGGACTGATAGTTCATCGCCCGGCCCGCCCACACGAAATTGAGCAGATAGCCGACGGGTGTTTCTCCGCTGGAGACTCTGAGCAGCTCGACAGTGCCGTCTGTTAATCCGGCGCGGGTAATCCGGCTCGCGAAATCGCGAAAAAAGGCACTGTCCCACGCATTGTCGGTGTGGCGGCCCGCGTTCATCACGCGCATATCCTCCAGCCAGAGGTCGAGCGTTGCCAGATTCGTCGCGCTTTCGATCGCCAGTTCTGCCGGCTCATCTTTCAGCGAGCGCTTTATCTGCCCGCGTGTGTTGGCGCTCAGCAGAGAGAGATAGTCCCCGCCGGCTTCGCGCACGGCCTTGAGGTCTGCATTATAAGCGGGCGAGGCATCGCGGATCACGCGGCGGCGCACACCCGGCACCTCGGTCAGCATGGAACCAAAGCCAAGGCCGGAAAGATGGAGCACCCTCCAGTCGTCCCGTTCGGCCATCGCTTCGCAAAAGGCATGAACGCACAGCGGCAGCGTATCCTTAGTACATAAAATGCCATTATACTCGATGAAGGGGCGGTCGGCATCGATATCGCCCGCCTCGTTGAGCCACAGCGCGGGCACGGAGCCGAGCAGGCGCTTCGCCTGTCCCTCGCCGATCAGGGCCAGCCCCTCGTCACGCATCTCGTCGCCTATAACGAGCAGTTGCGGCAACGAGACTCCTTGTTCGTACATCGCGCCGAGCCAGCTTCCCATCCATGTCCAGCGCAAAAAGAAGGAGGGGGGCTGAGCCTCCTGTTCCAGCGCATGCCAGCGCGCGCCCAGTGTGGGCAGGTCTGTGATATCCTCGAAACGGGCAGTAAGATGCATGATATTCAGCCTTAACAATGCCGGACGAAGCTTTGCATGATCGCAGATATTCCTTAACATAGCTCTGATGAACGACACAGACCCGATTGCTCATCGTCCGGCGCCCCGGCTTGATCCGAGCTGGGCGGAGCCGCTGGCCGATATGTTCGCCGCGCCGATGATGGCGGACTTGCGCGCGTTCCTGTTGGCGCAGAAGGCGCAGGGAAAGCGCATCTTCCCAAAAGGCAGCGAATATTTCCGCGCGCTGGACCTTACGCCGCTGGACAAGGTGCGCGTCGTCATTTTGGGGCAAGACCCCTATCATGGCGAGGGGCAGGCGCATGGCCTGTGCTTCTCGGTGCAACGCGGTGTGCGCCCGCCGCCGAGCCTCGTTAACATCTTCAAGGAGATGAAGACCGATTTGGGGCTGGACCCGCCGCGTCACGGCAACCTGACTCACTGGGCGGAGCAGGGCGTGCTGCTGTTGAACAGCGTGCTGACGGTGGAGATGGGGCAGGCCGCCAGCCATCAGGGTCGCGGGTGGGAGAAGTTCACCGATGCGGTCATCGCGCTGGTGGCGCGTCAGGAACGGCCGGTCGTGTTCATCCTCTGGGGCGCCTACGCCCAGAAAAAAGCCGCGTTTGTGCAGGATGTGAGCCAGGGCGGGCGGCATCTGGTGATCCGCTCCGCACACCCCTCGCCCTTGTCAGCGCATAATGGCTTTTTCGGCAGCCGTCCGTTCAGCCGCGCGAATGATTTCCTGATCGCGCATGGCCAGCCACCGATAGACTGGAAACTGCCTGAATAGCGCTGCCCGGATTTGGTTTAGACGGAGCCGAAAAGTTCGATTTTCGAGCATCGGAGCGCAGCGTACTTCAAGGTACGTGAGCACCGAAGCGCAGAAAATAGAGCTTTGCAGGCCCGTATGGGCCAAATCCTAGTTCGCTACGGCGCGTCCGTATTGGCCGTCACCCTCAGGCGCGGAGAGGATATCACGCGTGGTGGCGCCCTTGTCGACCAGATTGATGGCCGGATCGCCAACGGCGGAACGGATGCCGGGCAGGGCATTGTCGCGCCCTGCGGCAGAAAGGGTCGCTGCTTCGCTGGCGGAGCGAGCAGCAGGCGGGCCGAACATTGCTTCCATCGCCTGACGGCTGGCTTCGGGCGTTACTGTCGGCGCTGCGCCGGGCGCGGGGGGCACCAGCGCGAAGTCGGGCGGGATCACCAGTGGCGCCTGCCGCGTCACCTGCATTTCGTCCGGGCGGGAGCGGTTGAACACCCCGCTCGATCCGCAGGCGGACAATGTGGCGACAAGGGCGGCGGCAACAACAAGTTTACGCATCAGTTTTGACTCTCCGAATTTGCATCCTTTTCGCGCAGCAGGAGCGCGCGCGCAAGCAGGATCAGCACGCCGATGGTAATCGCGGCGTCCGCAAGGTTGAAAATAAGGAACGGCCGCCACTCGCCGAAGTGCAAATCGGCATAATCGACCACGAAACCGTAGCGTACCCGGTCGATTATGTTGCCTAACGCGCCGCCCAGCACGAGGCTGAGCGCGATAACATCCTGGCGGGACCGCTCGCGCCACATCCAGATGGCGACAAAGGCCGAAATTCCGGCGGTCATCGCCACGAGCAGCCAGCGCGCGGTGTCATTATCCGCATGGAAAAAGCCCATGGAAATGCCACGGTTTTCAACCCAGCGCAGCGCGAAGATCGGCACGATCTCCAGCCCCTCGTCCCCGCGTGATTCGAGCGCGAGCGGCACGGTGACGATATATTTGATGAGCTGATCGAGGATCAGGATGACGGCGGCTATGGTTGCGCCCAGCCTGCGGTGGAGCGGGGGGAGGAGGGGGAGGGCAGGCGCGTCTTTGCTCACGCCAGAATATCCTCGCAGCGGGTGCAGAGCGCAGTGATGGCGCTTACATCTGGCAAATGACGCCAGCACCTATCGCACTTCGCGTAATCGGTTGGTGTTACTGCTACATCATCCTCTCCATCTGAAATCATAGCGGATGAGGTTATGCAGATTTCCGCCATATCGAGTGATTTCAATTTGGCGGCAGCTTTCGGCTCTCTGACCGAAACGCTAACTTCGGCCTCTAGACTTGATCTAATTCTCTTATCGCGGCGATAAGGTTCGATCGCTTCGTTGACTAGGGTTCTTGCGGTTCTGACGTCTGCCCACTCGAACGCCAGTTGAATATCCTTCCACCCCCCGTCAACCTCCGGCCAGTCCAGCAAATGCACGCTGTCCGCCTCCGCATAGCGCGATTTCCACACCTCCTCCGCCGTGAAGGGGATGATCGGCGCGGCGTAGCGCACGAGCGCGTGGAACAGCACATCGAGCACAGTGCGATAGGCCTTGCGCTTTTCGGTCTGCTTGCCCGTCTCCGGGTTCACATCGCAATAGAGGCAGTCCTTGCGGATATCGAAGAAGAAGGCGCTGAGGTCGATATTCGCAAAATCGTTGAGTGCGCGGGTATAGCGGCTGAACTCCAGCCAGTTGTCGCTCGTCTTGTCCGAAACCACCTCGCGCAGTGTCGCGTCCAGCTCGGCCAGGCGGTGGAGCATGTAGCGCTCCAGCTCCGGCATGTCCTCGACCTTCACCTTCTCGGCATCGGTGAACCCCTCAAGCGCACCGAGGAGATAACGGAAGGTGTTGCGCAGCTTGCGGTATGAGTCAGAGCTGCCGGCCAGCACCTCCTTGCCGATGCGCACATCGTCGAAATAGTCGGTGCTCGCCACCCACATGCGCAATATGTCCGCGCCGCTCTCGCTCATGATCTTCAGCGGATCGACGACATTGCCCAAGGACTTGGACATTTTGCGGCCCTGCCCATCGAGCGCGAAGCCGTGGGTGAGGACGGATTTATAGGGCGCGCGGCCCCGCGTGCCGCAGCTTTCGAGCAAGCTCGACTGGAACCAGCCGCGATGCTGGTCAGACCCTTCGAGATACAGGTCCGCGCGGTCATCCGCGCCCGTGCCGAATTGCGGCTCGACCACGAAGCTGTGGGTGGAGCCGGAGTCGAACCACACGTCGAGGATGTCGTTCACGACCTCATAGTCGTCGAGGCTGTATTCGTTGCCCAGCAGTGCCTGATGGTCCGCGCCGAACCATGCGTCCGCGCCCCCTTGCTCGAAAGCAGCGCGGATGCGGGCGTTGACTTGCGCGTCGCGCAGATAATCGCCGGTCTGTTTGTGAACATACAGCGCGATGGGAACGCCCCAGGCGCGCTGGCGGCTGATGACCCAGTCGGGCCGATCCGACACCATCGCGTGGATGCGGTTGCGCGAGCGCGTCGGCACCCAGCGCGTGTCCTCGATGGCTTGCAACGCGGTTTCGCGCAGGGTTGCGCCGTGGCCGGAGACTGTGGCGGCTATCGCGCCCGCGATGCCGTTTAACGGTGCGACATCGAACTCGATCTGGCCGCCCATCTTGTCCATCGGGATGAACCATTGCGGGGTGCAGCGATAGATGATCCGCGCCTTGGAGCGCCACGAATGCGGATAGCTGTGGCGGAAATCGGCGGCGGATAGCAGCGCGCGTGCTTCGCGCAGATCGGAGCAGATCGGGCCATCCGGCGCGTTGAACTTGGGGTTGATGACCGAGCCTTGCCCGCCGAGCCACGCCCAATCCTCGCGATATTTGCCATCGCCCTGCACGGCGAAGACCGGATCGATGCCGAGCGCCTTGCAGGCGAAGAAATCCTCCTCACCATGATCTGGAGCCATGTGGACAAGGCCGGTGCCCGCGTCTGTCGTGACATGCGGGGCGGGAAGGAAGGGGCGGGGCTTTGCGAAGAAGCCGCCGAGATGGTGCATCGGGTGGCGGGCAGTGGCTCCGGCGAGTTGATCGCTGCTAACCTCAGATTCAACTTCCCAATGGATATCTGTTGTCCGAGACTCAAGCGATTTGAGAAGATTTTTGGCTACCAACACTGGGCCATACTCTTGCATCATTGGCGTTGGCTGGCCCGGCTCAAGTGCTTTAGCAAATTTGGTGTGGCCGATTGCCAGAACATACTCAATCCCCTCCCCGTAGGCTATGCCTTGATTGGTGGGAATGGTCCAAGGTGTCGTCGTCCAGATCACCGCGTAGGCGCCGACGAGTTCCGGCGCGTTGGGCGCGTCCACAATCTCGAACGCGACGTCGATCTGCGTAGACGTCACATCCTCATATTCGACCTCGGCCTCGGCGAGCGCGGTTTTTTCCACCGGGGACCACATCACCGGCTTCGCGCCGCGATAGAGCTGGCCCGACTCCGCGAACTTCAGCAGCTCGCCGACGATGGCGGCTTCGGCCTCGTATTTCATCGTGAGGTAGGGATTGTCCCAGTCGCCCATCACGCCCAAACGCTTGAACTGTTCCTTCTGCACGCCGACCCAGGTGTCAGCATAGGCGCGGCACTGGGCGCGGAATTCCTTTGCGGGCACCTCGTCCTTGTTGAGCTTCTTCTTGCGATATTCTTCCTCGATCTTCCACTCGATCGGCAGGCCGTGGCAATCCCAGCCCGGCGTGTAGGGCGCGTCCTTGCCCAGCAGGCTTTGCGAGCGGACGATGATGTCTTTCAGCACCTTGTTGAGCGCGTGGCCCATATGGATGTCGCCATTGGCATAGGGCGGGCCATCATGCAGCACGAAGCGCTCGCGCCCCGCCCGCGCGGCGCGCAGCTTGCCATAGAGATCCTCTGCCTCCCACTGCGCGGCGATGGCTGGCTCCTTCTGCGCTAGGCCCGCCTTCATCGGAAAGTCGGTCTTGGGCAGAAAGACGGTGTCTTTATAGTCTTTGGGCTCGGTCATGTGCGGTCCGGTGGAAATGCGAAATCGGACCCGGCTCTAGGGCCAAAACTCTATGAGGACAAGCGCGGCGTCTGCGCAAGGATGTGCCGCGCCGCCTCGCAATCCCGCGCGATCTGGGCCTTGAGCGCATTCAGGCCATCATATTTCGCTTCCGGGCGCAGATGCGCGATCAGCTGTACCTCGATGGTCTGGTCATAGAGGTCTTCGGCGCAATCGAAGAAATAGGTTTCTAGCAGTTCCTTGGGCGGATCGAACATCGGACGGATGCCGAGGTTTGCGACGCCATCAACGAGGC
Source organism: Sphingobium fluviale (assembly GCF_004122115.1). Taxonomy (GTDB): domain Bacteria; phylum Pseudomonadota; class Alphaproteobacteria; order Sphingomonadales; family Sphingomonadaceae; genus Sphingobium; species Sphingobium fluviale. The sequence continues at coordinate 119,040 of NZ_SBKP01000009.1, forward strand.
GACCGTCAGGCAGCCGTCCGCGCACCGCATAGACGCCATAGGCCGGGCGCAGATAGCTGCCCAGCGTCATGTTGGCGGTCGGAAAATCGAGCGTGCGGCCCAGCTTTGCGCCGTGTTGAACCACGCCCTCGATGGCGAAGGGGCGGGTCAGCAGACGAGTGGCGGTAGCGCAATCTCCTGCTCGCAACGCATCGCGTATCCGGCTGGATGAGACAGGCTCGCCGCTCTCATCCGCAACCGAAGCGACCGCTTCCGCCCGCATGCCCATCGCCGCGCCCAGTTCCTTCAGCCGGGCCACAGTGCCGCTGCGCCCCTTGCCGAAGGTAAAATCCTCGCCTGTCACTACGCCCGCTGCGCCAATTCGGTTGGCGAGTGTCGAAACAAATTCTTCCGCGCTTTTTGCCGCCAGTTCAGGGTTGAAGTTGAATACCATCATCGCATCCGCTCCGGCTTTCGCAAACAGGCGCTCGCGCTGATCGAGCGTCGTCAGGCGGAAAGGCGGAGTTTCCGGTTTGAATAGACGAACCGGATGAGGATCAAATGTGGCGATGATCGCCGGACGGCCTTCGGCGCGTGCCCATTCGATTGCCCTACTCGCAACGGCCTGGTGCCCAAGATGAAAGCCATCGAAATTGCCCAACGCGAGGATCGCATCATGCAGGTGCGCCGGGAGTGGCGCGCTGTCATTTATACGCGATAGCAGGGGCCGGGAGTCAGCCATCGCGACGCCTCAGCGTGACAAAACTGTAGGCTGGACGTGTTCCTTCGGCTGAATGATCGTTTCGAGCTGTTTCCTGCCATTTTTCTGGGTCTGGCATCGCGATTCTGACGTCGCCTTGAGCCTCAATATGCACTTCTGTCAGCTCGATACGATCAGCGAGTGGAAGAAACTGGCCGTAAATTTCTGCTCCGCCGATCACGGATATATGCGGCGCGTTGGCAAGGTGGAGCGCGTCCTCCACGCTCCGGGCAACCTCTGCGCCATCTTCCTGCCAGTTTGCATCGCGCGTGATCACGATGTGCCTGCGCCCATCGAGCAGGCCGGGCAGGCTCTCAAAGGTCTTACGGCCCATGATCATCGGTGTGCCCTGCGTCAACGCCTTGAAATGGCGCAGGTCCGCCGGGATATGCCAGGGAAGGCGACCGTTGCGACCGATCACGCCATTGTCGGCGCGGGCAAGGATTAGGACGATTTCCGGCCGGTTCATATGTCTATAGCTCCAGCCGGGTGACATGGCCCATCTTGCGCCCTGCGCGCGCGCCATGCTTGCCATAAAGATGGAGATGATTGGCGGGGTCCGCCAATATCTCCTGCCACTGATGCGCGTCTTCGCCGATGAGGTTGCGCATGTTTACGCCCTCTGCCGCCAATTTCGTATCGCCCAGCGGCAGACCGCAAATGGCGCGAATGTGGTTTTCGAACTGGCTGGTAACTGCGCCCTCGATGGTCCAGTGGCCGCTGTTGTGAACGCGCGGCGCCATCTCGTTGAACACCGGTCCGTGCGCCGTGGCGAAAAATTCCAGCGTCAGCACACCGACATAGTCCAGAGCCTCAGCGACTTTGCGTGCAAGATGGCGAGCTGGCTCGACCTGGGCCCTGATCAACGGCCCGGCGGGCAGGGTGGAGGTGGAGAGGATGCCATTCACATGGACATTATGCGGGCTGTCCCAGAAGCGGACCTCGCCCTCGGTGCCGCGCACGAGGATGACCGAAAACTCCGCGTCGAAGGTCACGAAGCCTTCCAATATGCAGGGCTGGCCTTTCACCGCCTCCCAGGCCGCTACTGCCTCATCGGCCGCGTGGAGGCGGACCTGACCCTTGCCGTCATAGCCGAAGCGGTTTGTCTTGAGGATGGAGGGTGTGCCGATGCGGGTAAGCACGGCTTCAAGATCAGCGAGGCTGTCTACCGCAGCAAAAGGCGCTGTTGTGACGCCAAGATCTGTCACGAACCTCTTTTCCTTGAGGCGATCCTGCGCGATCCGCAGTGCCTCGACACCGGGGCGCACCAGGCCGTGCTGGCTCAGCGTCTCCATTGCCCCACTGTCGACATTTTCAAACTCATAGGTCAGCACATCGACCGCATCTGCAAAGGCGCCGAGCCGGTCGGCGTCCTCATAGGCGCCCTGGGTCCATGCCGCGCACGTGTCTGCCGCTGGGCCGCTTTCTTCCGGGGCATAAATATGGGCGCGATAGCCCAGCTGCGCCGCCGCCATGCCCAGCATCCGTCCGAGCTGGCCACCGCCGATAATCCCGATGATTGAACCGGGCGGTAACGCGCTCATTCAGGCTCCTGCGCGACATCTGCGGTTTGTTTTTCGCGCCACGCTTCGAGCCGGACGGCCAGCGCCTCGTCGGTCGTGGCGAGCATGGCGGCGGCAAGCAGCGCTGCGTTGACAGCGCCAGCCCGCCCAATCGCCAACGTACCCACCGGGATACCGGCGGGCATCTGTACGATGGAGAGGAGGCTGTCCATGCCTTTCAGGGCTTTCGACTCCACCGGCACGCCAAGCACCGGCAGGCGCGTCATGCTTGCGGCCATGCCGGGCAGATGCGCCGCGCCACCCGCACCCGCGATGATCGCCTTGAGGCCGCGCGAGACGGCGCCGGTGGCATAATCATACAGCCGCTGAGGCGTGCGGTGAGCGGAGACAACCTTGCACTCATGCGCCACACCAAGCGCCGAAAGCGTCTCACTGACATGGCGCATCGTCTCCCAGTCCGAACGGCTGCCCATGATGACGCCGATGATAGGGGTTCCCCCCTGGGTGGCTTGCCCGGCCATGTGCTGCGCTCCCTCCTTTGGAGCTTTCAGGCCTTAGCCAGCCAGACCGCGCGGAGCAATGGCGAAGATGAAGTTAAGCCGACTCTGTCGGTATTCACCTATCGGTAATGTTGGACGAGCGAATATAGACACTTAGCCGATTCTGCGCCGCAGCATTGCGGTATTGGAAAGGGTAAGTGGGCCATATTTCAAGGGACTGACGCGCATGACCGAGGACGGCCATAGCGAATCATCATCAAGGGAGGCGGGTTTGTCCGCTGCGATTATCGCCGAGCTGAAGGCCGAGCTTGCCACACTGCGCGGCGAGGTGCGGATGCTGCGCATCGCCAATGCCGAGCTGGAGCGGGTTGCGATCCGTGACACACTGACCCCGCTTTATAACCGCCGTTATTTCCTCACCGCGCTGCATGAACGGATCGTTAGGGCGCGGCGCTATGGCGCTTCGGCGGCTGTGCTGTTCATCGACATCAACCGCATGAAGCATATCAACGATCTCTTCGGCCACAGTGCGGGAGATTTCGCGCTGGTCCATGCAGCGCAGCTTGTTCGGGCGCATGTACGCGAGACGGATGTCGCCGCGCGGTTGGGCGGCGACGAATTCGCCATCATCATTGAGGAGGTCGATGCCGCACTGGCTACCACCAAGGCGGAACAGCTCGATCATGTATTGCGTACCGCTCAGTGCCGCTATGGCGAGGCTCTGTTGCCAGTGTCCGCATCCATCGGATGGACGATGCTGATGCCGAATGACACGGCTGAGTCGTTAATAGAGCGCGCTGACGCGGATATGTATGCGCGCAAGCGAGCGAGCTATCAGGCGCAGGCGGGCGGCGGTCAGGCCGCCTGAACCATCGCCTTGCGCACGATCGCGGTATAAATATCGCGCAGGGTGACAAGATCCTGCACCGCCACCGCTTCATCCAGCTTGTGCATTGTCGCGTTGCAGAGGCCGAATTCCACCACCGGGCATAGCGCAGAGAGGAAGCGCGCATCCGAAGTGCCGCCAGTGGTCGAGAGTTCAGTCGTGAGGCCGGTGGCCTCGGTGATCGCCTCGCTGATGAGGGTGGAGAATTCTCCCGGCGGTGTGAGAAAGGATTCGCCACTGATCTGAGAGGTGAGTGTGCCGCCCTCCGCTTCTACCAGCGCCTGGATGCGCTCGGTTAGTCCTGCGCCGGTGTGTATGTCGTTGAAGCGGATCGAGATACGCGCCCGTGCTTCGCCGGGGATCATGTTGGTAGCCTCATTACCCACGGAAACGTCGGTGATTTCTATATTGCTGGGCTGGAACCAGTCATTCCCTGCATCCAGCTCGATCGCCTCGATGGCGGCAAGAATACGCACCAGCCGCGGGATCGGGTTATCGGCCAGATGAGGGTAGGCGACGTGGCCCTGCGTACCCGCTACAGTGATCCACATGTTGACCGATCCGCGCCGGCCGATCTTCACCATATCCCCCAGCCGGTTGACCGAGGTAGGTTCGCCCACGAGGCATAGGTCTGGCTTTATGCCTTGCGCGGCCATCCGTTCCATGATCGCGCGGGTGCCATAGGTCGCCACTCCCTCCTCGTCGCCAGTGATGAGCAGCGAGATGCTGCCCGGCAGGTCGAGGCAGGCGGGAAGGGCAGCGACAAAGCTCGCGATGCTGCCCTTCATGTCTACCGCTCCGCGCCCGTGGAGCAGCTCTCCGCGCACTTCCGGCTGATAAGGGTCGCTCGCCCAGCCATTGCCCGGCGGCACGACATCGAGGTGCCCGGCGAACGCGAAATGCATGCCCGGCCCGTTCGCGCGCAGGGCGATGAGGTTTTCCACCGGGCCGTCAGGCTTATCGCCCGTTATCCAGCGGTCGACCGTGAAACCCAGCGGTGCCAGCATCGCCTCCAGCGCTTCAAACACCGCACCAGTGGCGGGCGTGACGGAGGGGCAGGCGATCAGCCGCTGGGCGAGTGGAAGCGGGTCGGTCATATCGGGATTGGACATAGGCATGACCCTGCGATAGCGAATGATGAGCGCCAGCGCCAGATCGGGGAGATGCCCATGCCGAAGATAGACCTTGATGCGATCGCAGCCACAAACACAACCGGCTATCCGGCCGATTATGCGAAACTGGTCGAGGGGCGCTGGGTGCGGCGGTTGGCTCCGCTGTTTGGCTTCACCGATTTTGGTGCCAGCCATGTGACGCTCAAACCCGGCGCGGCGTCGTCACAACGGCACTGGCATGAAGACGAGGATGAACTGGTCGTCATGCTTGCTGGCGAGGCGGTGTTGATCGATGATGCGGGCCGCACACCGCTAGCCCCCGGTGATGTTGCCGTATTTCCGAAGAATGATGGCAACGGCCATCATATCGTCAACGAAAGCGCGCAGGACTGCGTTTTCGTCGCCATCGGCAGGCCGCCCAAAGGGGCATGCCATTATCCTGACATCGATATGCAATATTCCGGCGCCACGGGCTTTACACGCAAGGATGGATCGTCATTCTGACCGGGGGGCACATGCTGACAGAAGTTCACGACAATGCTGATCTCGCCGCGCTGGTGCGCACGATCCCGGATTTCCCCAAGCCGGGCATATTCTTTCGTGATGTTTCGACCCTTTTGCTCGACGGCAAAGGCTTTCGTGCGGCAATTGACCGGCTGATCGACACGTTCGATCCTGACGCGGTCGATCTGATCGCCGGGATCGAGGCGCGTGGCTTCATCGTTGCCTCGGCTCTGTCTTATGCGCTGGCCAAGGGCAAGATCATGCTGCGCAAGGCTGGCAAGCTGCCCGGTGCCGCCATCGGCGTCGATTATGTACTGGAATATGGCACTGACAGGATCGAGATGCATGTCGGTGCGGTTTCGCCGGGTGCGCGGGTGCTGCTTGTCGATGATCTGATCGCGACCGGAGGGACGGCGCTTGCGGGCGTAAAGCTATTGCGGGGCGAGGGCGCGGTAGTCAGCCAAGCGCGGTTCCTCGTGGACCTGCCCGATCTGGGTGGCGCAGCGCGGCTGGCAGACGCGGGCGTGGCGAGCGGCGCTCTGCTCGTCTTTCCGGGGCACTAAGCTGTGCGGATCGCGCTGATCGCTGGGGTGGAGCAGGAGGCGGAAGCGTTTCTGCCGGGGCAGCATGACCGGCTGGAGCAGCATGGGCATCTGTCTGTGCGGTTCGTGAGGCATAGCGCGCACGAGATCGCAATCACCTGTTGCGGCGTCGGGAAGGTCAATGCCGCGATTGCGGCGACGCTGCTGGCAGGCCTGCATCATGCCGAGTTGTTGATGATCATCGGTACGGCTGGCAAGCTCTCCGCCATCGCGGGCGACTGTTTTGCCATCCATGAGGCGGTGCAGGGCGATTATGGCGCGCAGCGACCAGAGGGATTTGCCCATTTTACGGCGGGAAGCTGGCCGATCGGTGTTGCGCGGGTCGAGGCGTTTCGTGCTTGTCCACTGCCGGATGTTGGCCTGCCGCAGGCGCGGATCGTAACAGGCGACAGCTTTGTCGAGTGCCCGGATCACAGCCTTCGTTTGCGCGACGGCCTGAGCGGCGATCTTGTCGATATGGAGACCGGCGCGCTGGCGCAGGTGGCGCAGCAACTCGGCCTGCCATGGGCGGCGATTAAGGCGACGACGGACGACGCCAACGGGGCGAGTGCGGGCGATTTTCAGTCTAACCTGCTCCTTGCTGCGCGCCGCGCTGCGGAGGCGGCCGAGCAGGCTATCAGCCGGTTGCAATAGCTGCGGTTGCGCTGCACCGCAAAATAGGCTAGGGGCCGCGCCCAAAGCATCCCCTCTAAAAACGAGCAGACACTTATGAGCATCCGCCCCAACGCTCTTCGGAACGTTGCCATTATCGCGCACGTTGATCACGGCAAGACTACCCTTGTTGACCAGTTGTTCCGCCAGTCCGGCACGTTTCGCGACAATCAGCGCGTGGAAGAACGGGCGATGGATTCGAACGATCTTGAAAAAGAGCGTGGCATCACGATTCTCGCCAAGCCGACTTCGGTAGAGTGGGCGCCTCCGGGTGGCGGCGATCCGGTGCGTATCAATATCGTCGATACGCCGGGCCACGCCGACTTCGGTGGCGAAGTGGAGCGCATCCTCTCGATGGTCGATGGCGTGATCCTGCTGGTTGACAGCTCTGAAGGCGCGATGCCGCAGACGAAGTTTGTAACCGGCAAGGCGCTTGCGCTGGGGCTGCGTCCGATCGTCGTCGTCAACAAGGTCGACCGGCCGGACGAGCGTATTCAGGAAGTGCTGGATGAGGTGTTCGATCTGTTCGTGTCTCTGGACGCGACCGACGAGCAGCTTGATTTCCCTGTGCTTTATGCATCAGGCCGCAATGGCTATGCCAGCACCGACCCGGATCGGCGCGAAGGCACTTTGATCCCGCTGTTCGAGAAGATTGTCGAGCATGTGCCGCCGCCAGCGCTGGATGTCGATGCACCATTCACCTTCCTTGTGACGCTGCTGGATCGTGACAACTTCCTTGGCCGTGTGCTGACAGGCCGCGTGACATCGGGCACACTGAAGGTCAATCAGCCGATCCATGCGCTCGATATGGATGGTAAGGTGATTGAGACTGGTCGTGCATCGAAGATCATGTCGTATCGCGGGCTAGAGCGCGTTCCCGTCGACTCTGCTCAGGCGGGTGACATTATTTCGCTTGCGGGGCTTGCGGTCGCTACGGTGTCCAACACCATTGCCGATACGTCTGTTTCGGTGCCGATCCAGGCGCAGCCGATCGATCCGCCGACGCTCTCCATGCGCTTTGCCGTGAACGATTCGCCGATGGCGGGCCGCGAGGGCGACAAAGTGACGAGCCGGATGATCCGCGACCGCCTGTTCCGCGAAGGCGAAAGCAACGTGGCGATCAAGGTGACGGAAGCAGAAGACAAGGACAGCTTCGAGGTCGCCGGGCGTGGCGAACTTCAGCTTGGCGTGCTGATCGAGACGATGCGCCGCGAAGGCTTCGAGCTGGGCATCTCCCGCCCGCGCGTTTTATTCCGCGATGGCGAGAACGGTCGCGAAGAGCCATATGAAACCGTCATCATCGACGTGGATGACGAGCACGCCGGCACCGTCGTCGAGAAAATGGCGATCCGCAAGGCCGAGATGACGGACATGCGTCCATCGGGCGGTGGCAAGACGCGCATCATCTTCTCTGCGCCGTCTCGCGGGATGATCGGCTATCACGGCGAGTTCCTCAGCGACACCCGTGGAACCGGCATCATGAACCGCCTGTTCGAGAAATATGGCCCGTACAAGGGCACGATCGAGGGCCGCAAGAACGGCGTGCTGATCTCCAACGGCGCAGGCGAGGCGGTGGCCTATGCCCTCGGCCCGTTGGAAGAGCGCGGCATCCTCTTCGTCTCGCCCGGCGAACCGCTCTATGAGGGCATGATCATCGGCGAGAATGCCAAGCCCGAAGATCTCGAAGTCAACCCGATGAAGTCGAAGCAGCTCACCAACTTCCGCTCGACCGGCAAGGATGACGCGATCCGCCTCACCCCGCCCCGGCGGATGACGCTGGAGCAGGCGATTGCCTATATTGACGAGGATGAGATGGTGGAGGTGACGCCCAAGTCCATCCGCATCCGCAAACGCCACCTCGATCCGCACGAGCGCAAAAAGGCGAGCCGCGCCAAGGCGGCGTAACTTCCTGAATGGGAGTACGCTGCCGCGCGGGCTCGCTGGTCATTCTGCTATAAGGTGCCGTCCGTTGAGAGGCTGCACCGGCCTGGCATTGTGGCCCATGACTGTGTGCAGGGCGCCGATCTGCTCTTTGCTGGCGTGAACTGGCTTGACCAGCACATGCCAGGTCACTCCCTCTGTGCAGGGTGGTGTGGTGAGTGAGCCAGTGTAGCGAAACACATGCAGGTCTTGCGGCAGCAGGGCCGACGGATCGATCTGGGTGATTTTATAGTTGCCCTCTGGCGTATAAGCTTTTGGCGCGGCGGCGATCAGCTTCCCCAGCTCGTCATGAGCGTTACCCTCCTCGAACATCACGCCCAGTACGGCCAGCTTTCCGTCAATGTCCTTATGCACGAAATGCGCGACCATGGGGTAATGTTTGCCGTTAAACGCCTCTTCCGATGGCGTATGGAAATGCACCTGCACCAGATTGTAGCTATGTGTGCCGCTGACAAGGGTTGAACCGGGCGCGAAGTTTGCCTGTATCGTATGTCCATTGTGGAGCAGGGAAACCGGCCCGGCATGGTAATTCGCTTTCACGGTAACAGTCTGTTTCGGGTCAAACGCCGCGTGGTCTATTGGGGATTGCGCCTTGCCCAAGGAGCAAGTCGCATATTCGGACGCGAGGGCGCCCCAATGCTCCGGTCCCTCCTTGCCTTCATAACCCCAGTGCGGCGCATGGCTCGTTGCGACGGCCATTGTCATGGAAACGGCGGATGCCAGTATAACAAGTGTTTGCAAGATGTGTCTCCCGGATAGCTGAAAGCTGTTTCTCCATTGTAGGATGGAGAAGGGTGATCCGGGTGAATCGGGCTATTCCAGAAACTCTTCGCGATCCGGGATGCGGGTAAATGCTATTTTGGTGCCGGAGAAGCCGCGACCGGCGCTGGGCAGCATGCCAATCAATACTGTATCGCGGCCGAATTTGTGGTTGAGCCGGTCCAGCGCGCGGGAAAGGCGCAGGTCGCGCGACGGGCGGGTAACGGCAACCTTCGCTTCGTCCTCCCTATCCTCAAACAGGGATAGTTGCGTGGCCCCCTCTGGCTCCAGCCCCAGCAATATGACGGATATCTTCTTGATCGCAATTCCACGTTGCTCTGCGATTGTCTGGTTCCAGATGGACAAAAGCATGGCGAGGAAAGTGGGGCTGTCCTGCGTAGGACGGCAGCGCATCTCGCCCCGCAGCCTGCGTCCATCCTCCAGCCGTGCCGAAAAGCCGAACAGCCGTGCAGTATATCCCATGCGTCTTAGCCGGGCGGCGGCCTTCATCGTCAAGCGGCGCGCGACGTTGATGGCCTCGTTTGGTGGACGCAATGCAGGGCCGAGTACATGACTGTGGCCGATAGAGCGGCGCTGCGTCTCGATCTCCGGCAAGTCATGCCCGCGTAGCAGATACCACATGCGCTCGCCCCAGATGCTGCCCCATAGCAGCCGCATCCGCCGTCGGTCCAGCGCCATCAGGTCGGCCATGGTACAAACACCCTTCAACCATAGCCGCCTTTCCATATTGCGGCCAATTCCGGGCAGATCACGCGGTTTCAGCTCCGCGATCAGGCGGTGCTCCATCTCGTCCGGCATCAGGATGGTGAGGCCGTCGGGTTTTTCGAGGTCGGTCGCTACCTTGGCCAGATACCGGTTGGGTGCGATACCGATGGAGCAGCGGACCCAAGGCCCCAGAGTGGCGGCAAGACCAGCCTTGATCGAAAGCGCGATAGCGCGGGCTACCTCCGGTTGCGCTTCGTTGCGGAGCAGGCGGGCCGCCATCTCGTCAATTGAACACACATCGCTTACAGGGATGTGGCGGCTGATCTCGTCAATCGCGCGGTGATGATAGTCAACATATAGCTCATGCCGCGCCAGTACGCAGGCCAGGCTGCGACACAATCGTTTCGCTTCCCAGACCGGTGTGCCAGTGCGAATGCCGAAGGCCTTTGCCTCATAGCTGGCAGCGATCGCACAGGTGCTGTCTGTCTCCACTGGCACAACGACAACCGGCCGCCCACGCAAGTGCGGCTGCTCCTGCTGCTCTACGCTGGCGAAATAGCTGTTGAAATCGATATACAGCCATTTGAGCGGCGATGGAGGATAAGGCAGGGGCATATGGGATACGACTCATGATGGCGCACAAGCATATGTTCTTTTTTTGTTCTTTTAAAGGGCGCGCATGAGCAGCTCTGATGTGCTGTTCGTCTATGGAACGTTACGGCGTGGCTGTAATACGGCGGAGGCATGGCGGCTGCATCGCGAAAGCATGTGGCTGGGAGTGGGCGCGGCACGAGGGCAGCTGTATAAGGTTGGGTGGTATCCGGCGTTAGTGGCCGACCCGGAACTGGCAGACAAAGTTACAGGTGATGTGGTGCGGATGGCGCAGCCGGAGGCGACGTTCGCGTGGCTTGATGCTTACGAGGAATGTACGCCCGATTTCCCGGAGCCGCATGAGTATCGGCGGGAACTGATCGAGATTATCTGCGAGGGCGGAGCGATGCGCGCATGGACTTATGTCTATGCGCGCCCGGTTGAGGGGCTGGAGGAGATTGTCGGCGGAGATTGGCTAGACCGTTTTCCGAGCCGATGAGTGTTCTACGCTCATCTTGAAAACGGTCTAGCGCGCTAATATCCTCCGGCCTGCCCGGTCTGCCAGCCACATCGCCACCAGCGAGAGCGCGAACAGAGGCAGAGTGAAGAAAAAGAATGTCCCGATCGCTAATATTCCTTTGCTGTGCGCCGGGGTGCGAGGTGCGGGCGGGGCCCCCAAGCCACCTTCTGGCTTGCGCCGCCGCCACTGGATGAAGCCGGTGATGCTGAGCATCACCAGGGCGAGCGCGGTAGCCAAGCCGATCAACTGGTTCACCCATCCAAACAGCGCTCCCTCGTGCCAGGCGATGCCATAGCCCACCACGCGGTCTATCACATGCTTGTCGGCAAATGTTTCACGGCTGACTTCCTGCGATGTATCCGCATCATAGCGGATAGTCTGGCGTTGTGGCCTGTTCTGGCTGTCTGAGCGCACGGTCCACATGAGGCTGGACTTCGCGCCAAAGCGTTGCGGAGCTCCGGGCGGTGATATGATGACCGGAAAGGCCAGGTTTTCATTGCGTGCCTTTGCGACGATGGCGTCCAGCCGGTCTGGCGTATGATGTGCGTGGAGGTGAAGGGCGCCCGCAGTCATCGCTTTGTGGTCGTGCTCGGCATGCAGCGCATGTTCGTTGGCGTTGCCCGCATCGGGTGCGCGACCGCCAATCGTCCAATCCTGCGCGCCTTTCACCCAGCCCATCTGTTCACGCACCGCCTTGAAGCTGCTGCCCCATACGCCCGCCCATGGCAGCCCGGTCACGAGCAGCACAAGCGCGAGGCTGGATACCCAGAAACCCGTGACGGCGTGCAGATCCCGCCAGAGGACGCGCCCTCCCTGCTTGAGGCGCGGCCACAACACGCCAGCAGCGCCCCGCCCGCGCGGCCACCAGAGATACAGCCCGGTTGCGATCATCACGATGGCCCAGCTCGCCGCCAGCTCGACCAGCCAGCTCCCGCGCGGGCCGAGCAGCAGTTGCCCGTGAATATCATGGGCGATCTGCATGATCCGCCATTCCGGGTCGATCGAGCCTAGCACGTCGCCCTGCGGCGAGACAAATACGTCGCGCATGCCCTTGTTGCCGGGCAGAGCGATGTGGATCAGTGCGGCGTCGCCGCTGCGCTCCGGCAGGCGATAGCTGTGGAAGGCGGCGCCCGGAAAGGCCGCGAGCGCTGCATCGCGCTGTACCGAGGGAGTGACCGCCGCCGCCACGGAAAAGCCCTGAAAACCGCGCTCCTCCCAGCGTTCGATCTGCGGCTTGAACAGATATAACGCGCCCGTGAGCGAGAGGATGAGCACCATCGGCATGACGAACAGCCCGGCGTAGAAATGCCAGCGCCAGATGGTGCGGTAGAGCGCGGTTTCCATGGCTTTTTCCATGATTACAGCCTCCAACCCATTTCCAACAGGAAGGTGCGCTGGGGATAGGGGTGGAAGACCCAGGCGCGGTTGTTGGAAATATTGTCCACGCCCGCAGACAGGCGGAAATGCGCGGAAATATCCCAGTTTACGCGCGCATCCAGCGCAAACAGCTCTGAGGTATATCCAAATGTATCGCCCCGCTGGAGGCCGAACAGGTCGGTATTCGGGCGGCTGGCATAGCGCATGCCGAGCGCGGTTTGCACGGTATCGCTCACCGAATAGCGCAGATTCGCGTTGATGCGCCAGCGCGGAATACGCGGGAATTGGACGCCTTCCGCCGCACTATTTGCGCGATTACGCAGTGTTTTGCTGTCAATCCACGCCACATTCGCTTCGATATCCATACCCGGAAGCGGCCAGTCCTTCGTCTCGGCAATCGCCTCCACGCCCCATTGGCGGGTGCGGTCGATATTCTTGAAGCCAGAGCGGATCACATTATTCTGGTTGAAGCCGGAGAAGGAAAAGATCGTATCCTTCACCCGCTGGTAAAAGACCGAGCCGGTGAGCGTGACCGGACCCAGATCGCGCCGCACCAGCAGATTGGCGTCCCTGCTTTTCTCCGGTTTCAGATTGATGTCAAAGCTGTTGGGATCGAAATTGCCGAGGCTGTCGAGGCTGCCCTGATATAGCTCGCCTACGGTGGGGAAGCGGGTCGCCAAGGCGAGGCTGAGTTGCAGCACCGTGCCATCAAGGTCGATCTGGCCGGAGAGGGTGGGGCTGAGCGCGGTATCGTGACGTGACGCATACTGATAGTTGAGCGAGGGCGTTAGCAGCCCGCCATCATAAGCGCGCCAGTCATCATAGCGCAGACCCGCTGTTATCTGTGCATCCGGCGTGATGTGCCACACATCTTCTGCCCATGCGGAGAGGATGCGGGTTTTGCCATAGGTTTCGGTTGTCAGCGCAGTGATGCTTGCCCTGCTGCGCCAGTTGCCTAAGCTATAGTTGCGCGTGTCGGTGCGATAGAAGCTCGCCGTGCTGCCGAGCGCGACCTCATGCGCGGCTCCTTTCCGCTCTATCGCAACATCGGCGGTCCACCAGCCGGTCGGGCCAGCTTCGGCCAGACGTCCGGCTTTGTTGTCGCGCCCTGCGATGTAGCCGTTGGAGGTGAAGCCTTTGCTGGTCACGATCTGATAGGTGGAGAGCGCGGCGCGCGCCTCCCAGCCGTTGCCCAGCTCCGCGCCGATCTTGGCGCCCAGCAGAAACTCGTCGCGTTTGGTGATCGACCAGTTGGCGCCTGATGCGGTGTAGTTGGTGCTGCCGATCCTGACCGCGCCCTCGCACACCGCATTGCCTGCCGTGTCGCGCAGATAGCAATCGGGTGCGTGCTGATCGTCCTTGTTGTTCCACCAAGCGAAGAGCAGCTGGCCCGTGATCGCGCCATCGTCGTAACTGATTTTGATCTTGCCCTGTTTCTGGGTGATGAGCGCGGGCGATTGCGCTGCGAAGACCGGGCTGGTGGGTGTGCCGGGCGAGTTGGGAATAGCCGATCCCGCTGCAATGGCCTCAAGCTGCTTGGGGTCGACGATGGCGCCGGTCACGGGCGTGGTCCCCGCGCCGCCGGGCGTCAGCCCATAAAAGCTCATCGGTTGGCCCTCGTTCCTGAAATAGCGCGCCGTCACGCGGAGCGACCATGGCCCGTCCTTCTGTTTCAGGCCAAAGCCCGCTTCTGCCGAGCCGCCCCAATAGCTGTCATCGGTGCTGAACTGCCTGTAGGGCTGGACCATGCCCTGCACCTTTGCGAAGGCCTCCGTTTCCTTGGGGCTGCGCGTGGTGATGTTGACGATGCCGCCCATCGAATTGCCGACATAGCGGGAGGAATAGGGGCCGTAGACGATGTCAAACTGTTGCACCTCGCCGGGGCCGACCACGCCCCATTTGGGCGAGAAGCCAAAGGAATTGCCGAGGAAGTTCGATACGACGAACCCATCGACCATCACCAGCGTGCGTGCACTTTGCGTCGAGTGGGTGCCGCGAAAGCCGGGGACGCCGTTGCTGTCTCCCGAATAGCGTTTGCGCACGAAGAAATTGGGCGCGTATTTCATCAGGTCTTCGGTGTTGAAGGCGTTGATGGCGCTGAACTGCTCCTCGCCCAGCGAGACGGCGAGGCCGCGCGGGGCGATCTCTATCGGGGCATCGCGCTGCCCGACGACGAGGATGGCGTCGGGCGCGTCTGCTGGTGCGTCATCGGCAAAAGCGGGGGTGGACAGGCAAAGGGCAACCGCGAGGGCGGCATAAGAGGTCTTCATGAGAAACGATCCTGAACAATAGGGCAGATCGCTCGGCGGCGCGCGGATATGCGCTGGTCCGTCGGCGTGGCGTGGCTATGGGTTCAGGCGGCGCGCGGCGGCCCGCGCAGCGGCGGGCGCAGATGGGGCGTTTGGCCCCGGAGCGTTAGGGTGCGCGGGGCGAACCCGGCCGCGAGGATGAAGAGCAGCGCCAGCGCGAGAAGCGGCGCGCCCGCGCCCGAAAGCGCCGCCATGGAAAGCGCGGTGAAGGCGCAAGGCTCATCCGTCGGCGCTTTTTCAGGCGCGTGCTCGCCGTTCATGGGCACCGCGATGGCGATGTTCTTGTGAGTGATGCCATCAAGGCAGAGCTGGACCGAGAGAAACTTCTGCCCGCCGCCCGCCATATAGCCCTGCGGGATCAATGCCTTCACGGCAAGCGCACACGCCAGCAGCAGCAGGGCGATGGCGCGATGGTCGCGAATCAGGGCGCGGAGCAGGCTCACGGCTCGTGCCTTTAAGCGCGAGAGGTGGCGATGTCATCCTTTTTAAGCGGGCGTTGCCCTAATGCCGGTAGAGCGGGCGCAGCGCGTATTTGCCATCCTGATAGCCGCCAAAGAGACCGGCGATCGCGGGGTGTTCCACCGGCTCGTCGCTGTCATCCACGACCAGGTTCTGCTGGCTGACATAGGCGATATAGCTACCCTCGCTGTTTTCCGCGAGCAGGTGATAGAAGGGCTGGTCCTTCGCCGGGCGCATCTCTTCGGGGATCGCCTCATACCACTCGTCGCTGTTGGCGAACACGGGATCGATATCGAACACCACGCCGCGAAAGCCGAACAGCTTGTGCTGCACCACATCGCCGATGCTGAAGCGGGCGTGGGCGACATTGGGGGCGGGAACGGGGCGGGGCGCGCCTGTTGCAAACTGGGGGAATGTCCGGTCCATGCCAACAATGTAGGGACTGATGCCCCGCATACAAGAAATTTTGCGCGCGGAAGGCGTAACCCGGCTCATACCTCAAGAAAAAGTGCCGCGCGGCGCTTGGCAAAACCCCTGCGCTCGGTTAAGTGCCGCCGCTCGACCCGCTATGGATGTTGGCGGAACCGGCGGACGAGGGCGCGTTTTCGCTCCTTCCACGCCCGCCCCGGCCCGGAGAGGTGGCAGAGTGGTCGAATGCGCCGCACTCGAAATGCGGTTTACGGGCAACCGTAACGTGGGTTCGAATCCCACCCTCTCCGCCATTTCTTGCAAAAAGGACGAAATTCTGCCATAGGTGGCGGATGTCCAATGTTTCAGATCACGACTTGATACAAAAGCCTGATACAAAAGGCGGAGATGAGTTGGTGCGTGGCCTTGGCCTAAGAAGGCGCGGAAACAGTTGGGAATATCGCCGAGGCGTGCCTCTGCGGCTGCGAGAAATTGTTGGTCACCGAGAGATAGTGAAATCCTTTGGGGACATTTCCTATGCTGATGCAAAGCGGGATGCCGCCATCTGGCGTGTAAATACTGATGCCCAGTTTTTGGATGCTGAGCGGAAGCTTAGGAATAGGACGTTTCTAGGAGACCTCTCCGATGCGGAGATCAAAGCGATAGCCCGGCGCTATTTTGCTGTGCTAGAGGAGGAGGTCTTTGACCCAATCTCCGAGACCGAACGTCTCAGGCGCAAGGAAGAGAATGCTCGCGAATTGTATGAGATATTAAGTTCTGGGGGGCCGGAAGACCCCGCTATTCAGGCCATCGCACGTGGTGCAGCTAATCTCGCTGGCGTAACGACTGAAGGCGCGGGGAAGAAATTTTTCCTTTTAAGCGAAGCGGTTCACTCAGCCTGTTTGGAACATCATCGCCGTCAGGCTGACCGTTTAGGCGGTAAGCAGGAAGTGATATACAATCCGGCTTTTGATGACGCCAAAGTAAATGAAGTCTTGAAGGTGGCAAATCAGGGGCCAAAGCTAGCAGAACTAATCGACTTATGGGAAAAAGACGGGGATAGGGCACCAAAGTCCATCTCAAAAATGAAGTCGGTCGTGAATGACTTCAAGCAGGTTGTCGGCGATCTCGGTGCTATGCAGATCGGGCCTGACCAAATTCAAGCCTACAAGGTCCATTTGATGCAGACAAATTTGTCGCCCAAGACTAAGGCTGACAAATTGAACATGATGCAAGCACTATTCAGTGCGGCTAAGAACAATCGTTTGATATCCGAAAATCCGTGTTCGGGCATTCGCGTGGCAATCCCAAAGAATGTGCCAAAGCCCCGTGTTCCCTTCTCGGTAGCCGATCTTACCAAGTTTTTTTCTGGTCCCGTGCACACGAAAAATGTCCGTCCCGAAGCTGGGCGGGGTGAAGCGGCTTACTGGCTGCCTATCCTTTCATTGTATACAGGTGGACGGCTTAATGAATTGGGCCAGTTGCATGTCTCGGATATTGAGGAAGAAGCATATGTGGGCGAGGATGACACGGAGCAAAGCACTACGGTGATTTGGTTTAGAAGTGATGGTGGTGAGGGAAAGCGTATGAAAAACGCATTTAGCCGTCGCCGCATCCCCATGCACCGCGACCTGATAAAGCTCGGTTTCATGCAATTTGTAAACGAGGCAAGGCGCAAAGGCCAAATTCGACTATTCCATGATCTTCCTATGCCCAAGCAAGGTAGTGTAACTCATACCTATACGAAATGGTTCGGGCGATACCTCAGGTTTAAATGCGAGATACTGGATAAGCGACTGACTTTTCATTCCTTTCGGCATTTTTTCAAAGATAATTGCCGCCGCTGTGGCATCCCTATGGAAGATCATTATGCGCTTACAGGGCACAAGCCCGCAGATGAGGGTGCAGGCTACGGTAACGATGACTATCCGATTGATGGGCTGGTAAGGGCGATAGAACGATATCGCGTGCTGGGTTTTGTATTACCGCCCCGGCCTCCCAGCCTTTCGGATGACAGCTAATTATGTTCTCGAATGGACATTAAAGCCATAAACGAACTGAACAGGACACGGAAAGATGGGAACGAAGAGCGCATGGACACCTGAGCGTAGGGCGCGACAGGCCCAGATCATCAGGCAGACGCAGCCATGGTTGCACTCGACCGGACCTCAAACGGAAGCGGGTAAGGCAATCTCGTCGCACAATGCTCAGCTTCGGCCAGAGATTTGGCAATTGCGGGCGATGCTTGCTGAGGCCCGCATTCATGTATGCTTTCTACATGGTCGCCTGCGTATGCCTTCGTGGCCAAAGGCGAGGGGATCAAAAGGGCGGTCTTCTATCGGGGAAGCAATCGTAGACCAGCTGCCACAACGGTCACACCGACGCAGGCGGAGGTGATCCTCCACCTGCAACATGTTGCAAATTGGATCAGGCGAGGCGCTGCAACCGGGGCCGGAAACTGTTGACGAACTGATTAGCGGCCTTCGCCATCCATTCGCGCTGTGCTGCCTCGGACGCCTCGTCCCACGGTTGAGGCGAGCGATGGGTTAAGCTCACACTGGCCACATCGTCATCGCGCCATTGCGGTGCATCCAGCCCAGCCGAGATGAACTCTTCTGCTATGGATTGCTCACCAGCGCGCAGTTCCGAGTATATCGCTGCACCTTCAGAGCTGGAAAAACGTATCTGCGCGCCCAAGCCTCCTTCGCTGCTGCTCCGATATACATTGACGTAGAGATTGGCGGGCAGGGGAACACGCACCCAGCCGACGCCACCATTACGGGCCTGCGGCTGACCGGGATCGTCAAAACGCATCTCGGCGATGAGGCGTTCGGAAAACTTCTTCCAAGCCGCTCCTGTGTCAGATGGGCCACGCGAACTGGCAATGGTCGCAATGCGTTCTACCGGCATGACGGCGTCGATAGTGATGCCCGGCACCTCGCTGCGGATCACATGTCGCTCGACTGTCACCGTCTGCGCCAATATGCGGGGATGGACAATCGTCTGATCGGCACAGCGATATTCGGCGAACTCGACCAGCCCAAACGAGAAGGCCAGCCCCGGTTGATCGCGCAGATATTCACCGATGCGCTGTGTCCCCTCTGCGATGCCGTCGCCGACCACAAGCAACAGGAAGCGACCAGCCGCCAGATCACGCGAGACCCGATCCACGAAATCGGCCTCAGATAATATGCTGCCAGCTTTACGGGCCAGATCGTATAGCACGTTGCCTTGCCGCTTCGTGGCAATGGATACCTGCCGCTGGAGGTCTTCATAGCCGTAGCGGCTCAGTTCGCGGGCATAATCCAATATCTGCCCCACCACCTCCCGGCGCGCCTGCGGATTGCGCCATAGCTTACATTCTACGACAATGAGCCGTCCGTTCTCGTCGATCAGCAGCACGTCAACAAAGCCCACGCCGGGAATGCTGAGTTCGATGGTAACGGTTGCCACGGTGCCGTAGCTGGGATCGATGTCATGCACGGGCAGCAGTGCGGGGTGAGCGGCAATCAGATCGCGGAGATCGGCCTCGCGGCGGGCCTCACCATGCGGTATGCGGTGGACAAGGCGGATGTCTGCATCGGCATCGATGATGGCGAGGCTCATTGCGCAGGCACCGTGATGGTCTTACCGCCGATCATGTCGAGGTTAATGGGGCCATTCGCCCCGGCAAGCATCTGCTCTATCGCGGAGGCAGGCATGCCCTTGATGGCGATGCCGTTGATGCGCGTTATGACCATGCCGGACTGGATGCCTGCTTTTGCACCGGAACTGCCGTCCGTAACATTGTTAATATAGGCACCATCCGGCATCATGGTGAGGCTGAGACCCAAAGGAGCTGCGCTGGCCGGTGCATTGTCGCTAGGTGCGGCTGGGAACATGCCGTGGCGGCAAGCGTCCGAAACCATGTCATAGCCAGTGGCTTTGCCCAGCTCGACATAGAGCACCTGATCGTAATCTATGACGATGGCAAACAGCGTGTCGCCGACATAGCCGCCAAAGCTGTTCTTGCTGTTGACGATGCCGCAGGTGGAATAGCCATACACCCTTTTGTGCATGAAGGGCGTGAAGCCGCGCTGTTTATATCCGTAGGGCCATTTGAATTGCGCTGAGGACGGATCGATAAGGCGCGCTCGCACCGCTGCCTCGCCAAGCTCCTTGTAGCGTTTCCAATCTGGGGGCGGACCATAACTGTCGGCTACTATCGGCTCCTTCTTGGCCCATGCAGGCGATGCGATGGCAAGCGGTGCCATGGCAAGAACCAGTGCAGTCCAGCCGCGAAGGAAAGGTCGATATGTCTTCGTCACTGCGTCACCCCCAAATGGCGACGCTGGCCCTCGGCTTTCTCGTCGCACCTATGTCCACTTGGGGCGACGGCCAAAGCCGGATGTTGGAAACCTACTCATCATAGGCGCATGCGCCTTTACCGGCGGACCGGCTGGACATGCGCGCATGCCACCCGGCCTCCGAATTTCGGTGACCGAGCTTGATGAGAGGGGTTTCCATGCCCCACTCCCCGGCTTTCACGAGGAGCGAGCTGAGATTGCGTGTTCAGTCACGCAACGCAAGCTGAAAATGTGCGCTGACAAAGGGAGCAGTCCAACGAACATGAACGCACTGGCTGGAAGCGCACCAAAATCGCATATTTTGATAGGGTAATCATGACTGGCTTTGGCGATTGTCGGCTTAAAGCGGACTGACCAGACACGACAATATATTAGCCATGACTTTATCGACAATTCTTCTAAGTCGTTCCATCTAGCGCGCCGAGCATTCGCTGACCGAGCAACTCCACAGTGGCAAAGTCCGCTAACACCTGAGCGTGAAAAACTATGGGCGGTCGATCAGTATTGAGCGAATGCTGCATCCAAGGGCGAAACGAGCACAAGCTATCGCGCTCACGTTGCAACCTCGTATGCCCCTCAAAGTCATATCGCATCAGTGCCACGTGAGCTTCATGTTCAAGTTTTTGATATTCCTCGATCTTTTCCGGCGGGATAGTGAACGGTGGTATATAAAGAGGAATACGATGTCCTAATGAATGGCGAAATGCTTCCAAATATCCAAACCACTCATCGCTATCTCGTAATAGTTGTTGAAACTCAGGCGGAAATGATTGTCGGACGTGGTCCTTATCAGCCGTTAGCCCGATCCTCCCATTAGGTAGCGGACGATTATTTGAACCAACTACGTTGCGCTCGTGAACCCAAACAAAAGCTAGGTTATCTAATGCGCCGAAAACGTTGAATACAAATGCCTGAACATGGATTGTGATTGTATCTATAAGCGTCCTATCGGGCAATCCTGCGAAATCTGGCGGCAAAACTTCATAGATCGTTTTGATGCAATGTCTAAGGGTGCCCAAGCGTCTACAAAACCCGTTGATTGAATATTCCTCTGCCGTGGCAGAATTATATTTACGAGACATGTAGCTTTGTATGAGCGATTGAGCGCGCCCCTCTACCGTTCCGGCGGTTTCGATCAGCTCGACAATTTGGTCTGGAGTAAAAACCGGCATTTTGGAGCATTCTCTTGGCGATATAAGCCGAATATTGTCTACACGCATAACCGACAAGATTTTTAGGACGAAATCCGTGCCCACTTGCTGAAAGAGGGTGGGAGAATAATATTGGATAGGCTCCGAACGGACATTGCGGGCCTTCGTTCTGGGGTGCATTATGGCTATATGGGGTGGAAGACGGCCTAGTTGACAACGTTGCGGATGGAGAACACGGGGGCGTGAAACTCATACTGGGCGGCATTAACGGAGAATATCTGGCCGACATTCTATTGCAGGCCGAACTTGTCAGAGATGGCTACAGGGTTACGGAAGAAGTGTGGGCGGCGGTAGCTTACGCCTCCGGTCTCCATCATTCTGGCATGCTTTTGAGGTGGTGCTTCGAGAATGAGATACCACTCAAATTTTGGGGACGGCTTGACGATACTGTGCCGGTGGCCATTGAAATTCTTGACAAATTCCTGAGTATTCGGTCGCCAGACTATATATGCAAACTCGTCAAACATCATCATGCCAAGGTGATCTGGTGGCGTGGTTTCGGGGTCTATATCGGATCGGCTAATCTCACCTACAGCGCATGGAATAAAAATGTGGAAGCCGGTTGCTTTATCGAAGAAGCAGAAATTGACCCTGAGCAGGAGGCCGCCCTGCGCGACATGTTTGACCGCCTTGATGAACATGCGTCGCCACTAACCGACGAACTGCGCAATCTGATGGTGGAGCGAGCAAAAAAGCTCGCGCATGCCGAGGTCGATGCGAAGGATTTCTGGTCTCACACGGCAGTAAATGACTGGCAGGGCGTTATCGTAACCAGCCGCAAAAAGTCGAGCGAGAGGCAGCGAGATAGTTTCCTTACAGAGTGGAACGAGACGCTACAGGTTTTAAGAGATATCGGGCATCGTGTAAGCGCGCCAGAAGCGCGTCCCGCTTGGGTAGACCCCAGCGCATCGCCGGGGGCGCAAGCAGACCAGTTTCTTCACGCCCATTATTATCATTGCACGTTCGACGGTAGAAGGGCGAACTACGCCCAGCATTTTGAGAAGAATAAGTTGCGTCGGGAAGCGGCGTTGCAAGATGCGCTGACTTGGTGGAAGTCACTACCATCGGCTCCATCCGACAGTCCGGGCGAGGATGTCGTAATCAATTCCACTTCTAAAGAACTGGCAAATTACCTCGCTCCCGACAGGCTTATCAATCTGACGAAAGACGAGTTCAGACTGGTGGCGGGCAAGGTGCACGCAATGGTGGATTTTGCCCGTCGCGCCCGAAATCGCATGGTCAACCTGCCCGATGGCCGCCCTTACACGATACCGGAAAAGCTCGACGCCCTTTGTGAAACAATATGGGGGCAAACTACGGCGAATGGCAGAAACGTGCTGGGTGTTCTCAGTCACATCCTTTATGAAGGTGGTTCAGACCAACTTCCTCAGCGATTATGGGAGGCGATTGCTGACCCTGCATGGAAGATCGACGGCATGGGTATCAGTGCAATCGGTGAGATGGTTGGTTGGGCCGTGCCCGATAGATACCCTCCTCGAAATGGGCGCACTTCGAAAGCGCTTCGATCGTTAGGCTACGACGTCAAAGTGCATGTCACATAGAACGACATCCACCCTGAAATATTTGCAACCACTCGCACGAAATCCGTTCTCGACAGATCACTTTGCGGACCTGAGTTTCTGAAAAAGTCCTATAGCTTTGCGGGCG
Organism: Sphingobium fluviale; assembly: GCF_004122115.1. Classification (GTDB taxonomy): domain Bacteria; phylum Pseudomonadota; class Alphaproteobacteria; order Sphingomonadales; family Sphingomonadaceae; genus Sphingobium; species Sphingobium fluviale. Next base: position 141,872 of record NZ_SBKP01000009.1, read on the forward strand.
CATGAGGACACGAGGGATTGGTCATGACTTGCAGTATGAAGGGGTATTGGAAAATTGAGCGACGACTGTGAGGAACATGACGATATGGGTCAACCTGTTGCTTTGAGCGATATCGCGCCGATCATCGATCAGGCGCGCGATTGCGCCGTCGAGTATTACAGACTGACCCGTAAGCCGCTCGGTATCACCGGAGAGGTCGGTGAATTTGAAGCGGCCCGTCTCCTAGGTCTGACACTACTGGCTGCGCGCTCGCCCGGCTATGATGCCATTGCACCCGACGGGAGAAAGATACAGATCAAGGCACGGCTATTTGATCCCACCGTTCGCCTGACAGGGCAGCGGGTCGGATCGATCAAGGTCGCCAGTGAGTTCGATGCTGTTGTCCTCGTGATGCTGGACCTTGCCTATCAGCCTTGGATCATTTGGGAGGCTAGCCGCACTGCCGTCATCGATGCGCTGCTCGCTCCCGGTAGCAAATCAAGAAACGAACGTGGTGCCATGTCCGTTGTCAAGTTCAGAAGCATTGCCGCCGAAGTATGGCGTCGCGAATAGGGGGCACACAAACGCGCTTACGTCCAATGGTGCTGCCTGTCCGAACACGTCAACAATCGCCGACATTTCCTGTTGCGTTCATAGTGCTACGGGCGGCATGACCAGATGACCAAAGACAACCGACCAACGATATTAGGCGCTTTGACGGAGGCCCGAAATGATTGAGGCAGTTCAGGCAATACAGAACGCAATCGATATTGTCGTAAAGTTGCGCGATCTTTCCAAGAAAGTTGGCGATGCTAATTTCAAGATGCTTCTGGCTGACCTTTCAAGCGACCTAGCCGATGCAAAGTTGGATGCCGCCAGTCTTAAGGCGGAATTAGCTAGGCTTCGTGATGAGAACTCTGAACTCAAAGCTCGGTTGACACAGCGTGACAGCGACAAGCCGAGCGCGGTAGATGAAGTCTATCGGTTTGAAGGTGATGACAACTCCTATTGCACCGCGTGTTATGACGTTCACGAAAGGAAGGTCCGTCTGAGGCGCATGACGGGTGAATGGACGGTATTTGGCGCTTGGGAGTGCCCGTCCTGCAAGGGGGACTGTCAGGATTTCCGTGTGTGGGCGGGTATAATGGGGAAGAAGGAGACCCACTATGTCCCGACGCAAGGAGCCGTTGATTCCGGCTGATTTACTCGACCAACTGCTCGCTGGCGGCGATGCCG